>PERG01000003.1 GCA_002928535.1 Methylotenera sp. | reverse complement strand
GATTTTATAATCCCTCCTTAGGTGCAATGGAAAGTCATATCATTTCTATGCATGATCAACAAATATACATTGCTGCGCTTGGGAAATACTTTTATTTTAATCAATATGAAGCTTTGCATTTGGAGTCATCATTTAAGTTTACGGAACAAGAAATAAAACAGCTTGCTCTCAATATCGGTTATAAAACTCAAGCGCTATTTACAGATACAAAAAAGCACTTCATTGATGCGCTTTGGCAGGTCCAGAAAAGTTAAATTTAACCAAACAAAATCAAGGTTTTGAATCATTGATGACCCTTAACTTGGAGATTACTTGAAACGACTTTTTGATTTCAATGAGGTAATCAATCGGGAATTTAGCAACAGCCTGAAATACGATGCTCGTAAGAGCGTATTTGGTACGCCGAATGTCATTCCGCTGTGGGTTGCCGATATGGATTTCGCTTCACCTCCTGGGGTAAGAAATGCTTTATTACAACGCTCGAATCATCCAATCTACGGCTACAGTAATTTTCCAGAAAGTATTTACGAAGCACTAATTGACTGGTTTAACCGACGCCATGGTTGGAGCATTGAACGTGATTGGATAGTTCTATCACCCGGAGTGGTGACTTCACTTCATGCAGCTGTATTGGCTTTCACCAATCCTGAAGATGCAGTTATCGTTCAACCTCCGGTTTACTTCCCCTTCTTTTCCGCTGTAAATGAATTAGGGAGGTCATTGATAAATAATCCTCTACGTTTAAAAGATGGCCAATATCAGATCGATTTTGAACATTTGGAAACATGCGCATCAAATGCAAAAATGCTACTACTGTGTTCCCCTCACAACCCTGTAGGTAGAGTGTGGCGTGCCGAAGAGTTGAAACAGTTACTTTCAATAGCTGAAAAGCATGATTTAATAATCGTTTCCGATGAGATACATGCAGACTTGGTTTACCTACCTGTGGTATTTCAATCTCTTCAGAAAATATCAAATGTCAGGAAGAATATTATTACTGCAGTAGCGCCAAGTAAGACCTTTAATATTCCAGGTCTCAATTTATCCGCATTGATAATTCCCGAAATTGCACAAAGAGAAGCAGTTAATACTATATTCAAAAAAATGGCTATAAATTTAGCCAATCCGTTCAGTATGGTTGCGTTTGAAGCCGCTTATCAAGAAGGGGATATATGGTTAGACGAACTTTTGGAATACCTACAAGAAACACGTAATTTTGTAATTGAATATATAAAAGATAATCTATTTCCAATCCAGGCGAGCGCTCCAGAAGCCACCTATCTAATATGGTTAGATTGTCGCGATATGGGATTGGATGATACATCGCTACAAAATTTTTTCACTTACAAAGCCGGAGTAGGACTAAGTCCTGGTTTGATATTTGGTGATGCAGGCAGTGGTTTCATGCGTATGAATATTGCGGCTCCCAAATCTATAATAATGGATGCATTACTGCGTATTACCGCTGCTCTACGATTGCATACAAAATGATTTTGAATGCAATCGTAAATTCATATCCAATAGTTTTTTCACACATAGAGTGTACTAGCTAATATTAAGAATTGGATATTTGACTAATTATTACTTCTTATCTGCGCTGCAACTGCCTTCTTTCATTTTGTCGGCACTACAGCTGCCGTCTTTAGCTTTATCTGCACTGCAAGTGCCTTCTTTCATTTTATCGGCGCTGCATTTAGCTTCACCTGCTTTTTTCTCAGCGCCGCATTTACCGGTACCGCATTTGCCATCTTTCATTTTTTCTTCGTGATGTTCGGCTACTTGATAACCGGAAGAAAGGGTTTTAATCGCAAATGGATTTTCTGCGGCACTCACAGAAGGCGCCGCCATGGAAAGTGCAAATGCGCCACCTAAGGCCAAAGCGATTGATTTTTGTGTTTTGTTCATGGTAAATCCTTTCAAATGTGGATAGGTATTACATACAGAGATACGATATTTATTGCTGTTTAGATGCTACCGTATGGCTAATCCTGGTTTTTGCCGCTTCCGAAAGTATAATGCTGCTGTCAGATTCCGTCTGCCGCCTCAAGCGATGCACGGCTACTTGCAATAATTGCATCTGCTTTTTAAAGCGCGTACAGGCATCGCACATGACCAGGTGAACCTTTAACTGGATACGGTTTGTTAACGTGAGCGGACGGTCTAAAGACTGCGAAATAAGTTGGCTAACTTGTTTACATGTAAGCATGGTTTGATTTCACTCCATAATCCAATGCATTTCCAGACATTTCCTTAATCCCATCCGGGCGCGGTATAACATCACCCAAGCATTGGTCGTCGTAATATCCAGCTCCTTACAAATTATTTCGTTATCGATTTCCTGCACGTCACGCATCATGAAGATGCCTGATAATTTAGCAGGTAAACGCTCCAGACATTCTGCCAATACAACGAGGAATTGCTTCTGTTCCAGCGCGTTTTCCGGCGTCTGCCATTGCTGCGGTTTATCAACCCAATGGCCGCGCTGGTCAAAAAAATCATCTATCGCCGTATCACTGGCGTCCACATCAATCACATCGGAAAGCGGCATTTCGCGCAAGCGTTTCCGCTGCAGGTCGATGATCTTGTGCTTGAGGATGCCGGTCAGCCAGGTGCGAGCGCTAGATTCGCCTTCAAAACTATGATGCTTGATGGCGGCCAGCATGGTTTCCTGAACGGCATCTTCGGCCTGGTGTGGGTCGCGCAAACGTGCGAGCGCGAAACGGTACAGGTAATCACCGTGTTCATTAAGCCAGTCGTTGATATTGTGCATGAATTGTTAACCAATGAACCATTATTAGCTTGCAAGTATCAATCAATGAGGTGCAACAGTGCAAGAGAAATTAATATCGCTTACTGCCAAGTCATTTCTGGATTAGTGAGACAACTTAATAGTAATAATCACACACATGGTGTCTGAGTGTTTTGGAGGCTATATTGATAGAACAGTTTAAGCATAATTATTCGTCAGTATTGTTATTTGACGTTAACGAGACATTGCTCAACATAGAGCCATTAAAAAAACATGTTGATGACATATTGCTCGAAGAAGGCATTTCAAATCTCTGGTTTAGCAGTGTCCTTCAATACTCACTGTCAATAACTGTAAGCAATCAATACGAGTCTTTTATGGATATAGGAACAGCTGTACTTACGATGATGGCAAAAAATCGGAATATCAACCTTACTGTTGAGGATGCGCGTGATGCATTGCAAATTATGCTCCATTTGAAGCCCCACAAAGAGGTTTCTGAAGCTTTAACCAAACTTCAAATAGCCGGTTTTCGGATGGCGACTTTAAGCAATTCATCTTCAGCAGCATCCAAAATTCAATTGGATAATGCAGGAATAAGTGATTTTTTCGAGCGCTGCTTTAGCATTGATCACTTAGGTAAATATAAGCCTCATTCTGACGTCTATAACTGGGCAGCTAGAGCAATGAATAAGTCTGCACACGAGTGTATGTTAGTTGCTGCACACCCATGGGACGTGGCAGGAGCGGCGTGGGCGGGTATGAAAACAGCTTTTATTACTAGGGATGGGAAAAGCCCTTTTCCGTTAGCAATCCCACCTAATGTAACAGCAAACGACATATTGGATTTATCAAACCAACTGGTTACCAGTCGTTGAATACAAGTTGTCATAACAGATTAGATGGTATTTGATTAAGCTATTTAAAAATGGATGATAAAAATGACCGAAACACGTAAAGGCCAAGCCCCGTCAAAGTTGAATAGAGACGAATTTCGTATAGTTTTTTCGCGGTCATTTGAAGATCCTAAATTTGAAAAAATCGCTGATTCATTAGTCCATGTTGAACAAATTGCTTGGGAAAATTATCGGGATTCCCATAAGGCACCTTTAACTACACCAGCAGGTGAAGGATTCAAAAATCCAGAGTATGAACTTTCAATTGAATGGAAAAACACACGAGATCGCTTGCTTCTGGCAGAAGATAAACAAAAAGAGCCTACAACACAGTCGAGGATTTTGCTGATAAATGGCTCCGCGCGTAACGATGGCACTTGTCCTGGAGAAATTTCAAAAACATTTAGGTTGGTAAACATAGCCAAAGAAATTTTTGAAAAGGAAGGGATGGAAGTTGATGTTTTGGATTTGTCTTTACTAACTTCCGATTACGATCGACATATCCATCCATGTAAAGGGTGTGTTTCAACCGCTATGCCTCTTTGTCACTGGCCGTGCAGTTGTTACCCTAATCATTCATTGCGCCAAACCAATGATTGGATGAATGAGATTTATGAAAAGTGGGTTGCAGCTCACGGCGTCATTATTTTTACACCAATCTACTGGTACCAAACGCCTTCCGTATTAAAGCTTATGATAGATCGTATGGTATGCGCGGACGGTGGCAACCCCGATCCAACTGCTACCCATGGTAAAAAAGCTGACGAAGCCAAGGCCATCGAAATGCAAGGATGGAATTACCCCAAACACCTTGCTGGACGCGCTTACGGCGTAGTCGTTCACGGTGATGTGGCAGGTATCGAAATGACTCGCCGAGGTCTGACTGATTGGCTCGACTGGATGGGGCTGATAGATTCGGGAAGCAAATCTAAGCTCGATCGCTTCATAGGTTATTACGAACCGTACTCCTCAAGCCATGAAGCACTTGATGCAGATACTACTTTTCAGGAAGAAGTACGTAATGTTTCGCGATCAGTTGCCACGGCTGTTATGGAATTGAGGGCGGGAAAACTTTCCAATCCGGGTAATTCCTTAAGGCAACCTAGACCAAAATAATTTTTAGAATTAACTCTTACTAGCCCGAATAAGGTGCTTAATCTCCAAAATCAAATATCCAGCAATTTTGCGTTTAGTGCTGACTAAGAAAATTTCACACTAAATAGATACTACAGTGCAAAAAGGCTTTTCTGAGGAAAACTTACTGCTGACACAGCCGGGATTATGCATCTCTAGCATATGACAAAAAGACTGCTTTAGGTCGTTAAATGTCTTTTGTTACGGGCCAAGAATGATGAATGTGGCTGTAAAAATCTGGATCAATCTCTAGCGTTTAACTTTGATTATGACTTTTGTTTGATCTTTACAGTTTGAATTCAGTTACTGCGCCGTTTAGTAATAAAAGAAGTGACTGCTGCAATACTCAAACCGATTGTCGCTAGGGCAGCAAATGTTCGCCATTTCGGTGGCAAGGGTTGGAAAAAGTCTGCTACCAAAGCCATCGCAGCCATAGGAGGTGCAGCACGCCACATATCATGAGTAGCACGCGGCCCGGACTGTTGTGTCATCTCTCGCATTTTTCCCACACCCATTGCCATCGGGCCAACACGACGGCTGCTATCCTCTAATGCAGGCGTACGGTTGGAACAGACTGCATCAAGAGCTTGTTCAAGCCCAGCGTCGTCCCCAGCCCACAATGAACGGTACACGATCAGGCCCTCTCGATTAGTCAACCAGAGTGCGTTTGGCTTCTCATCTAGGGCACGATGTAATTCGCCAGTGACACTATCGATCGCAATTGGCCAAGGAAGGTCGTCACGTGATTTTAGAGCATTTGCATATTTGATTTTTTCTTCTGTGCTATGCGGTTGTTCGGTGTGCTCTCCTGGATGCGCCTCACGTACCTGGATCATCACAAATGCAATGTCACTGCCGAATTCATTATAAAACTCTTTGAGAATGGGATTGGAGCTTGCAGTCATTGGGCAAGAATAGGAACCCGTAATAAGTAATAGCGGTTTCTTCCCGATGAAGTCGCGGGTGCTGAATTGACCACCATCTACAGTTGGTAAATCGAATTCGGGTAAGTGATCGCCGGGTTGGGGTGCATGTGCGCGGAAAGACATGTCGTCCATCAGAACTTTAGTTGTCACGTGATCATAGAGGTATTGAGACGCTGATGTCATTGAAACTCTCCTTCTTTGGATGGGTTATTCTGGGATGAACAGACTTCAGACAGTAGTTCTTGTAAAGCTTTTGCTATCTCTTCCGGATGATCTTCAGGAGTAAAGTGCTTACCTTCAGGAATTCTGTGTAATTTTGCGTTCAAATCAGATGCAAGGCGTTCGCCGTATTCAATTTTCTGAAAAGGGTCTGCCTCACCCCAAACTATTCTCGCAGGCACATTGAGCTCGGTTAATCGATTTGAGATAGTGAGCGTGTCCTGTACTTCAAGTGATCTGATCTGCCGAATAAAGGCATCCATGCCAAAACGTGAAGCATAAAGTGGCCAATGAACGCTCATGGCTTCCTCTCCTTCCAACAAAGACCTGTGGCCGCGGATGAACATTGTTTTCAATATGGGCTTAAGGAAAACAGATGGTAACCTTTTAAGTATTGAGCTGAATGAACGTAATGACTTAACGCTGGGGATGGGCCAAGAATCATAACTTATGCTATTAGTTAGCATTAATCCTGCGAATAGCTCAGGACGACGTATTGCAAGAATCTGGATTACGCCTCCTCCTAAGTCGTGCCCCGCAAAAATTGCCCGGGTAATGCCTATTTCGTCCAGAAAGTCAGCAAGATATTGCGCTTGCTTTGCCACTGAAATATCGCGTCCACGTCCTTGGACTCTAGAACTTCCGTAGCCCACCATTTCCCAAACGATACTTCGCGCATTCGGTATGAGAGGCACAACGTAGCGCCAAAGGGTCGGGGAGGTAGGTATGCCGTGAACGAGCACTACAGGATAGCCTTGGCCTTGTTCAAACCACTTCATCGGAATAGTATTCACATTGAGAGTTTTCAATTCCATGGTGGCGCTCCACGTCTAAGTGGTAGATTCTAAATTTTCTTTCAATGCATTGAGTAATCCGCGATAAATAGGATTGCAGAAGTCTGCTACACCACCAGAATCAGACGCCCAGGTTGAAGTCCATGATACAAAACTACTATTATTTTCTGTCACCGGAAATACTCGAACTTTTCCGATATAACCTTGAACTTTATCTTTAGCCACAGCATCCGGGCCATCGTCGATGCTGTATAACATGACTTTATTATGGTCGTCCAAACCTAAGAGGGTTTCTTTGAAAACCCCATTCAAAATGCGTTTAGCTCCGATTTCGTTACTGCGAAAATCGCCTTCTGGGGTACAAGTCTCAATAATACCTTTAGCCCAAGACGCCATGCCGTGAAAATCGCGAAGTTTCTGCCAGACCTGCTCTGCAGAAGCATTAATTACTATTGAGTTATTGCATCCCATGTTGAATCCCTTTTCAGTTATATATTAAGTTAGTGATTAATAAGTCAACGGGAAGACGGCAAGAGTTCATTTGGTAGTTTCATAAGAAGAGTCTGTAAAATATAAAAAAATATGGTACTTACAAATTCACCTAATCCATATCTTGCGCTTACCTATATTAAATGAAGCATAATAAATTAAGTGATTCACACTGTCTTAAGGTGGCTGATAATTTGTGGGTGATGATTTTTGTGTGGCTGCTTTTGGGCCTAAAGCGACGACACCAAATGGCCCAAAGCATTCATTGACTTTTAGAAAACTTAATAAATCAACATATCTAGATATGAACCTTAACAATTGTATAAGTCTTAAATGGACGGAAAGAATTTGTTAATACATGGGAAAATAATGAAAATTATTACTATCAAATTAGCAAATTCACCTTAGCCATTTTAATGACTACAGGTTTAATGGGATGTGTGGCACACGGCGGAATGGATGGTCCACAACATAGACGACAAAGCCATGAACACGCTGACATTCCTAATGGACATCTGCCGCCACCGGGTGAATGTCGTATTTGGTATCCTGATCGCCCAGCTGGTCAGCAACCTCCACCAGGAAATTGTCGTGATTTAAAGCGTAAAGTCCCACGCGGTGCTACGTTAGTTTACGGATGATCAAAACTATGAATTAGGATAATGTAGAGTTATTGAGTCAAGGCCCGTTATTTATGTAGTAGCTGATTCATATCTAAGAGCGACATTGTCCCAATTGATAATACTGAACAAACCGTTGATATATTCAGCACGTTTGTTCTGATATTTCAGATAATAAGCATGTTCCCAAACATCCAATACCAAAATAGGAATAATCCCCCACGCAGTTAATTTATGATGATTCTCGCATTGCAAGATCATCAGCTTCCCACTTGATGGTAAGTAGCCCAATATGCCCCAGCCAGCTCCTTCTACACCAACGGTTGCGGCAATGATATGAGACTTAAATTGATCGAAGCTTTGGAAATTTTGCTCTAGTGCTTTAAGTAGCCTACCTACTGGGATCCCTTCTTTCGGAGATAAATTAGTCCAATAAATAGTATGAAGAATATGGCTGGATAACTGAAAAGCCAATTCTTTCTCGTAATGCTTCACAAGAGAGAAATCATTCTTGGCACGGGCGGAGGCTAAGGCATCCTCGGCCTTATTGGCTGCTGCAACCGCTGGCTTATGATGAAAATTGTAATGCAGCTCAACCGTACGAGCGTCGATGACAGGTTCTAGTGCATCGTATGCATAAGGTAACGGCGCTAACACATACTTCCCTGCATTATCTGTAAGCTTATTTATTGCCATGCGTTGCTTGCCACCCGCTTGAGCAAGATTAGATGTCAAAGCTAAACTTCCAGCAATTGCCGCACTGCTCTGCAAAAAATCTCTTCGGCTAGACATTACGATTTCCTCATTAACTTAACAATTTGAAAGCCATACCACTAGTTTGCTTACGAGGATGACTGGGATGATATTCACTTTGAACCTGAATATCACAATAGTTGCAGCAAAAGTCAGGTTGATTGAAATCTAATCAATATTGCCCTCAAAATACAAAAGCCAGCATAAGCTGGCTTATTTACTTCTGGCTATTCATCAGTGGCAGTGATAACCACCATTTTTACGGTCGTGGTGACATCCCTTACTGTCTAGGCCCCCTCCATGTGCATAAGCAAGACTGCAAACAAAAGCAAGAATGACTGTAACAAGCATTTTTGATTTTTCATTGTGTGTCCCTTAATTCTTATAATTAGGAATACACACTGTATGCTTAATATTTACATCACCAAGCTATTAAATGTACTAGCATGCTCAATGTCCATTATGGGCCGAAAGCGGACGACGTAAACCGGCCACAAACGGACTGTTAACATTTAAGGAATGGATCTAAACAAACTTTGTCGACCTCGAAAAAAACAGATATATACAAATGACTCATATCTAAGAGTAAGTGTTAAGCCCTTAACCAGCGACCCTGTCGTGTAATGTAATCAAAGGAAAATACATGCTCTACAGGTGCTTCATCACAGCGACCCACAATCCTGCCAAAGAATTCAAGCCCGCCAGATTTTGCAGTAATCTTTCCTTGGCAAATTGGGCATGTTGAAGTGTATGAGACTGCTTTGATGGATCGGCCAACAAATCTAGGAGGTTTCCTGAATTCCAATAATCTCTCTTCATCATCAGATTGCATCCACCATGGTGCCAACAGTATTCCTTTCGATTTGATATGGACCATTGGGTATATAGAAATATAGATTGTAAAAACTGTTAATAAACACGTGATTAAAGTACCCAGTTGATTTTTTGGCGAATCAAAAAGTGCTAAGTTGAGAATGAAAAAAATTGCAAATATGAGCATTAGCAACATAGGGATCAACAGCGTGGCTATATATAGCCATCTCCTCCAGCCACTTAATATTAAACCTGTAGCAAAGATGCTTGCTAAAAAGCCGGCGTCCTTGATGTCCTCACAAATATATTTGATTTGTAGTGGAAAATTTGGCTGCTTAGCGTAAAAATTTATTTCAGTCGTAATAAGCGGTGTCGAAATGTCTTGCCACTCAATACGATATTTCGTTAGCTTGCCAGTCCCGCCGCCTTCGATACGAGTGAGTTTTGGATAATGCTGTAGCCCAGCATCAAGCAATGATTGTGTAATCCCTTCTAACTTCGATTGCCATAAATGTTCTAATTTTTTCCATGTTCTTCGAACATCATCGGACATTCTTTCTTTATCGTTACCTGTTGACCATCGTCTATTCCGTACAAGACTAATGGTTTCTACAATTTCTTGCGGGGTGAATTCAGTTTGAGCTTTATTGGCGCGTTTGGATAACTGCAAAAGTGCTCTCAGCATTAAACAATCAAGGCGATCATTTTTCATCCATGTGGAGATATTTTTCTCAATTAAATCAATTTCATTTTCAAAAGATAACTCCGTTATAACCCCGTTTATTGGGTGTTCAACAGAATCTGAGCTGTAAAAATGAGCGACGTTATCTGTCATTTAATTTGGAGAATAGAAATGGAAAACACTAGTGTGCTGCAATTGTTTGCAATCGACAAGCATCTGCAAATTAAATCAATTAATGATGTGGAAAGAGGACTGGCGTGTGGGTGTAGTTGTCCTAGTTGTGGTGAAGCATTAATAGCGAGACAAGGTGATGTAAGAGAGTGGCATTTTGCGCACACCTCGGGAAATGATTGCGTTAATGGTGCAGAAACAGCACTTCATTTAGCAGCGAAGCAAATTATTATGCAATCCCAGGGGATTACTATTCCCGAACGCGTGCATTCTGAAACGGTGAGATTGAAAGATGGCCGAGTTGGAGAGGGCGTTGCAACTAGACCGGAAATGTGGCTTTCCTTTAGTCAGGTAGAAACCGAAATTACTTTTGGCAGAATTCGTCCTGATGTGGTTGCATCACTGGGCACTACTTATTTTTTCATCGAAATTGCGGTGACACATTTTATTGAAGAAGATAAATTTATTTTTCTAAAAAATGAATTAAAAATACCAACTATAGAAATTAATTTGGCTGGTATGCATCATCAATCTTGGACATGGGATAGTTTGGAAGAAGCTGTGTTAATGAATGTTGCACAAAAAGAATGGATCAAAATATTGGATGATACAAGCCTCATTCTGGAGGCGAGAGAATTGGCATTGCAACATGCTTTAAGTGTCGAAATTCCAGCCGCCAAAAAAAATACTGCTATTGAGCCTAAGCGTACTCGATTTTTTATCAATGAACGCATGCTGGATGTAATTGAACGACCTTTTGGCATCGCCATTTGGTCACCATATGACCCATATTTGAATGCACTTTTAAAACAGCTTATGAGATTAGTCGGAGGGCGCTGGCAACCACAGTTCAAAAATTGGTTAGTACCTTTAGAAGCCAAAGACTTTTTATACGAAGCGATTACAGAGATGGCAAATAAGCCTCCTAAGTGAACTCTTTTTTAGAGCAATCTAAACATTTAGAAAGCTGCAAAATACATTGCAGAGGTTAAGTGGGAGGCTATTAATGTACACCACCAGAGCTTTGAGTGCCTCAAACCCTCTTGAGTAATACAGACGTACTCCAAGATCGCATCTCCGCTTTCGTCTTCATCTCCGCTGCACTGGATAAATCCTTTACTGGCGAGGCTGCTATAAACGGTGATCTGAATGGCCTCCTCTAGGATGGCATTAAGCGCATGCAACTCTGTTTAGGTTTATGTAAGTTTCTAAATTTTGTCGGGTCTCGGGGCGTAACTCTGAGTTGGTAGCGAAGAGTTGCGTAGCAAATCTAGCAATCAAGACTTACTGGATGAAAGGAAACAGTTTCACCGTTGTACGTACATCCAGCATCCTGTCCTTCTAAAAGCTTGTACAAATTAGGGTAAAAAAACGGATATTTAAGGTAAATAAAACGGTGATAAAATTAATTAGCTTCTAATTAGTTAAATATAAGCTGTTAATTAAATTTTTGAATTGAGCAGGAGATTATTTAAGAAGCATTGAGATTAAGGTTGACCAAACAATGCTAATAATGTCGTTCATCAGTGACAGTTATTGTTGCCTCAGTTGTAGCTCTTAGATGACGCTAGTCCGAACATTTGAATTCACTGCCTATGTTTAGCACGGTCACTTACTGGATTACATCAAATGCAGATAAGGTCTCTCTTAAATCCTTACTACCGCTAGCTGCGTTTTGAGTGTAAATTAGCTACAGCGAATCTTATAGACAAACTGCAACGTGAAGATAAAGACAATAAAAATAAAGAACTTCCGCTTGCTGCATAATATTTCTTTGCAGCTTGAAGACGACACCACAGTCGTGGTTGGACGTAATAACTGCGGTAAGACCTCGTTCTCTGACATTATCCGTAAATTTCTATCTGAACGAAGTACGTTTGAAATGGAGGACTTTTCAAGCGCTTGTTACGACAAGTTTTGCGAAGCACATCGTGCACTATTACAAGGTGCTGTTGCCGATGATGTTCGCGCACTTGTGCCATCTATAGATATGCGAATACATGTGAGTTTCGATCCAACAGTTCCTGATTTCGGTCCGCTCCGCGAATTCGTTATAGATACAGACGACAACTGTACTGAGGCAATCATTGTGTGCTCTAGACGCCTCGCCGATGGCAAGATTGCAGCGTTGTTCGAAGGTCACGAAGAAACCATTCTGCATGGAGCCGACGAAGCGCACTCTGACGAGGATCGCCTGGCACTTTTCCGCAGCTTAGCCGACCGCGTGCCGAAGCTCTTCACGACGAGTATGTGGGCTGAGGACCCGCAAGATCCAACGGACACGCGCGACGTGACGTTCAAGGCTGTCTCTAGTCTGCTGTCTCTTGGCTTTGTTAATGCACAGCGTGCGCTTGATGGTACGGGTGGGCGTGATACAGACGTGCTTGCTAAGGTGTTAGAGGGTCTATTTCAAAGCGCCTCCGTTTCTACTGCAGACGGTTCACAAAAAAACATTGCAGAAGGCCTCATCAAAGCCGTTGAAGAAATCCAGTCTGGGATGGACACTGATTTCAAAAAAGAGCTCGCGAAGCTTATGCCTGCGATAGAACATTTTGGATATCCTGGCATGGACAATGTACCTTTGCAGCCCGAGACGAAGCTCGAAGTTGGCAAGCTTCTGTCCAACTTCACGAAAGTTCAATACGCCGGGTATAGCGGCGTTCAGCTTCCAGAGTCTTACAACGGGCTCGGGTATCGCAACCTTCTCTATATCTTGCTTAAGATCGTTGGCTTCTTCCGCGAGTACCGAGCACGTGCCAACGCAACAGGCTTGCAGCTCATCGTGATTGAAGAACCAGAAGCACATCTGCATCCCCAGATGCAGGAGGTCTTCATCCGTCAATTGCCGGAGATCGTAAAAAAACTCTGTGCAGCAGAAGGCTTAAATGTCTCGTGGCCGGTGCAATTTGTCGTCTCGACGCACTCTCCGCACGTCGCTAATGAGGCTCGCTTTGACACGATTCGTTATTTTGCTGTTACGTCGAACGATCTTCCGGTTGGCGTACGCTGCACTCAAGTCAAGGACCTTAGTAGCGAGCTCGCTGGTTTGAAAGGGCCTGCCTCTAACTTTCTTCACCAATATCTCACTCTGACGCGCTGCGACCTTTTCTTCGCCGATAAGGCGGTGCTAATTGAAGGTACGACAGAGAGACTGATGCTTCCACAAGTGATGCGCGCTTTAGATGCTGTGGATCCTTCCCTGAAGCTTGGTAGCCAATACATCACTATCATGGAGGTCGGCGGAGCCTACGCACAGCTTTTCATTCCGCTGCTCGAATTCCTTGGTATGCGCAGTCTGATTATCACCGATCTCGACTCTGTTAAGTGTAACGACAAGAACAAGCTTGAAGCATGCCTTGTCCACGAGGGGGAATCCACGAGCAATACCTGCATCAAGCACTGGTTCAATACGCCACCAAAAGTAACCGCCCAGGTGCATGAAGCGTCTGGAGAAGTATTGACCACAATGTCTGTAGCCCCGCCGGTCATAACTCCGATGTTAGCACAGGCCGCCGCCGCTGAGATTATTGGTGATGAGGAAGAGGTTGCTGAGGGGTCGACCTTATTTCCTTTGTCGAAGGTATTAGCGGCTGACAGCGCTGCAAAAATACGTGGGAATCTGCGCCTCGCATATCAGGTGCCGGAAACGGTGGGCCAGCCATGTGGGAGGACGTTCGAGGACGCATTCATTCTCGCGAACCAAACTTTATTTGGCATAACAGGCACAACCAACGAAGAGCTCGCGAAAGCAGCTCAAGATATGGCAGCGAAGCAAAAAAAATCAAAGTTCGCCTTGACCTACGCGATTGAGAAAACCAACTGGGTCACTCCACGATATATTGAAGAGAGTGTGAGGTGGCTCGCCACGAGCAACATTTCAGTCGCGGATCCTGGCGTTGCGCTCGTTGCTGAGGCGCAAGCCGTAAATGTAATCAATATACTCGACAAACCATCTACCGGACAAACCTCGTAAGCGTGGCCGTAGAACTTAATCCAGCCGAGATCGCCGCAACCGCCTCATGGGAAGTGCTGAAAGGTTGCCTTGACGATGGATCTAGCTTCGTGTTCGAGGCCGGCGCCGGCGCCGGTAAAACATATTCGCTAATCGCCGCACTTCGCTATATCCTCAAGGATCGAGCGCGAGAGCTTCAACGCAAGCACCAACAAGTCGCATGTATAACATACACTAATGTTGCACGGGATATGATAATCGCACAGACAGATGGCGATCCATCCATCTACTGCGACACTACTCATGCGTTCGCGTGGATGCTTGTCAGTCCTTTTCAAAAAAGGCTTCGCGAACTTGTCCGAACGCTGCCAGGCTGGGCTGATCGCATCGAAGAACTCGACTCTGCGAACATCACGGCAGTTGGATATGCGCTCGGTCGACGCACTATCGATGATGGCACTGCGAATTTGCACCACGACGACATCTTTCCGGTGTTTATTGAGCTCATGCAATCCACGAAGTTCCGGAACACCGTAGTGTCGCGCTTCCCACTTGTCTTCGTGGATGAGTACCAGGACACCAACTCCGATCTCATCGAAGTTCTAAAAGACAAGTTCATCGGCAAGCCAAACGCGCCGCAATTCGGCTTTTTTGGTGATCACTGGCAAAAAATCTATGGAGATGGCTGCGGTTCAATTACACACGAAGCTCTTAAACGCATCGATAAAAAGGCGAACTTTCGAAGCACGAAACCAATTGTTGATAGCTTGAACTTGATACGTCCTGAGCTCGCCCAGGCAGTTAAAGATCCGGTTGCACCGGGCGAAATTCACATTTTCCACACGAATGGATGGGGCGGGGTTCGACTAACGGCAAACCATTGGCAGGGCGATCTTCCTGTTGCTGAAGCCGCACGAGCTCTCAGGAATGTCCGCACCGAATTGGAAAGCTTTGGATGGGATTTTTCTAGTGACACGAAGGTCCTGATGTTGACTCACCGGGCACTTGCGACGGAAATGGGCTACGAATCGATGCGAACCGTTTTTGCGTACAATGACTCCTTCACGCGTAAGGCAAACGAGGTTATCGCATACTTCCATGAGCATCTTGAACCAGCTGCACGTGCTTATCTAGACAAGCGGTTCGGTCAGATGTTTAACGCGATTGATTCTGAGCGTCCGGTAATGAACGGGCCAGCCGATAAGGTTAGATGGGCGGACGCCATGAGGCGGCTCTGCGAACTTCGCGATACGGGTACGGTTGGCGATGTGATTGAACATCTGTCCTCAACGAGTCTGCCGATCCTCTCAGAAGCGGTCATACGTCAGGAAAGAGCGCTTGCAGATGCTCTAGCGGCCGGCGAGCCACTGACCGGGCGCATCAAGGAACTGCATGCGCTTCATGCTATATCTTACCAAGAAATCATTGCACTCTGCGAGTATCTAGATGGTCACTCGCCATTTGAAACTAAGCATGGGGTGAAGGGCGATCAATTTGAAAATGTTCTAGTCGTATTCGGGCGCGGGTGGAATGAGTACAATTTCAATTCCTATCTTAAAATGGCAGATAATGCCGTACTGATCGGAACACAAGCAGCGGCCTACGAGCGTTATCGCAACCTGTTTTATGTTGCGGTTTCTCGTCCGAAGAGGCGCTTGGCGCTCGTATTCACGCATTTGCTAGAGCCGGCCGCAATGGCGACACTGTCAAAGTGGTTCGCTGGCCACCAGATTCGAGATATCGGACCAACATTATGATAACTGTCCCTGCAATGCGCTAATAAACGCGAACCCGGGATAGCTTCCCCTTGAGTTATTTCTTTCGATATATAAAAAGTATTTTTAATAGAATAATATTCCGAAAGCATTTTAAATAAATGATCTCTCCACATATCGTTATTAATCACATCAAAACTATACCAGAGGAAATTTTCTCAGAATTTAAAGATTCCGTACTGGAGGGTGGATTCAATTTACAAATCGAATCACGTGAGTCAGAGGGTGCTTATGCTTCTATTGAGTGGCTAATTCCTACTGCAGTTATCGTCTATATTAGTAAGTCTTACTTTGATGGTTTTCTCAATGAGGTTGGTAAAGATCATTATATTTTTATAAAAAAGGGGTTTAACAAGCTCTGGGAAAAGTTCTTTGGTGCATCGGCACCCAACACCGTCCGTATCGGTTCAAAAGGAAAAGTTTCAAAGGATCAACCTTATTCGTTTGTATTTTCTATTTTAGCGGAAGCTGAACCTCATCTTTCATTTAAGCTTTTGATTCAAACAGACGTTACTGAACAAGAATATGAGTACATTCTGGATGCATTTATAGATTTTATTGTCGCCTTTCATTCGCACACCTTGAGCCAAGAGACGATTGTAATGCTCAAGACATCAAGGGCCATTGGTGGTGTCTTGCTTTTAGCATATAACAGGGAATCGGAGTTATTAGAACCCGTCGATCCTATCCCGAAAAATAATAAATTAAAGTAGTACAAAGTAGTCAATCGAGCCATGAGCAGTCATACTTTTTAAACTTAATTATTTTTGTAGATTGATATATGGATGACAATGATTTCTATCTCAACGTTGCGTATGCTTTATCAGCATGCCAAATCATTGAGCAAGAGCTTAAGTTATATATTACCGAAGCGCTTGAACTTGCCAGAAAATGCATAGGAAAGAAATTACCATTCAAATTAAGTGGTGATGATTATGCTGATGCATCTTTGGAGAGATTGATTGAAGGTTTTAGAAAACTAAGTGACAACGATATCTTGGTCAAAGATCTTAGGAAATTTAAAGAGGAAAGAAATTTTCTAAGTCATAAGGGTATTACGCATTGCCTTGATTATGAGGGAGAGCTGTTTCAATCGACAGCTATTGAGTTTCAAGCGCGTCTTGATGCTATTCAAGCAGAGGCAATTAGGCTAAGGAATGAACTTCATGAAGAATCAAACAAATTCAGGGGTATTCTGTATTTTGGTGATTTCCCGGACTAGCAGTACTTTGGTAAACATTATTAAACTAGTCGGATGTATGGAATTGATTAACCAAAAAAATTGTACTTGACTCAACAAATTTAAGACTACAAGGGAATAAATGAAAACTGACTATTTATCGAATAAAAACAAATTGGTTATGCCCCTTTTGATGAAAAAAATAACCAAAAGAACTCATACACCGCCTCTCCCTGGAAGATATTGCAAAGATTCTGATGTATGGGTGATTGAAACAGAAAAAGGTGGCCAACCTTTGATTGAGTCAGATCATACAGTTCTAGAGCTATTAACTAAGACAGAAGCTGTTAGAGAACAAGATGATCAGTCAATACTTCTGGCATCGATTACAAAGACCATGTCTCAAATTGAATCAGATGACGAAAGCAAAAATTTTATCAGGCGCAATCGCATAGCTGAGTTGATGACAAAGACGAAAGTGCACCGTGAACAGGATGACTGATACTCAAGTTCTGATAATTACTAACGAAGAGGATGTTACTACTGATTTTATTATCCTTGAATTAAAACGACGTGGAATTCCCTATTTCAGATTAAATTCAGAAACGCTTCCAAATTCAAAGTTTGAGTTTGATCCTTTAATAGGAAGAGATTCATTCAAGATATCTTTTGAGGGTAAAAGTATTCAATTAAAAAATGTAGGCGCCGCATACTATCGCAGACCTGGGACACCAGTTCCGTTAATTGATATAAGTTGTGACTCTGCATTTTATTATTGTGAAACAGAATGGCTTAGTTTATTAAAAGCTCTTTATTCATTAATTGATGAAAAGTGGTTCAACTCGCCCTCTAGAATTGATGCGGCAGAAAATAAACCATTACAACTGTTAAGAGCAGCAGCGTTAGGTTTCAGAATTCCTGAAACTAGAATTACAAATCATCTTGAATATGCAAAGACTATTCAGGCCCCATCCTTAATTGGCAAACCATTAAAAAACTCCTTGATTGAAGGCAACGACTCTCCTGGTATCATTTTCACTTCAACACTCCCTCCTTTAGATGATTTAGGGGAACACGAGGTAAGGTTGTCACCAGTAATATTTCAAACTCAGATCGAGAAGAAGTTTGATGTGAGAGTAACAGTTGTGAGAGAACAGATATTCGCAGCAGCTATACACTCACAATGCAACGATGCTACCAAAGTTGATTGGCGTGCAAGTCAAAATGAAGTGCTAGAGCACACGGTGGTTGATATTCCTGATGAAATTAAAGTTTTATGCGTCGCAATCACAAAACAATTTGGCTTGAAATTTAGTGCCATTGATTTAATTTTAGATGTCGATGATGATTGGTGGTTTCTTGAAATCAACCCTAATGGGCAGTGGGCATGGATTGAGTGCAGAACTGACCTGCAAATCACTTCTGCAATTGTGGATGAACTGGAGTGGCAATGCCGTCAAAGCTTAAACTAAGATTAGAGCTAATATCAGAACTTATATGGCCATTCGTTAAGTCTTTAACACAGCAAGAAATAACTCAAAATGATCTCGCTATTAAGGATGATAATAGTGCTATCACTAAGGCAAGTTGGGGGAAAAATCCAAATTTATTTTTGGAAGAGCTTCATCGAATGTACGATGAAGAGCAAGAAAGACGGAGAGCTGCAGATACTAAGGCAAGTAACTATCTATTAGTGGCAGCTGCACTCATATCCATTTTGACTTATTTTGGTGGGTTACTTGGAGACGAACTTCCATCTTCTAAAGTGGCTGCAATAATTGGATACTTTGCTACTACTGCCATAGTATTTGCGGTTCTATATATTATGGGTTTCGTTTGGTGGTCATTCAAAGCATTAAAAGCCTCGTCTTATGAAACATTGGGAACGGTAGATTTAACAAAGTTTACTAAGAGCACTTCAGCCCAAGCCAAAAAAAATCTAATCATTTCTCTCGCAAAATCAATACGGTCCAATCAGGATCAAACTAATAAAAAAATGACATTTGTTAATTTATCACATCTGTTCCTTTTTCGAATTTTCATAATGTTCAGCATCATTGCAATATTGCAGTGCTTAATTAGTATTGCATCCAAAATAAATGCCGACACCAATCAGCCTCATGAAAACCACACAACTGCAGCTTCATATAGTGTCTTAAAAAACTTACAGGAAGGCGAGCTTTTTGAGGATTCCGTGACGAAAGTGCAACTATCTTTTAAATACTCTTTATTCAATTCACTTCCAATTGCCACTATTAACTTAGGATCACCACGTAAACCGATCATTGCAGCGATAAACTCTGGTGACTCTTGGAATTTTCTATATAGAACAGATTTATATACATTAAAAATTATAAGGGTTGATCGTCCTAATAACAGCGTTGATATAGGAATTCGACAGATATAGTAAGTACAGGTATTCAAATTCTCGATAATGAAACATAAGAAATTATAAGCATAATAACTAGCAAATATTTTGAAAATTAAGGTCATCTCTAAATATGAGTAATTATGATTTTAAACAACTATCCCCCTCAGATTTTGAAGAAATGTCCAGGGATTTACTCCAAGCTGAGATGTCGATAACTTTTGAAAGTTTTGTTACAGGTAGAGATGGTGGCATTGATTTTCGGTATGCAAAAAACAAAGATTTAATAGTAGTCCAGTGTAAGAATTATATTAAAACTGGACTATCAGGTTTGATGACTAACTTAGGCAAAGAGGTAAGTAAAGTACTATGTCTCAAACCAAAGCGTTACATTATTGTTACATCCGTAGCTCTCACACCTAAAAATAAAAAAGATATTGTTGATCTAATTGGTAAACAATTCCTAAGTACTAGCGATATTTTTGGTCAAGATGATCTCAATAATTTATTAACAAAACATAAAAATATTGAAAATAATCACTACAAACTTTGGTTATCAAGCCGTGCAGTATTAGATCGGGTTATAAATAATGCCTTAATTACGCACAGCGAATTTAAAGTAGAGAAAATTTACAAAGAAATACCACGATACGTACCAAGTAACTCTTTTCCAGATGCGTTAAAAATTTTAGATGAAAATCGAGTGGTAATTATTGCGGGTTCGCCTGGTGTGGGAAAAACTACACTCGCGAACCTTTTACTTTATGAGCATCTGGAAAAGGGGTTTCAGGCAGTAATTATTGAATCAGATATACGCGATGCAAAATCACTATTTCAGAAAGGCATAAATCAAATCTTCTATTTTGATGACTTCTTTGGTGCTACATACCTAGGAGAAAATGGCTTATCTTTCAAAAATAATGCAGATCAGGTATTTATTGATTTTATCTCAATGGTCCGCACTTCCGCATCGGCACGATTAGTTCTAACTACGCGTGAACACATTATGAACCTAGCTGTTCAACAATCAGAACGACTTCGCTTTTCTGAAATGAGAGACCATAAATTTATACTTAAAATTTCTGATTACTCCATATCTCAGCGTGCAAGAATTCTCTACAACCACCTATATTTCAGCGATTTACCTTCTCAATATAGGCAAGCATTAATACAAAACGGTTTTTACCTCGAAATAGTAAAACATATCAAATTTAATCCTCGACTTATTGAATGGCTTTCCACTTTCAGAAGAGTTAAGGATATTGAAGTTTCTAAATATATTGATTTCATAAAAAGTCTTTTAAACAATCCAGCCGAAATATGGATGCATGCTTACGAAGAGCAAATTAGTAATGCAGCACGTAGTTTGTTGCTTGTGCTTTTTTCACATGATGGAAGAGTTAATTTGAATAAGTTAGAACATTCATTCTTAGAGCTCCATAAAGTTCGGGGTGTTAAATATGGATTTTCACTAAAGCCTAATGATTTCAAAGCATCATTCAAAGAACTTATCGGAGCATTTATTAAAATTGAATCAGTGGATAGAGTTGAAGTTTTGGATCCATCAGTATTAGATCTTTTTAATGAGGTGATAAAAGAAACTCCAGAAAATGCAATCGATCTTTTATATGGAGCAGTAAATTTTGAGCAAATAAAAAAAGTTTGGTCATTTGCAAATTCTGTAAATAATCAAGTTGTATTAAAAAAACTTGTCGAGAATCCCACTGTGCTTTCAAGTAATCTAGAACGAGTTATGTATACATCCCGTAAACGCAAACATAGCGATGGCATTACAATTTACACCGGCGCGACATTTGAGGAGCGGCTATCTGTTTTAATTGATATTGCAGATAAAGTTCAAAGCCCAGTCTTTTTAAAACTTATTGAAACGCTACACCAAAGGTTAAAACAAGAATGGCAAACTGAACATATTCATATCCAAGATGGAGTCGACATTTTAAGGGCTTTTAACAGAATAACCTGGTCTCAAATTGATAACCTCAGTGGTATTTATATAAATTGTAGAGACACTTTAGTCAATGAAGCATCCTATGGCTGCGATTCAGACACTTTAAGAGATCTTATCTCTGCACTCGATAGTTTTGAATTAGAAGAGCCTGAAATATTAGCCGCTTTGAGAAATGGCTTTGAAAAGTTTTTACATGAAAATTTTTCACATGAGTTACAAGAATCAAAATCAAACTCTCAGTTTGACAAGCTAATTGATAATCTCAAAGAATTTGAAACAATTCTTGGTGTTGATGCAGAGCATGAAAAAGACTTAACTTTAACCGCGCAACAAGAGTTTGAAGAAAATGAATCAGCGTATGCAGACCATATGCAGGATATGTGGAAAGAACAACATTATGAAAGTCGTGCTGATGAAAGAAGTGTTCATGAGTTATTTAGTTCTCTTATTTCGGAATGATATGAATTGACCTTCAAGTATCAAATCTGCTTATTAAGTAAGTAAAATTCACTCCAAAATTTCAGTATGCTACTGATTGATGGCGCTTAGGACTTACTTGAATTAGCTTCTGAACGCTACACGTTAGGTCTGTTAACACGTGGAATAACTGATTTCAAATAAGAAAATTAACTCTTAAGATAGATAAGTACTTCAAATCAATTCAAGTAGTAGAAAAAAAAGGGATAAGTGAGTTCCAGGAATTCTTAACGTCAATTAATGCTCACCCAGAGGGTTGTTGGTTGTAGGGGATTCAATAAAATCTGATATCAACCTTGCAGCAAATTTAGGTTTAAAACCGATTCTATATCTATATTCACACCATACGTACCTTTGGCGACAAGAGTATGGGCTGCATCAGAAGGTGAATTTTACTAAGCTAAATCCTTATCTGAGGTTAAATCAATATTGTCTAGCCCAGAGCAATATAAAAAAATAGATAAACTTTCATAAAATTAAGGACACAAAAAACCAGACTGCTTAGGCCAGGCTGATTGTTGGATATAACTAAGTACTGGTGGCCGGGGGCAGAATCGAACTGCCGACACGCAGATTTTCAATCCCTTTCTCTTTCTGAAGAAACAAAGTGACGCACAGTCGCTATATGCCTAGAAGCCCCGTTCTATAAGCGTTACGCAGATCTATTACAATCTGACACACTACTTTTTCTTGATTAATTTGTGTTTGTCCTTCTAAAAAAACTTCGCTTCTTTCATTTCACAGTGAAATCATCCTTTTCCAGAGTCAACGAGAAGGTAGGGCAGATTGCACAACACTCCGCATATTACAGTTGATATTTATCAATACAATTCGTACAACGTTTTAGAAATACCCCGCTAGTGGACACTAGTATCGATTCTTTAAGCCGATCGTTGTCGTTATGGAAGTATGTTATTCACAACCACAATTGATTGCGCATTACCTATTAGCTTATCGCTAATTCTATGACCGAGTAGCACATCCCAGATTTGGGAAAAGGGCTCCTCGGTCTTCCTTCAGTCGCAGGGCAGGTGAAGCATGACGAATCTTCACGACCTGACATCAATAAATGACCTATCAATTCATTACATCCAGTACACATACATCTAGAAAACAAAAGGCAAGTCGGTTTATTTTGAACCCGGGATTCGGTTCATACCACAGCTTGAGCGTAGCTCAATGACTGTTCCCCTAAACCTCAACCAAATATTGGTCGCGGCGTCTTTCCACCCCTATCTAGATAAATTTGAAATTGCTTTTTTTGGGGGTTGTCAGCTGGCTGCGACTTAATTTTAGTTTGGAGTTTTGAATGAAAAAATCATTAGGCCACATACTTGTAAACCTGGCATACCAGTCAGGAGGTTCACATAAAACTCGAAGTGATCGTGAAAATACAGCTCAAAGATTTGCCAGTTTTCTAAATAAGGAAAACATCAAAATCGAATTAGTTGAGCACATTAAGGCTAGTTACATCCGCGATTATGTTGAGTGGAGAAAAAAGAACGACATAGCCATCAGAACGATTGCCAATGAGATGGCCCATTTGAGAAGCATTTTGAGAAAAGCAGGCCGAGACAAACTTGCTAATAATCCTAGTCTGAATAATAAAAGTTTGGGCATTGATGGTGGGTCCAGAAAGGGTACTAAGATTCCATGCCCCCATTCCGTTTTTCAAAACTTTCTAGTACTTGCCAGAAAGCGTGATAAGGGCTTAGCGGTTTGCATAATGCTAGGTTTCTATTTAGGATTGAGACGTGAGGAAGCCATACAGTCTATCCAATCTATTCAGACATGGTATGACGACCTAGCCGCAGGCAAAGGCATTATCACAGTGATTTTTGGAACGAAAGGTGGTAGAGAAAGACAAGTGAGAATTTTCAACACAGGCATGGCGTTAACCACATTGAAATTCGCTTTGCGCGTGATGAAAGAGCGTAAAGGGAAGTTGATTGATAAACCAAATTTAAAAGAAGCTTGTTACTACTTTTCTAACACAACGAGAGCAATTGGGATGGAAGGCCAGCTTTCATTTCATTCTTTGAGATATGCATTTGCTGTAAGTATTGTAAAGAGTTATGAAGATGAAGGTAAAACAGAAAAAGAAGCATTTGGGTTGGCTTCAATCAATCTAGGCCATGGAGGTAATCGAGGTAGATACATCAAAATGGTTTATGGAAGAACCCTTGTGCTCCCAGACGTTAAACTACCTAATATCAATAGCATAGAAGAGTTAGGCAAACTAGCTTGATCATTTAGCACTGATCAACTTAGCCCTCAGCATTGCAGCCAACAACTGTCCCTCAGGACAGTTGGCGCTTAACCAATATGCAACGGTATCATTTAACGCTCGATTGTATTCTCTTATCGTGGTGGGTAGTCTGGATCTGCTAGTTTCTTCCAAATAATCCGCCGCTTCTTTTCCTGACAAACGGATTTGATCGCCGCATCTCAAAATAGGCATCTCATTTGCCTCGGTCAGAATTAATGTTCAGAAATTCTTTGATTTCTTGAATGCATTTTTGAATCTCCTCTTTGAATATTTTTTTGAATTTTTCTTCATCCCTGATGGCCAACATCAGAATGCCAAATGTGATCAGCAGTACAATTGCAACGCCTACTAAAACGATGGTATACGCCTGAAACCTGTCAATGCCGGCATTAATTAAGATGTACATGACTCCAAACAATAAAATCGCTATTCCGATGCTTAATGGCATTTTCAATTCCAATCCATCATTTTTATCATTCAATCAAGGATTCCAAGCGATTCATAATGGATTTGAACATTCTGACGTCTTGGCATATCAGCCCCAAATGACAGATGACCGCCAAACTTAAGGTGGCAACTGCACCCCAGAGCAAGCCTGTTGCAATCGCTTCTGAGTAGCTCCTTAACCAAAGTGTCAGAATGTAATACGCCGCCGCCAACGCATAAATCACTGGGATGCCTCGCCACTGATCCATAGTTTTACCTGAAATGCATCTCGGAATTCCTAGAAGTGTTAATGGAGTCAAAGAGAGAGCATAGTAGCGACTAACTTCCTGGTGAGTTTCTTTCATGAGTTGCTGGTTGTGCATAATAAAATCCTTGGTATGTTGTTTTAATCGCTGCAGATCTTAACTGCAGTTGATAAAACCATTTTACTGATTTCAATAAAAAAACAAGCCCACCTAAGTGGGCTTCAATTACTTGACAGTCATTGCACCATTGGATGTATCCCAATTATTGAGATCTTTTCGGAAGTCCCAATCATATGCTGGGCAAACAACGCCTCCTGCTCGTGGCAAGCCTGACCATTTGCATTTACCCTCACCAGGCTTGGACGCTATTTCCCCGAGGGTACCAAACATGCGCTGTGACACCTTCACTTTCAGATACGTACAATTAGAACTACCTGTGACACAACCTTTCAGGTTCATTTCTGCCCGCACTAAGGTCAATGCCCCAGCAAGTCCTGCAGAAAACCCAAAAGCAGATGCAGTGTTTCCTAAGCTATATTTTTCCGGAGTTGCGCAGCGATGGTCTTCATTATCAATGGCTTTACAAGCGGTAATAACAGCCTCTACACCCTCTGTACCTCAATGTAGCCAAGCCCCATGAATAACACCAGAACCATCCTTGGCTAATCTAGGCGCATTTCGACCTTATGTTTTGCAACGCCTGATAAGGAACCACATGCTGACAAGAGACTGAGGCAAGCAACAATGAAACTACTTCTGATGATCTTGGCAGGCTTGTTTGGAATAACTCATTGCTCAACACTCACTCTTCCACCAACGGTATCCCAAGAATTAAGATCCTTCCTATAATCCCAATTGAGGGATGGACATACCACACCGCCTGCACCATTGAAGCCCGACCATTTACATTGAGACGTGGTTATATCGAGGACCGTGGACAGATTTCCAGGAGTAGCTTTTACTTTGACGAAATCGCATTGTTCCCAAGCTGGTCGATTGCAGGACTTGATATTCATCTCTTTCGGTATCAATATTGTAGTGGCCGCTACGCCAGCAGAAAAACCAATCGCTGGGGAAACTATCCTGGATTTATATTTAGTTTGATCTAAGCAACGTTCATCTTTGTTCTCAATCGCATTACATGCTTCCTTTACACTCACTTCTTCATACCCTACAACCCCGTAAATAATGCCGCTGCCGTCTTTAGCGAATTTGTGCGCATTATTGGCGTGCGTTTTAACTCGTTCTCCAGAATTGGCACATCCGGTCATCATAAGAATCATCAAAATTATTATTTTCATCTTCATTTGCTTTCAATTAGTCGAGATCTCAATCTACATTTTTTATGACAAAAACAAGGATGAAAAAACTATGGAAAGCAGTTAAATAATCCTATTTTGGGATTATCCGAAAATAGGATTATTTATACAAGGCAATTTACAAAGGTTGCCTTAATGAAATCGACAAATACACCGGAATATAAAGCGATAATTGAAAAGTTAGTTGCGGCTAGAAAAGCCAAGAAGTTGTCACAAGCTGCTCTTGCAAAATTGTTAGGCAAACATCAATCCTATATAGCTAAAATTGAAATCGGTGAGCGGAGAATCGACATCATTGAATTACTAGAAATTGGTAAGATAGTCGAATTGGATTTTTCAAAAATATCTTCTTAAACAATTCTGTGTCTAAAAATAAATCTTATAAAAATCTTCTCAAACCTTGCATTTTAGTTGTGGTTATTACTCCCTCAAATGTTCTTCTATATAGCTGACCATTCAAAGATTTACGCTCGCCATTGAAATGTATTCTTCCTTTACTTAATAACTAAGGGAATTCCATGGCATCCATCCTTCCACGTTTGATACGTTTGCGTGACGCTCCTCACTTTCTTGGTATGAATAAAAATTTATTCAATGCTGAGGTACGTAAACACCTAACTGAAATACCAATTGGTAATCAAGGCATAGCTTTCGACAGACTTGAACTTGATAATTGGGCAGATTACTATATCAAACGGAACGGTCGGATGCGCATAGATTCGAAAGGAGAAAAAATATGCCAAAACGCGCAACCGGTCTTACAAAGCGGGGCAACATCTGGCACATCGAGAAAGAAATTAGAGGGTATGGCAGACTTCGAGAAAGCACTGGCACTAGTGATTACGAAGAAGCCGAAGCCTACCTGAATAAACGCCTTACTGATATCAGACAAGCTATTGTCTTTGGTGTCAGGCGAAAACGCTTTTTTCGTGAAGCAGCAACAAAGTACTTGTTGGAGAATCAGCACAAACGCAGCATTGCCACCGATGCTAGCCATTTAAAGCAGCTTGATAAGTGGATTGGTGAAAAAACTATCGATCAGATTCATGACGGCACATTGCAACCCTTTAAAGACTATAGGGCGAAAACGGTCAAACGTAAGACTATCAACTTAGCATTGGAAGTTGTGCGCCGCATATTGAATCTGGCCGCTAGAAGCTGGCGGGATGAACATGGCAAAACATGGCTTGAAACTGCGCCATTGATAACCATGCTCAATATATTGGACGCACGGAAGCCATATCCGCTATCTTGGGATGAGCAGAGCCATTTGTTAAAACATTTAAAGCCACACCATCAAAAGATGTGGCTGTACAAGGTTAACAGTGGGTGCCGTGAAGAAGAAGTGTGTTTATTAGAGTGGGACTGGGAAGTACATATACCAGAATTGGAAACTTCGGTTTTCATCTTGCCTGCCGAAATTGTCAAAAATGCTGAAGATCGATTGGTGGTCTTGAATAGGGTAGCTAAAAGTGTTGTGGATTCTTGCCGCGGTGACCATCCAAAGTATGTTTTTACTTGGAAACGAGGTCCTGATACTAAACCTGCACCTTTGAAATCCATGAATAATTCGGCTTGGAAAAAAAGCAGGGCAAAAGCAGCTGAATCTTACAAAGATGTATTTGGTTACGACGCACCGGAAGGTTTTGCTCGGATCCGTGTGCATGACGGAAAACATACTTGTGGAAGAAGGTTGCGGGCTGCTGGAGTTGCTCTTGAAACTAGAAAAGTGCTTTTAGGACATAAAAATGGAGATATTACTTCTCACTACTCTGCTCCTGAGATTGCTGAATTGATAGATGCAGCAAATAGCATATGTGATGTGGATACCCGCAAAACCCCCACACTCACTGTTTTAAAAAGAAAAACCGCTTAGGATTGCAGCCCTAAACGGTTGATTTTACTACTTAAATTTGGTGCGCCCGAAGAGATTCGAACTCCTGACCCCTTGGTTCGTAGCCAAGTACTCTATCCAGCTGAGCTACGGGCGCATGTGTTACTTTTATTACTTGGTAACTTCAAATTACCAAGTGCGGCATTATACGGGATAAAGCCGGTTTCTTAAAGGAGAAACTTCCTTAAATTTGATATTAGTGGCGGAGAGCGAAGGTCTCTCACCTCACGTTTTATAAGCTATTGTTTTCAGGTAAATTTTTTTAAATGCATAATGTTTATGTAGCAACACTCTGCGGCGCGAATTATAGGTGATTAAATCAATTTTGCAAAGATAATATCCTAAGTCTTATTGATGCTATTAAATAATTCGTGGGGAGTTAACAATGATATTCCTTGGCCTAATTCATTGCCATTTAAGGCAAATCCATTTAAGGGTGGTCATAATTCGGGAATATTCATAAGTTAACTCGCAAATTTTTTGGAGTGACTAATAATCATATTTTCAAATATAGGTCCTAGCTCCACTGCCGAAGAGTTCTTGAGTTGTATATCTGACGCAGTTAAATGAATAGATTTATCATAGTAAGTAGTCAGAACCCCTATAACTTCATCTGCCCGGCTGAAAATTGGAGAACAATGTAATGCCTTGAATTTAACTTCCTTACCTAATTTAATTATAGACTTAAAGTATGCATCTGTTTCAGCTTCAGCAATCATGAGGCCACTAGCCATTCTAAAGGCCCTTGCGCAAACCGTGTCACTACCTGATTTAATATTATATGGTGATATTAATAAGCTTTCGGGCCCGTAATGGTGTAGAAGTTGCAGGCTTTTAGTTAATGGATTGTAAATCCGAACTGCAGATAAAATTGCATTTTCGATTCTCATAGCCTGTTGGAGTATTATGTCCATTTTGCCTAGTTCCACTGGGGTAGGAATTATATTTTCATCGGTCATTTTCTCTGCATTCCAAAAAAACGTTTTTTAGTATTTAACGGATTCTCATAATTGTCTTGTCACAGAATCGGCTTGAAAATATTTGGAGTGATTGATAATCAAATTTTCAAAAATAGGTGCTAGTTCCGCTGCTATCATTTTCTTTAGTTGAACATGAGATGCACTCAAATGAAGCGAGTCATTATAGTAGGTTGTCATAATTCCAATAACTTCATTGGCTTTGCTAAAAATCGGAGCGCAATGTAATGCCTTAAAATTATTTTCTTCACCTGATTTTGTTGTACGTTTGAAGAATACATCTGTATCAATTTCGGCAATCATAAGGCTATTAGCCATCCTGAAAGCCTTTGCACAAACCGTATCACTAGAAGAAGTAATATTTTCATGAAGTTTTACGAAAGCACTTGTAAGCCCATGATGGTGTAGTAGCTGTAGACATTTAGTTAATGGATTAGAGATTTGAAGTGAACCCAAAGAAGCATTCTGAATGTTCATAGCTTTTAGAAGTAATGCGTCCACTTTGCCAAGTTCCTCCGGAGATAATGTTATATTTTTATTGTCCATTACAGTGGATCCCAGGAAGCGCAATAGTTTAATTTTAGCTGAATTGCCTCAAATAACAAGCAGCTGAAATCTAAAACTCTTATAACTGTAATGGATAAACTTAATAATAAATAAGCTCGGGTACTATTCAGCTAGCATCGGAGTATTACCAAGATGTGTGCAATAAAAAGAATTTGAAAGCTCGGGTAGCTGGATGAGTCACCTTTTGCAAGATGCAGTTAGTATATTAATACCAGTATCATCAGAGTTTTGAAGAGTGATATTAAAATTAGTGCTCACTGAGCAAGCGCGTAAATTACAGTTGTTATGTGGTTAATTAGAACCGGATAACTGAGGTGAAAGTTTGAGCTTTACTTCTGTTGAAAGGATTTGGAAAAATGGGAGCGTTCGAGGTTCCAATGTAATTACTCTACAGTAAACATGAGGTGAAACGTTAATCATTGACTTTATTATTAATCTAGAACTGGCAAAATTACTGGCGGAGAGCGAGGGATACACCGACATCTGATTTAAAACCCGCTACCCGCTTAGATTCTTATTAAAAAGCCACAACATGAGGTGAAAACATGTGGTGAAATCTCTAAATGAGAATAGAATTGTATCATAAAAATTCTTGCACTTTTCAGTCAATATGAAAAAGCCTTTCATACCGAGATATCTAGAGTTGAGATATAACACTTGGTTTGCCGTATATTCGGTTCCTAAAAACTTAAGACAATATGTTGGCAAAGATAAGTATAGAAAAAGCACAAAAACCAATGATTTGAAATTAGCCGCCAAAATAGCTTCAGCTTATGTTTTAGAGTGGAAGCAAGAAATAGACTCTTTATCCAGTATATCTTCTGATACATACATATCTTCGGCGCTAGATTTAAACCGGCAACTGAGAAAATCCAATGATGCAGGTTTGAAAGAAACGATTAAAGAAATAATCGAGGAGGTACATCAAGACTTCAAAAAGCTAGAAGATAATTATTTTGAAGATAGCTTCAGAGACATGGCGCTAAAGCCAGGGATAATCTTAGAAACTAGTGTGAAGCCATGGATAACATTTGAGAGAAATAAAGGGCTAAAAGAAAAAACAATAGACCAAATGCAACGTGATATCAAATGGCTTACTAGTGCATTTAAAACTACGACTACTCTTACAAGAGAAAATGTTAATCGATGGATAGATGCTTGTGTTGAAGAGCATGAACTTACCTCATCCTCAATCAAAAGAATTATGATGACTTGTAGTAATTTTCATAATTACTTATCAGACGAAGAGTTGATTGATTCCAATCTAATTAATCCATTTAAAGTCCCCAAGAAGTATCAAAAAACAAGAAAACATAATTCAAAGAATTCGATTGAGTCTTGGATACCTTTTGAGAATGAAGAGGTTGAATATTTATATAAAATTGCGGTTGATAATAACCAGTCAGATTTAGCAAATTTGATATATATAGCGGCTTATACCGGAGCAAGAATTGAAGAGATTTGCTCTCTCCAAATCAAAGATGTTCATCTTAAAGATGAGTACTTGGCAATAATTGATTCGAAAACAAAAGCTGGGATTAGAAAAGTTCCTATCCATTCAAAACTATCCAGTCTTCTAAATACACTAGTCTCAGAATCCAAAGATGGGTTTTTAATTTCAAACCTTCCTGCGAATAAGTATGGTTCAAGGTCAGGTGCGATTGGAAAGAGATTTGGTCGATTGAAAGCTAAAGAAGGCTTTTCAAAGTTGCATTGTTTTCATTCGATAAGAAAGACCGTTACAACAGTTCTAGAAAATGGTGCAGTTCCGGAAAATGTCACAGCAGATATTTTAGGTCATAAAAAAATTCATATGTCGTATGGAATATATAGCGGTGGCAATAATCTCCTGAATAAAAGAAATGCCATAGAAAAACTGAGTTTTGATTTCGGTATGGGGATGGAGTCAAGCAAAAGCTTTTCGAAATTGACTCTTATAAGATGATTAATTTTTATATAGATTTATAAAAAACATCCATTCCACATTCGTAGATTGATAAAAAACATCAAACCCATATTCGAAATTGCTGCATTTTATAATTTATCGATTACCCAACTAATACTCACTCGAAGGAATAGCAACCTTAAGATAATTCACTCTCTCCGCAATTATAGTTGCCTTGCACAAACCATAATGTAGTGCAGTTCCTTCACGGCCAAAGGTTGGTGAACCGCCATCATCAGTAGCAGCATAATATTGACAAGCTTCGTCTTTATACTTTATCCAGGCGCGCTGTTCATTCAAAAGGGATTTGAAAGCATTTTGTGAGTAGGTTTTCATTTCTTTTGCTACTTCACTCCAAGCGTTGTTCAAAGCTTTCTCTTGGAATGCTATTTCCTTAGTAGCACAAGTACTCCACTCAGAATTGGTAGAACCCTTTTCCATACAGTTTGAATATTGCTTGGAAAGAAGTTCTGCATTCGCATGCATAGAAAACAATAGAGTAAGAAACATTAATATTTTATTCATTATAGTTTGATAGTTTATTTGATTAGGGAAGGGGTACTCTTGGCCGAAGAGAAACTTCTTATTAAGAAGATTTTGAATGCTCTAACAACTCCGTTTCGGATATATTAAACTTTATTGAATCCCATTGAACAAGGAACCCATTAATTATATTTGTCTCCGATGGAGCTACATTATTCTCATTCATCCAATCGTCTAAAGCTAGCTCTCTTTCTTGAGCGAGTTTTACTTGGCCCAACAGCAGATGCTGCTTATCTATAACCTTAATACCGAGGTAAAAAGCATATACCCCTATAAAGTAAGCAAGATATTTACTTGGATGTGGAAGTAGATTTGCAAGTAGAAGTAGGCCAGTCCCGACAACCATTATTGAAATTGCTGTCAAAAGTCCGTGTATCACATCAATTTTAGTGGAATCACGTTCACTATAAGAAATAAAAAACCTTTCGACTTTAGCCCGATTCTCTAAAATCGATGAAACTCTTTTTCTATTACGGCTCTGATATAGCTGAGATAAATACTTCTGAAAAAATGGAGTTACTAGATTACCTAAAACACTCCAAAACAAGCCGACAATTGGCGTTAACAACCAAAATAGAGGTTCTTTTATAAGATTGAAGAGTTCAGTCATATATTTGTTTTTTCTTATTATTGACGTTAGTTTTATATCATATCGAACAACAAAGTTAACACGCAATTAAAATCAATCAAGACTATATGATTAGTATCATCATTTCTCCCCTGAACAGTACCGTTTAACGGTTGATAATGACAAGTTGAAATGTAGTGCTGTTTGGCTTAAAGACGCTTTGTTTGTATTACGCCAGTTTAATACTTCATTACTATCTGCTTTTATTGGTCTGCCAAGACTTAATTTTCCTCGATGTGTTCTGCCTGTTTCAGCTAGTGATTTTTTTGCTAGTAATCGACCATGCATTGTTCGTTCTGCTATACGTTGTTTTTCCATATCCGCAACTTGCGCTAGTACAGCAATTATGAGTTCTCCAACACCTTTTCCAACCATTCCCAAGCCATGAATATGCAACATAATGTTCTTATTTAGAAGTGCTCGAATTGTTGATTGGATGTCTAAAGCATCTCTACCTAAGCGGTCTACAGCATAAATATAAAGTGTATCTCCCTCTCTGATATATTTTGTGAGAGCCAAGAAGCCAGGGCGAAGCAACGCTGGAACAGACCCACTTATTCCTTCATCAAAGAATTCTTTATCAAATTGAGCAATGTTTAGAGAGTTAAGGAGCGTAGCTCTTTGAGTATCAATTGATTGGTCTAAAGTCGAAACTCTGTAATAGGAAATAATAGCCATAATTGGTCCAAAAGTTAACAATCATATTATGGACTAGGCTCATAATTAAAAGCAATAACTTATGAACATGAGAGATGCATTTTATTAACTAGGCTTGAAAGTTACAAGTTCTGACCCAATAAGGTGAGTAAAGCTAAATGGTTTAAAGAATTCATTGCCTTCTTAAATCGGGGCTTTAGGCATTGGCTTTCAATGTAACGATATCAAAATTTTTTTTTAGCTAAATAATTAAGATTGTTACTTGAATGCAGATAGTTGAAATAGGGATATATGGAAATAACATTTAATAAATTCAAAAATAAAGATTACGTATTTGATTGGGTTTCATCCAGTTTTCATAGTGAAGAGGGTTTTTATATAGTCGCCCTCACACTCACTGGTCGTATAAGATTTAACAGCCTATCAAGCAAAACAATAATATTAATAAATGAACAGTCTTTGTCAGAAAAACAAGTTGGAAGAAGCTTCACGTTTCCAGAACTCGAATCGGGATTTAATGAATTCATGAAGCAGCTTGACTATAAATATTTACCAACCAGTAAACGAAAAAAAGGTATCCGTCTAAAAGTCTTACCTTGTTACGGTGGGGATGTGAAAAATGGTAGCTTTAATCACGTGCATGCATACATTCGATTCCCTAATTCAGTTTCATTGGAGAATGCTTATCTTTATATGGAAAAAATTGTCCAGAATAAGATGGAAGGTGTATGCAAGCTTAGAGGATTAGTAGAAACAAAAATATGGTGCGAAAAAGTAGATAAAGTAGAACCAAAATTAATTCAATATATGACACGGTCGGAAGGAGAATTTAAAAACAAATTAGATAAAATAATGTTGCACCAAGCTTATTTATAATTATTATAACTACACATAACGAACGATTTAACAGAGCATTTTTGCGCTATCGCCAGCGCGTTTTATGTATGTTCGTTTTTTTATTATGCGGCACTTTTAAAGTGAGGCAATCTGGGGCGGTTCCTGTACCTATATTGATTTTCTGAACAATGGAAGTTTATTTTTTTTGTACTTGAAATAAGGTATGCATTATCCTGTGCATTAAATTTAAAATACATAAAAGTCCTTACTACAAAACAATAAATCAAAGCATATGACGTATTCAAATCAAAAAGTCAGTCACTTCATAAAAATTGTTTTAATAGTTTTTTTCGTTATTGCTATTTCAGTAGCGATTGCAATATATACACCTATTGTTATATACATCACTAAGGTACCTGATGTGATTTGGTCAGGTCTGCTGGCTTCAATTTTGACTTTGAGCGGAGTGTTTCTTTCAAATCACAATAATATGAAAAGACTAACTCAAGAACTAAAACACGATGCTGAACAAAAAAGGACTGAACGGGAATCTGCTTTAAGACGCGAAATATATTTGAAAGCGGCTGAAGAAATGGTTAGAGCACATTTACATCTTTCCAGATTACCAATTATTGATTTAACTAAAGAAAATCCAGCTGATGGACTTTCTGATTTTTTCTCAATTATGGCTAAAATCCAGTTGATTGCAGAAGTTGAAACAACACATTTGTTATCGGACTTAAATACCTCATATGTGAATTTGATTTTCAGATTGATGAGTAATCTCCAACCTATGCAAAAGTATCGTACCGATATAGAAATCAACGAAAGGCAATCACAAGTTTATCAATCTGAAATCAATCGAGTGCTTGCAGCAATGACTCAATACAATGAAGAGCTGCAAAATGACAAGAGAAAATTCAAAGCATTACAAGATTCTTATGATTTCAATAAGCAGCAAAATGAAGAAGCTTACGAACAAACTAAATTATCGCGTGAGAAATTCACAGAGCTGCATAAAGAATTTGTTAAAGATTTATCTATTGAGATTCAGGACATTTCAGTCAAGCAAATTGCTTTGTTTGCTCAACTTAGAAAAGAACTGGGTTTGAGTGGAGATTTGAATAATTTTGCGAGTCAGTTTAAGGCACAAAATGCTGCTGTCTTGGAAAACCTTAATGAATTCATTGGCAAACTAAAAACGGGAGATGATTGAAATACGGCATAAGGTGCAAAAGCTATCAAGAGTAATTGTACAGCGTGGTCATTTTGAAGCCCTCTTGTGGGATGAGCTGAACTTTAATCGTACTATCAATTTTTACATCATGAGACTCTGAGAGTGGCTTTAAAATCACAGGATGAAGCAGAATTTCTTTGGAAGGCAATGTTACTTCCCTATTAAAAATACACATACTTTGAGCTGGTTCTTCAATTTTGACTGTCTGACCAATATCACGAAAGTCAAATAATTTCTTTATGTCATCTACATTCTCATTGACAACAAAATCTATCGTAATGTCTGACTCAAAATCCGCCTCAGTAAGTACAAACTGACCGTTAATTAGTCTCTCAGCACCCAGTATCATCAAGTAGTCATCCTCGCTAAAAGGGGAGTTATGGTCAAATTGCAAAGGTGTATTGAATTTAGTAGATATCGCCCGTGCTGCTCGTGTGAACTTTAACAAGCAATAAGTCTTACCCATTATTTCTCTGTCACCACCTGCATTAATCCTTCCCGCCGTTATACGGTGTCCTTCCACTTCCAGTGCCAAATTGAGTTGAGCTCCTACAAAGATAGTTTCTACAAACTCAAATACGTTAGTAAAAAAGGGTATTTTAGATACATCTTCATTTTGCCACACGTCCAGGTCTACCAAAATACTACAATTAGAAGCGTTTGATTCTCTATCAATTGAGTGCGTAATACTTAGCTTTATTAACCCTTTGCAAGCCTCTCCTTTGAAAGAGAATTGCTTACTACCGACGTGTACATGCCCTCTAATTTCATCAAAAAATATACTTTCAGAAGTAATGGGGTTTGTCGCATGAAGTTTAACAACAGCATCTCTTTTTTTCGGGCTAATTCTCAACACCCCATTCTGCCCAGACAGCATTTCCTCAAACAACTTTGAACCTGTAAAAAAAAGGTTACTAGACGATATTTCTAGCTCGCTTCCTGTTTCGAGAAGAGATTTATATTGTGCGTAAAACGCGCTAGCATCATCACCTATCACAGACATTTTGATGCTAGTTGTCTCCTTAGCTCTAAGCTCATAGACTTCTTGATTGTTAATATAAGAGCTCAGGACCTGGAAGCGCCCATCCAAGGCCTCCAATGTCTCAGATGCAGCGTTATGAATATATTTCACTGCATTTGGTATAAGTTTTTTTGGGTATCCTGTGAGTGCTGTTGTAAGGGTATTGGTAACATCCTCAGCAGATATATATTTTCTGCCCTGCTGGTCTAGAACGAAAGCCTCTGTTAAGGCTTTCCACCCTCTCAGGGTTTCTGGGGAGTAACTTAACTCGTCTTTGTCGATTTTTGTAGAGCAGTTATTGCATAGCCAAATCCCATTCTTGATATTTTTTCTTTCATCAGACGACATTTTTCCGTCATATCGCGGGCCTAGTGGAGCTGCTGCAAGTATATGTGAAGCTACACCTATCGAATGCGAACCATCATCCGAGTGCTTTGGGCCTAATGTCAAAGAGCGACAGTCAGGATTAGAGCATAGGTAATTTACTCGCTTTGCAAGCTTTTGCTTCACACTAGCTTTAAAGTCATCTCTGGTCTTTTTTAACATCACTTTCCATCAGAGAATAAAGCTCTTTCATACAGGCTAATGATTGGGTGATTTCATCATTAGTTAGAGATACTTTTCCATAAAAAGCTATATCTGTTCCTGAATCAAACTTCAAAGCAAACTGAATCACTTTCTGACTGAAAACTGCATCAATCAAAGCAGTAATTGACTCTCCATCAGTGGCATAAAGTAAAGATAGTGGATTTTCTCCTGGTTGGATGGGCAAAACCGGAACAGTTGCTTTCTCTCCCTCTGCTTTGAACCAAAAACTTTTAATAGGCTTACCGATTGCCTCGCCATTGTTAAGCATATCTTTGAGCTTAATCTTATATCCCAAAGCTTTGACTAACCCATATCCGGACCTTTGAATCATAAAAGAACCATCAGGTACCCATAGTTCTTCTTCAGGATTATTGTTTGATGATGGAGTTTGATAACCAATAATCCTAATTCCACAAGAGTTGGGTCTGCCATCTGTCATAAGCATTACTGGTTGACCGATGAAATTAGCTTGCATCATTACTTCAGCATTTGTCTTTTCGACTGCCACTATAAAAAAGATAAACGTGAAAACGAATTTAAACATTGCTAACTTTCTTAGGAGTTTTAACTAACAGCTTAATGATATTCCTACAGAATAATAATGGCTATTAAATATTCTTCTAAAATTCAATTTGATACCTCAATACTAAAATTGTGATATGACTTCTACTTATTGGTATTTCTAAGTTAGAAGTAACAAACTCGGTCGCACAAATTAAAATCATTGAAAACGCCACGCATTAAAATCCAATATTAACAATAATAATTAGCAAGCATATGTTAAATAATGCTTGCTTTAAATGTAGCAAGCATTTAGTATTGATTTACATTATGCATGCTAAAGGATTTATATGAATGATAAAGTTGAAAGTAAGCAATCTAAGGGTGGTTTAGCTAGGAAAGAGGCCTTAACAAAGGAGCAACGTTCAGATATTGCAAAACGCGCAGCTTTAAGTAGATGGGGTGGTGAAAAAATACCTTCTCCATCATACATTGGCACATTAAAAATTTTGGATAGAGAAATTCCCTGCGCTGTCATCGAAATCGATAATGTAATAAGGCGAGTTATTGTCCAGCGTGAAGTTGTGGGATTGCTTACTGGAAATAAGAAAGGAGGGTTAGACCGTTACCTGGCTGCTAAAAATCTACAACCTTTTGTACCATTAAAATTCAAAGATAAATCTTTGGACGAAGCAGCAATTTTGTTGGATATAGGTGGGAGGAAGGCTCAATGTTACGAAGCTGAAGATATTGTTGACATCATCAGTATGTACCTTGACGCTAGAAAGCAAGAGAGGATTAGCGGAGTAAAAATACTTTTGCCTAATCAAGAGCATCTTGCAGAGCAGGCAGAAATCATTATCAAAAGTCTTGCTAAGGTAGGTATAGCCGGGCTAATTGATGAGGCTACTGGATACCAGTATGTTAGGGAAAAAGATGCCCTTCAGGGCTACTTGGAAAAAGTCATTAGAAAAGAGATTGCAGCGTGGGTACAAATGTTTCCTAATGAATTTTTTGAACAAGTTCATAAATTGCATAAATGGGAATATTCAGGACCAGGTAAAAGTCCATCTGTAGTCGGGAAATACATTAATGACTTGGTTTATTCGAGATTGGGTCCAAGAGTTTTAGATGAACTTAGAAGAGCTAACCCTAAAAACGAAAAGGGTAAGAGAAAATCAAAACACCATCAATGGTTAACCGAGGACGTAGGTCATCCTATGTTAGCTCAGCATTTGTACTCGTTAATAACTTTAATGCGAGGTTTCGATAATTGGGACGATTTCTATAAATTTGCCAATCGACTATATCCGAAATATGATGAGTTTCAAAAAGACTTATTTTTAGCTTCTTAAAATAGGCTAGGCTATGTGGCAGTTAGACTGCCTTCATAAACATTAACTATCCATTTCTTTAAAGATGCCCAATGAAGGCTGTAAAGCTTCATTATGCCGAGCATTGTTTATTGCTGATTGGTTTATGATACTTATAAATTCTTCAGTAGCAGATAATGCTCTATCTAGCATGTTTCTTTTATATAGAGAGACGCATAGGGCTACGGAGTAAGCTTGACAATTAAAGGAGCGTTCTGGATTGAACTCAATGTCAGTAAATGCAGAATAGTCCCTAAGCTGTTCTATCAAATCGGGGCGTTTGCTTATAGCGTTTATGTAGAGCCAATCATAAAAAGCAGTTTGTGGTTCCAACCCCCACCTCTTACCAAAGAAGCTAAAACCTTTTAACCTGCCAGATGATTGTAATCTTTCATCGGTCTTTGCATCTCTAGAAGGCGCTTCAAACAAGTCATTGTAAGGTCCTCCGTTTTCAAAAACCTTGCTGCCTTGATAGGCGCTCTCAACAGTAAATGTACGATTATATTTTAAGGTCGTAAACATTAAGTTGAATGCACTCAAAGCTACCCCTAAAGGTTCCTTGGACTTAGTGGATACTTCTAGTATTTTTTCTAAGTGCAACGTTTCACAAGCTGCGGTGTGTAGTGATTCAACAGATTTCTGCTTTTGGCTTACAGACATCCCAGGAGACCATTTAAAGTCTACGTGTTTGGTATTTACTAGTATGCGGTCCTTTAGACTCGGTATAAAAATAGGTCTATTGGCCATTATTTCATTCTATCCCTTAAATAAGTACGCTGAGAAAAAAGCCCTGATTTACCATTTACATAGGATTTTCTTTCACCCATTATTCCGGCATGCTGTGTCTTCGCTTCATGCGTATCAAATACAACTGCATGTATATAGGCAGGTTCAATTATATCGAGTACAAGCACTTCAGCTTGTACGTCTGTAGGGTCGTAATGCTTGAGCGACTGACTGGCTCTAGTCTCTAATAATATTCCATCTCCATCATCATACATGCCACTTAAGGCAGCTGACGTTTGTAATTGATTCAAGTCTTGAAGTCTTATTCTATTATCAGCAGCATTATGACGACAAAAAGCACATTGTTTCATCCACAGCAAAGATGGTTTTAAAATTAGAACTGACCAACTTACTTCATCATCACTTCTGCGACATTTATAAAACATGGGGCTGTTTGGATGAGCGATTGATAGAGAAGTTGCGTCCAAATGGCCATCAAATCTATGTATGTCATTGATAGTAGGGCCTACTGGTAGCTCACTATGTCTACTAACGGGGTAGAGTCCATGATTCATGATAGAGGGTAAATGCTCTGTACGAGTGAAATGTACTAAGTATGGTATTTGAAGTGCTGTTGCTACTTCCTGAATAGTATTCTCTAGAGCCATTTTTTAGCCTTATTATTGTTCTTTTTGATAATCTATTATGTATTCCCCAATTACGCAATCAGGTTAGCCAAAGTTCATGTAAATATGATAATCTTGATTATTGTTACATATTTCAAGATTTAATTTATGACCTCAACTCATGGCGGGAGTAGACCAAATTCAGGGCGTAAAACACCTGCTAGCCCATATGGCGAGAAGACATCCGTAGTACGTGTCCCTAATAGCATTAAGGATGATGTCCTTGTATATCTAAAGGCGTTCAAGAAGAAGCCAGTAAACAAAGCTGCACCTGTGTTGAATTTACCTCAAGCTATGCAAAACCCGCCTAAGCTCGCTAGACCTGTATATAGCTACTCTATATCGGCAGGACAGTCTCGCTTTCCTTCACCTGCTCAGGACTATGAACAGAAGTTCTTAGACCTCAATGAGCTATGCATTAAAAACCCTGCTGCTACATTCTTCTTCACAGCTAGTGGCAAGTCTATGGAGGGCGCTCGCATATTCGATGGAGACTTGTTGTTAGTAGACCGTTCACTGCCACATAAGTACGGAGCTATCGTTGTGGCTGCTGTAGATGGGGAGTGGGTGGTAAAACGACTTTATAAACGCGGGGGTGTGGTAAAACTTCTTTCCGAGCATCCAGATTTCCCTCCAATTACGTTTTCAGAGGGCCAGGAGCTTGTTATTTTTGGTGTGGTGCGTCGTGTTCTCCCCCCACCGCTTTAATCAAGTTTACGCGCTTTGTGACGCAAATTCGTTTTACGGTGAGTGCGAAAGGCTTATGCGACCTGACCTTATCGGCAAGCCTATCGTAGTACTTTCCAATAACGACGGATGTGTCATAGCTCAAACTAAGGAGGCTAAGGCTATCCTTGAGCTATATATGTGCAAGCCATGGTTTGAGGTTGAAGAAGAGGCACGTAAGTTAGGTGTAGTAGCTTTTTCTTCTAACTACGAACTCTATGCAAATATGAGCAATCGCTTCATGGCTACTCTCAAACAGTTTTCACCTCGCCAGGAGGTATATTCGATTGATGAATCGTTCTTAGACCTTACTGGAATGAAAATAGATTTAGTAGCTCACGGTCAGGAAATTAAAAGTACTGTACTTCAATGGACAGGCCTACCTATCTGTGTAGGCATCGGAAGTACCAAGACCTTAGCCAAGCTTGCTAATCATCACGCTAAGAAGAACACGTATGCTAACGGTGTATGCGACTTCACCAGCATGGCACATCATGACTTAAACGATATTATGGCAAACCTACCTGTATCTAAAGTTTGGGGAATAGGTAGTAGATTAGAAGCTAAATTAAATTCCCATGGTGTACATAACGTTCTACGCCTAAAACGAGCTGATACTAAACGCATTCGAGACGAGTTTGGCGTAGTGCTAGAGCGCACGATTAAAGAACTTAATGGTGAGTCTTGGCTAGAGCTGGATGAGTCCTTAGCAGAAGCTAAACAGGTGATGAGTTCTCGTTCATTTGGCGCCCGTGTAACCACGCTGCAAGAGCTGGTAGAGGCGATAACCTTTCATGCAGCCAATGCAGCCCAGCGCCTGCGCAAACAAGGCTTATACGCTAATGCTGTTTACGCATTCGCTCAAAACAGTCCGTTCGATAAAGCAAAGTTTTATCCGGGTGATGGGATGATAGGTTTGCCTGCACCTACAAACTGTACTTTGCAAATAACAAAGGCAGCACTTTGGGTGCTTAAACAAATGTATAAGCCAGGCGTGTACTACCAAAAAGCTGGAGTAATGCTTATGGAGCTAGTGCCAGAAGGAGGTCAGCAAACAGACCTGTTTGGTACAGCAGCAGCTCCTAAGTCTGACGAGCTTATGGCTGTGATGGACAAGCTTAATAATAAATACGGGAGAGGTACTATCAAGCTAGCATCTGAAGGCATTAATAAGAGTTGGGCTATGCGCAGAGAGTATAAAAGTCCGAACTATACAGGTAGCTGGAATGAGATACCTATAGCTAAATGCCAGTGAGTATAAGGAGCGTACGTTACAGCTCTTATGTGGTTTTAGAACCCGAGAATTGGAGAATGGTAATTGCACTTAACTTGCATCTGTAAGCAATTCTAAAGAGACGTTATATCTGTTCTTATTTTTCCCACATTAGCAATTATGTTTGGGAGGATATGGGGTGAAAACATGAGGTGAAACGATAAATGCAGATGTAGGATAAGTAATTGATTTAAATGATTTTTTGCCACTTAAAATATTACTGGCGGAGAGCGAGGGATTCGAACCCTCGATACAGATTTAAGCCCGTATGCTTCCTTAGCAGGGAAGTGCCTTCGACCACTCGGCCAGCTCTCCGTTTATTACGCTGTTTCAGGGGCGTGATACTACGCTAAACCCCTCTATAAATCAATTAAAAGCTTAAGCTTCTTCCAGCTCAAATGCTTTGTGCAATACGCGCACGGCAAGTTCCATGTATTTTTCGTCGATCACTACAGCAATCTTGATTTCGCTGGTCGAGATCATTTGAATATTGATGCCTTCTTCTGCCAATGTGCGGAACATTTGGCTGGCAATGCCCACATGTGAACGCATGCCAACCCCAACCACGGATACTTTAGCGATTTTATCGTCGCCAATAATTTCGCGTGCATTGATATGGCCTTGTACCTTGTCTTTCAAAATTGCCAGTGCTTTATTCAACTCGTTTTTATGCACGGTGAAGGTAAAGTCGGTAGTGCCGTCTGCGCCTACGTTTTGGATGATCATATCAACATCGATCTTGGCATCGGCAATCGGGCCAAGAATTTGGTAAGCGATGCCCGGACGATCCGGTACGCCTAGTACGGTGACTTTAGCTTCGTCGCGGTTAAACGCGATCCCTGAAATAATTGGTTGTTCCATATTGCTTTCCTTGCCATCTTCTTCAAATGTAATGAGTGTGCCGTCGCCTTCTTCTTCAAAGCTGGAAAGCACACGTAACTTAACCTTGTATTTACCGGCAAATTCCACAGAGCGGATTTGCAATACCTTAGAGCCTTGGCTTGCTAATTCCAGCATCTCTTCAAAAGTAATCGACTTCAAACGGCGTGCTTCTGGCACTACACGTGGGTCTGTTGTATAAACGCCATCAACATCGGTATAGATTTGGCATTCATCCGCCCCTAGTGCCGCTGCGAGTGCTACGCCTGTGGTATCTGAACCGCCACGGCCTAAGGTCGTGATATTGCCGTTTTCATCTACGCCTTGGAACCCTGCTACTACGCATACATAGCCTGCATCCAGATCAGCTTTAATATTGCCTTGGTCAATGTTTAGAATGCGTGCTTTGGTATGAGCATCGTCAGTCAGAATCTTGACTTGTGCACCCGTATAACTTTTCGCCTTAATACCCAATTCAATCAAGGCAAGTGCGGTCATGCCGATTGTCACTTGTTCGCCTGTAGAGACTATCGTATCCAATTCACGCGGATCAGGATCGGTCATCAGCTCTTTGGCCAGACTAATCAGTCGGTTAGTTTCGCCCGACATTGCAGACACTACGACCACCACTTGATGCCCCATTGCCTTGTAACGGGCCACCCGTCGCGCCACGTTACGAATCCTTTCCGGATTTGCAACTGAAGTTCCACCGTATTTTTGTACAATTAGTGCCATAGTTAACTCTTAATTCGTTTCACTTTTTAGTTAAAAGATAGGTAAGTTAGTAAAAATAAGTTTTAGATAGTAAAAATTACAATTTTGAGGCGACCCAATCATTCACACTCGCCAATGCTTTGGGCAACTGGCTAGCATCCGTACCGCCTGCCATTGCCATATCCGGTTTGCCGCCGCCTTTGCCGCCCACTTGGCTTGCCACATGGTTCACCAGATCACCAGCCTTGATTTTTGCAATCAGGTCTGCGGTCACGCCAGCGGCTAAACTGACTTTACCATCATTGGTGCTGGCTAATACGATTGCAGCGGATTTAAGCTTGTCTTTGAGCTTGTCCATAGTTTCACGCAAGGTATTTGCATCTGCGCCTTCCAGCATGGTTGCCAGGACTTTAAACCCACCAATTTCGACAGCCTGGGAGGCAAGATCATCGCCTTGTGCGGCAGCAAGTTTGGATTTCAAACGGGCAAGTTCTTTTTCCAATGACCGAACGTTATCGAGAATCTGGGAAATCTTGGCAGGTAACTCGCTCACCGGGGCTTTGAGTTCACTCGCGGTTTGGTTAAGCAATGCTTGTTGTGACTGGATCAATTTCAACGCGCCTTCGCCTGTGGTCGCTTCAATACGACGCACCCCTGCAGCCACGCCAGATTCACTTAATATTTTGAACAGGCCGATATCACCGGTGCGGCTGACATGGGTGCCGCCACACAATTCGCGTGAACTGCCGATATCGAGTACACGCACTTCATCGCCATATTTCTCACCGAACAGCATCACGGCGCCGGTTTTTTGCGCAGATTCGATATCCATCACGCGTGCTTGGGTCTCTGCGTTTGCCAAAATTTCCGCATTCACGATTTGCTCAACTTTTAACAGCTGTGCATCCGTCATCGGCGCGTTATGCACGAAGTCAAAACGGGTTTTTTCGGTATCAACCAGCGAGCCTTTTTGTTGCACATGTTCACCTAACACTTCGCGTAACGCTTTATGCATCAAATGTGTAGCCGAGTGATTGCGCATGGTATTGGCACGGGCATGCATGTCGACTTTAGCAGTCAAGCTATCACCCACATTGAGTGTGCCGGTTTTGAGTATACCGTGATGGCCGAATACCGCTGCTTGAATCTTCAGGGTGTCTTCTACTGCAAAAATTCCGTTAGCAGATTTCAATTCACCAGAGTCGCCGATTTGTCCGCCGGATTCTGCATAGAAGGGTGTATGGTCCAGCACTACGATACCGTGGTCGCCTTCATTGAGGCTTTGTACAGCGATGCCGTCTTTATAGATCACTAATACCTGTGCTTGCTTTTCCAAAGTTTCATAGCCATGGAAAGTGGAGGACTGGCCGCTATATTCCAGGTTAGTCGACATTTTAAATTTACCAGCGGCACGTGCCTGGTCTTTCTGGCGCGCCATCGCGGCATTGAATGCGTCAGTATCAACCTTAACATCACGCTCGCGGCAAATATCAGCTGTCAAATCGAGTGGGAAACCGTAGGTGTCATGTAATTTAAATGCAGTTTCGCCGTTGAATACGCCTTTGGTATTGGCTAACTCCGCTTCCAGAATCGCCATGCCGTTTTCAATCGTCTCGAAAAAACGGTCCTCTTCCTGTTTGAGCATGTCGGAAATACGCGCCTGATTGGCGATTAATTCGGGATAGGCGTGGCCCATTTCCTGAACCAGGTCAGGTAGCATTTTATAGAAAAATGCTTTGCGTGCACCTAACTTGTAGCCATGACGAATCGCCCGGCGAATGATGCGGCGCAGCACATAGCCGCGGCCTTCATTACCTGGGATCACGCCATCAGCAATTAAAAAGCTACAAGCACGAATGTGGTCAGCCAGTACTTTGAGACTTGGACTATTCAAATCGGCAGTTTTGGTTTCTCGTGCAGCTGCCTGAATCAATGTTTGGAATACATCGATTTCATAGTTAGCATGTACATGCTGTAATACGGCGGAGATACGCTCGAGACCCATGCCGGTATCAACAGATGGCTTCGGTAGTTTATGCATGACACCCGCTTCATCACGGTTGTATTGCATGAACACGTTGTTCCAGATTTCGATAAAGCGATCACCGTCTTCATCAGGGCTGCCTGGCGGGCCGCCGAAATGGTGATCACCATGGTCATAGAAAATTTCGGTACAAGGACCGCATGGGCCGGTATCACCCATCATCCAGAAGTTATCGGACGCGTAGCGTGCACCTTTGTTATCGCCTATACGAATCACACGTTCGGCAGGCACGCCGATTTGTTTGGTCCAGATATCGTACGCTTCATCATCTTCTGCATAAACGGTGACGGTGAGTTTGTCTTTTGGCAGCTTGAAAACGACGGTCAGTAATTCCCACGCGTAATTGATTGCATCTTGCTTGAAGTAATCACCGAAACTGAAATTGCCCAACATCTCAAAGAACGTGTGGTGGCGGGCCGTATAGCCGACATTTTCCAGGTCATTATGCTTACCGCCGGCACGCACACATTTTTGGCTGGAAGCTGCACGGGTGTAAGTACGTTTATCAAAGCCTAAAAACACATCTTTGAATTGATTCATGCCCGCATTGGTGAATAGCAGGGTAGGGTCACCATGTGGCACTAGCGAACTGGAGGCGACGACTTCGTGGCCTTTAGACGCGAAGTAGTCCAAAAATGCCTGACGGATTTCTTTGCTGGAAGGATTGTTGCTGAGTTTAATAGTCATTCTTTAATAAAATCCATCTTTTGGACTTGATCCAAATTTGTATGTTTTTTCAGTCGCTTAAGGTGGCTTAACATTGTTGCCTAATGCATCACTAATCTTTAGTGTTTAATACTTTTTTTATTATGTCGAACCCAAAGCCGCGGCTTTGCAGAAACCTAGCTTGTTTGGCCCATTCCAGTTGTGTCTTGGGTAGGGCGTCATATTTCTTACGCCAAACATCTTTAGCATTTGCCAGTTCGTCTATCTTTACTTCGGCCACTGCATCGGCAATCAAATCATCAGCAATGCCTTTTTCACGTAGTTCATGCGCCACACGCGCACTCCCAAATTTAGCTTTACGTGCATGAACAATCTGCTCAGTAAATCGGGCGTCTGATAACCAGCCTTTATCTTTAAATTCTGTTAGTAATGCCGGAATGTCATCGGATTCTTCAGCGTAGGCTTTAAGTTTTTGCCCTAGTTCCTGATAGGAGTATTCGCGTTTAGTTAAATAATCCAGGGCGCGTTGCCGTAAAGTTTTCGCCTGATAATCTATTGCTATTCCTTAATCGTCTTCCGTACGTACCGCAGTCATGCTTTCGCTTAACTGCTTGATATTGGCGCGAATCTTGGCATCAATTTCATTGGCAATAGCCGGATGTTCTTTTAAGAATTCACGTGCGTTATCTTTGCCTTGGCCAATTTTCTCGCCATTGTAGCTATACCAGGCACCGGCTTTTTCTACGAATTTTGCATTGACGCCCAGTTCGATAATTTCGCCTTCGCGGGAAATGCCTTCGCCATACAGAATGTCAAATTCAGCTTGCTTGAACGGCGGCGCAACTTTGTTTTTAATGACTTTCACGCGCGTTTCAGAACCGGTCACTTCATCGCCTTTTTTGATCGCACCGATACGGCGGATATCCAGGCGTACTGAAGCGTAGAATTTAAGTGCGTTACCGCCGGTTGTTGTTTCCGGATTGCCGAACATCACACCGATTTTCATACGAATTTGGTTAATAAAGATCACCAAGGTATTGGTACGTTTAATGTTGCCGGTCAGTTTACGCAATGCCTGGCTCATCAAGCGGGCTTGCAGGCCCATGTGTGAGTCACCCATTTCGCCTTCGATTTCGGCACGCGGCGTAAGTGCGGCAACAGAGTCGACCACCACGATATCCACTGAACCTGAACGTACCAGCATGTCAGCAATTTCCAAGGCTTGTTCGCCTGTATCTGGCTGGCTGATGAGTAAGTCGGGCACATTCACGCCTAGTTTGGCGGCATATTGAGGATCAAGTGCGTGTTCCGCATCGATGAAAGCAGCAGTGCCGCCCATTTTTTGCATTTGCGCAATGACTGATAGCGTCAGTGTCGTTTTACCGGATGATTCAGGGCCGTAAATTTCAACCACGCGGCCACGTGGTAAACCACCAATGCCTAAAGCAATATCAAGCCCGAGCGAACCAGTGGAAACGGCTTGAATATCTTCGCCGATATCGCTGTCGCCCATGCGCATGATGGAGCCTTTGCCGAATTGCTTTTCAATTTGAGAAAGTGCGGCGGCAAGAGCTTTGCTTTTATTGTCATCCATAGTGTTTTTGCCTTTATTTTGAGGTGCTTAAGTGATGCGGGTAATAACCTCTAATTATTCCATAATTTACTACTTAAGGTAAGCATAGACTGTATTTTTGCCACATGTAATTTCTTGTAAAGATGGTGGATTGAGGTAAACCATTGGGCGCATAGTGCGTCTTAACAGGTGTAATTTGTAAATGGAGAAATACGATGAAAATGTTACGTTCCTTATTAGTTGTATCTGGGTTAGCTTTAGCACCATTCACCGCCGCTCAGGCGCATGATTCATTTAGCTTCGGCATTAATATTGGCGGGGGTTATCCAGCACCAGTGGTAAGGCATTACGCACCTCCTGTAGTCTACTATGGCGCACCAGCCTACTATGCGGCGCCTCAGCCATATTATTACAGCCCACGTGCTAACTTCCGTTATTACGATAATGACCGTCACCGCCATCATGGCTGGAAACGTGATCGCGACTGGGATCATCGCGGACATGGCCACCGAGGCCATCGTGGTCGTGACTAGATAGCGTTTTTGAAGTAGAGATTATTGTAATGAGGCTAAAAGATTCGCCAGCAATGTCGCTACGGCTTGCTGGCGAATTGTATGGCGGTTACCGCTAAACTGGCGGGTAATACTTTTGAGCGGATAATGATCGCCAACCCATGCAAAACAAACCATGCCCACGGGTTTTTCTTGGGTGCCTCCGTCAGGCCCGGCGATACCGGTAATGCTACCTGCAATTTGTGCATGACTGTTTTTTAAGGCGCCTGTAGCCATCTCGCGGGCCGTTTCTTCGCTCACTGCGCCATAGGTATTCAATGTTAACTCTGTGACCCCAAGCAACTCTTGTTTTGAAGGGTTGCTGTAGGTCACAAATCCGCGTTCAAAAGTGGCGGAGCTTCCAGAAATAGCAGTGACAACTTGTGCTGCCATGCCGCCAGTGCAGGACTCTGCCAATGCTAAAGACAGGTTGCGGGTTTTTAAAGCAACACCGAGCTTTTCTGCTAAAGCGATAAGTTCTTGGTCATCCATAGCAATATTTGTATACAAATCAGCGCATAAATTCCCGCAAGTAGATCATCAAACATAACCCCAAACCCATTTTTAAGTTTTGCATCGTAATGTTTGATGGGATAAGGTTTCCAGATATCAAATAGGCGAAACAGCAGGAAAGCGATCAACCACCATAGCCATGATAATGGTGTGAATGCCAGCACCAGCAGCATGGCGACAATCTCATCCCAAACTATGCTGCCGTGGTCGACCACACCTAAATTTCGGCTGGTAATGGCGCAAATGTAACAGCCGATGATGAATAATATTGCCACAATTGAAAGCTGTGTCAGAAGAGGAAAGGTTGCAATGCCCCATGCAATAGGCAAGGCAACCAAACTTCCAGCGGTGCCAGGGGCGAATCGGGCCAGTCCGCTGCCGAATCCCAAAGCAAAAAAATGAGCAGGATGGGCGATTAAAAATCGGACAGTTGGTGGAGGAATTAGCGGTTTCATATTTTAATGACCATTGAAGTGGTTGTAGCCAAGCGAGTCCAAAGTAATAGTTTGCTGACGCGCATCCAATACTTCTAAGGCTTTTTCATGAGTAATTTTGCCTATTTTGGATAATGGCAGATTTAACTGCTGACTCACTGCCAAGATTTGATCCGCCTTATCTGTAGCGGCCGTGAAACATAATTCATAGTCATCCCCACCCGCAAGCACATAGCGCTGAAATGTAATGCCATCCAAATGCTGGGCAATAAATTCCGAGGTTGGAATGGCATTCAGTTGTATCTGTGCACCCACATTAGAAGCTTTAAGGATGTGCTGTAGATCTCCCAATAAACCGTCCGAGATATCCAGGCAGCTATTGGCTATGCCCCGCAGAACAATTCCCAAATCAACACGCGGTGCAGGCATATGCAATGCCGCCAGGTGTTCTGTGACCGCTTCTGAATCAATTACTAGATTGCCTAGTAAATGCTGCAATCCCACTGCTGCTTTCCCTAAAGGGCCGGATACCCAGATATCGTCGCCCACTTTGGCACCACTGCGTTTAATGGCCTGCCCCCTTGGTACCTCGCCCATGATCTGAACACTAATAGTAAGATTTTCTTTTTGCTGGGTTTTGGTCGTGTCGCCACCAATGAGGTCAATGTTAAACGTATTGGCGCAGGCAAAAAAACCTTGTGAAAACTGACTTAACCATACGTCATCCTGCTGTGGCAAAGCGATTGCAAGGGTAACCCATTTAGGTACGGCGCCCATTGCTGCCATATCCGATACATTTACCGCTAACGATTTCCAGCCTAGCTGATAAGGATCTGCATCTGCAAAAAAATGTGTACCCGAAACCAGCATGTCGGCTGAAATGGCCAGCTCCATGCCTTCTGACACAGAGATTAATGCGGCATCATCACCTATACCCAGATTGGTATGTCGGGTAAGGCGAGTGAAGTGCTGTTCAATTAACTCGAACTCAGCCATTAGTTAGGGTTACTGTCAGATGGAATATCGACTAGGTTTGCAGGCTTAGTTGCGGATTTGGGCCGGAATGCCTTCACTATACTTTCATTTGTTTCCAAATAAGGCATAGTCCGCTCAGGCGTAGCCAGCAGATCGAGGCAGTAAGGAACAGCAGCAAAGATGCCATGGGTTTTGATTTCACCGTTTTCGCCTTTTAATCCTTCAAGTGTTTGGGCAATCGCTTTGGGTTGGCCTGGTAAGTTAATGATCAGGCATTGTTTACGAATCACAGCCACCTGGCGTGAAAGAATTGCAGTAGGTACAAAATTCAGACTAATCTGGCGCATCTGCTCACCAAAGCCCGGCATTATTTTGTCTGATACATTAATTGTTGCTTCAGGCGTCACATCCCGCAGGGCAGGACCCGTTCCACCAGTTGTTAGGATCAAGTGGCATTCCTCAAAGTCCACCAGATCTTTCAAAGTGGATTCGATGTCAGATTGCTCATCGGCAATCAGTCTTGCAATAAACTGAATAGGGGTGAGCAAAGCTTGGTCTAGCCAAGACTTAAGAGTTGGGATGCCTTGGTCTTCATAAACGCCGCTGCTAGCGCGATCGCTAATCGAAACCAAGCCAATTTTAATGAATTCTTTTGTCATGCTTAGGTCATTAATGAGTTAGGCTTTTATCATACCATTACCTTACAAAGGATTTCTTATGCCGCTCATTCTCCGGTATTCAACTTTTACCTCAACTATTTTACTTGCCATTGCTACTAGTTTATTTTCAATGCAAATACAGGCAGAAGAAAACTTGTATGCAAAAAATTACAAAGCCCAAAATAACAGCCAACTCAGATCCCTGCAGCAAAACCCGGATACTAAAATATTTGTGAGTAACCATAAGGAAGAAGACAACATCAGCATGTTAGAAAAAGGATATGACATGATGGGCTCTTCTGGGTTTGAAGCGGGTAATGTACCTGCTGAACTCGCTTTGCAGCATGGAAAAAGTATTCATGCGGACACGGTCTTGGTCTATACCAAGTATGGCTCCAGCAAAACAGCCGCGTCGAAAATGCAGGCCATCAAGGATGCCATTAAAAATAAAGGTGAAGTAACAGAACAGGATCTTGCGCAAGATCCTACGGTTTATCAATATTACGCCAGTTATTGGGCTAAGCTGCCCACGCCGTTATTGGGCGTGCATATTATTAAACTCAAACAAAAAGTCGACCCACGCCAGACTGAGGTAACAGGCCAGGAAGAAAATGGCTTGAAAATAATTGCAGTAGTACAGGAATCGCCAGCCGCAAAAGCCGCCATTATGCGAGGGGATACCTTGTTAAAAATCGGGGATATATCACTGGTGAAACCGGAAGATTTATTTGCTGCTGTGAAACGTTATGCCGGAACTACAGTGCCTGTAATACTGCAGCGTAGTAATGAAAATATAGCGACTACAGTTACTTTAAATTCGCCTAGATAAAAGCGCCAGACTTTTGAAAACGAGGGTTAATTGTGAGAGCCCTCGTTAAATTAGAAACAGGATCGCGGCTACTATAGTAGGCGGGAGTGCGCCTAATAAAAGCGCTACCGCACCAACTGAGCCTTCCTCAAATCCACCTTTAAGTAGGGATACGCCTGCAGGGTTGGGGGCATTGGCAATAATAGATAAGCCCCCACCAGTGACAGCACCCGCCATCAGCATATATTTTGCCTCATCTGACATGCCTACAATCAAAGAGCCCAGGTAAGTGAGTGCGGCATTATCTGTAATCGCTGTCAGTGCGGTAGCGCCAAAAAATAACTCTAGTGGTTCAAGACGGGACACAATTGGTTGTAACCACCATTGTTGCATGCCACCGAGGACTACAAGTCCAGCGAGAAAAAAACCTACTAGCATGCCCTCTTTAAGAATAAGTGGAGACTGATGACGTTCATATGCTTGGGTAAAGCCCAAAAATAAAAGAAATAGACCGAAGAATAATACCGGATGATGCGCAAATAAGATTACACCAATCAAAAAGAGCATATGAATCATACTCACCATGAGAGGGATTTTTCTTTCTTTCACAGTGTCTTTAGAAACCTTAATCTGGGCGATATGTTTGTGGAGCATATAACTTAGTACGGTTGAGTTAATCAATACTGCAACTGCGGCTTTCCAACCAAAGGTCGTTGCCATAAAGGCTGAGTCCCATTGCCATGCAGTTGCGACCATGAGTACAGGTGGTGCGGCATAGGAGGTTAGTGTGCCCCCGATCGAGATGTTGACAAACAATACCCCTAGCGATGCATATTTTAACCACTCAGGGATCTTTTGATTAAATACTAATGGGGCTAGCAATAACGCAGCAATGGTCATGGCGGCAGGCTCTGTGATGAACGAACCTAATAATGGAACGAGTGCCATGCTTAACCAAATTTGGGCAATCATTCTATTCATGGGCATGAGGTTCGCAACGAATAGAATCATGTTCCGCACTACGCTAAGTACAGGTCGGGATGCAGCGACTACCATAATGACAAACACAAACAATGGCTCAGTGTATTGGCGAGACTCTACATAACTAATGGCTTTGTCTCCGCCTGCGAATACCGCCAGCAAACCAATTAATATAAATGCCCAAAAGCCAAAAACGACTTCCACTTCACCGAGTAGATGAAACAACCCAGCATGCCTAGGGTGCTTGTGGGCCAATGTTTCAAATGATTTAGCGGTAAAGGTGTGAATTAAAGCCAGCGCAAAAATAATCGCTGCAACGATATCCATATTAAGCGTCATCAGTTAATGGTCCGCTTTCAGTCACATCTCTCAATAGTTTGAATAATTCGCGGCTACTTTTTGGAGGTTTGTTAGCTGCAAGTTCCTTATTGGCATTACGAATTAAAGTCCGCAATTGCTGGCTATCCGTGCTTGGGTATAAGTTCAGGAACTCACCAATGGCATTCGCATCACTAATGAGTCGATCTCTCCAGCGTTCCAAGCCATGAAAATGCGCATTCTCAGCCGTATGCTTGCCATCCCACCGTGCGAGCTGTTCGGCAATTGGCGCAGTATCAATTTCGCGCATTAAACGCCCCAAGTATTGCCGATGACGGCGAATAGCGCCATTGGCAGTGATACGTTTGGTTTCTAATACGGCTTCATACACAGCCTCCGGCAAGTTGAGTTTTAGCAATTTGTCTTTGGAGAGTTCAGATAATCTTACCCCCAATGCTTGTTGCGCATCCGCTTCGGCTTTGAGTTTAGTTTTGCTGGGCAGTAAATCTTCTTCAGCATCCGCTTCAATCGCTGAATCGGCTGGGTTATTTGTCTTTTTCGGTTTCATACAAGGTATTATAACAGCCTTGAAGTTGAGTGATTAAGTGCAAGTAACAACGCATGTTTTAAGAAAGAATGTAATGGCAGAATCAGAGTTTACTTATTCCCTAAATGAAATTAAGCAGATGTCGGAAGATGTGCTTAAAGTAGCCAAATCCCTAGGTGCAAGCCAAGCGGAAGCAGAGCTCAGCCTGAGTGTCGGGCAAAATGTATCTGTACGTATGGGCGAAACGGAAAATATTGAATATAACCGTGATAAAGGCATGTCAGTCACCGTCTATTTTGGTCAGCAGAAAGGCCATGCCAGTACTTCTGACTTAAGCCCGCAAGCCCTACGCGATACTGTGGCAGCCGCCTGCAATATTGCTAAATACACTGCGAAAGATGAGTTTTGCGGGTTGGCGGATGCCAACTTAATGGCTACCGATATTCAAGATTTAGATTTGCATCATCCTTGGTCTGTGAGTGTCGATGAGGCCATTGCAATTGCCAAAGCTTGTGAAGCCGCAGCGCTTGAGGTAGATAGCCGCATTACTAATTCAGAAGGAGCAAGCGTTTCCAGCGGTACAGGCTTTTTTGCCTATAGTAATAGCCATGGCTTTACTGGCGGATATCCAAGTTCGAGACACGGTATCAGTTGCTCAGTCATTGCAGAGTCTGCTGACAGTATGCAACGCGATTACTGGTATAGCACTGCGCGGGCGGCTGAAGATTTACAATCCGTGGAAGAAATCGGCAGGATTGCTGGTGAACGTACGATAAGGCGTTTGGACTCGCGTAAAATTAAAACTTGCCAAGTACCTGTTTTATTCGATCCCTCATTGGCAAGCGGTTTGATTTCATCGCTCATCAGTGCAATTTCAGGGGGCAATCTATATCGTAAATCCTCATTTTTGCTGGATAGTTTAGGTAAACAAATCGCTTCACCTTTACTCAATATTTATGAAGAACCGCACTTAAAAAAAGGACTGGCTAGCAGCCCGTTTGATAATGAAGGTGTTGCCACGCGACCAAGGCAATTGGTTGAAAATGGTATTTTGCAAGGCTATGTGCTTTCCAGTTATTCAGCACGTAAGCTGGGAATGCAGACGACAGGCAATGCTGGCGGCAACCATAACTTAATTGTGCAATCCGGCACGCAAGATTTTACGGGCTTGCTCAGGCAAATGAGCACCGGTTTAGTGGTGACCGAATTATTAGGCCATGGTATGAATATGGTGACGGGTGATTATTCGCGCGGCGCGGCTGGTTTCTGGGTGGAAAATGGTGTGATTGTGCATGCGGTGGAAGAGGTGACGATTGCCAGCAATATGACCGATATGTTGAAAATGATTGTGGGTGTGGGTAATGATGTTTTAGTGCAAGGCTCAAAACAGGTAGGTTCTATTTTAATTGAGCGCATGACGGTAGCAGCGGAATAGCACTTTACTCAGCCTCAAGCTGACTTATTTTAGCGCAAGTCTTAAAAGCAAAAGCCCCATTTCTGGGGCTTTTGCTTGTTTCCAATTAAGGAAGATTATTTGCTTTTTTCTTCAGCAACGCTATCTTCTTCAAAGCCTTCTTGAACAAAGTCTTTAGGCACGGCGCCATCTTGAATCTGGCTTGCGCGGCGTTGTAGATAGGCATCGCGGGTAAATGCATAAGGGTCTAAAGAAGCTTCATCAACTAAATCGGTCGCAGTGAGTAATTCCGCACGTTTATCGATAAATTGAATGGCGCGCAATTGATTGTGTAACCTGATCTCACCAATATTATGCGTGTAAGTAATCGGATCGCTCGTTGCAGTATCTACAATGAATCCCGTAGTATCGCGAACGCTCGATGGGCCCAAGAAAGGCAATACCAGATAAGGGCCGGAACCTAAACCCCAATAGCCTAAGGTTTGGCCGAAATCTTCTTTGCGCTTTTCAATTTTATCCATGGAAGCGACATCAATAAAGCCCGCGATACCGAACGTAGAGTTAATCATAAAACGGCCAGCATCGGTAAAAGCATAGGCCAATTTAAATTGCAGTAGGTCATTGACTACAGTGGTTATCATGCCTAAGTTGCTGAAAAAATTATTAATGCCAGTACGGACAGGTGAGGGTGCAACAGCTTTGTAGCCTTTAGCAATGGGTTTGATAACCGCGTCATCTGCAACTTGATTGAATTTATAGATACCGCGATTCATCCCCTCTAGCGGGTCTTTATTAGATTGCGTTGCGCAGCCATTTAATAGTAGTGCCAGGCTGGATATGATGACTAAACTTAATGATTTCTTATACATTTTAATTTCTTTTTAAGATTAATTCGTTTACCCACGGATTATTCATGACTAAGCCATTTCTGTCTATATTATATTGCAGCAGGCAAGGTCAGAATGTTGCAAAGATACAACATATTATCATTAAGAATCACTCTCTGTAATAGTACTTTTAGACTGCTGTTTATATAAATCCAAGGCTAACAATCTTTGGCTTGCATGATCAACTATGGGTGTTGGGTAATCCTTACCAATGACCATATTAATTGATTGCTGGCGCAAGGGCGGAATCAGCCAGGGAGCATGGATTTCCTTATCATCACATTCTTTCAATTCCGGTACATATTTACGGATAAACTTACCGTGTGGATCGAAGCGGTCACTCTGAGTTACGGGATTAAATATGCGAAACCAAGGTTGTGCATCACAACCTGTACTAGCGGCCCACTGCCAACCACCGTTATTAGCACTGAAGTCGAAATCGATGAGTTTCTCTTCAAAGTACTGCTCTCCCCAACGCCAGTCAATCAGTAAGTCTTTAACCAGAAAGCTCGCTGCAACCATGCGTAAACGGTTATGCATATAACCGGTTGAATTGATCTGTCGCATTGCTGCATCTACCAATGGGTAGCCAGTTTTGCCTTCACACCAGGCTTTAAACAATTGCTTATCATTGGGGAATGGAATGTTATTAAATTCCGGCTTGAAGGTATGGCCCTTAGCGACTTGTGGGTTGTGATGCAATATCTGGAAATAAAAATCCCGCCAAATCAGTTCACTTAACCAGGTTTGGCTACCGATAGAGGCCTGATGCATCGCTTCGCGTGCAAGATGGCGAATGGATACAGTGCCAAAACGCAAATGTACCGATAAATATGAAACACCTTTAACTGCGGGGAAGTTACGCGCATCTTTATATTGCGCCATGCGTTGCTTGAAGTCATCGAAAAGTGTCAGTCCGCCTTGCATGCCGGTAGGGATGCGCAATGTGGTTAAATTGCTGGGTTTGAATCCTAAACTGGCCAGGCTTGGCAAGTGACTGGCAGCAGGCATGGCATAATGCTGCTTATATTTATCACACGGGTAAGCACTTAAGTAAAAATCATCTACTTTTTTGAGCCAGGCATTTTTGTAAGGGGTAAACACACCATAGGGCTTACCAGCATTATTTAATACTTCGTCTTTTTCAAAAATAACCTGGTCTTTGAAATGATGGAATGTAATGCCGTGTTGATTCAACGTGGTGGCTACTTGTCGATCCCGACTCAGGGCCACTGGTTCGTAATCGTGATTGGTGAAGACTGCTTCAACCGATAATGATTGCGCTAGTTTGGGAATCTCAATCAGTGCGCTCCCATGCAAAACAATTAGGTCGCCTCCTTGTAGCAGTAACGCTTTTTTAAGCTCGCTTACACTTTCGAGAATAAACTCGACTCTTCGATCTTCCTTATCTGGCAAAGCATCCAGAATGTCGTTATCAAATACAAAGCAGCAATAGACTTGCTTGGAAGTTTTCAGGGCATAGTAAAGGGCTGCATGATCATAGTCACGCAGATCGCGCCTGAACCAGACCAAGGAGACATGGTAAGACGGAAGTTCACGAAAAGAGGAGGATTTAGGCGATGACATACATTGTTGACACCTGATGATTGTGCCATGAAAAAGAATGTATGTTAGTTTAGCAAAACGCTGATTAGTTTTGGCAGATCAGCGTTTTTAAGGAGTAAATTAACCGCGTGCGCCAAATTTGTATTTGTCGGTCACATTGTCCGTTCGAGGTGCCGGTTCTTCAACAGTTTTAACTGCTCCTAAAGCGCCTAACTTATTGCGTAACGTCAAAGAAAGTAACAATAACTCTTCTTCCGCTTGGGCATCGATCTTTTGAAAGACCTGGTTTCGGTAAGTTTCGTCGTTAGCAAGTAGGTTTGAATCTATGGCGCCTATTAATTTGCGCGCTTGAATCGTAAATCGCGCAAGTAATAGAATGGTATCGTTGTCCATCCGGTGACTGTCCTGATATTTTAATATTTATTGGATGAGCACGGTTCAACTCAACGCCATTGCTGAGGACTGCTTATATATCATGCGTCGTTGCAAATATATTTAACGGTGCGGCTTTATTTCATCGGGGATGATACGGGATAAGACTTTTGATTGCAATGTTTACAAATGGAATCTATGTGATTGATTTAACGCGGTGTTTAAATCAATCACATAAAGATGTTGTGGAGACTGCAGTTAACTACGTGCACCATACATATATTTCTGTTCAATCACTTCCACAGATTTGATGGGGACGATTTTTTCTGGTGTTGGCGTGGTAGTGACAGACATCATGCCCAGCATGTTTTGGACTTCCAAAGATAGCATGATTAGCTCTTCGTCGCCGAACTCCGACACTTTTTGAAAAATTTGCGCACTGTATTCGTGATCTTTAATCAATTTTGCTGGATTGACTACGCCAATCAGTCTCCTGGCAGATACTGAGAACTTTGATAGTAAAACTAGGCCCCGGTTTTCCATATTAAATCCCTTGATCTTAATTTTTATTCAAAATTATGCCCTAAATTATCTAGAGCAACCCCGTTTTGGTGCGATATCGTCTTAATTCAGCTTACTTAAGGGTCTTTCAGTAATAGTTAAGCAGTAAGCATGCCAAATTATTGGCGGTGATAAGGATGATTATGCGTGACACTGTAAGCACGGTAAAGCTGTTCGCATAACAGCACTCGCACCATCCCATGAGGAAGCGTTAATTTTGACAATCCCCACAGCCAGTCAGCCTGGTGTTTCACTGAGGCATGCAGACCATCTGCACCGCCAATTACCAGAGCAGTGTCACGCCCTGATAATTGCCAGCCTTTGAATTTTTCTGCTAACTGTAAAGTGGTGAGTTCGGTACCGCGCTCATCCAGTGCAATCAGAAAGTCGCGTCCTACAGTATCCATTATCTTCTTGGCTTCAAGAAGTTGAATGTTTTCCGTGCTGTTTCCCGCAGCACGTTTTTCTGGTTTGATTTCGATGATTTCAACCGTGGCTTCGCGCGGCATGCGCTTGATATATTCCGCACAGGCTGCTTCAACCCAGCCAGGCATTTTATGACCGACTGAGATGATACGAATCTTCAATGTGAGAATTGAAACCTGAAAAGGTTAAATCAAGGAGTATTAGGTTTGATATGGCTGCGACGGCCTTCAGCCTCGCCCCATAATTGCTCAAGGTTGTAGTAAGCACGTGTGGTAGGCACCATGATATGGACGATGATGTCATCCAGATCGACCAATACCCATTCGCCATCTTTTTCGCCTTCTGTACCGCGGATGGCAAAGCCTTTTTCCTTGAGCTTTTCACGCACATTATCCGCGATGGATTTAGCCTGGCGGCTGGAATTTGCGCTCGCGACGATCATATAATTAGTCATGGATGTGAGCTTACGGACATCCATTACACTAATGTCAAAACCTTTAATATCTTCAATCGCATCGACTACTGCGAGTTTCATTGCTTCTAAATCAAATGCCATTTAAGCTGCCTGTGCGGGAATCGCGTTACGTTGAGCCAATATGCGATTGTTGCTATCTACATACACCAGCTGAGGGCTATATTTTTCCAGCTCGATTTCGTTATACACCGCATAACTTGCGATGATGATAATGTCTTGAGGATCCGCTTTATGTGCAGCTGCACCGTTTACCGAGATGATGCCTGAGTTGCGTTCCGCCCGAATCGCGTATGTGGTGAACCGCTCACCATTAGTGACATTGTAAATATTGATCTGTTCATATTCACGAATGTTAGCGGCTTCGAGTAACACTTCATCAATCGCACAACTGCCTTCATAGTGAAGCTCAGAATGCGTGACGGTGACCCGGTGCAACTTGGATTTAAGCATGGTTCTTTGCATGTGCTTAACCGTTTTTAAGGGCTGGATATATAAGGGAGTAGCATTATAGTCTTTTCAAACACTTAGCGCAAAAAATCAATATTATCAATGAGCCGGGTTGTCCCTAGTTTTGCTGCAGCTAACACGATCAATTGTTTGTCTTCTGAGGTAGCCGGCATTAGTGTTGTTTGGTTGCGAAAAGATACATAATCCACGTCCCACCCCAATTCTTTCAACGCCAGCGAGGCGGCATCGGCAAGTATGCCTAATTCAGCAGTGCCATTGCGTACCCGCAAGACAATGCTTTCCAACATTTTGTAAAGCTGTGCTGCCTGATTTTTCTGCGTTTCAGTTAAATAACCGTTACGTGAGCTCATCGCTAGGCCACTGGGTTCTCGTACGGTATCCCCGGCGATAATTTCAATAGGGAGATTAAATTGCTTCACCAATTCACGAATAATAAATAGCTGTTGAAAATCTTTTTTGCCGAAAACTGCAATGTCAGGCTGCACGATATTGAAGAGCTTGGCGACAACCGTTGCCACGCCATCAAAATGACCAGGTCGGGAAGCACCGCATAGCTCATTCGCTATTGGCGGCGACGTCACTTTCATGGTCTGTCTTAAGTTTAAGCCTTCTCCAGCAGAAACTGCGTCCGGATACATTTCCTTAACACTCGGTGTGAATACGATATTCGCACCGGCCGCCTGTAATTTTCGACAGTCGGCTTCCAGGGTGCGGGGATAGTTAGCCAAGTCTTCATGCGGACCGAACTGCAAGGGATTTACAAAAATACTGACGACCACGCATTGGGCATGCTGCTTGGCAATATCGACTAATTTGAGATGACCGTCATGCAGATTACCCATGGTCGGTACAAATGCGATATGGCCCTGGTTGTTGAGGGAGTTTCTGAGTTCGCGGATGCTGGCGATAATTTCCATTGTATTAATAGCTATGTTCCGCAGCAGGAAACTCTTTGTTTTTCACCGCCTGAACGAATGCAGCTACAGCAGCCTGAATACTGCCCGTGTCTTTTAAAAAGTTACGTACAAAGCGAGGGCTTTTAAATTCATCAGGATGTTTATGTGCTTGGCCCGAATAAATGCCTAACAAGTCCTGCAATACTAATACTTGGCCGCTACAGTCCACGCCAGCGCCAATCCCAATAGTAGGAACATCGATGATTTCCGTGATGTTTTTTGCCAGGGCAGCTGGCACCATTTCCAACAATACAAAGCTCACGCCTACATCGCTCATGGCAATGGCATCTTGCAAGATGATCTGGGCACTTTCTTCGGTTTTACCCTGGATGCGATAACCCCCTAATCTGCCAACTGATTGGGGCGTGAAGCCAAGGTGTGCACAAACGGGGATATCCTGTTCTACCAGAGAGCGGACAATCTCTACCATGTTGCCACCACCTTCCAGTTTCACCATATGCGCACCGGCATCAATCAGTAATTTGGCATTTTGGTAAGCAAACTCGGCCCCACTCTCATAGCTGCTATATGGCATATCAGCGATAATGTAAGCATCCGGCGCGCCTGCTGCGACACATCGGGTATGGTAGACCATGTCGGTCATGAGTACATTAAGGGTATTCTCGCTGCCTTGTAAAACCATACCTAGTGAATCGCCGACCAGCAAAATGTCCACGCCCGCGGCGTGTGAGAGCTTGGCAAAAGTAGCGTCATAGCAGGTCAGCATGGCGATCTTTTCACCGCTGTTGGTGATCCGGGCTAATTTGGCGCTATTTAACTGAGCGCTACGTTGAGAGTTGCTCATACTTAATCGAAATTCGGGTTAAAAAATTCCCGCTGGCCTTTAATCTGAGAAATGCGCGTGATGAGTAAATCCAGCGCGCCGGGATTCTTTAAAATATTGAGCTTTTCGTTGTTCACAATCAACACAGGCGATTCATTGTAATTGTGGAAAAATTCACTATAAGCATTCGCTAAACGCTCTAGATATTCACGATGAATATCTTGTTCATAACTGACACTGCGTTCTTCGATGCGTTCTACCAGCGCATCCACGGGTGTTTGCAGGTAGATGACTAAGTCTGGTTTGGAAGCCTTTAACTGTAGATGCTGGTAAATCTGGTGATACAAAGCATATTCTTCATCGTCCAGATTCAATCGGGCAAACAGCGGGTCTTTCTCCAGGAAAAAATCGGCGACTATCGGCTTGGCAAACATGTCGCGTTGGGCTAAGTCTTTGAGCTGATTTGCCCGCTGGAATAAAAAGAATAATTGCGTAGGCAAACCATATCGTTGTGCATCTTGATAAAACCGGGGCAGGAATGGATTGGCTTCGGCTTTTTCCGATAAATAGTCCACGGGAAATTGGTCCGACAGCATACGGGCAAGCGTAGTTTTGCCACTGCCGATAGGACCTTCGATAACGATGTAGGGATATTTGCTAAAAATACTCATTGCTATGGGGTAAATGTATTCTTTGGGGCATTACGTTGTTACTTGGTACTCTAAACCTCGCTGTACTGTAAGTACTATCTCGGTTTATATGTGCCTCATGCCTAGTGCTGCTTCCCAAAGTAGTACATTTACTTCGCGTCCTCAGGTTTTAATTTCTGGATGCCAGCATTTAAATGCGGCTTTAGTAATGCTGATATTTTGCCATGATTCGGGATGCTTAACTCCGGTGCAATTTCAAATAATGGCAATAGAACAAATCCACGCGAATGCATACGTGGATGTGGCAAGGTCAATTTATCCGTATTCAGGACTTCGTCTTCATAAAGCAATAAGTCGCAATCCAATATTCTCGGTGCGTAGCGGTAAGGACGTTCACGTCCGGCTGCGTTTTCGATAACGAACAATGCATCGAGCAACTCAACAGGAGATAACTCGGTTTTCAACTCTGCTACAGCATTAATAAAATCAGGTACTTGGGCGACTTCATCTTCTTTATAGCCAATAGGCGCAGTGCGGTATAAAGAAGAAACCTTAATGACCTGCGTTTGCGGTAGGGTTCCTAAGGCCGCAATGGCGGTACGCACTTGTGCAATCGGGTCGGCCAAATTGCTGCCTAAAGCGACATAAGCGTGTTTCATATTTATTGGGCTTCGGGCGCAGCTGCTGTGCTCGGTTTTTTGCGATTTCTTTTCTTACGTTTCTTGGGCGCAGTATCGGCTTGTAACATTGCGGTACGTGTTTCGTTATCAGCGTCGGCAAAGGTAGTCCACCATTCACCAAGCTCTTTGGGTAGCTCGCCAGATTCGCAACGCAAAAGCAGGAAATCATATCCGGCGCGATAGCGTGGGTGAGTTAATAAACCGAATGGACGTTTCCCAGAACGCTGTTCGAAACGCGGCTGCATGCCCCAGATTTCTTTCATAGTGGCGGTATAGCGGTTATGAATCGCAAGCTTCTCAGCTTGGGTGGCAATCACTTCACTCATCGCCAGATGCAGGGCAGGGATAGCATGCTCGCCTTGAGCCTTATAACTTTCCCAAGCAGCCAACACTTCATGCCAAAGCAGCGTAGCAAATAGGAAGCTAGGGTTGGCGGATTTCCCTGAAAGAATACGATTGTCTGTGTTTTGCAAAGCGAGCATCACGAATCGTTCACCCAATGGCTGTTCAAGCACCACGTCTAGCATAGGCAATAAGCCATGATGTAAGTGCTGCTCACGCAAAGCAGCCACGCTTTCAATAGCATGCCCGGATAAAAACAGTTTCAGCATTTCGTCGAACAAGCGACTCGGTGGAACGTCTTGAAGTAAATCCGCCATTTTTGCGATAGGCGCCATGGTGGCTGCATCAATTTTTAACCCAAGTTTTGCCGATAACCTGACAGCGCGCAGCATACGCACCGGGTCTTCCGCATAACGAATTTCCGGTTTTCCGATCATGCGTAAGATGCCAGCTTGGATATCGGGGAAACCATTGTGGAAATCGAGTACTTCTTCACTACTTGGGTCGTAATAAAGGGCATTGGCGGTAAAGTCGCGGCGAATCGCATCATCTACAATCGAACCAAAGACGTTATCACGGATAATCCGGCCTGAGTCGGTGACTTTTGAGTCGCCATCTGGCTCTAGATGACTACCGCGAAATGTAGAGACTTCGATGGTTTCATCACCGAACAGTACATGCACGAGCCGGAAACGGCGGCCGATGATGCGTGAGCGACGAAATATGCGGTTCACCTCTTCTGGTGTGGCATTCGTGGCTACGTCAAAATCTTTTGGAATCCGGTTAAGTAACAAGTCTCGCACTGCACCGCCCACCAAATAGGCATCAAATCCGGCTTTCTGCAAGCCTTCTGTCGTTTTAATGGCGGCATTGCTTAACAATGTGCGGTCGATTTTATGTTTCTTTTGCGGGATGATGGTTGCACTGTCTAAATCTGCAGACCTACGTGCATTTTTTTTTGTACTTAAGGTAGGGCGTTTAGAAGATTTGGCCGGCGCGGTTTCACTATGCTTATTTTTATTTAAGTCTTTATTCAAGACTTTATCGCCTTTTGGCTTAAATATTTTATCGAACAGTTTTTTTATCATAGGCAGATTATAACTTACCTAAGCGGCCGCTTTAGTAACGCCAGGCAAGATAAATTCTTTAGAAAGCAACATCATAAATCATTATGAATACACGAGATTATTTTGCGTGTTCATTGTTCCACAACACATCGCTAACCCCTGCGACCTGGTTGATGGTCCGGCACATGACAAACAACAAGTCGGAGAGACGATTCAAATATTGTAGTGAAATAGCCGTGACCGGCTCAGTACGATTTAGCGTAATCAATTTTCGTTCAGCACGCCGGCAAACTGTACGTGCCAGGTGGCAATAGGCGGCAGATTTTGTTCCACCAGGCAGGATGAATTCTTTGAGTGGTGAGAGTTTTTCGTTCAAGGTGTCGATTAGTTTTTCCAAATCATCGATACGGTTTTGTTTCAAAATCACATAGCCCGGCATGCATATCTCGCCGCCCAGATTGAATAAGTCATGTTGAATCTGTATTAGCGGTTCCAGCAGTATATCCGGCACACCTTCTGTAATCATGATGCCAAGCACCGAATTAAGCTCATCGGCATCGCCCATGGCTTCTACACGCAAACTGTCTTTATTGACACGGCTGCCATCACCTAAACCTGTAGTACCATCGTCGCCTGTACGCGTGTAAATTTTACTTAATCGATTCCCCATACTACAACCTTATTCAATCCATTATAATTTGGCTATTGTAACTGATGACCACTCTGTGAGGCATGACAATCAACGTGATCCAGCCATCTAATGCTTTAAACGTATCTGCTGCCAATAAACCAATAGGCGTGCTCGATTCCGGCGTGGGCGGCATTACCGTATTGAAGCATATTCATGCTTTATTACCCCAAGAACAGCTTTTATATTTTGCGGATAGTTTGTATGCGCCTTACGGTAACAAAACCGAGGTTGAAATCCAATCGCGCTGCATTGAGATCATTGATTTTCTACTGACTAAAGAAGTAAAGGCGGTTGTCATCGCCTGCAATACCGCAACGGCAGCGGCTGTTGATTTGATGCGGGAAAAATATCCGTTGCTGCCTATCATTGGTATGGAACCGGCAGTAAAGCCGGCAGCGGCAGCTAGCCATAATGGTGTCATTGGGGTGCTGGCCACGGTAGGTACTTTGAAAAGTGCCCAGTTTGCGGCGTTGTTGGAAAGTTATGGGCGCAATGTCAAAGTCATCACCCAGGGCTGTATCGGTTTGGTGGAATGTATTGAGCGTGGCGAACTACACCATCAGAGCACCTACGAACTTCTGCGCCGATATTGCCAGCCTTTATTGGCTGAAGGCGCGGATACCATCGTGTTAGGCTGCACGCATTATCCTTTTGTGAAAGAGCTGATCCAGCAAATTGTCGGGCCACATGTCACCTTAATTGATACAGGTGAGGCCGTTGCGAGACAATTACAGCACCGCTTAATCGCTTCGGATTTACTTACTCCAACGCTCCAACCCCCCGCGACCAGCGTAACCTTCTATACCAATAGTACAACAGAGTATGCGGAGCAAGTCATTAGTCAATTATGGGGTCATACAGCCAATATATCGTTTGTAAGAGCCCCAGCTTCATCCCTCTTGGCTTAACACGTATTAGCCCTAATTAGCTAATTCCTTTGTACGTTAACGCACAGAACTATACTCACTATTCAAGGATGATGCCAATAAGAGTGTCTTTGGGATTTATTCCGCGGATTAACTCTAAAATTAATAATATCAGGAGATTAATCATGATTAAGAAAACCGTTTCAAGCCTATTATCTATGTTATTTTTGGCCGGTTCTTTAGCCACTTTGGTTGGCTGTAACACCATGGAGGGCATGGGCGAAGATATTCAAAAAGGCGGGTCTGAAATCAAGGAAGAAGCAGCAGAGCATAAATAAATACGTTTGGTTTAGCCAAGCATATTTATTGCGACACGTTAAATCAATGTGATTTAACGTGTTCGCCTGTTTTTAGTTTGTATACGGTCCCACAGTAGGGACAAGTTGCAGTACCCGTTTCTGTCATGTCCATATAAACCCGTGGATGAGATGCCCAAAGCGCGACCTCTTTGGTTGGGCAATGCAAAGGGAGGTCCTTGGCCGTCACTTCAAACTCTTTAACGTCAGACATTAATAGACTTTCATTTGTTAACTGTTAAACCAGGGTTAACCAATCTGTGTGCTTAGCTGACTTGCCTGTTACCGCATCAAAGTACATTTTTTGTAATTGTTTAGTAATTGGACCAGCTTTACCTTCGCCGATGTTGCGACGATCTAATTCACGGATAGGCGTTACTTCTGCCGCAGTACCGGTAAAGAATGCTTCATCAGAAGAATAGACTTCATCGCGGGTAATACGTTTTTCAATGATCGTTAAACCAATTTCCGCTGCCAATTGAACAATCGTATCGCGGGTAATGCCTTCCAATGCGGAAGTCAGATCCGGTGTGTATAGTTTGCCGTTACGTACGATGAAAATATTCTCGCCTGAACCTTCAGAAACGAATCCATCTACATCTAACAGTAATGCTTCGTCGTAACCATCTTGTGCCGCTTCTTGGTGGGCCAGAATCGAATTCATGTAGTTGCCATTGGCTTTGGCTTTACACATGGTGATGTTGACATGATGGCGTGAGAATGAAGAAGTCTTCACGCGGATGCCATGATCCAACGCTTCCTGGCCCATATAAGCGCCCCATTTCCAGGCAGCGACAATGACATGGGTTGATAAGGTCTTGGCTGAAATGCCCATCGCTTCAGCCCCGTAAAATGCCATTGGACGCATATAAGCGGATTCCAGGTTGTTTTCCCGCACTGCCGCTTTTTGCGCTTCCATCATTTCCTCTTTAGAGAATGGCATTTTCATTCCTAAAATATGTGCGCTGCGGAATAAACGATCGGTATGCTCTTTCAAGCGGAAAATGGCAGTACCTTTGTCGGTCTTGTAAGCGCGCACGCCTTCAAACACGCCCATGCCGTAATGCAGCGTATGTGTCAGTACATGGGTCGTCGCATCGCGCCAATTGACCATTTTGCCGTCATACCAAATAACGCCATCGCGGTCTGCCATACCGCCAGAAGTTGCTGCTGGGTTTGCCATTACTATTCCTTAAAGCTTGATTTTTGCAAAAGCGCTATTGTAAACGACTGTGCGCGTGCTTTGCAGCTAATTCTTTGCTTTATAAACCATTTAAGTTGAATTTTAGTGGTCATTTCCTATTGTTTTGCAACGTATGGTGTTCGGCCGGGTCATTATCATTGCGCACATTCCTTCATCGTGAGTGAAAGCGCAGCATGATAAAATATGCATTAATTTAGATAAAAGTGAAAAAGAGAGATGAAACGTTATATTGCATATATTGGGTTGGTAATTCTGGTAGGCGTGCTTGCTGCGTGTGAGTTCAAAAGTAAACCGGCATTGGTTGCAACCGATATTACCGGTGCGGATTTTGCGCAAAGCATTGATCTGGTGGACCACAATGGCAAGCGACGCACGTTGGACGAGTTTAAAGGCAAGGCCATCGCTTTGTTTTTTGGCTATACCCACTGCCCGGATGTCTGCCCGACAACTATGACGGACATGAAGCAAACCATGAAGTTACTGGGTCCGCGTGCTGACGAATTGCAAGTTTTGTTTGTTACCCTAGACCCTGAACGGGATACCCAGCAAATATTGTCTGAGTTCGTACCATCTTTTGATAAACGTTTTATCGGTTTGCGCGGTACACCAGAAGAGATAGAAGCCACTGCAAAAACTTTCAAGATTTTTTCTAATAAAGTAAAAGCTGAAGGCAAAGCTGGTTATACCATTGATCATAGTGCGGGCATTTATGTGTTTGATAAAAATGGAAAAATAAGACTGTATGTAGATTATGGGCAAAAACCGGCTGACATTGCCAATGACATTAAAACCATTCTGTAGAACAGTCTAAATCGCGGATTAAAAATAAAGGGGCTTAAAAGCCCCTTTATTTATTGGGTGTTAAGCAGCAATGGTTTCATCAAACGCATTGGTCGTAGGATTGCTTTCCTGCACAAACCAATAAATCATAATGATCCAGCCAATCACTGGCACCAGCCAAATGAGTTGCCACCAACCGGAGCGGCCGATATCATGCAAGCGGCGTGCACCTACTGCAAGTGATGGCACGATGACGGCCAGGCTAAATAAGCCTGATAACATGCTGCTGACTACACCTAATATCATGCTAGCTAAAAATGTGAACAATGCAAACCACCAAAACTCAGGCCGTTTAGCGCGCCCACTAAAATCTGCATACTTTTGAAAACATAACTTGATTGCTTCTTGAAAAGTCATTGATCACTCCCTTAATGATTCATGAAATGCTGCATAAATATACTAGCATGCGTATTTCGGAATGACATCAAATCCGATGTAATTGGGGGGAGAGAGCTTTAAGTTCTTTTTCAGCTGCTTTATAGTCAGGGAAAATACTCGCTACTACTTGCCAGAACTTTACCGAGTGATTCATTTCCTTCAAGTGGGCTAGCTCATGGCACACCACGTAATTGATAATATGCGGCGGTGCCTGAAGTAACCGCCAGTTTAGCCGTACTTCTTTTCTGGAGTTACAGCTTCCCCAGCGAGATTTCGCGTTGGATAATAATAGCTGAGGCATTTCTACACCAAGCTTGGCCGAGAAGATTGCAAGCCGTCGCGCAAAATCGGTCAAGGCTTGTTTTTTATACCATTGCAGCACTTTGCGTTCTATTAACTTGGCGTCACCAGGGTTCGGTAGAGCCAGCTGTAAAAGCCCGGGTAAGTATTCCACCGCTTTATTACGTGTATCTTGTCGTACTGACAATGTAATGGGATTGCCCAATAACAATAACTGCTCACTATCCTGCCATTGAAAGTCCGGTAGTTGGTTTTCTTTTAAGGCAGATAATTTTTTACGAATCCAGTCTGCTTTCAGGACAATCAAGCTTTCCAGATGCGATTGTGAAATACGTTTGGGGGCATGAATCACCAAGCCTTCTGGGGTAATTTTTAAACCCACTGTGCGGCGTTGCCTGCGTTCCAGTTGGTAATGCAACGGTTCACCGGAAGGTAAAATGAGTTGGTGTGGCATTATTCCAAAGTGGCCATTTCGGCCTTGATCCACGATTCAACCTGCGTATTGACTGCGTCTGGTTTCAACTGGCTACAGTCAATTGGTGGGCCCACGCTCACCGTAATAACCCCAGGTTTTTTCATAATGGTATTTTTAGCCCAGCAATGCCCGGCATTATGGGCCACGGGCAATACCGTCGCCTTAGTGCCACTTGCCAGCCATGCGCCACCGATGTGAAATTTGCCATGCTGTTTTGGGGCGATGCGCGTGCCTTCCGGAAATACCACGACCCATAGTCCAGCCGAAAGACGCTTTTTTCCCAAAGCGACGAGTTGTTTCAATGCTTCCCGACCGGCACTGCGATTAATGGCAATGGGTGAGGTCATGGCAAGACCCCAGCCAAAGAACGGAATCCACAGTAACTCACGTTTCATGACATACACTTGTGCCGGGAAAATGAGTTGAAAAGCCAGGGTTTCCCATGCCGATTGATGCTTGGCCAGAATGACACAGGGTGTTTCAGGAATATGTTCTGCACCCTTAACTACGTAAGTAATGTTGCAGGTAACACGTAACCACCACAGCATGGTGCGCGCCCATAGGCTAATAATTTTATTGCGGGTAACACGGGAAAAAGGAAAAGTAAATATCGCAAATACACTGAAGATAGGAGTAAACAGCCATTGGCCGATGGTAAAAATAATCGATCGAATCAGCATGCGTTTAGGTGTACTCGCTAATAATACGTTGTGCTGCTTCATTGAGATCAGCACATACCCAGGTACCCGGCGGTAACGCTTTCTCAGGATCTTTTTGCGATGCAATCAGCGTTTCTTCCCCTTTACCTGTCCGTACCAGAATAGGCTGGCAACCTGCATCTGAAAAGGCTTGTAGGTCACGTAGCGCATCACCCACTGCTGCCACTTCATTTAACTCTGCCGAGAAGCGCCTGCCTATTTCCATGATCATGCCGGTTTTAGGTTTTCGGCAATCACAGTGGTCATCAGCTGCGTGTGGGCAATAAAACACCGCATCAATACGGCCACCCACTTGGGCTAGTTCGCGGTGCATCTTGTCGTGGATATTGCTTAAAGTCGCCATGTCGAATAAACCGCGACTGATGCCAGATTGGTTGGTCGCAACGGCAACCCGAAATCCGGCTTGATTCAGCGAAGCGACAGCCTCAAGGCTATTGGGAATCGCGATCCACTCGTTTGGATTCTTGATGAAATTGGCGCTATCTTGATTGAGTACGCCGTCGCGATCTAGAATCACCAATTTCACAATGTGAATCCTTTATTAATTGCTGCGGTAGCGCGTTGCAGCGTTACGCGGTGCTCATTTCCTAGCCGTACAAAATGGACTGTCTTCGTCATTGCGCTCCGTGCGCCTTGCATCGCAACAACCTCGCACATTACTAAAGAATTCACGGTATCTCGCTTTGATTAGATTAATTGGCTAGTTTTGACAAATCCGCCACACGGTTCATGGCTTGGTGCAAAGTCGCGAGCAAGCCAAGACGATTCGCCTTCAATGCAGGATCATCAGCATTGACCATTACATTGTCAAAAAATGCGTCGACCGGTGCTTTTAGTGCCGCGAGTGATTGCAATGAGGCGGTGTAATCGCCATTTTCAAATGCCCCATCGGCAACAGGTTTCACTTTGTTTAAGGCTTCGTTAAGCGCGATTTCGGCTGGCTCTTGCAGCAAGTTAGCATTTACTTTAGCTTCCACTGTTCCTTCCACTTTTTTCAAGATATTGCCAACGCGCTTATTAGCCGCAGCGAGGGCAGGCGCTTCTTCCAAGCCAGCGAACGTGCGTACTGCGCTTAAGCGTTGCGGCACTTCACTTAAGAGTTCAGGAGTTAGGGAGAGCACAGCGTCTACTTCTTGTGGACTCGCCGATTGCTCTCGCAAATTGACACTGAGTCTGTCATAGCAAAACTCTTTTATCGCTAGTGCGGCCGCTGCATTACCATTAAATTCTTTTAGTGCATCTTGTACCAATTGGCTAAAGCCTACAGGTAATTTTCTTTCAACTAGCATCCGGATAATACCTAATGCCTGACGACGCAAGGCAAACGGGTCTTTATCGCCAGTCGGTTTTTCACCGATGCTAAATAAACCAACCAATGTTTCCAACTTATCAGCCAATGCAACACAAATGCCGACTTGGTTACGTGGCAAGCTATCGCCCGCAAAACGTGGCTTGTAATGGTCTTCAATGGCAAAAGCAATATCGTCGTTCAAACCTTCATGCTGTGCATAGTAACGTCCCATGATGCCTTGTAGTTCCGGGAATTCGCCCACCATATCGGTAATCAAGTCTGCTTTGGATAACTTGGCAGCAGTTTCTACTTGCTTCACTAAGTTAGCATCGCCAATCTGGGCGGCAATGGTTTTGGCAATGCTGACAACACGGCCATTTCGCTCGGCTTGTGACCCAAGCTTGTTGTGATAAACCACTTTACTTAAACCATCCAAACGACTTTCTAAAGTCTTTTTGCGGTCTTGGTCGAAGAAGAATTTTGCATCGGCCAAACGTGGGCGGACAACACGCTCATTGCCGCCGATGACTGCACTAGGATCAGCAGGGCTGATATTAGACACAATCAGGAATTTATTGGTTAGCTTGCCGTTGGCATCTAAAAGTGGGAAGTATTTCTGATTCGCCTTCATGGTTAGAATCAAGCATTCCTGTGGCACCTCGAGATAAACCTCTTCAAATTGGCCCAGCAATACATTCGGGCGCTCTACTAAAGCGGTTACTTCGTCTAACAACGCATCATCTTCAATCGGTTTGAGATTTTCTTTTGCTGCTGCGACCGTTAATTGGCGGACGATTTCGTCACGACGCTCACTAAAGCTGGCAATGACTGTGCCTTCAGCTTTAAGCTGTTCTGCATAACTGTCCGCATCCTTCAGAGTTACAATCGGATTCTTAGCTTCGAATCTGTGTCCTTGTGTTTGTTTGCCAGCCTTCAATCCTAGTACGCTGATGTTGATGACTTCAGATCCATGCAAAGCGACTAAGCCGTGCGCTGGGCGCACAAAATTCACGCTGCTCCAGCCATCGGCCAATTGATAAGTCATGACTTTTGGGATTGGTAATTTCTGAATGGCTTCTTCAACGGCTTTTTGCAATGCCTCTTGCAAATTGGCACCAGTTTGCACCGCATCTAAAAACAATATATCGGTTTTGCCATCGTTTTCTTTTTTTAATTTACTTGCGGCAGATTCATCTGCGCCCAATGCCTGCAGTTTTTTAAGCAAAGCGGGCGTAGCGTTACCATTTGCATCCAGGCCAACACTGGCAGGCATGAGCTTTTGTGAAATTTGTTTATCTGCACCTTTTGCTGCAACATCCGTCACGTGCGCAGCTAAGCGGCGCGGGCTGGCGAAAGGCGTAATTTGTGATTCTGCTGTAGTTAAGCCTTGTAGTTTCAGGCTCTCAAACAAGTTGCTGGCAAAGGATTCGCCAAGTTTTTTCAACGCTTTTGGCGGCAGTTCTTCTACGAACAATTCAACTAATAGGTTGTTACTCATGCTGCTTTCTCAATCTTCGCTAATACTTCGTCTGCCCAATCTTTTGGCGCCATTGGGAAACCAAGGCGTGCGCGGCTATCCAGATAACTCGCGGCTACTGATCTTGCGAGGTTACGAATTCGGCCAATGTAGCCAGCGCGTTCGGTCACGCTGATCGCACCACGTGCGTCGAGTAAATTGAAAGTATGTGCGGCTTTTAATACTTGCTCATACGCAGGTAATGCCAATTGGTTTTCCATCAAATGCTTGGCTTGTTTCTCATGCGCATTGAACGCAGTGAACAAGAAATCCGCATCAGAATGTTCAAAGTTATAAGCGCTTTGTTCTTTTTCATTTTGCAGGTAAACGTCGCCGTAACTTAGGGCTTTCCCATTTGAATCCAGTGTCCAAGTCAGGTTGTAAACGTTATCGACACCTTGCAGGTACATTGCTAAACGTTCCAGCCCGTAAGTGATTTCCCCAGTGATCGGTTTGCAATCAATGCCGCCCACTTGCTGGAAGTAAGTGAATTGTGTGACTTCCATGCCATTCAGCCAGACTTCCCAGCCCAAGCCCCATGCGCCCAAGGTCGGGTTTTCCCAATCATCTTCCACAAAGCGGATGTCATTCTTTTTGAGATCAAAGCCTAAAGCTTCAAGTGAACCTAAATACAGCTCCAGGATATCGGCTGGTGCTGGTTTAAGGACTACCTGGAATTGATAGTAATGCTGCAAACGGTTTGGGTTCTCGCCATAACGGCCGTCCTTAGGGCGACGGCTAGGTTGTACATAAGCGGCTTTCCAAGGTTCTGGCCCGAGTGAACGCAAAAAAGTGGCGGTATGAGAAGTGCCTGCGCCTACTTCCATGTCGTAAGGTTGCAGCAAGGCGCATCCCTTGTCGCTCCAATACTTTTGCAGGGTGAGTATGATTTCTTGAAAAGTTAAAGCCATAATTCCATTTCTAAAACTTAAAATATTCTAAGCAAAATACTATTGTCGGCATCACCTCGCCGTATCCAAGAGTAGTATCTTCAGCATGCTGTCTTCGACTTGTACTATTTTCCCCGCTTTATTTAGCACTTTTTGCTTATAAACGGAATTTAATCGAAGAGGTGCGATTTTACTTGGTTTTAGTCTTTAATCATAGGCTTACGGCGCCATGCGAAGAGCAGTCCTGCAAAGCTCAATAGCAGGAATAACCAGTTGCCGAAAAGCACATAAGGCGTGCTGCCGGTATAGCCTTGCGCTATCACATTGACTGTTGTTTCCGTGAAGTGCGGTGCGTGTGCAAACACATAGCCTTGCGGATCAATCGCAGCAGTGGCGCCGGTGTTGGTTGCACGTAGCATCATACGACCGGTTTCAAGCGCCCGCGCTTGTGAAAACTGCATATGTTGCGCTGCTGCGTAGGACTTACCATACCAGGCATCATTACTGACATTCACTAATAAACTGGCTTGTGGAAGTTGGCGTATGATCTCTTCCCCAAAAACATCTTCATAGCAGATATTGATCGCAACTTGTTGATCGGCGATGTTCATAGGCTGCTGATGGATACTGCCGCGTGACATATCACTTAGCGGCATATTTAACAGGTCGCGGTAAATCCAGCCAAATACTTGTTTAAGCGGGATATATTCACCAAAGGGTACGAGGTGCGATTTCCGGTAAGTAGCGGATGCAGCACTGCCAAGGCTGAGCATACTATTGAAATATTCGCCATTTTCGTTCTCTACCAAACCAATCAGAATGTCGCCTTGATTTTTAATAGCATGCTGTTGTAAGCGCGTTGTTACCCATTCAGGAAGATCGTTAGAAAGCAGTGGCATCGCTGTTTCCGGCATCACAATCAGTTTCGCATCGCTTGCTTCGGCCATCGTGACATAGCGTTGTATGGTTTGCTCGGCGACTTCCGGCGCCCATTTCAAATCTTGCGAGATATTGCCTTGTAGCAGAGCTACTTTTAATGGCGCGCCGGTTTGCTGCGTCCAGTCCACCAGTTTTAAACCAAGGCCGCTCATCCAGAGTATGGCTAAGGCGATCAACAAATAATGACGCTTGGGTGTGGTGGACAAGCGATTTTTCATAATCCAGCAGGCAATCAGACTGGCACTGAGTATTACAAGTAAGGAAACCCCATACACGCCGATCACGGGAATAAAACCTGCAAGCGGGCTGTGCGGCACTTGCGAATAGCCCATGGTTAACCACGGAAAGCCGGTGAATATCCAGCTTCTGGTCCAATCCGAAAGTGCCCACAGTGCAGGTACTGCAATTAACATTCTAATGAGGGTACTTGGCGCGATACGTATACTTATTGCGCCTACCAGGGCTGGAAATAGTGCCATGAATGCACAAAGCAGAAAAGTGCATAGTGCCGCAAATAAAGCCGGCATCTGGCCGAAGTCATGCAGGCTGATATAAATCCAGTAAATGCCGACGACATACATTCCCAAGCCAAATAAAAAGCCTATCCGAGCTGCCTGCCATGCAGTAGTCGCACGCATCCAATATAGACATAGCCCGGCGACGGCGAGAATGCTGACGGGAAATAAATAAAAAGGCGCGAAGCCTAATACGCTACCCGCGCCTAATGAAAATAAAATGATAGTTGCCGCTAGGGGATGTTGAATAAATTTCATGGGCTAAATTGTAGCCTGTAATGAAGGGCCGTCAGATTGTTCTATGGAATATTTTTGGATACATTGACACCCGTAGTGCATCCTCCTATATTGACCTCGTTGTTGGCGCTTTTAACTTTAATCGTAGAGGAGAGAAGATGAGTATTTCGTCAGAGTTTAAAGAGTTTGCCCTCAAAGGCAATGTCATGGATCTGGCCGTTGGTGTCATCATCGGTGCCGCTTTCGGCAAAATTGTGGATTCACTGGTGAGTGATATCATTATGCCGATTTTGGGGAAAATCACCGGTGGGCTGGATTTTAGCAATATGTTCGTTGCCCTGGCGCCGATCCCAGAAGGCAATGCGGGGACTTATGTAGCCCTTAAAGCGGCTGGTGTGCCCATGCTGGCTTATGGGAATTTCATCACGATTGTGATTAACTTCATCATTCTGGCATTCATCATTTTCTTGATGGTCAAACAAATGAATAAGTTGAAAAAGACTGCGCCACCTACACCTGCAGCTACACCAGAAGATGTGATGTTATTGCGTGAAATTCGCGATTCCTTAAAAAATAAGTAATCTGTAAAACTTGCAATAAAAAAGGGCCAGAAGGCCCTTTTTTATGATGCATTAAATTGTCAATTAAAGTTGCGGCTGCATTTCCGGTGTGCCATTTTCAGGCAACTCATAGCGTTGTACGTTCTCATTGCTTTCTGAACCATCGTGATTCATGAAGACGACCATCACGACTTTGTCGTCAATAAAATCTAATTCAGTCGTTTGGTAAAAACTGCCATCCTCCGCAGTATTGATGTTGTGGTAATGCCAGATCGATGCAACGACTTTAGTGGTGTCTTTAATTTTTACGTCTTCTGCTTTTGCTGGCTCGCCAAATTGCGCAATAATTTTAGCTTTGTCGAAACCGTGAATGGCCTTTACGAAATCCTTTTCGGCTATTGGAATCACAGCCGACTTGGCCGGTACTTCTTCAGCCATGCTTTGAGAAGCAAAAAACATATTGCTTAATAATAAACTGATAAACGCTAGCTGTTTCACTGGATGTGTCATCATGGATCTCACTTTAAGCCCGGAAATTGAAATTTTATTTTAAGGTAAATCTTCAACTATGAACGCCTTAAAAGTTAATAGTTCCTGGATTAAATGCAGTTAATACAAAAAGTTACGCAAAGCGGTTGTAATTATTCTAGTGAATCTAAAGCTTCATCAATTGAGGGTAATATTTCTACCATCATGCTGTGGAGACGACGGCTATCTGCACGGAGTATTTTGATATGCAGGCCATCAAACGTGATTTCTTCGTTACGCTTGGGTAAGTGGCCAAACTGGTTTACTACCAACCCTCCAAAGGTTGAGAACTCCTCATCACTTAAGTTCGTGCCTATGGTCTCATTGAAGTCGGCGATTTCAGTTAAGGCTTTAACACGGTATTGGCCTTCAGCATTCTGGATAATGTTATCTTCATCCTCGTCGTAATCGTATTCGTCTTCGATATCACCTACAATTTGTTCCAGCACATCTTCAATCGTCACCATGCCGGCAACGCCCCCGTATTCATCAACCACAATGGCAATATGATTACGGTTGCTGCGAAATTCCTTTAGCAGCACATTAAGACGCTTGGATTCCGGGATAAATACGGCAGGACGCAGCATGTCGCGTACTTCAAAGTCTTCACCGGCGTAATAACGCAGCAAATCCTTGGCCAGCAGAATACCAATCACATCATTCTTGTTGTCTTCAATAACAGGAAAGCGCGAGTGAGCCGTTTCTATCACATGCGGAATAAAAGTTTCGGGTGGGTCGGTGATGTCGATGACATCCATTTGCGAACGCGGAATCATGATGTCGCGTACTTGCATTTCGCTCACTTGCAACACGCCTTCGATCATGGCGAGTGAGTCTGCATCCATCAGGTTGTTTTCGTAAGCGCCGTGTAACAACTCAACCAGCTGTTCGCGGTCTTCGGGCTCGCGTAGTAAAAAATTGCTTAATCGTTCAAGTAAACCGGGTTTATCCGAGTCGGTAGCCATTAGTTGGCGTCCTCTGTAATAAGATAGGGTGAAGGATACCCTAATTTCGTGACAATTGCAGTCTCTACGCCTTCCATCAGCTCTGCCTGGGGCTCAGTTTCATGGTCATACCCGTGTAAGTGTAATATGCCATGAATGGTGAGGTGGGCATAATGCGCTTCTAGCGATTTGGCTTGTGAAGTCGCTTCGGCTTCCACTACCGGCGCGCAAATAATGATATCGCCCATTAGGATGGGTTCTTCGGTAATAGGAAAAGTCAGCACATTGGTAGGGTAGTCCTTGCCGCGATACATACTATTTAATTGTCGGCCTTCTTCTGCATCCACAATGCGAATAGTCACTTGGGTATCTACCCGTAGGGCGGCTTTAGCCCATTTACGGAATTGTGTTTTGGTGGGTAATGAACCCGCTTCACTGGCGAATTGGATATGAAGGTTAAGTTTAGGCATGAAATCCGGCTGAATCAGGTGTTTGAATCTAAAAGTTAAGCTGCAAGGCAGCATAAAAATCGACTAATTTGGATTATATATTCAAAAGCTTAAGCACTGGGTTCATAATGTTGATTGGTGATTTGTTTTTAAGTTTAATGTTTTTTTAGTCAGGAACAACATGTCTCAAGCCATCGCGCTCGCCGCATTTCTGAATACCCATTTACAAAATGAACACCGTGAAGCGCTCACCTTAATGATCACGGATATTGCCGAGTCATGTAAGAAAATTGCCATTGCTATTGATAGCGGCGCCTTAGAAGGCAATATGGGGAGCCTGGGTTCTGAGAATATACAGGGTGAGGTGCAAAAAGCGCTGGACGTGATTAGCAACGATATCTTTGTCGAAGCGAATCAGCGCAGCGGTTATGTTGCAGGCATGGTGTCTGAAGAAATCAGCGATGTGATCGAAGTCGCGGAAAAGCATAAACAGCATGGCCAATACTTATTACTGTTCGATCCTTTGGATGGTTCATCTAATGTGAACGTTAATATTTCCGTTGGCACTATTTTTTCGATTCTGAAATCCAGTAACAACCACCCTAAGCTGGTCGATTTTCTACAGCCCGGTGTTTCCCAGATTTGCGCTGGTTATGCGATGTATGGCTCATCCACCATGTTTGTGCTGACTACAGGTAATGGTGTTAACGGCTTTACGCTAGATGCCGAGTCCGGCAAGTTTTACTTAACCCATCCGGATATGCAAATTCCGAAAGATACGCAGGAGTTTGCCGTCAATATGTCGAATTACCGGTTCTGGCAGGAGCCAGTGCAGCGCTATATAGATGAGTGCCTGCAGGGCGAAGAGGGTGACCGCGGCAAAGATTTCAATATGCGCTGGGTAGCATCTATGGTGGCGGAAGTGCACCGTATCTTGATTCGTGGTGGCGTGTTCCTTTATCCTATGGATAGCAAGTTGCGCAATCAAGGCGGTAAATTAAGGCTGATGTATGAAGCAAACCCGATCAGCTTTATCGTTGAGCAAGCAGGTGGTGCGGCAACCACTGGCACCAAACGCATTCTGGAAATCAAACCTATGGGTATCCATGAACGTGTGCCAGTGATGTTAGGCAGTAAAAACGAAATCGACCGAATTGTGAAGTATCACGCGCTTAAAAAGCGCTAATCGACTCGGCACTTAACTGTATGATTGCTCAAGGACTTTTTCAATTAGGCCTGTCTAAGATTTAAGTTAATTCCATTAGACAGGTGCTGGAAGCGACGCTATTAGCTGCCTGGCAAATGGCAATAAACTCATCAGCCAGCAAAGACGCGCCGCCGATCAAACCACCATCTACATCTGGCATTGCAAATAGATCTGCGGCATTATGTGCTTTTACACTGCCCCCATAAATAATGCGTACCTTGGCGGCTGCATCCGGGTTACGCCGTGCAATACGGTGGCGGATAAACTGATGTACGGATTGCGCTTGCTGAGGCGTTGCTGTTTTCCCGGTTCCAATCGCCCACACCGGCTCATAAGCAAACACCATATTCACGGCCATCGCTTTAGCGAAATCAGCATCGCTCAAAGTCGCCATCACGGCATCCATTTGGCTGGCGACAATCACTTCAGTTAATCCCGCTTCATGCTCTTCCAATGTTTCACCCACACAAAAAACCGGTGTTAAACCTGCGCGTATCGCCGCATCAAACCTGGCAGCAGCAGTTAAATTGGTTTCGAAGAATAGATTGCGCCGTTCCGAATGGCCGAGGATGACATAGGTGCAGCCTAAGTCTGTCAGCATATGCGGTGCGATAGCACCGGTAAAAGCGCCTTCCTCAAACTGATTCACATTCTGACCGCCCCAGGCGATATTGGTATTTTCCAGCAACGCACGGGCCTGGAAAATGTAGATATTCGGCACACACACTACGTAATCAGCATGGTTAAGTTCGCGGAGGCCATCCACGATCTTTTCCAGCAGCAATTGGTTACGTTGAATGTCCCCGTGCATTTTCCAGTTACCGATTACAAGATTACGGCGCATCTTATTTCCTCATATCTTTAATTAGCAGGCCGATATTTAATTATAGTGTTGTTAATTTTTAACGATGGCTTGCAGTTTGCCGGATTTATAACGCTCTGCCATCGCATCACACGAGATTGGTTTGATTGCTGAAGCAAACCCTGCGGACCCGAAAGCCTCATAACGCGCTTTGCAGATATCGCGCATGGCGGCAGTGGTAACCCCCAGGTATTTCCTAGGGTCGAATTCCTTCGTATTCTGCGCAAAGAAGCGTCTTAATGCACCAGTCGTCGCCATGCGTAAATCGGTATCTATGTTCACTTTACGTACACCATGCCGAATCCCCTCGACAATTTCTTCTACTGGCACGCCATAGGTCACGCCCATGCCCCCGCCGTATTCATTGATGATCTTGAGCCATTCCTGCGGCACGGATGACGAGCCATGCATCACCAAATGCGTATTCGGGATGCGCGCGTGAATTTCTTTGATGCGGCTAATCGCTAGTGTTTTTCCGGTGGGCGGTTGGGTAAATTTATATGCGCCGTGTGACGTGCCGATGGCAATCGCCAGGGCATCCACCCCGGTTTTACGCACAAAATCGGCTGCTTCTTCGGGGTCGGTCAATAGCTGCGAATGGCTCAATTTACCTTCAGCGCCAGAACCGTCTTCCTCGCCTGCCATGCCAGTTTCGAGTGAACCTAATACGCCTAATTCACCTTCGACCGAAACGCCAATCGCGTGCGCCAGGTCGACAATTTTTTTAGTCGCATCCACATTGTATTGATAGGTTGAAGGCGTTTTAGCGTCTTCCATAAGGGAGCCATCCATCATCACGCTGGTAAATCCCGAACGCATGGCCTGAATACAAACTTCAGGAGTGTGGCCGTGATCCTGATGCATCACCACGGGGATATGCGGGTAGGCTTCCACAGCGGCCAGGACCAGGTGTCTCAAGAATGCCTCGCCGGCATATTTCCTGGCGCCAGCTGAAGCCTGCAAAATAACGGGACTATTGACTGCGTCCGCTGCCTGCATAATGGCTTGGACTTGCTCCATATTGTTCACATTAAAAGCTGCCAGACCATAATCATGTTCGGCGGCGTGATCCAGCAGTTGACGCAAAGAAACTAATGCCATATTGCCCTCTTAGGGTATAAAAAGTGATGTTTTACATGCGCGTTGTGAGCGCAAATATTCGCTTGGCTTAATGCTTCCCACAATTGTGTTGCAGGAATTTACAGGGTTGAAATATACACTTGAGTCTTATATAAGACAACTAATATAAGATTATTTTTTTAACTAAAAATCAGTGGTAACTTTTAAGCTAAACACCCCACCGATATTGATTTTAAACAAAACAGTGCGGTAATGCTCAATTACCTAGAAGGTGGACTGGATTCGCTATGTTTGAGTTCATAATCCTCATAGGCATTGATAATTTTTTGCACCAGGGGATGACGCACCACATCGGCAGAAAGAAAATGCGTCATGGCGATACCTTTAACGTTTTTGAGTATTTTCTGCGCTTCAACCAGCCCGCTTTTTTGGTGACGCTGCAAATCAATCTGCGTCACATCGCCAGTAATAACTGCTTTAGTACCAAAACCGATCCGCGTTAGAAACATCTTCATCTGCTCAGGCGTCGTGTTCTGCGCTTCATCCAAGATGATAAAACTCTGGTTGAGAGTCCGCCCACGCATATAGGCCAATGGCGCTACTTCAATGGCACCGCGCTCGAACATCTTGTTCACAGTATCGTATCCGGCTAAATCGTAAAGCGCATCGTACAGCGGGCGTAAATAAGGGTCGACTTTCTGGTTAAGGTCTCCCGGCAAGAAGCCTAAACGTTCACCGGCTTCCACGGCAGGGCGTACCAACACAATTCTTTTCACGCGGTCACGTGTCATGGCATCTACGGCGCTTGCAACTGCCAGGTAAGTCTTACCAGTACCGGCCGGGCCGATACCGAAGGTAATATCATGATCCTGGATCTGCTGTAAATATTCCACTTGGCGTGGCGTACGGCCATGCAAATCACCGCGTCGCGTCATCAACACCGGCATGGTTGTTGTCGTGACATCTTCAGGTTTAAGCTTATCGATCTCGACTAAGCCTAGTTGAATGTCTTCCAGTTCAATGGGTTTCTTGGCGCGAATATAAAAATTCTCGATCAACTGTGCTGCTAATCGCACATTATTTTGCTTGCCCGTGATATTAAAAGTTCCGCCGCGGCGGTTAATATTCACTTCCAACGCTGTTTCAATCTGCTTGATATTTTCATCCAACGCACCACAGAGGTTGGCCAAGCGAATATTGTCTTCGGGGCTTAAGGTGATTTCCATCATAAACCTCTTGCGCAAGCCGTCTGCGTTGTTGAGTACTCAAAAATTACTCGCCAATTTTGAGTGGTATGTCTCGCAATTTTTTCCGCCACGCCTAACATCCAATTTTGCGCATTTAGGTTTATCTTGTTATTCATATTAAATAATTTTGCCAGCAAGTCGTTTGGGGTTAGAAACATCGGTAATCTTAACGTTCACAAATTGATGAATTAAGCTTTCATCACCTTGGATATCAACCACGCGGTTATTGTCGGTTTTGCCAGCCAATAAACGGTCGTCCTTCCATGACCTTCCATCAATCAACACGCGCTGTATTGTGCCTAGCATTGCACGACTAATCGCATCCCCTTGCGCTTCGTTTAAGGCTTGAAGTTTAGTTAAACGCGCCAATTTCACTTCTTGCGAAGTTTCATCGTTTAAATAAGAAGCGGGGGTGCCTGGGCGTGGACTGTATAAAAAACTAAAGCTGTAATCAAAGCCGACATCCTGCATAAGCTTATAGGTGGCTTCAAATTCCGCATCAGTTTCACCGGGGAACCCTACGATAAAGTCGGAAGTGAATGTCAGCTTGGCGTTTGCAGCACGCAACTTACGTATAGTAGATTTGTATTGCAAAGCAGTGTAATTGCGTTTCATGGCCATCAGCACCCGGTCATGTCCGGCTTGCACCGGCAAGTGCAGTTGCACTGCAAGTTTGGGCGTATTGGCAAAGCAGGCAATCAGGCGTTCGCTCATTTCGTTCGGGTGGCTAGTGGTAAAACGAATGCGCTCGATTTGTGGGATTTCCGCGATATATTCAATCAGCATGGCCAAGTCCGCTTCCAGGCCTTCATACTCGGCACGGTAAGCATTCACGTTTTGCCCAAGTAGGGTAATTTCCTTCACGCCTTGTTCAGCTAATTGCACGGCTTCTACCAATATGGCTTCGAACGGTCTAGAGACTTCTTCACCACGTGTATAAGGCACCACGCAGAAGCTGCAGTATTTGCTGCAGCCTTCCATAATGCTTAGGAAGGCCGTCACGCCTTCGATACGTGGCGGCGGTAAATGGTCGAACTTCTCGATTTCCGGAAAGCTGATATCGACTTGCGACCGACCGCTGCTACGGCTACTTTTGATCATATCCGGCAAGCGGTGTAAGGTTTGCGGGCCAAACACCACATCCACATAAGGCGCACGCTTAATGATATTGTCGCCTTCTTGTGAGGCCACGCATCCGCCTACGCCTATGACCAGGTTAGGATTGAGCTTTTTAAGCGGGATAAAGCGGCCCAAGTGACTGAACACTTTTTCTTCGGCTTTTTCGCGCACTGAGCAGGTGTTGAGCAAAATCACATCTGCGTCTTCCGGGGTCTGTGTTTCTACCATACCATTATCGGCATGCAGCATATCTGCCATGCGTGATGAGTCATACTCATTCATTTGGCAGCCAAAGGTCTTGATATAGACTTTTTTGGGCGCATTTGTCGGAGTCGGTTTTTGTGGGGTAAGCGGATTTTTTTCGATGTCGTTCAATGGTGTAAGCTTAGGCGTCAGCAGTAAATTCTAAAGTCTAATTTTAGCGTATTTGAACCGCACAAGGTAAAATAGGCTTTCTACACCATTCAAAGTCAGTGCTATGCAAGCTCTACCCATATTCTTCAACATCAAAAATCGTCGCTGCGTCGTAATTGGCGCCGGTGATGTAGCGACTCGCAAAGTCACTATGTTGTTGAAAGCCGATGCTGCTGTCCATGTATATTCAACAGAAATTTGTAACGAGCTGTCTGACATGGCGTCGGCTGGCAAAATTACGTATACCCAAGCAGAGTTTGAAGTTAATCAATTAGCGGGTGCATGCTTGGTAATTGCAGCAACTGATGATGAAGCGGTGAATGTCGCCGTATCGACTGCCGCAAAAGCATTGAATATCCCGGTAAACGTGGTCGATGCGCCGGAATTATGTACCTTCACGATGGGTTCCATTATCGACCGCAGCCCGGTGGTGATTGCCGTGTCGTCCGAAGGTAATGCGCCGGTATTAGCGCGTTATATCCGTACTAAGATTGAAACCATGCTTCCCGCCAGTTATGGGCGTATCGCTGCAATTGCCGGTGAGTTCCGCGATCAAGTCAAGGCTAAATTCTCCACCACCCAAGCGAGACGACGTTTCTGGGAAAGTGTGCTTCAAGGTCCGATGGTGGAGCGCGTATTGGCCGGCCAGGAACAGGCTGCGCGAGAAATGTTAGGTAACTTGTTGAAAGATGCAGATGCCAATGCCAACAAGGGCGAGGTATTTCTAGTTGGCGGTGGGCCGGGCGACCCGGATTTATTGACATTCCGCGCTTTGCGTTTGATGCAGCAATGTGATGTCTGTGTGTATGACAAATTGGTGAGTCCGGAAGTCATGGAGCTAGTTAGACGCGATGCGGAGCTTATATATGTGGGTAAATCGCGTGATCAACATACCTTGCCACAAGAGGAAATCAACGAGTTACTGGCTAAGCTGGCATTGCAGGGTAAGCGTGTATTGCGCTTAAAAGGTGGCGACCCATTTATTTTCGGTCGGGGTGGTGAAGAGATCGAAACTCTCATGCAGCATGGCGTGCCATTTCAAGTAGTGCCTGGTATCACAGCGGCTAATGGCGTTTCCAGTTATGCAGGTATTCCGCTTACGCATCGCGATTACGCACAAGCTTGCTTGTTTATCACAGGACATTTAAAAGACGGCACGATTGATCTGGATTGGGCAGCCATGGCGCGTCCGCGCCAGACGGTGGTGATCTATATGGGCTTGGTGGGCTTGGCAGATATCTGCAAGCGATTAATTGCAGAAGGGGTCTCAGCCGATATGCCTGCCGCAGTCATTCAGCAAGGCACGACCCAACGGCAGCGAGTGGTGACGGCGACCTTGGCTGATTTGGCCGATAAAGTTGAAGCTGCAGGCATGAAGCCGCCATGTCTGACGATTATTGGGGAAGTGGTACAACTGCGCGAAAAACTAAACTGGTTTGAGCCCCAAGAGGCTCGTCGCTAGAGGGTTGTTAGTCGTTACCGAGCGAATAACTTACTAGTTTTTGATCGGTAAACTCAGGCGTGCTTCCAGCCCGCCTTCTGCGCGGTTGATCAGCTCCAGCTTGCCTTTGTGTAATTTGGCTATCCGATCTGCAATCGCCAATCCCAAGCCACTACCCCCTGCATTGGTCCTGGCTGTATCCAGCCGTTCGAAAGGGCGCAGCAATTTTTCTACATGACTCTCCGGAATGCCAGGCCCGTTATCCAGCACACTGATCACGATATGGCCAGCTTGGATTTCACTCTTAACGCTGACTTCTCCGCGACCATAAGCATAAGCATTGCCTACCAGGTTATCCAGCAAGCGCTGCATGGCCAATGGACGAATCGCCACGAAATAAGTAGGTGCAAAAGATACAATGAGCTGACGCCCGGCGCGTGCCTGACGTTCCTGTAAAGAGCGCAGCAGCGTATTCACGTCAACCATCTGCGTTGGCTCACCTTCGACCCCTCGCACAAAATCCAGAAACTGGTGGATGATATTATCCATATCGGCAATGTCTTCGATCATGCCGCTTTTAAGGCTGCCGCAATTATCATCTGGCAACATTTCTACTGACAAACGCAATCGAGCGAGCGGTGTGCGGATATCATGTGAGACCCCGGCCAAGATCAAGGTGCGTTCGGCATCTAACTGTGCCAATGAATCCGCCATTTTGTTAAATGTACTGCTCACTTCGCGTAACTCAGTCACACTGTCTTCAGGCAATTTTTCGGGGCGCTCGCCATTCCGCAATCGGTCAGCCGCATTTACCAGCAAATTCAGCGGGCGATTAATTCTTGCCGCCAGCAAGTAACCGCCGCCTAATGACAATAGCAGTACAACAGCACCCCAGCCTAGCCACTGCCAAGGGAAAGCGCGTTCAACATGAATACGCGGGATAACTACCCAAAAATCATCCTGGCCAATATTAAAGCTCACCCATAGGCCTTCTACACCATAGTGATTAACAGTAATAATGGTTTCGACACCCAAGCGCTCGCGGATTTTCTCCGCCACCATATTGATGAAAGGGTCTTCGGGGAGAGGCTCAATTTCCTCCATGAAGTCGGCGTAATAAATACGCACGCCTTCTTTCCCCGTCAACTCCGATAGCAAGGCAATACGTAAATTTTCCTGCGAGGCAATCAGTGAAGCGCGTGTGTAATTAACCACGGTCACTGCTTGCAGCGCCGTGGCTTCAGCGCGTGGCTCACGCTCAAAGTATTCAAAAATTTTGAGTGAGGCAAATTGGCCCACGGCTAATAGCAGTGCTATCAGCAGCATGATTCTTGCCAGCAGAGTTTTAGGAAGTAAACGCAAGGGTGTTATTTCAAATATTCTGAATCTGTATTATCAAATACAGAATTGACCAGTTATTGGTCGACTTCACCATCAGGGATGAACACATATCCAAAGCCCCACATTGTTTGCAAGTATCGCGGATGCGCAGGATCTGGCTCCACCAGTTTACGCAGGCGAGAGACCTGCACATCGATACTGCGGTCAAATACATCTAACTCACGGCCGCGTGCTAATTGCATGAGACGGTCACGGGATAAAGGTTGGCGCGGATGATCCACGAACACTTTAAGCAGTGCAAACTCACCGCTGGTAATGGTAATCGCCATGCCATCTCGTGTTAAAGAGCGGGTAGACGCGTTGAATACAAAATCGCCAATGGTGACATTGTCGCTATGGGCCGCAGGAGCGCTGGGTTGCAAACGTTCGTGGCGACGTAGCACAGCATTGATTCTGGCAAGTAACTCACGCGGGTTAAATGGTTTTGGTAAGTAATCATCGGCACCCATTTCCAGGCCGATAATACGGTCTACTTCATCACCACGAGCAGTTAACATCACGATAGGCAACATGGCGCCGGTACCGCGGATTCTGCGGCAAATGGATAAACCGTCTTCGCCAGGTAACATGAGGTCAAGTACCAGTAAATCGATAGTCTCACTCGCGAGTATGGCATCCATTTCTTTGCTATCTGCGGCGCCTCTGATGCTGAAGCCTTGCTCGGATAGATAACGTTGCAATAATTCACGTAAACGGACGTCATCATCAACAACCAGGATTTTTTTGTTTTGCTCGGCCATGATTTTAAGCTTGCGTATTAAAAGTTAATGATTCGATTATATTGAAATATGACCAATTAAAGAAAAATTTACGCATTTTAGTACCTCACATAGAAATTTCTGTCGCATTGTGATGTCATAAACACATATTTTATGCATTATGGGTAGGAATACGAGGTAAGTTGTTACAATTGCTTACAATTTCATTTGCAAATGAAACATTAGATTAACAATCCTACTTCATGATTACGGGTCCCAATTGAGATAATTGATTAATAGAGCTAAACCTTTGAATTCAATTTCGCAAAATCCAATTTCAATTACTGCCACGCTCTGTATCGCGGTTTGTGTAGGTTTGGGAATATCTTTATATGCTTCAGCAGCTGACCGGACCAACTGGACCAGCATTGATGAACAAAGTCGTCGTGTCAATTCCTCTGACCCCGAAGGTACGCAGCAAACCTTAAATCTCAATTTTAGTCCTGAAGACCGTGTCCGACTCCGCAAAGCGCTTGATGACTATGCGAGATCGGTAGATCCGGACCATGAGCAAATCGAAGAACGCCGCCGTGCCATGCAGGAAAGCATTGAAGCACGTTTTCTCGCCAGTGACCATGACAATGACGGTTCTTTAGACCGCCAAGAAGCGACTGAAAGCCTGCCGCAGATTGCCCGCCATTTTAGCCAAGTTGACACCAATCAGGACGAAATGATTACTTTGGATGAATTGGAAGAAGCGCAAGCTCGGATTGTAGAACGTAGAAAAGCCGCTGAGGCTGTTTTAGAAGCGCAAAAACAGCAAGAAGCAGAAATGGCTGCCGCAATCAAACGTAAAAACAAACAAGCTAACAACTCCCCTCGCAAACGCGCACTTTAAGTATTTCTTTCAAGTTTAATGTCCCACGCACGATCTGTGCACCAAAAATTACCCTCCAACTGTTTCACTTTTAGGTTTTGATTTATATTTAGCTAGTAAGCGCTTGCATCTTCTGCAAGAATCTAAATATGAACTTGACCCTGGAAATTCGCGATAGCATTACTGATATCAGCGTTGAGCAATGGGATGCCCTGATAGAAGGCATGCCATTATTAAGTCACGCTTTTCTAAGTGCGATGGAAGAATCTGGTTCCGTAGGTAAAGGCACGGGCTGGCAGCCTTATCCTATGGTGGTGTATGACCAGCAGGCACTCGTGGGCATAATGCCGCTTTACTTGAAAACCCATTCTTATGGTGAATATGTATTTGATTGGGCTTGGGCCGATGCTTACCAGCGCAATGGTATAGCTTATTATCCTAAGCTTCTTTCAGCCATCCCGTTCAGCCCAATTACCAGCACGCGTTTAATTGCCAAGTCGCCGCAGATTCAACAACTCATGGTGCAGGCCTTAAACGAAACCATGTTGAAACACCAACTTTCCTCCGCACATGTGTTGTTTCCGGACGCTGCCTCAGCAGAAGTGCTCAAGCAAGCAGGGTGGATGCAACGCCGTGGGGTGCAATTTCGCTGGGAAAACTGCGCATTTAACAGTTTCGATGATTTCTTGATGACCTTAAGCCATGATAAACGCAAGAAAATTCGTCAAGAACGTAAAAAGGTAGTGGAATCAGGCGTAGAGTGCAGAACAATAAAAGGCCCGGATATTACTGAAGCGCTCTGGGATTTTTTCTACGCTTGTTATACCCACACTTACCATGAACATCATTCCACACCTTATTTAACGCGTGAGTTTTTCAAGTTAATAGGTCAGCGTATGCCGCATAATATCTTGCTGGTAGTGGCCTATTATGAGGATGAGCCTATTGCGAGCGCATTAAACCTTTATGATCAAACCACGCTGTATGGGCGCTATTGGGGCGCACTTAGGTATGTACCAAATTTGCATTTCGAGCTTTGCTATTATCAAGCCCAAACATTTTGCATTGCAGAAAATATTCAGTATTTTGAAGGTGGCGCGCAAGGGGAGCATAAGTTAGCGCGTGGTTTTACACCAAGGCCCACTAGCTCATTCCACAAAATTGCCCATCCGGATTTTGCTGAAGCAATTCAAGAGTTTGTCACGCGAGAAGCTAAAGGTATTGCAGTTTATACAAATGAATTGGAAGAACGGACGCCGTTTAAAGCCAATAGCCAAGACAATCCGTATTAATTATTGCGCGTACTAGTAAAGTAATGGCTTAATGAGCGCAACCATTCGATGATAAAAGCCCGGTCTCTTTCGTGTAAAGGCTCAAGTAATCTCGCAGTCACCTCAATGTGAGAAGGCAGTGTAGGGGGTGTTTCATCCAGTAAGTCTGAAATCGTAATTGCTAACATAGTAGAAATTTTCACCAGCGTTTTTAATGAAGGGCATGTAACCCCGCGCTCCATCCGCGAGATGGTTTCCGTATCTACTTGTAACTGATGGGCTAGAAATTCCTGAGTCCAGCCTAGTGATTTTCGTCTTGCAGCAATATTAAATCCAAGCTTTTTCTGAAGTATTGAATATTTATCTTCCACTGAGCGTTGTCCATAATTAACAACAGCCAGCATCGCTATTAAGTGAAAATTTTAAAAGGTCATAAAATGCCTATTATTGTAATCAACATAGTAATACGATGATGTGACTTAAGTAATTCTTTATGCAAAAGTCCCATATGTTATTGAGTATATTGAAGTGTTTTAGTTTTGTATTTCTTCATTAATATTTAAATGTGTCTGGTTTCAAACCCACTTTTAAATTTTAATGTGTGATATGAGTTATGGACACTTAACAAGCTACCTGGCTCATACACAAAGATGAACTTTATCTTCTCTACTTACAATCTACCAGGCAATTTCTTTACCGTCATACGCGATAAATTTTCCAGAATTATTCAGCGATAAGTTAGCAATCACTTCTCTTAAACCCGTGACGCTAGTGAAGGTGTCAATTAATCCATTTGGACCCCCCATATCTGTTTGTACCCAGCCGGGATGCAAAGTCACTACGCTAATGCCGTAAGGTTTTAAATCAATTGCCAGGCTTTTCATCACCATATTGACGGCGGCTTTGCTGGTGCGATAGCTATAACTACCGCCACTCGTGTTGTCATCCAAGCTGCCCATTTTGCTACTCAAGGTTGCGATCTTTTTAAGCGCACTTTTTGCAATATGTGGGGTAAAAGCCTGTACCATTTTTAGCGGTGCCATGCTATTCACCTTGTAAGCAAATGCCCAATCTTCATAATCCACATTGCCAAAACTACTTGCTGGGTAAACCCCGGCATTGTTGATGAGCACATCAATTTTTTCATCTTTAAACTGCAAAGCTAAAGCATCAATCTGCGTAAAGTCGGCCACATCCAAAGCCTGCAGTTGAATATTCTGGTGCTGTTGGGCGAGTGCACGTAATTCATACGCAGATGCTGGTTCGCGACAGCAAGCGATCACCCGCCAGCCATCAGTTGCATATTGTTTAACAAACTCCAGTCCTATACCGCGATTGGTGCCGGTGATAAAAACAGTATTCATGGTTATTACCTTGTAAATAGAATCTTATGTGCTTATCTGACTATTAATTAATATCCGTACATAACAATATCAATACAGTGAATAAGCTTGGAGACTGTTTAAAGCTATTAAGCCTGGTCGTTCAATGTCGCCATATCAATCACAAAGCGATACTTCACATCCCCTTTAATCATGCGCTCATAAGCCGTATTCACATCCTGAATCGCAATGAGTTCAATGTCAGACGTAATATTATGTTCCGCACAGAAATCCAGCATTTCCTGTGTTTCCGGTATGCCGCCAATCAAAGACCCAGCCAACTGCCGGCGCTTGAATATCAAATGCGCAATGTTAGGTGATGGATGTGCATGTTCCGGTACGCCATTTAAACACAAGGTGCCATCACGTTTTAGCAGCGCAAGAAATGGATCCAGGTTATGTGCCGCAGCCACTGTATTCAAAATGAAATCAAAGCTATTCACATGCTTGTCCATTTCATCCGCATTTTTGGAAATCACCACTTCATCTGCACCCAAGCGTTTGGCATCCGCAGCTTTACCCGGCGAAGTGGTGAATAGCACCACATGCGCGCCCATGGCATGCGCAAGCTTTACACCCATATGGCCAAGCCCACCCAGGCCGACAATGCCTACTTTACTGCCCGGGCCAACTTTCCAATGACGCAAAGGAGAGTAGGTCGTAATACCGGCGCATAGCAAAGGCGCCACTGCAGCTAAATCCAGCTTGTCAGAAATATGCAGTACAAAATGCTCTTGCACGACGATCTGATTAGAATAGCCGCCATAAGTCATTTTGCCGGTATGTTTATCCGGGCTGTTGTAGGTATACACGCCTTGATCGCAATACTGCTCTAAGCCATCACTGCACTCTGGGCAATTCCCGCATGAATCTACCAAACAGCCCACGGCAGCTAAATCACCCGCTTTAAATCCTTGCACTTCCGCACCAACACTCATCACACGGCCAACAATTTCATGGCCGGGAATCACCGGGTAAACAGAGTTTTGCCATTCGTTGCGCGCAGTATGCAAATCGGAGTGGCACACACCACAAAATAAAATCTCGATCTGCACATCTTTCGGGCCAACCTCGCGGCGCTCAAACTGGAAAAATGATAATGGCTCCTTGGCGGATGGCGCTGCGTAGCTAATGGCTTTACTCATAAATCTCTCCTCATAATAAATTACCTAATCAAATGGGATTGATTTGACTTAAATTGATTCATAAATACTTTTAAATTTTTGCAGGAGGTGTGCTGCTGGACAAGCTTGAGAATTGCGCAATATAAGCGGCTAAATATTCCTGAGCATGCTGCTTCTGTTTGCTGGAGGTGCTGGCATGTAAATTGGAGATCACTTCACAGCTACGCCTCACCATTTGATTAGCGTAAGTTTGATAAGTGGGGTTCGGGCTTTTTTGTAATCTGGCAAAGCCTTCTTTTACCAGCTGGGATTTCTCGGCAGGGCTTATAGAAGGGTTGCGAATAGCAGTAAGTATTTGATATACATCTTGGTTACGCCTGAGTATCTCGGCATAAGTAAGTGAAGGCTGCATACCACTATCTGCAAGGTTCTGCTTTAATAAATCCTGCTGAGATTCATCTAAACTGCCGTACATTTTTTCAGCTAAATCTTCCGTTTTTTCCAGCCTGGCTTCCAGTTGCGCATCAGGAGATTCCTGTAGCCATTCATCTTTCCATTTTTGTGTGCGTTCTTCCAGCTTGGTCCGGAAATATTGCAATTGCTTGTCGCTTAACAGCGGTGCGATTTCGATAATGATGGGAATAAACTCTAGTTGCAGTTGGCTATAGCTGGCCTTAATCTGATCAATTGTCGCGCAAGCTTCAGCCGGGCTTATCTGCGCTTTGCTCACATTGTTCTGTAAGTCTTTCAGTATCGACACATATTTGGGCAGCTGTTGCTGGCGGTGCCAATCATGCAGGTCTACCAACGCGGGGTTTAAAACATTTTTTTGCGCTTGCGTAAAATTGAAATAATCATCTAGCCACCAGCTTATTACTTCCGGCGCATTGTTATAAATAGTTTGGACTAATCCACAACTATTGATGAAGCAAGACAATAATAGAATGACAGGCCAGTGAATTAAACGCATAGTTTTACGACTGGCGGCATGTTGATTAGTTTGGCCTTGGATTTATTGCAGGTAGCGATAGCTGGTGGAAGATTTAGTATTAAGCAATTTCAGCAATTGCAGTTTCTCAAACTCGTAAGTATCTCTTTGCCACTGGTTGAACACATCCTCTTTTTCCAGGTAAAGGATAGCCTCATAAAAATGGCCTTCTTCAGTCCTGCCGAGCGCAAATAAGCAGTTTGCCATGGTAGCAAGCACCCATTTTTTATCTGGTTTATCTTCAAAATCCGGCGCTTGCGCGATCTTATCCAAAATCACGACGAGTTGCTCCCGTACTTTTTTTGCACTCTCATTAAGGGCATATTGCCTGGCAATATTGGTCTCGATAGAAGCCTGAAGATTCAAACACAATGCGTAATTTTCGCCGCAGTGATAATTTTTACATTCAATAAAGCCTCGCCCGTAATATTCGACGGCTTGTTTAATGTCGTTTGCATTCCACTCAATCAGCCAAAGCTTTTTATGGATTGCCGCGGCAATCCCCAAAGTTTCGCAATCGTCAGTATGTTCCGGGTGTAATTGATGGATAATTTCACGGGCTTTTTTCAAAGCCTCAACCGGCGTAGGTTGTTTGCTTTTGTAAGTGGCCAACGCATATTGCTGAATTAAATACGGGTCATTTTCTTTTATAAGTGTCGCCGCTTGGAAATCCCGCGCAGCACTTACGAAATCGCTGTTATTCATTGCGAGCTCTGCTGAGATTACTAATTGAGACAATGGCGGGTTACTCATGCAGCATGCTTTCTAATAGCTTCAACAATGCTTTCCGTTTGCCAGTGCACCATTTCTTTAGCGGAATCTTGTACAACTTTTGGAGTCATTTTTTGGCCCCAGGGAATAATGCCAATAATGGGTTTCTGGTAGCTCGCAGCGATGGCGATTTCAGTATTGACCCAATCGCTATGCGCAGCATACATGCCACTTAAAATCAGTACCACGTTAGATACCCGTATCTGTTCATCAAGCGCATCGTGCAGCTTTTCCGGGGTAAGTGGGGGAGGAATGCTATGCGTACGTGGCACAGAACAATTGCGAAAGGTAAAATTGGGCACGCTTTTTAGCATAGTCTCTAGTCGTATATATTCATCATGATATTTCCAAGCATGTGAAATAAAACCGACATAAGTTTTAAGGGCTGGCATTGACTGTACGTTTTATTAATTATCTAAGTGATTGGTCAATATACCTTTATTTCAGGGAAACGCTAAATATAATTATCAATCTTAAATGCCCGATTAAGTTACGTTGCTAAAAACCTCACTGAATTTTTCTCTTAATTGCGAGGCAATCAAATCTACAAAAGAGCGGATTTTCGCAGAAGCATAACGGCCTTCACGATGCACCACGTTAATAGGCAATGGCTTTGGCTCAAATTCGCTGAGAATAATTTTTAGCGCACCAGATGCTAATTGTGGTGCCACTTGGTAAGAAAGCAATTGTGTGATGCCTAGCCCCGATACAGCAGCCTCAATTGCCGAATCATTGCTGGTGACTCTGAGGCGTGGCTTGATTCGCATGTTCACACTAGAACTGTTTTCCTCGAACCGCCAATCAATATTGGGGTTAATTGCCATTGAAGCAATGAGTTGGTGCTTATCGAGTTCATCTATTGAATTAGGCATACCGTATTTAGCCAAGTAAGCAGGCGATGCACATAACACACGCCTTACCTGGCCTACCCTCAATGCTTTGTAGCTGGAATCTGGCAGCTCACCTATACGAATCGCCACATCCACACCTTCCTCTAGCATGTTGACGATACGGTCTAGAAACAATGCGGTGACTTCTATGTCTTTGTAACGCTCAAGATATTCCGTAATACTCGGCATCACGTATAAACGGCCAAACAATACTGGCGCTGTCACCACCAAATGCCCTTTAGGCTCTGCATTAATTCCAGCAGCAGCTTCATCCGCCTCATTCGCAGCGGCAATTATATGTTTGCAATCTTCGTAATATCGCTGGCCTGGTTCGGTCAGCCGTACATAGCGCGTGGTGCGGTTAAATAGTTTTACGCCTAAGTGCTCTTCCAACGTAGCAATTGCACGCGTCACCACAGGTGGTGAAATGCGTAGTTGCCGTGCAGCACCAGCAAATCCTTCCTGATCCGCCACTGCAACAAAGATCGTCATTAAATTTAATCTGTCCATCCATTATTCCTTTAACTGCAATAGTAAATTGCATTTTATAGATATTCTAATTGTATTAGTTAATTGTAAGAATGCACGCATGCGATGAATTAATCAATTCATCGCCACAAAACATTATTGGAGATAAACATGAGCCGCATTACTACCATTACTAATGAAACTGCAAATGCAGAACAAAAACATTTACTCAATGCCATTCAATCGCAATTAGGTGGCGTGCCTAACTTTCTTAAAATATTCGCAAACTCACCCGCCGCATTACGTGCATTTTTAGGCTTGTATGGCATTGCCAATGAAGGCAGCTTGGATCCTCAAACCCGTGAACGCATTGCTTTAGCATTGGCACAGAAAAATTCCTGTGAATACTGCGTATCAGCCCACACCACTTTTGGCCGTAAAGCAGGCTTAAGTAAAGAAGAGATTGCAGTAAACAGGACTGGCGATAGCCAAGACGCTAAAGCCGCAGTCGCGGTAAAGCTAGCACTATCCTTGGTGGAACATATGGGTGAAATTACGACTGCTGAATTGATAGAAGCAAGAAACGCTGGTTATACAGATGCCGATATTGTGGAAATCATTACTCATGTGGGGCTTAACATCATTACCAATATGATTGGCAAGGCCAGCCGTGTCGAGATCGACTTTCCCAAAGTGGCATTAAAGCTCGCTGCTTGAATTAAGTTTTAATTTTGAAATTTGAATGATGAATCGGAAGGAGTTCTACCATGCCTAAAGCCTTTGCAACCATCAGTTTTACCAAAAGCGTCAAAGCGGCTCAAAGCCGGTACGGCAGCCGCGAGCGGAATCAAAGCTTCGAGCTGTCAGACGATCCGCGAAACGAATTGAATGATTACGAAAAAGAGTTTATTGAATCTCGCGACAGCTTTTATCAAGCAACCGTTTCAGAAAATAACTGGCCCTATGTTCAGCATCGCGGTGGCCCGGCTGGGTTCTTGCGGGTGCTAGATTCACGCACAATAGGCTATGCTGACTTCAGGGGCAATAGGCAGTATTTAAGTGTAGGTAACTTAAATGCGAATGACAGAATATCCCTCATCCTTATGGATTACCCAAACCGGCGCCGCCTTAAATTATGGGGCACGGTGCGCATCGTGCATGAGGAGGATGAGCCTGAAATGATTGCAAAACTGGAAATTCCAAGCTACAGAGCACATGTTGAGCGGGGCATCATCATTCATATAGAAGCCATTGAATGGAATTGCCCGCAACACATTACGCCGAGATATACCCAAGTGGAAGTGGAAAGTATGGTTAAACCATTGTTAGAGGAGCTAGCAAAGTTGCGAGAATTGACCGGATAATGAACGTCATCACATGTAAATTAAGAAGGTATACCCATACTACAAGCTCTATTAATTTTATCCTGCACATTACTTTTGTTCATTAATTTCCATAGTTCACGTAACGTGAACAATTGCTATAATTGAACAAAAGTATTGACGTTTACGTTCAATTTAATGTAATGTTCACGTTACGTGAACAATAAAATAAAGTGAACAATGGACTTGTATAACATTAAAGATAAAGACATGCTCGATCAGGCTATAGATGCGCTGAGGCAGGCTACTGGGTTGCAAATTAAAGTGACTAAGTACGAGGCATTAAATATACAAGCTGATGCAATTATTCAAGTTGAAATCAACAAAAAAAACTATGATTTTGTTGTTGACGTTAAACATGTTGACCGTTTTACAACTATTGCCCAGGTTAAATATCAGCTAGAAGCTTTTAATCTAGCACCATTACTTATCGCACCTAAACTGACAGATGCTGCTGCAAATAACTGCAAAGAGCTAGGTTTAAACTTTATTGATTTAGCAGGCAACGCCTATATCAACGAACCTGCTTTTTTCATTCTAATAAAAGGACAAAAGGCAAATCAGCATAATCAACACAACCATTTAAAAGGTACTAAGACACTTACGCCTACAAACCTACGTATGGTGTTTACATTGCTATGCAATCCTGAGATGTTGAATGCACCTTATCGTGAAATAGCCAAAGTGGCAGGCATTGCATTGGGTGCAGTTGGCTGGGGATTTAATGATTTAGCTGCAAGAGCGCTCACGCTAGGGGATGGAAAGAAAAACAATCGTGTATTGATCCAGCATGAAAAACTAATCCAAGAGTGGGTGACAAACTACCCAATTAAATTACGCCCCAAATTAAATCCTAAGCGGTTTAAAGCAAACAATCAGTATTGGTGGAAAAATCTGGATGTTAAGAAATACCACGCGCAGTGGGGTGGTGAGGTTGCGGCAGATAAACTTACCAATTATCTGAAGCCAAAGTTTTACACTTTGTACGTGCATGGCAAGGAATTGAAAAAAAATATAAATAAGTTGATTGTAGAGAATCGTCTTGTGCCAGACCCCAATGGTGATATCGAGGTATTAGAAACGTTTTGGAGTTTTGATGAGGCTGACTTTTTACCAGAGACTGTACCAACTTTACTGGTCTACGCAGATTTGATTGCAAGCAATGATCCGCGAAACTTAGAGACGGCGAAAATGATTTATGACAGGTTAATTCAACATGCAAATTATTAAGCCCATCAAGCAAGTAGACGTGCTAACCGTTGAGGTTGCAAATGAAATTGAAAAAGTGAGTAAAGCGCTAGGGCTAGAGTTATTGCTGGTTGGCGCTCAAGCAAAAGTGATATTGCTAGAAAATATACATGGTTTAAACCCTGGTCGTGCAACAGGCGATATTGATTTTGCATTTGCTGTTGAAAGTTGGGATCAGTTTAACCAGATTAAGCACTGCTTGATCTCAACTGGCCAATTTAGGGAACTGCCTAAAGAGAAGCAAAGGTTACTGTATAAATCCAGTTTAATTGAACATGAATATATCGTAGACATCATTCCTTTTGGTGCTGTGCAAGATGATAAAAACATGATTGCATGGCCCCCAGAGATGGATGTGGTGATGAGCGTCAGCGGCTATCATGAGGCGCTTGAGTCTGCTCTCTTGGTAGAACTTAATTCTGAATTGATGATTAAAGTTGTCTCTCTTGCAGGGCTAACTATATTAAAAATATTTGCTTGGTCAGAGCGTGGAACAACTACCAAAAACAAAGATGCACTTGATCTCTTAACATTGCTGAGCTCATACCATGAAGCAGGTAACACAGACAGAATTTATGAGGAGCTAACACAAGAGGTTATGGAGTCTGTGGATTACAACCCTGAACAAATGGGGGCTTGGCTACTTGGTTATGATGTGGCGGCTATTGCAAATGAAAGTACAGTTAAAGCAATTACGGCATTATTAGAAAACAAAAAAGAAGGCCTTGTGTTACAAATGGCCCAATCATTAATGGGCAAGGAAAATCCTGTGGATGCTGCTGAAGCCTTACTAAACAGTTTTAGACAGGGTTTTCATAAGGCAGAAAAAATCTAAATTACTAAATTTCTATAACCTTTACTTCAACAAAGGGATGCAATCTTGGTTGATTATCAAGACTATCATTGAAAGGAGATTTAATGAGCAAATTACATAAACCATCCCACCCAGGCGAAACGCTAAGAGCACGACGTGCTTCCTGCATTGGGCCTCCGTATTACAGAGGCTGCCGACCAGCTCGGCGTTGCGCGCCCATCATTATCAAAAGTATTAAACGGCCGTGCAGCAATTTCATCAGAGATGGCATTGAGAATTGAGCAATGGTTAGGGGTAGAGAATGGCGGCCGTGCTGATCTGTGGTTAACAGAACAAGCCACTTATGAGTTATGGCAAGCAAGAAGCAAATTTAATGCGAAAGTAAAACCTGCGGAGTTGTTGGTAGCTTAGTCATTTGGATGTGATAAGTATGCTCTACTAGCAATATCCATACGGTCTACATGACATTGTTCTTGCTGATTATTTGGTTTTAACGCAGTAAAAGTATAAGCATACATGCTCGGAAAGCCGCATGGGTATTGGTCAATAAGGCATATTATTTAAAATTACTTATTCTTTTTTGATATTTTTTTAGCTTTTGTTAAGCTTGGCAACAAGCTGGTGAGTTGTTGGTAACGCTCAAATAAAAACGCCACGCGCGCAGCATCAGTCTTAGCACCTTTGTAGCTATAGGCTATATCTACAGCTTATCTAATGCTTGATGCGCTTCTAATAAATTGGCTGGCATTGTGAGCGGATCGTACAAATCCGCCAGCGAAGCATTGGTATGCACAGCGCGCGCATCTAACACGGCAAGACCTGCTGCTTCTATTTTTTGGGTTTGTAAGGTGTTAACTTCTGGCCATGGGAAGTTGTTGTAAACTAAACTTGCAGAATATGTAAAATCGCTTTTTAACCGACCGCATAAAATACGCATCCAAGCCATGTGCATAGATGAGCAAATCACACCGAAGTGATATACAGTAACTTTTTGAATGGTGTAAAGTCTGTTACTTGCTACAATATCTGAAGTTAAATATGCCATTGGAACAAACTTGCGCCTCTCTGATGAAACTTCAGGTACAGCCAAATAATCTGTTTTTGGCTGTCTGATTTCACCAAATAAAGTTGGCGTTGTTGCTTGATCCTGCGTTGGTATTTTCGCACTTGCAAGCCTCATTTTACGAACGGCCTCGATTCGCGCCATGACTAGTGGCATTTGACGTAAATGTTGGGGGCTTACGTCTTTTAGCCACAAACAATACCGCCCATTACCATTAATCAATTCCTCAGAACCTATAAATGGTCTAATGTATTCTTTAGCTTGTGGTTCAATTTTAATAAACTCTGTCATTTCTTCAGCAGTGAATAATAAGTTTCCCCCATCAACAGGTTTGCTGCCATATGTCATTTCCGGTACAGCGCAAATTGGGCGGCGCGATTTCTCAATAATTAAATCAGGTGCATCTACTAAATACGGATTAATATTGTTAGCTCTAATTGCATGTGGTTCACTTTTAATATCGGCATATTCATAAATCGTTTTATCAGTTACATCATGCATACCAAAACCAATGATTACGCAATGTACTGCGGCCTTGCCTCGTGCTTCATTAGTCCAATTGAATGTACGGTGAGCGAATTGAATTTTAACTTCTCGCGAAAGCATCCAACCCCACAAAACACCGACTTGTTCACCTTGAGTAATGCTATTAGTAGAAACGAAAGCACACTTAGTATCCTTTTTTTTACCAGGCCCTGTATATCGCTTGTACATTTCTTTATATTCATCATCAACGGGAAAACCTCTCCATCTGGACTGTTCTTCTGGTGAAGGAACTATTACATTTCCTTTATAGTCGCCAGCAATGTAACAGGTTGCCTTAACATACCACGCTGAAACAAAGTCTAACAAACCAGCATTCTTGATATGCCCACAAACCAGTTGCATATCACTTTTTTGTGCGGCAGATTGATTACTTTTTCCCAAAAATGGGGGGTTACCTAAGATAAAAGAGACGTTGTGACAAAATTCTCCCCATTCAACTTGCAAAGCATTTGCACAAACAATATGGGGCGTTGCTTTTAATGGAATACGTGCAAAATAGCTACCAAACTCTTCTGATACTTTCATGTTCATTTGATGATCTGTGAGCCAAAGCGCCACTTGTGCGATTTGTGCAGGAAACTCTTCAATCTCTATACCATGAAATTGGTCAACATCAACATTAATCAGCGTTTCTACATCAAGCACCTGTTGGCCACTGTTGCGGCTAGCCCGCAGCACTTCCAGCTCTAATAAACGTAGTTCTCGATAGGTGATGACTAAAAAATTACCGCAACCACAGGCAGGGTCAAAAAAGGTGAGGGTGCGCAGTTTTTTGTGAAATTCTACTAAACGATTTTTATTGCCTTTAATCTTGTTGAATTCCACCCAAAGCGCATCTAAAAATAAGGGCTTGATAAGCTTAAGAATATTTTCTTCACTGGTGTAATGAGCACCTAAATTACGCCTAGCCTCTGCATTCATAATGCTTTGAAACAAGCTGCCGAAAATGGCAGGTGAAATGATGCTCCAATCTAAAGCACATAAATCCAGCAAAGCGTCGCGCATTTTTGCATCAAATTGCGCAGGTGGTAGCGATTCTTCAAACAACTTACCGTTTACATAAGGGAAAGCTGCCAAGCTTTCATCTAGATTTTTGAGACGTTTATCAGGTGCAGTATTAAGTACATAAAACAAAGTACTTAGATGGTGCGCTAAATCACTTCCATCTGCGTTGGTTTTGGTTTCAATATAGTCTTGAAACAAACGCTTTTCAAAGATAGTTGTGTCTTCACCAAATAAACAAAACAATAAGCGGACTAAATAGACCTCCAACGCGTGGCCTTGATAGCCTACTGCTTTAAGCGCATCGTGCAGTTTGCCCATGCGCTCTGCTGCTTTGATGTTAATAGGATCTTGAGGCTTTATAACTTTTGGTTTGATAGCCGGCAATAAAACCAAAAAGCTTAACGTTTTGGTATAACTCTTTTAGCGGAAATTCGACTTGTTCGTTAGTTTCCAGATTGTAAAGGCGAAACTTTGAGAAATCAGAAACGAGAATATATTTAGGTAAGTCGCGTTCTTGTATACCTGGAAAGTAATCTTTGGCTTGGGTGAAAGCTTTGTCTAAGTTTTTACCGCGCGACTTATGTTCTACAAGTAACTGGCCACGCCAAAGCAAATCGATAAAACCGCCTTTATCGTCTGACTTTTTTACGGGTTCTTCAAAGCTGGCAATGCGGCGGCGTGTGATGCCAAACACATTAAAAAACGCATCCCAAAATGATTTGGCTTCTGCATCTTCACGAGATTCGGTTTCCCACTCCTTTGAAAATGTGTTTGCGCGGGTTTTTATTTCGTTCCATGAAAGCGGCATGAGCGTGAGTATAGCCACTTTTCCATTACAACAAAACGCTCACCTAGAAAGAAAAAGGCCACATCCGAAGATGTGGCCTTTTAAGTGGTGGTGAAAGAGGGACTTGAACCCTCGACCCCAGGATTATGAATCCTGTGCTCTAACCAGCTGAGCTACATCACCATACAAACCTGAAACTTTTGCTATTAATTCTAGCGAGGCGCAATTCTAGTGTTTTGACACTAAATTGTCAAAATTACTTTGTGTTTTAGACATTAAATCTAAAGTGCATTACATCGCCGTCTTGCACGATGTATTCTTTACCTTCCAAACGCATTTTGCCGGCTTCTTTCGAGCCTTGTTCGCCTTTGTTTTTCACGTATTCATCATATTGAATCACTTCTGCGCGGATGAAGCCGCGTTCAAAGTCGGTATGGATCACGCCAGCGGCTTGTGGGGCAGTTGCGCCTTTTTTCACAGTCCAGGCGCGCACTTCTTGCACGCCAGCGGTGAAGTAGGTTTGCAGACCTAGCAAATCATAAGCGGCGCGGATTACGCGGTTTAAGCCTGGTTCATCTTGGCCGAGTTCGCTTAGGAATAGGAGTTTGTCTTCATCTTCCAGCTCAGAAATTTCACCTTCGATTTTTGCGCAGATGCATACTACAGGCGCGTTTTCTGCTTTGCCTAGCGCTACCACTTTGTCTAATAGCGGGTTGTTTTCAAAACCGGCTTCGTCCACATTGGCTAAGTACATCACCGGTTTGACGGTGATCAGGCATAAGGGTTTGAGTAATTGCAATTCATCATCATCCAAGCCTAAGGTACGTACCGCTTTGGCTTGATCCAGGCACGGCAATACTTTTTCTAATACGGCCATTAATGCGATGGCGTCTTTATCGCCGCTTTTGGCTTTTTTGCCTTCGCGCTGCATGGTTTTTTCAACTGTTTCCATGTCCGCCAGGGCTAGCTCGGTATTGATCACTTCAATATCGGATAGGGGGTCGATTTTGTTCGCAACGTGGATAACGTTAGCATCTTCAAAGCAGCGCACCACGTGGGCAATAGCATCGGTTTCGCGAATGTTAGCGAGGAACTTGTTGCCCAAGCCTTCGCCTTTAGAAGCGCCAGCTACCAAGCCTGCAATATCTACAAACTCAACGATTGCCGGTTGTACCTTCTGTGGCTTTACGATATCGATAAGCGGCTGCAAGCGTGGGTCAGGCACTTCTACAATGCCAACGTTAGGCTCGATAGTGCAGAAAGGGTAGTTCTCTGCTGCGATGCCTGCCTTGGTAATGGCATTGAATAAAGTCGATTTGCCGACGTTGGGTAAGCCCACGATTCCACACTTCATAAATTTTCCAGTCTATCTTTTCGTTGATTACTGCGTTGGCAGCGTCTTCGCTGCTTCGCCGTACTTAATGTACTGTCTTCAGCATCTCAATCCTTGCCGCCTTGTATTAAACGAAAATACAGGTGGAAAATTGAGTTTTCTTAATTACATTCTGGCGATTTCGCCGTACTAATGTACTGTCTCATCTTCGCTAACCTCAACGCCTTGACCTTGCGTGAAATCTAGTTGGAATCGACTTTTCCTTACTTGCATCTCAATCCTTGCCGCTTTGTACTTAACTAAAATACCAGGTGGAAAATTGAGGCTAAATATTATTTGGTGTGCAATTTTAACATTGCGTTTTCAAAGTCACCTTTGAGTAACTGTGGCACTACTTCGATACTTTTATCTATGCATTGATTAATGGCAGTCAGTTCATCTTTTAATGGGGCTTTGAGCACAAAATTAACCACTTCGTTACGGTCACCTGGGTGGCCAATTCCTAAGCGCAAGCGCCAGAAATCCGGCGTGCCTAATACGGCGGTAATATCTTTTAATCCGTTATGTCCGCCATGACCGCCGCCTTTTTTAAGCTTCACGGTTTCTGGCGGTAAATCCAGCTCATCATGAATCACTAAAATCTGTTCAGGCGTGAGTTTGTAATAATTAGCAAGTGCCGCAACAGCTTTGCCACTGGCATTCATAAACGTGGTTGGCTTGAGCAACCAGGTATCGGCATGCGGGCTTAACTTACCAGCTTGGCCAAAAAACTTGGTATCTAGTGCGAGCTTGCTATTGGTGCTGTTGGCGAGTTGATCGACCCACCAAAAGCCGGCGTTGTGGCGCGTGGCTACATATTTATCGCCCGGATTGCCTAACCCTACTAATAGTTTGATGCCGCTCATGGGTGCTATTTTAGTCGACTATTCCATTAAATAAAAAACGCGCACTTCGATTAAAAGCGCGCGTTGTTTTTCATGCAAAAACTTAAACTGCTGGTGTAGCTGATGCTTCTGCTGCATCCGCTGCAACGGCAGCATCTGCTGCGTCGTCAGCTAAGCTGCCGCGTGTTTTAGCAATAGAGGCAACGGTTGCGTCATTGTCATGGGCTAATTGAACGAACTCAACGCCTTTTGGCAATTTAAGTTGTGACAAGTGCACAGCGTCACCCATTTCTAATGTTGCCAAATCAACTTCAATGAACTCTGGCAAATCTTTTGCCAAGCAGCTTACATCAGCTTCGGTCATGATGTGCGCCACGATACCGCCGCCTAATTTAACGCCTGGAGCGATGTCAGCATTGATGAAGTGGAATGGCACTTTAACGTGGATTTTTTCCGTTGCGCTAACGCGTTGGAAATCAACGTGTTGAATAGTGTTGCGTACTGGGTGCATTTGGTAGTCACGTAACAATACGTTTTCTTTTTTGCCATCCAGGTTCAAGCTTAAGATAGAAGCATGGAATGCTTCATGACGGAACTCAAGAAACAATTCCTTGTGCGAGAACTCAACTGATACGGCTTCTTTACCACCACCGTACACTACACCTGGCACGTTGCCAGCACGACGTGAACGGCGGCTCGCACCCGTACCTCTGTCGTCACGTTTTACTGCATTAATTTCGATAGTCATTTTACTGCTCCTAGTTTTACTACTTATTACTACAGGCTTTCGAGGGCCTTACTACACTAAAATCTACAAACCGCGACCAGCTTGTAGGATGAAAACTTAAAAATCTAATTTTTATCTATTAATCCATAAACAGTGAAGATACTGAATCTTCACAGCTGATACGACGAATCGTTTCAGCGAGTAATTCTGCGGCGCTCAATTGGCGGATTTTGCTGCAAGCGATTGAATCTGCACCAAGTGAAATGGTGTTAGTCACTACTAACTCATCCAGTTCAGAATTCATAATGCGCTCTGCGGCCCCACCGGATAATACCGGGTGCGTGGCATACGCCAGCACTTTAACTGCGCCATGCTTTTTCAACGCGGCAGCGGCTTCACACAATGTATTTGCGGTATCGACCATGTCATCCATGATCACGCAAGTACGGCCAGCCACATCACCAATGATGTTCATTACTTTGGCTACGTTGGCTTTTGGACGGCGTTTATCGATAATCGCCAAATCTGAATTCAACTGTTTTGCACAAGCACGTGCGCGGACTACGCCGCCTACATCCGGTGAAACCACGACTAAATTTTCATGATTCTGGCGCCATAAATCAGCCAGCAGAATCGGTGTTGCATAAATATTATCAACCGGAATATCAAAGAAACCTTGAATCTGGTCAGAGTGTAAATCCATGGTCAGCAGGCGATTAACACCTACGCCAGTTAACATATTTGCTACTACTTTGGCAGTAATCGCTACACGCGCTGAACGTGGACGGCGATCTTGACGTGAATAACCAAAGTAGGGGATCGCAGCGGTAATACGGGCGGCTGAAGAGCGACGCAGCGCATCAACCATGACCATGACTTCCATCAGGCTGTCGTTGGTCGGGTGGCTAGTGGATTGCAATACGAATACGTCGCGACCGCGTACGTTTTCCAGCAATTCAACCATAATCTCGCCATCGCTGAATCTACCTACGTCTGCACGACCAAGCTCAATCCCCAGATGTGTAGCAACTTCTTGCGCTAGCACAGGGTTGGCGTTGCCAGTAAAAACCATCATGTTGCTGCTGCTAGACACCATCTGATTTCCTATCGTGCTGGCAGTACCAGCGTCAAACTAAAACCACTAAAAAATAAAAGCGCGTAAATCAAAAATCTACACGCTTGTATTTACCTCATGCAGGTGAATTGACCTGCATGCAAAGAATTTGGCTGGGGAGGAAGGATTCGAACCTTCGCATGCCGGAATCAAAATCCGGTGCCTTAACCAGCTTGGCGACTCCCCAATAATTGAGTCAGTTTATTCAAGTGTTAATTGAACAGGGTGCTGATCTAACCCTCTTGCTACAAAACCGCTTACTTCGCTCGGTTTTTTGCTGCAAATATCAATTGCCGTTTGCTCGTCAGCCACTTCTAAAAATACCGAAGCACCTGATCCGCTCATTCTCGCATCACCAAATTGTTTAAGCCATGTAAGACACGCTGAAACTGCTGGATAATCCTGACAAACGATGTTTTCCAGGTGGTTAATGTAGTCAGCTTTGATATTTCCTGAAGCTGAATTTGCCATCCCTGAAAAGCCCGACATTGTCTTAGGAATCGCATTCTTTGTCAATTGCTTATTGGCAAATATTTGCGCGGTTGAGACATGTACGTTTGGATTGAGTACCACATAATAGGCAGGTTTCAGGGCGATGGCCTGTAACTTCTCACCAACGCCTTCTGCCCAAGCATTTGTGCCATAAAGGAAAAATGGCACATCGGCCCCTAATTGCAATCCTAAATCCATTAATGTTTGGCGCGGTAAATTAAGTTGCCACAATTTATTCAATGCCAGTAGAACGGTTGCCGCATCCGAGCTGCCGCCGCCTAATCCGCCCCCCATGGGAATGCGCTTTTCCACTGCAATCTCAACGCCATGCCTATAACCAGTGTATTGCTGAAGCAGCTTCGCTGCACGGATGCATAAGTCCTGGGCTTCTGGAACACTGGCAACGTTGTGAGCACGTGTAATGCTGGATTGTGGAACAGGTTTTAAATAAATGGTGTCGCAAAAATCGAGCAGGCGAAACACGGTTTGTAATAAATGGTATCCGTCAGCCCGCTGACCGACGATATGCAGGAACAGGTTGATTTTGGCAGGCGCAGCGAAGGCATGAAAGCCCTGCTTGAGGTAATCGGGTTGTGACATGCCGGTATTGTAATTTATTGAGGCTAAGAAGTGCTAAACGATGGTGTGTTAAAACGATATGGTGGTTAAAACTATGGGGTGCTAAAACGATTTTCTACGATGAGCTTGATATTCACTTTGGGACTGCGCAAGTAAATCTTGTTAGGCAGTTGTTTGCCTTCATGGGCTAAATAATCGGAATATTCTATATCCCAGCCTTCTTGCACTAAATGCGTGATTCGGCCCATTTCATCCCAGTTAATTTTATCAATGGGCTGGGCAGTCGGACGGCCTAACGACCAATCAGCAAGGCCAGTAAGCGGTAGCTTCCAGCCTAAGGTCATTTCGGTGAGTGTTTCTGCATCTTGGGCGCTAATGGAGTTGCCATTGCCCTCTGTCAATGTGACAGCGTTAGCATCTTTTTTAATGCTAGCCACTTGTCCGCCCAGTGGTGAATACAATGCAATATTGTCCTCGGCAGTTTCGTGTTGCCATTGCATGCTGCCCGAAAAGCCCTTGCCTTCGGTTTGCACACCAATGCGCCCTTTTAGGGAAAACGCTTTAATTGCTGCAATGCTATTTAAATGCTGCTGTTGAAGGCTTTTGGAAGCTGGGGTTTCAATAGGTTTTGAAATAGGGCTACTCGCGCAGCCTGCGATAACAGCCACTAAAGCCGCTAAAAATAATGCTCGCAGATACTGCGAGCAAAATAGTTGAGGACAGGAAAAATTCAAAGCTTAAGGATCAACAAATCAAGATTTGAATTTATTGGCAGCCATAATCAGCACTTCATTATCCGGGTCGGCAATTAATGCATCACGCCAGATTTTTTTAGCTTCTTCATGTTGGCCTTTTTGCCATAACACTTCGCCTAAATGCGCCGCAATTTCAGGATCCGGGTTCATGTTATAAGCTTTTTGCAAATAGGTGATCGCCTTGTCCAAATTGCCTTTGCGGTAATGTACCCAACCCAGGCTATCCAACATATAGTGGTCGTTGGGTGATAGCGACAAGGCTTTTTCGATCAATTGTTGCGCCTCATCCAGCTTGATATTGCGGTCTGCATAAGAGTAGCCTAGTGCATTGTAAGCGGCTGCAAAATCCGGTTTAGCAGCAATCGCCTTGCGTAACTCGGTTTCCATCAGGTCCAGCTTTTTAATGCGCTCTGCAGCAAGCGCGTAGTCGTACACCAGCTCCGGCGTATTGGGCAAATTCTTAACGGCTTTTTCGAGCAGGTTAAAAGACTCCTGGTTACGCTTGGCCCTGGATAGTAGAGCTGCCTCAGTCTGAATCACAATGATCTGCTGTTCAGTCGTTAAGTCATCAATGGCATCCAGCTTCTCGATGGCTTTATCCACATTTTGGGTGCGGGCGATCAAGTTCGCCAAATTAATTTGTGCTTCCAGATAACGCGGCCCTGGTAAAACTTTGTTATACCAATCCGTGGCTACCTGGTTATGGTCTTGTTTTTCTGCGGTTTGTGCCAAGTAGATATAAATTTGATCGACATCTTTAAACCCGGCTTTCAATGCCTGTTGGAAATAGCCTTCAGCTGCCTGATAATCACCAGCTTGATAAGCCAGCAAACCTACCACCGTCGTAATTTCAGCCAGATTCTTGGCTTGGCTGGTTTCAGCTTCTTGCAGAATGATAGGGAACTGCTCTTTTGCCTCTTCAAACTGTTTCTGGCTCACCAATAATTTGGCCAGATTAATGCGGATTTCATTGGAAGTAGGATGCGCCTCCAAATACGTTTCATAATGTTCAATCGCAGCCTGTGGCGATTGGTTGAACAAGACCTGACCTTTTAATAATGCGGCAATATTCCAGCCGGGTTTCAGTGCTTCGGCACGATCTAATGCAGCCAAGGCCACCAAGTCTTGGGTCGCTGCCCAGGCAGCTTGCGCTACGGCAAAATGGGCTTCAGGTACATTAGGATAAGGCTTAGCCAATGATTGGATCACGCTTAATACTTTGGCTTTGTCAGGGCTTTTACCCAGGAGTGCATTTAAATATAAAAAGCCGCTGGCGCGTGTTTCTGGTTTGCTTAGTAATTTGGCTAGATAGGGTTCTGCTTCGTCAAACTGACCAGACGAAATCAACATCTCCGTCATGGCTTGCTGCGCTTCAGTGGAGCTTGGATCCAATACGGCCCATAGTTTAACTGCAGGCATTGTGAGATTGCCTACATTGCCGAAGGCGGCTGTGCGCGCTGCACGTTCAGCTAATCTCGCATCGCCGGTTTCTTTTGCAAGGTCGTAAAAAATTGAGCCTGAGGTTGCAAAGTCGCCACGTTGGCCTGCGACTTCTGCGATTAAATATTTATAGACAAATTCTGCACTGAGTTCACTGCTGTCTATCTTTGTAGGGCCGTTACGCGCTACAGTCGATTCGATTTTCGTTCTGGATGGGCTGGCACAACCAGGTAAAGTGAATACCCCAGTCAGTAGGCATGCATATACGATGGCTTGCGTCATACGTTTTGGTTGGTAAGTTGCAGAAGTATTGTGTGGTGAGCCCATAGGTTGATTCAGGTCTTATATATAAAAGTGGTTGGTAGTAACGTTGACTGGCGTAAATCGTAAATAAAGTGCTGGTCTTTCTTAGTCCGTGACAGGTGTCGCAAGTTCCTACATAATTATGTATTGACTATAGCGCATGTCAACAGAACTTTCCATCCGTCAGTTCGCAACATGTTTTAAATAAATCCGTAGCATACAGAGAACGATTGCCTAGTTGGAAAAGGGCGCGTTTGGCTGGCTGAATATTGCCGACTAGCGTCGGCGGCATTAATAATTGAGATGATAGTGGCCATGGATAATTTTACAGTAGAGGCAACCGAACTCACGCGCCTATATGGTGGACGTGAGGCCGTCAGTAATGTCAGTTTCAATCTGAGTAAGGGTGAAGTGTTAGGATTTTTAGGGCCTAATGGCGCTGGCAAATCCACCACCATGAAAATGTTGACCGGTAACTTGGCGCCTAGTAACGGCAGTGTCAAAATTTGCGGTATCGATATGATCGATAACCCGAAAGAAGCGAAAGCATTAATTGGCTACCTGCCGGAAATGCGACCTTTATATAAAGAGTTGACGGTTGATGAGTATCTAGACGTTGCTGCACGCTTGCACCGTGTGAGCCCGAAAAATATCAAAAAAGCCATTGAAGTGGCAAAAGAGCGTTGCGGTTTAGGCCATATGAGCAAGCGCTTGATTGAGAATCTTTCCAATGGCTATCAACAACGCGTGGGTATCGCACAAGCGATTATTCACAACCCGATGGTCATTATTCTGGATGAACCGACAGTAGGCCTAGACCCGATCCAGATTCGCGATATCCGCGCCTTGATCCGCGAATTGGGCCAAGAACACAGCGTGATTATTTCTACCCACATTCTGCCGGAAGTCGAAATGGTCTGTGATCGTGTGCAAATTATCGACAAAGGCAAGCTGGTCTTTAACGGCTCTATCGACGTGCTTAAGCGCCAGCGTATCGGCAATAAGCTATTGATCGGCCTGCGTAATCCACCTCAAGCGGATGCGTTATTGAAAGTGGCTGGTGTGACTGAAGCTGAGGTGTTGCCGAGCGGCTTAGTGCGTGTCCGCTTTGCGGATGATGCTGATCCTGCTGAATCTATTGTGCAAGCCGCGGTTGCTAACCAGTGGGGTTTGTACCAGATCGCGCCGGACCAGACGAGTTTGGAAGATGTATTCGTGCAGCTGACTTATCAGGATCAATCAATCCCGCATCAGCCTACTGGTCAATAACCGCCATCATTCAATCAAGGTCAAATCATGATTATCAATGTTGCAAGAAAAGAACTTAAAAGTGTATTTGCCTCGCCTATGGGCTGGGTGATTCTGTCATTGCTGATGTTCGCGTTTGGTACCCATTACCTGAATGGCATTAACGATTATTTCGCGGTGATGTCCGGCGCAATGCGGCCAGCAGAACGTACCGGCGTGACTCAATTTGTCGGCCAAACGGTATATGGCTTGGCTTCCTTTATTATGTTGTTCGCCGTGCCTTTGCTTTCCATGCGTTTGGTGAGTGAAGAACGCCGTAGCCAAACTATGCCATTTCTGATTAGCGCACCGATTTCTCTCACAGAAATCGTCGTGGGTAAATTCTTGGGCTTGGTAGGCTTCCTGACGATCCTGATTGTTTACATTGCCTTGATGTTGTCTACGCTTAACATCTGGGCCGATATCGATTTCGGCTACATTATCGCCAATTCGATTGGTTTATGGCTATTGGTGGCAAGCTTTTCTGCAATGGGCCTTTATTTCTCTAGCCTCACGCAGCAGCCAGTTGTGGCGGGTATCCTCACTTTTGTCGCGTTATTTGCCTTAATGATCTTGGATCGTTTCTTTGCTGGCGACCCAAGCAATACTATGGCCAGCCTCTCATTGATGCGCCACTTTCAGTCGTTTTCTGGCGGCTTGATTGATAGCGGCGACATTGCCTATTTTGCCCTCTTTATCGTGACATTTTTAACCCTGACAGTACGTCGCTTAGATGCTGACCGCCTGCGCGGTTAATTGGAATTAGTAAAATGAAAATCAATCGTAAATTACGTTTCCAACTCCTGGTTCAAAACAGTTTCTTTGTAGTGCTGTTTTTATTACTAGTGGTTTTGCTGGGTTATCTGGCAAGCCAATACCGTGTGGCTAAAGATATTACACAGGCTAACCGTAATATCCTCACGCAAGGCAGTGTGAACGTGCTTAAGCAGATGAAAGCACCCATTAACATTACCGTGTTCGCGACCAAAGACGACGCCTCAAGCGGTGATAATTTCCGTAAAGGCATGATCGATTTTGTTGCCCGTTATCAGCGCGAGAAAAAAGATATTTCCCTCACATTTATTAACCCGTCTGAAGAGCCAAAATTGGCGCAGGATGCGGGCATTAAAAGCGATGGTGAAGTCATTGTTGAATACCAGAAGCGTACTGAACACATTACGCCGCCGATTGCCGAGCAGGATATGACCAACTTGTTGGTGCGCTTATCACGCACCAATCAGCAAGCCGTGATGTACCTCGATGGCCATGGCGAGCGCAATTTATTAGGCGTTAAAAACCACGATATCGGTGAATTCGGTAAACAGCTCGAATTAAAAGGCTTTAAATTTGCCAACCCGGATTTAACGATTGCCCAAGCCGTGCCAAGTAACGGTGCCATGCTGGTGATCGCAAGTCCGCAAGTGGATGTTAGCGAAGTTGAGGCTAAAAAAATCAAGGCTTATCTGGAGTCAGGTGGTAATTTGTTATGGCTGCTGGATGATAACAATCTACGCGGTTTGCAAGAAGTCGCGGATTACCTGGGCTTGCAAGTTTCGCCTGGGATTACTTTGGATATGGCCTCTGCCCAATATGGCGCCGATGCACGGGTATCTTTCGCCAGCTTATATGGTGAACACCCGATTACCACCAACTTCATGTTGCGTACTTTATTCCCCGAAGCGCACGAAGTCACGGCGAAGGGTACTGAAGAGAATGGCTGGAAAGTCAGCAATCTGGTGGAAGTGGCCCCTAACGGCTGGTTATCTTCCAAAAAGCTGGCTAAAGATGAAAAGCCGGTATTCAACGAAGCCAAGGATAAACGCGGCCCGGTCAATATTGGCGTGGCTTTGGAACGTGTCTACGGTAAAAAAGGCCAACGTGTGGTTGTGATGGGTAATGCGAATTTCCTGTCCAACACCTTTATTACCAATGGTGGAAACCTGGACCTGGGTGTCAATATCGTGAACTGGCTAGCGGGTGATGATCAGTTGATTACCATCCAGCCGATGCCGCTTAAAGATATTAATGTCAGCATTCCGGATACTGCGACTGCCCGCATGGTGGCATGGACAGTATTCCACGGCTTTCAATACTTTATTCCACTAGGCTTTTTAGTTGCCGGATTCTATTTCTGGTGGAAACGCAGAAAAGCTTAATGTATTAGTTAGCAATTTAAGTGTGAAACGCGCAGATATTCTTATAGATAAAGTTAAGTGAGTCAGGCATGAAAAATCGTTGGTTGCTTAATCTCATCCTATTGTTGGTGGTGGCAGGCTTAGTAGCATTTCTTTATTTACGGCCTAAACCAGGTGCTGAGACTGATACCACCTATGAAGTCTCGAATTATAAGATGGCAGAATTCAATGCTATCAGCATTGAATTCCCGACCAAAGCGCCGGTGACATTTGAAAAAGTGGGTGGTTACTGGCAATTAACAGCACCTTATAAAGCCCGCGCTGATCAAGCCTCTGTGCAACGGATTTTAAGCGTGATTGCCGCCAAGACTGAAGCTAAAGTCAATAGTAGTGATTTGGAAAAATACGGCTTACAGAATCCTGCCATCAAACTTCAACTATTCCGCAATAAAAACGATGTCGAAATCTTTTTGTTCGGTACTTATAATCCGGTGACTGACGAGCAATATGTAATGCACGATAAGGTCATTTACCTATTGCCGAATAGTTATTCAGAAGCAGCGGCCACGCAAGTGATTGAAATGGTCGATAAAGCGCCTTTGAAGCCAACCGAAAAAGTAGCAGGCTTTGATTTCAGCCGCCTCGAGCAGTGGGAAGAGTCACGACTAAACTTGGATTTAGTTGACGGTCAATGGAAGGTTTCAATTGCCAAGGCTAAGCCCCAGCAAAATGAGCTCAACGAATGGCTGGATTTTTCCTGGCTGCAAACACAGGCAAAAGCTGTAGAGCTCTATACGCCGGATCGCAAAACGACTTACCCGTCATTTGAAATCAAATTGCGTGATGGTGGCAAAGTTCATTTTGACAAAATCCAGGAATCACCGGAATTGATATTGGCGCGGCCTGACGAAGGATTGCTGTATCACTTTCCGCCGGATGCAGGTTTTACCATGTTGAATCCGCCGATCAACCTTGATAAATAGTTGATGGATACATAAAAGCGCATGCCTGAATTACCAGAGGTTGAGACCACACGGCGCGGGATGTTACCGCTAGTCGGCCAGACGGTTAAGTCGGTTACCATCCGGCATGTCACGCTGCGCTGGCCAATTCCGCAACATCTTGTTGAAACCCTCCCACACCAAACTTTGCGTGCGCTGACGCGTCGCGCTAAATATATCCTGTGTGAATTCGATAGCGGCACTTTATTGCTGCATCTGGGTATGTCGGGCCGCATCTGCTTGCTCGATGACCATTACCCGGCTGAAAAACACGATCATTTTGACATTGAATTTGAAAGTGTTCAGGTCTTGCGATTGCGTGATCCTCGCCGTTTCGGTGCTGTACTGTGGCTGGAAAAGGATGCTGCGCACGATAAGCCTCGCCATATGCTGCTTGATTCACTGGGGCCTGAGCCGCTTGATGAGGATTTCAATGGACCATATCTGCACCGTGCATTAGCCAATAAAACGCTGGCGATTAAGAATGCCATTATGGACGGGCATGTAGTGGTAGGGGTCGGGAATATCTATGCTTCCGAATCCTTGTTCAGGGCGCGTATCCATCCGGAAACACCAGCGAAAGTCCTCACCTTAGCGCAATGTAAAAAACTGGTAGCTGAAATTAAGGCTACTTTGAGTGACGCGTTGGCAGCGGGAGGCAGCAGCTTAAGGGATTTTTTCGGTGCCGATGGAAACCCTGGTTATTTTCAGCAAAGCTATTATGTCTATGGCCGCACTAATGAGCCATGTAAAGTATGCCTTAAGCCGATCAAATGCATACGTCTTGGACAGCGCTCAACTTTTTATTGCGCATCCTGCCAAAAGCGTAAGTTATGACCCATTAATGCTGGTGTGGATGTGATGCATGCGCATGGAGATAACTAGCCTGCTCCGGCAACGTATGGGCAATCTTTTGCGGTAACAGTGAGCCTGCAATCATGGCGATGATACTGACGCCCAGGCCAATCAATTGTGGTGGTACCAAACTCGCTTTGCCAATTAGAGCCTCAACTAAGACCCAAGTACTTATACCCCCAATAATGGCTGCCAGAGCACCTTGATTAGTAGCTTTTTTCCAGAAAGCACCAAAGAATAAGGGTACAAAAGCGCCTGCCAAGGTAATTTTATAAGCCGATTCCACCATGCCAAAAATAGACCGCTCTGAGTTCAGGGCATATAGCAGTACGCAGCCAGAGAACCCTACCAGGCAGATACGCATTACTTTCAGAAAACCTTTATCGGTTAAATGGGGCATATAGCCTTTAACGATATTTTCAGCAAAAGAAACCGAGGGCGCGAGTAAAGTCGCAGATGAGCAGCTCATGATGGCGGATAACACTGCGCCAAAGAAGATAGCCTGCGCCAATAACGGCGTATGTTGTAATACCAGTGTAGGTAATACACGCTGGGAATCTTCTATCACCATTTTGCCAAAAAAAGCCGGATCTATCATCGTAGCTGCGTAAGCAATAAACATCGGCACGAAAGTAAAGCAGAAGTAGATAGAGGCACCGAAAATTGAACCCCAGAGTGCGATCTTGGCACTTTTCGCCGAAGTAATGCGCTGAAATACGTCTTGTTGCGGTATTGACCCTAGCATCATGGTCATCCAGGCGCCAATAAAGGTAATCCACATCCAGACATCCCCTTTCGGCCAGAAGTCCAGTTTGCCAGCTGCGTCGGCATGTTCGATGACCGGCATTACGCCCCCGGTCATGCCGGAAACCACATAGCCAATGAACAGCAAACCCCCAATGACGACGATCATCTGTACAAAGTCCAGAATCGCTACGGATAGCATACCACCTAGCGTGGTATAGGTGAGCACGATGGCAGTACCGAGCACCATACCGGCATCTTCACTGATGGCGCCGTTGCTGATGAGGTTGAAAATGAGGCCCAAAGCCTTAATTTGCGCGGCTACCCACCCTAGGTAGGAAACCACAATGGCAATGGTCGTAAGTACTTCCACCGTGCGGTTGTAACGCATACGGTAAAAATCACCCAGCGTGATGATGTTGAGTTTGTATAACTGCGTAGAGAAAAAGAAGCCAGCAATGATGAGGCACATGCTGGAGCCGAATGGATCGGCAACCACGCCGTTCAAGCCTTCCTGCACGAACGTGGCAGAGACACCAAATACGGCTTCGGCACCAAACCAGGTAGCAAATACAGTGGCAATCACCACGGGTAAAGGCAAGTGGCGGCCAGCAACTGCATAATCTTTGGTATTTTTAACACGTGTTGCGGCCACCAGGCCAATGCTGATGGAAATTAACAGGTAAATGACTACAAACCAGATCAACACGAAAGCTTCCCCCTGACATGATCACATGGGGCAAGCCCCTGCAAATTATAATTAATTTACTCCAAATCCATTAGATGGCTACAAAACCAAAAGCCACCACACCCGCCACTTGCAGCACTAACAATAAAATAATAGCTAAGGTCAGTCTTTTTTGCCAGCGTGCTTGCTGCTGCTGCACTTTTATCAAGTCATACATTACCAGGCGAATAGGCGCTTCGTCTTCGGCTACCGTCTGCTGGTTTAGAAACTGGCGTACCAGGCGGGGCATTTTGGGTAAATTTTTAGCGATGTAAGGTAATTCGGTACGCAGGTTTTTCACAATGCTGCGCCAGCCGATTTGTTCATCCATCCATTTGGTTAAGAACGGCTGCGCACTTTTCCATAGGTCAAGATTTGGATCCAAGTCGCGACCTAAACCTTCAATATTCAATAAGGTTTTTTGCAGCATGATGAGTTGCGGCTGGATAATCACGCCGAACCTGCGCGACATTTGGAAGAGACTCAATAAGGTCCTACCGAAAGAAATATCCTTAAGCGGTTTATCGAAGATCGGTTCGCAAATGGCACGTACTGCGGTTTCCAGCGCTTCTGCGTTAGTATTTTTGGGTACCCAGCCGGCTTCAATATGGGCGATGGCGACGTCACGATAATCTCGGTTGAAAAACGCCAGGAAATTACGGGCCAGGTAGTATTTGTCGTTATCCGACAGCGTGCCCATGATGCCGAAGTCCAGTGCTATATAACGGCCATCATCCGCCACCTGGATATTGCCTGGATGCATGTCTGCATGAAAGAATCCATCACGGAATACCTGAGTAAAAAATATCTCGACGCCATCGCGGGCCAATTTAGTGAGATCAATGTTTTTAGCACGCAGGGTGGCAAGCTGGCTCACGGGCGTGCCTTGCATGCGCTGCATCACCATCACCTGCTCACGACAAAAGTCCCAATAGACTTCTGGCACAAGTAGACTTTTATCTGGGAAGTTGCGTGCAAGCTGAGAGCAGTTAGCCGCTTCCAAGGTCAGGTTAAGCTCACTGTGGGTGTGCATCGAGAACTCAGCCACAATTTCCCGCGGATTCAAACGCTTGCCTTCTGTGGATAGAGATTCAAGTAACCAGGCCGCGGTGTCTAGCAATACCAAGTCTTTATTAATCACTGCGGCAATGCCGGGACGCAATATTTTAACGGCTACCGGCGTACCATCCAGCAAGTAGGCGAAATGGACTTGCGCCACGGATGCACTCGCCACGGCGATTTGATCAAAGTCTGAGAAGACTTGATCAATTGGCAGGTTGTAGGTTTGTTGAATGATTGTTTCAACGTCTTTATATGGAAAAGGCGGTACTTGGTCTTGGAGTTTGGCCAGTTCGTCGGCAACATCTAGCGGTATGAGGTCACGGCGTGTAGAGAGGAGTTGTCCAAACTTAACAAAGATTGGCCCTAACGTTTCTAAAGCTAATCTTAACCGAACACCACGGTTGAGCTTTTTGCTGCGCCAGCATAAAGCGCCTTTAATCGTTCCTCTAAGTAACTTAAACTTCAAGCTTTCTTCATTTGGGCTAGGACCAAAATTTTGGCTAGGCTGGCAATCAAAAATGAATTCGTCTAAACCAAAGCGCAAAGCCACATAAATGATGTAAAAAAGCCGGAAGATACGCATAGTTTTTATGATTTAGGTGGAGAAGGATTGCTGAGTTTTTGGGCTAATTTCTCAAGTCTTTTTTCCATGCGATCAACATCCGCGCGTAAAGTATCAACATCCTGGTTGAACTGTTCTACATGGCGTTTTTTGGCGATCAGGGGGTTTTCTTCCTGCCAGTATTCAAACAACATTTCACCTAAATTGGTGCCTGTGTCCTTAATTTGATGTGATGTTGTACGCAGCAGTCGACCAAATTTACTGGCGGGAATATCGCCGACAACTTTACTAAGGTCATCCTCATAATCCCAACGCATGTTAGTAAATACTTTAGCGAGCTCCGTTGCCAGTTCGGTATCTCCTTCTACCGAAATCTGTAGTTTGGCTGCTTCATCTTTGGCTAACAGCCGCATTAGAGTGCTCGGTGAAATCCTGACTGTGGCATCGGCTGTATTGGTCTCACCCGCCATAGCAAGATCACCGTTCTCAAGGATCACCAGGCTGAAATCAATGAGCATGAAATCCAGCTTCACCGACTTTCCGGTAAAAGGCTGTAACAAAGCATGCGCCCAGCTGTTCTGGGCAAGCAGGTGTTGCAATAAACGGGTTGCTGCACTTTTAAACATTAGGTTTTATAACCTTTATGCAAGGCTACGACACCTGCAGCCAAGTTGTAATAATCCACCTTGGTCAAGCCTGCATCCGTCATCATCTGTTTCAACGTTTCTTGATCGGGATGCATACGGATGGATTCTGCCAGGTACTGATAGCTTTCGGCGTCTTTAGCAAAAAGCTTACCCATCAATGGAAGTAACTTAAATGAATACGCATCATAGATTTTAGTGAATGGCTGCCACACTTTGGAGAATTCCAATACCAGTAATCTGCCGCCGACCTTCAGTACCCGTTGCATTTCAGCGAGGGCAAGCTCTTTATGCGTCATATTCCGTAAGCCAAATGCAACGATCACGCAATCAAAGTGCCCATCTGGAAATGGCAGTTTCTCGGCGTCACATTGTAAGGCCGGCACATCCAAACCGGCGTCCAGCATGCGATCCCGCCCTACGCCCAGCATTGAAGCGTTAATGTCGGTCAGGATTACTTGACCATTTTTGCCTACTTTTTGTGCAAAAAGCTTTGAAAGGTCACCACTGCCGCCCGCGATATCCAACACCTTATCGCCGGCTTTAACACCGCTGATATCCACCGCAAATCGTTTCCAGGTGCGATGCAGACCCGCTGACATCACGTCATTCATCAGGTCGTATTTGCTGGCGACCGAATGGAATACTTCGCCAACTTTTTTGGCTTTTTCGGATTCTGCTACGGTTTTATAACCAAAGTGGGTTTTGGGATCAGTTGCCATAAATTTCTGTCTTTTCATCCATGTATGATTGAATGATCATCATTGTGGTGTCGAAACTCGTTTAATACCTGCAGCTTCAAGTTTGCCTAAATAATCCATCCATAACGCGTCATAATTACCGGCTAATTCATAGAGATAATCCCATGAATACAGGCCGGTATCGTGGCCATCGGAGAATGTTAGCCTGACTGCATAATTACCGATCGGTTCTATCCCGGTAATATTGACATTTTCCTTGCCAGTCTGCAAAACTTCCTGGCCATGCCCATGGCCGCGTACTTCTGCCGATGGCGAATAGACGCGCAGAAATTCGCATGACAGCATGCATTCGGTATTGTTATCAAATTTGATTTCCAATAATCGCGAGGCTTGGTGTAAACGAATATCCAGCGGTCGGGGAGAAGTGGTGGTCAGGCCGCTCATCACATTTCAATCTTCAAAATCAGGATGATAACAGAATGGTTTTGTTTAATATTGCATTAGTTCTAGCCGTTTATCATTACATTTGAACCGCTTATCTGAATTTTATTTGAAATACCGCGAATAGTTAACTGATTAATTTGATTAAATTCGTTAAAATGATAGAGTTATAATCGTTAATAATGGTTTAAGGACCATCATGGCTGAAAATAAATTAGCATACCAATTCGCCGCCTATTCTGAATGGCGCAAAGCCTTAGTTGATACTATTTGTGATTATCGTAGCTGGCTCAATGAGCAAGAGCTGAACGATGCTCAGGTAGATCAGCGTATCCAGCATCTGCTAGACCGGCTTCGCGAAGATAAACTGAATGTCGCTTTTGTCGCCGAATTCTCGCGCGGTAAATCAGAGCTGATTAATGCGATTTTCTTTGCCAACTATGGTCAACGCCTGTTACCTTCAAGTGCCGGCCGTACCACCATGTGTCCAACCGAATTGTTATACGACAAGACCAAGCCCAGCTCTATCATGCTCTTGCCGATCGAAACCCGACTATCCGATGCGACAACCACTGAGTATAAACGTTACCCAGATGAGTGGAAGACAGTGCCATTCGAGATGGAGTCGAATGACAGTATGGTCGAGGCTTTTAAAGAAGTCAGTAGCACTAAATCTGTGTCGGTAGAGGATGCAGAAAAATTTGGCTTGTTCGATCCTAACAGTGCAGACGATGCGATGAGCATCAATAAAGATGGCACCATTGATGTACCTTGCTGGCGTTACGCTGTGATTAATTTTCCTCATCCTTTGCTGGAGCAGGGCTTAGTAATTCTGGATACCCCGGGTTTGAACGCGATTGGTACGGAGCCGGAGTTAACACTGAATATGTTGCCAAATGCACATGCTGTGCTATTTATCCTCGCGGCAGATACTGGCGTGACCAAATCAGAAATCGAAGTTTGGCGTCAATATATTAGCGGTACACGTTGGAAGCAAAAAGGCCGCTTAGCCGTGCTGAATAAAATTGATGGTCTTTGGGATGAGCTGAAAAACGAAGACGATATTGAAAAAGAAATCGCCAAACAGGTGAAAACCAGCGCTGAACTTCTGGGGTTGGATGCAAACCAGATTTTCCCGATTTCTGCGCAAAAAGGCTTGCTGGCTAAAGTCAGCAATGACGATGAGTTGTTGGTGAAGAGCCGCATTCTAGCCTTGGAAAAGGCTTTGTCAGATGAATTGATTCCTTCCAAAAAAGAAATCGTTCGTGATAACACCCAAAACGAAATTGAAGATTTAATTGCCAATTCACAGCTTATTCTAGAAGCGCGCTTCTCTGGCATTAACGATCAGTTGGTCGAGTTGCAAGGCTTACGCGGCAAGAATGAAGATGTAGTTGAACACATGATGAACAAAGTCAAAGTGGATAAAGAAAACTTTGAAAAAGGTTTGCAGCGTTTCCAGGCTTTGCGCAGTATTTTCTCGCAGCATACCAATCGTTTGTTTACCTTGCTGGGCATGGAAGCGCTTAAGTTGCATGTGCATAGCACGCGCGAAACCATGACGCATGCGAGTTTCACTAAAACGATCCGTGACGCCATGGACAATTTCTTTAGTGAGCTAAAAACGCGCCTGATTTCATCTGATACGCAAATTGATGAGATTAAGAAAATGATGGACGTGATGTATGAAAAATTCGCTAAAGAACATGGCTTACGTAAATCTGAGCCGCCTGCGTTTTCAACCTTGCGTTATCAAAAAGAATTGGCGAAATTGGAACGCGCTTATAAAGAGCAGTTCAATACCGCATTCAATATGATTGCCAACGAAAAAATGACCTTAACCACCAAGTTTTTTGAAACACTTGCCAGCCGTGTCATTCATGTATTTGAAGTGGCAAACCGTGATATTGAAAATTGGCTAAAAGCAGTCATTGCGCCGATGGAATCTCAAGTGCGAGAGCATCAATTGCAGTTGCGTCGCCGCTTGGAAAGTATTAAGCGTATTTACAAGGCGACCGATACGTTGGAAGACCGTATCCAGGAATTGGAAGCCATCGAGAAAAGTATTCAGGCACAGTTGGATGATTTGAAAGTGCTGCGTATGCATATGAATAATGCACTGGCTTTTGAACCTGCTGAAGAAGCTAAAGCCGCATAGATATCTGTAATGCATTGATTTAATAAAAAAGGCTGCAATTGCAGCCTTTTTTATTTTCCTACTTTAAATCTTAATCTTGGCGATATTCGATCATCAAGGTTTTCATTTTTTGCATCGCTTTTTGTTCAATCTGGCGGATACGCTCAGCCGAAACGCCAAACTCATCAGCCAGTTCATGCAATGTTTTGCTGGTATTGTCCTGTTGTAACCAGCGCGCTTCCACAACGCGACGGCTACGGTCATCCAAACTTTCCAAAGCATGTGCCAAGCCGGTCGAGTCAGCGATTTCACTCTGTTTAGCTTCGATGGCCTCTAAAGGTTCTAAACCCTCATCTTGCAAATATGCAATGGGACTGTAATGTTCGTCGCTATCGTCATCGATGTTGGCTTCTAACGAAATCTCATGACCATCCAGCCTGGATTCCATCTCCAAGACTTCTTCTGGCTTAACATTTAACTCGCGGGCAATATGCGCTACTTCAGCAGGTTGCAGGCTATGTAGGCCTGTTTTCATGCTACGTAAATTAAAAAACAGTTTACGTTGCGCTTTAGTCGTAGCGATTTTTACCAGACGCCAATTACGTACAATATATTCGTGAATTTCAGCCTTAATCCAATGCATAGCAAAAGATACCAGGCGCACGCCACGTTCTGGGTCGTAGCGTTTGACGGCCTTCATTAGCCCAATATTACCTTCTTGAATCAAGTCAGCTTGAGGCAGCCCATAGCCCATATAGCCCCGGGCAATGCTTGCTACCAAACGTAAATGCGACACAATTAGCTGACGAGCAGCTTCAAGGTCATTCTCTTCCTTGAATTTCACGGCAAGCGTGTATTCTTCATCCGCAGTCAGGATGGGGTAGGCCTTGATAAGACGGGAGTAGTGCTCCAGGCTATCTGTTGCGGTTAATACAGGTAATGTCAAAGCGTTAGTCATTAAGAAATTAATCCTCCTATAGATTACTATTTTAGCACTCTACTTATGAGAGTGCTAGAGTGAAAAAGTTGCAATCTATTTATGAGGTCTACAATAAAATGCGTAATCAAATAGATAGTTAATATAAAGAATCGATTTCGAGGATACTTTAATTGAACATGGTGTCGAAACGTAAGTTACTAACAAGGGGGGTGTATGGATTGGAATCTGGAGTTTTTGCTGGCTGGCAGAATTATATTTGCCGCGATACTAGGCGGCATTATAGGTTGGGAGCGCGAGAACAGGGATCGAGATGCAGGAATACGTACCTATATGGCAGTCGCAGTAGGCTCTTGTGCTTTCAGTACAGTATCTCAATATGTATCTGGTGATCCCTCACGCATTGCGGCACAAGTGGTCACCGGCATGGGGTTTATCGGTGCAGGGGTTATTTTGCAAGTGCGTGGCCACGTGCAAGGGCTCACGACTGCTGCAACCTTATGGGCTACAGCGGCCGTAGGGATGGCAGCGGCATTCGGCATGTATATGTTGGCTGGATTATGTGCTGCCATTATTTATGGCACCTTAAGTTTGCAGTCTTTTCCTGGCTGGACGCGTTGGGTCAAGAAAAAAGAACGCCCAGAACATAAGGATCGCGAGTGGAAAGGGAAATAACTTGTGAGGAATAAGAGGATGCGTAAAACATTTTTAAGTATCAATATCCATCAATAACGCGCTAATACCATCTAATGAGGAGTCAATCATGTTGAAATGGAACGATGTGACACGGTTTGCCCAAGAGGGGAATCCCACACCCGAGAGAAAAATAAGTAAAACAGAAGCGGAGTGGCATGAGCAGTTGACCGAAGAACAATATCGGGTTACCCGTGAAGCTGGTACTGAGCCTGCATTTAGTTCAGATATGTGTAGCGTGCTGGAGCCTGGTATCTACGCCTGCTTATGTTGTGACTCGATATTATTCGATGCACGGCAAAAGTTCGATTCTGGTACCGGCTGGCCCTCATTTGGTCAACCGATCAAGCCCAATGCAATTGCTTATCATAACGATGGCAAGTACGGCATGACCAGGATTGAAGCGGTGTGTAACACCTGTGATGCGCACTTAGGACATGTATTTCCAGATGGGCCGGCACCTTCAGGCCTACGCTATTGCATGAATGCCGTGGCTTTGAGAAAAGTGGTAGATGTTTAGCTCAAAAAACATTCAAACAATGCAAATGTTAATCAATTTTCATGGCACTTATGGCTCGGTTAACCGCAATATAAGATCCTAACCAGCCAATGAAGATCGCAATGCCCGTCATGCTAAGAAAGAGTTTGCTATCAAAAATGGTTAGGCGGAAATCGCTGCTGTATAAGTCTGAAAGTTGTGCCACTGAATGATTGAAAATCATGATAATGCTAGCCATCATTACAATCGCGAAAAGCGCACCAAATGCACCATACAGTACACCCGCATATAAAAATGGCATCCGAATAAAGCTATTGGTAGCCCCAATGAGTTTACTGACTTCAATTTCGTCTTTTTGCGTGAGTATCTGCATGCGCACGGTATTGCCGATAATTACCAACAATGCAATCGCCAATAAGGCGGCGACGAAGTAAATAATCTTTTCACCCAGTGCCAGTAATACCGCTAATCGTTTGGTCCAATCCGCGTTAAAGACTGCTTGATCTACACCTTCAATCGCTTGCATCTCTAATCTGAGTGAATCTAACGCTTCAGGCTCAACCTTATTGGCTTGGATAAAAAACGCATCAGGAAGGGGATTTTTACTCAATTCCTGAATGGCAGGATTGGTATCGGACTTGGCTTGAAGTTGTTGCCAGGCTTCTTCTTTGGTAACTAGCCGATGTTTTTGGATGTTCGGATGCTTGGAAAGCAATTGCTCAATCTGTTCTATGTTTTCCGAGCTCACATCCAGTTTTAAAAATAGGCTGATCTCATTATCATTTTGCATGTGATGTGTCAAAGTCGATAGGTTATCTACGCCTACATAAAACAGCGCAGGGATACACATGGCAACCCCGATAACTAAACTGATCAACAACGAAGAAAGCGTGTTTTGTCGCATGCGTGTCAGTACCAGCTTGAATGCCTGCGCATGATGATTTAGCCAATGATTCATTTAAATCGGATATCCTGAATTTTGCGTATGATCTGCTGCTTGAATTACCTCATTGCTGTGGAGCTCACCCTGGTTGATATGCAACACCCTTCTTTGCGTGGCACTGATGCCCGTAGCATCATGGGTGGCGACAATGACGGTCACGCCCACTTGATGAAAAGCCTGAAAAATACTCATGATGTCTGCCGCGTAGACTGCATCGAGATTGCCGGTGGGCTCATCTGCAATAAGGATGGAAGGCCGACCTACCACTGCCCGTGCGATTGCCAATCTTTGTTGTTCGCCACCGGACAATGTAATGGGCATGGCTTTTTCTTTATGTAGAAGTCCTACCTTATCTAGTGCTGCGCGACTGCGTTTTGCCGCTTCAGTACCGAAAATGCCATTGATGCGCAAAGGTAACATGACATTTTCAAAACAATTCCGGTCATACAATAGCTTATGATCCTGAAAGATCAGGCCAAAACGCCGACGCATATAAGGAATGGCATTGCTTTTAAGTTTGCTGATATTTTGGTTGGCAATCAGTACCGTGCCGCCGGTTGGGCGCTCAATGGCGGCAATCAATTTAAGCAAGGTGCTTTTGCCGGCGCCCGAGTGTCCAGTAACAAATACAAACTCGCCCGCTTCAATATTCAAGCTGACATTTTTCAAGGCTTCGTTGCTGCCCGGATAGCGTTTGGTCACGTGGTCGAATTGAATCATGTTGGCATTGTATCGTTAATCTTGATCCATAAAGTGTGTCGGACTTAGTTACTCATGCATTAATCGAACATGGCATCAACAAATTCCTCGACTTTAAAAGGCCGTAAATCGTCAATAGCCTCGCCAATGCCAATATACCGAATGGGGATTGGTCTTGCTTCGGCAATCGCTGCAATGACGCCACCCTTAGCTGTGCCATCAAGCTTGCTAAGCACTAAACCTGTTACGCCCAAGGCATCGTCAAATGTTTTAACCTGCGTTACAGCATTCTGGCCGGTATTGGCATCCAGCACCAACAACACTTCATGTGGCGCACCGGGTAATGCTTTATCCATCACGCGTTTTACCTTGGCAATTTCTTCCATAAGGTGCATCTGCGTAGGCAAGCGGCCGGCAGTATCTGCTAATACGATATCAATATTTTTGGCCCGTGCGGAATTGATGGCATCAAACATGACCGCGGCAGGATCGCCACTGGTTTGTGATACTACATGTACATTATTACGTTCGCCCCAAACTTGTAGTTGTTCACGCGCTGCGGCCCTAAAAGTATCGCCTGCTGCGATCAGCACTGATTTACCTTGCGCTTGAAATGCATGGGCTAACTTGCCAATGGTGGTGGTTTTGCCTGCGCCGTTTACACCTGCCAGCATAATGACAAATGGGCGATGTTGCTCAGTGAGCAACGGTTTCTGTAAAGGCAATAACAGATCAGTTAACGACTCTTTCAATGCAATTTTGAGTTGTGCTGTGTCATCTAGGTTTTGTCTTTTTACGCGGGTTTTGATATCAGCTAAAAGATTAGCAGTGGCATTCACGCCGACATCTGACGTAAGTAATATGGTTTCTAGTTCCTCATACACTTCAGCATCAATTTTGCCGCCATTGAATAGGCCAGCAACTTGACTACCAAATTGCTTGCGTGTTTTCGCTAAACCTTGTTTGAGGCGCTCGGTAAAGCTGGGTTGAGGATTAGGGGACTGTTCAGCAGCAGGGTTTTTTTTAAAGAGGTTAAACATAATTAAGTGTGGGTTGGAATGATTGTATTTTAGCGTAAACTTGCTAGCTTGCGCGCTTGGATTTGCTGATAACTGCCATCGATTGACGCTAATAAATAGTAAGTCTCAGTGCGGTAAGTTTAAGTTGCATAACTGCACAGAACTAAATCCTTATACTTTGGGTCTGTGGCTAGGTATATGCTTAGCCTGTCTCGTTAAACACATTAAATAGATTAAATATGTCCATCATAAAAAAATTATTGCTCGTTTGTGCTTTGCTACCCTGTCTCTACTCAATCACAGCACAAGCAAAAATAGAAGAATTTAAGCTCAAAAATGGGTTAAAACTTATCGTACAGGAAGACCATCGTTCACCTGTCGTGGTGTCGCAACTTTGGTACCGCGCGGGCAGTATTGATGAAGTGAATGGTAAAACCGGCGTTGCGCACGTACTTGAACATATGATGTTCAAAGGCACCAAGCAAGTAAAAGCCGGACAATTCTCACGCCAGATTGCCGCGGCTGGCGGCAAAGAAAACGCTTTTACTGGCACCGACTACACGTGCTATTTCCAGCAGTTGGAGAAATCCAAACTACCGCTTGCTTTTAAGTTAGAGGCGGACCGTATGGTGAACCTGCAGTTAACCAAAGAAGAGTTCGCCAAAGAAATTAAAGTGGTCATGGAAGAGCGCCGTTGGCGTACTGAGGATAAACCTCAATCCAAAGTTAATGAAGCTTTTCAAGGAACGGTTTATCGTGCCCATCCTTATTCACGCCCAGTGGTTGGCTTCATGAATGACCTGGAGAATATGACGGTTGAAGATGCGCGCGAGTGGTACCACAACTGGTACGCCCCTAATAATGCCACGCTGGTGGTCGTTGGAGATGTGAAAGCCCAGGAAGTTTACAGACTGGCGCAGCAGTATTTTGGCAAAATCAAAGCTAAAAAACTGCCCGTGCGTAAACCACAGACTGAGCCAGCGCAAATTGGTGAACGCCGCGTAATCGTCAAAGCACCGGCAAAATTGCCGTATTTACTGATGGGCTACCATGTACCGGCACTCCAAACCCCTGAATCAGATTGGGAGCCTTATGCTTTGGAAGTATTGGCCGGCGTGTTGAGTGGCAATCCTTCTGCACGTTTAAACCAAAAGCTGGTACGCGAGACCCAGTTAGCTATTGACGCTAGTGCGGGTTACGACATTTTGTCACGCAGCCGCCAAAGCTTGTTTGAGCTGGATGGCACACCAAGTGAAGGTAAAACTGTAATTGAACTTGAAGCGGCAATTCTGCAGCAGATTGAAAATATTAAACAATCCGGCGTGACCAAAGAAGAGTTGGATCGGGTTAAAGCAGGCGTCATTGCTGCGGATGTTTATCAACGTGATTCGATGTTTTATCAGGCCATGCAGTTGGGCACAATAGAAACAACTGGCTTCCCATGGCAAATTATTTTGGATTACCCGGATAAATTGCGTGCCGTCACGCCTGAACAGGTACAAGCGGTAGCGAAGAAATACCTGGTTAAAGACAACTTAACGATCGCCACCTTGGATCCCCAGCCTTTGGACCCGAACGCCAAACCGCAAGGACAGCCGCATAGCCATTAATGCTGCTACCCTTTGCCATGACTAAATGAGTGAAACTACATGAACCAATCTAATATTAAAAATCGATTACTGTTGACCTTGTTGTTATTTGTGATGCATTTAACCGCACATGCGGCCGTTAATATTCAGCATTGGCAAACCAGCACCGGCGCCCATGTGTATTTTGTTGAAAACCATGATTTGCCGATTGTCGATGTTAGCGTGAATTTCCCAGCAGGGAGTTCTCGCGATACCGCCGACAAATCTGGTGTTGCCGGCATTACGCGTTACATGATGACATTAGGCGCTGCAGGCTTGAGTGATGAAGCGATTTCAAATCAGCTCGCGGATGTAGGCGCAGTTTTAGGGGGTGAGTTCGATACAGATCGTGCGGCTTTTAAGCTTCGAACATTAAGCAGTGCGCGTGAGCAAAAACAAGCGCTGGATGTATTTACCAAAATCCTGCAGAAGCCGGACTTTCCTGAAAGTGTGTTGAGCCGCGAAAAGGCCCGCATTATTTCCGGTTTGCAGGAAGCTGCCACTCAGCCGGAAAGTATTGGTAACCGCGCGTTTATGAAAGCCATGTATGGCATGCATCCGTATAGCCTCGATGAAAGTGGTGAGATCGACACAGTCACCAAGATTAAGCGTGAAGACTTGCAAACCTTTTATACTCAATACTACAGCGCCCAAAGCTCAGTGATTGCCATGATAGGTGACTTAACGCGTGATCAAGCCAACCAGATTGCGGAAAGCCTGGTGAGTGGCATGCCACAATCTGCTACTCCAATGCCGATCGCGAGTGTAGCTTTGCCGGCAAAAGCTGTGGAACAGCGCATCGCCCATCCGGCTTCGCAATCACACATCCTCCTGGGTTATCCCGGCATTAAGCGCGGTGATCCAGATCTGTTTCCTTTGTATGTGGGTAATTACATTCTCGGGGGCGGTGGTTTTGTCTCACGCTTAACGGAGGAAGTGCGTGAAAAACGTGGCTTGGTCTATAGCGTATATAGTTATTTTATGCCCATGGGCGAGTTAGGCCCGTTCCAGATTGGCTTGCAAACTAAAAAAGAACAGGCACAAGACGCGATTCAATTGGTGAATGAAACCTTAGACAAATTTCTAAAAAAAGGAGTGACAGAGGCTGAACTGAAAGCGGCAAAAGCCAATATCATCGGCGGCTTTCCTATGCGTATCGATAGCAATAGCAAGATTCTTGATTACCTAGCGGTGATTGGTTTTTATAAATTGCCGCTGAATTATCTGGATGAATATAACGCTAACGTTGCAAAAGTCACTACGGCCCAGATTAAAGATGCGTTTAACCGTCGGATTAAACCCGAAAACTTTGTCACAGTGATTGTCGGGGATGTGAACGCCAAATAAGCTATTTCAGCAAATATCCACATTAGGTTTTTGCACTAAAAGTCCGGGGTGTGCCTGCAGTCATAGTAAAATAATATTTTATTTTGTCCATTAGGTTTGCATTGGCTCACGCTGCACAGAAAAAACTTAATAGCGTACGTATTAACGCCGGGGAATGGCGCAGTCGTATCTTGAAATTTCCTGATGTGGCAGGCCTGCGTCCAACGCCGGATCGCGTGCGCCAGACTTTGTTCAATTGGCTGGGTCAGGACCTTACCGGACAAAACTGCCTGGATTTATTTGCAGGCACGGGGGTGATGGGCTTTGAAGCCCTGTCCCGTGGCGCCAGCACCGTGACTTTGGTGGAAAAAGCACCCGCTGCTTTCCAAGCCTTACTGGAAAACAAACGCTTATTAAACGCTACGCAAGCACAAGTCTACCAACAGGATGCAGTGCAGTTTCTTGCCAACAATCAGCAGCGTTTCAGCCTGATATTTCTCGACCCGCCTTACAATCTACAATGGCTGCCCAAGCTGCTGCCTTTACTCAAACCACACTTGCAGCAGGACGGGGTGATCTATGTGGAAGCTGAATATGCATTGCAACCCGAAGTGGACTGGCAAGTGACTAAAGCCGGCAAAGCGGGCAATGTTTTTTATCATCTGCTAAAATCGAGCCATGACTGATTCCTCACCGCATATTATTCCAACGCCCACTATTTCAATGCCTCATAGCGCCCTCAAAGTTGTCTACCCTGGCACATTTGACCCAGTGACATTAGGCCATGAGGATTTGGTGCATCGTGCCGCCAGTTTATTTCCTAAGGTGATTGTTGCAGTGGCGAGCAATACCAATAAAAAAACCATGTTCAGTCTTGAAGAACGCGTCAGCCATGCTAAAGCTGTGTTTAAGAACCTGGATAATGTAGAAGTCATCGGCTTTTCCGGATTGCTCATGCAATTTGTCCAAACCCAGAACGCACAGATGGTGATTCGCGGCTTACGCGCTACTGCAGATTTTGAATACGAATTTCAGTTAGCTGGCATGAACCGCAAGCTATATCCGCAATTTGAGACTTTATTCCTGACACCGGCAGAACAGTTTATGTTTATTTCTTCAAGCCTGGTTCGAGAAGTGGCTACCCTAGGCGGTGATATCCATGCTTTCGTTTCACCGGTGATTGAACAAGCCATCAAGCAAAAGTTAACGCATGAAAAATAATGAAATTTGTATTTGTGAAATAAAGCGCAAGAAGCCGCAGAACGAACGACGCAGGCATATCGTATTGTTTAGACCAGGAGTCAGTGAGCACGCGACGCCGCGATTTGTTCACAAAGAAAATTTATGGCATTGATGATTACGGATGAGTGTATCAACTGCGACGTCTGTGAGCCGGAGTGCCCTAATGGTGCGATTTACCAAGGTGAACAAATATACGAAATAAACCCAGATTTATGCACTGAATGCGTGGGGCATTTTAACCAGCCGCAGTGTGTAGAAGTATGCCCGATCAATTGCATTCCCTTGAATCCTAATGTGGTAGAAACCCAGGATCAATTGATGAAAAAGTATTACCAGTTAACCAAAGCTAACATTTCTTCTTAAATCGAGTAAAAGGATATCAATATGCGCATGTTACATACCATGCTTCGCGTGGGTAATTTAGAACGCTCTATCAAGTTCTATACGGAGGTGCTAGGCATGCAAGTGCTGCGGCATCAGGATTATCCTGACGGAAAATTTACGCTGGCATTTGTAGGCTACGGACCGGAAACTAGTCATACCGTACTTGAGCTGACTTATAACTATGGTGTGGAAAGCTATGACATGGGCAAGGCTTACGGCCATATCGCACTTGAAGTAGATGATGCCTATGCTGCCTGTGAAAAAGTAAAGCAGTCAGGTGGCAAAGTCATCCGTGAAGCAGGACCCATGATGCATGGCAAGACTGTCATTGCCTTTGTAGAAGATCCGGATGGTTATAAAGTTGAGTTTATTCAAGCTGGTACTTATTAAATTCACATACCATCCGTTACTTAAATGATGACCTGGGTGCTTTATTTACTGGAGTGCAAAAACGGTGCGTATTATGCCGGCATTACCAATAATCTTGAGTCCAGGTTCGAAGCCCATGTAGCTGGGAAAGGTGCACGTTATACCCGGGCAAACCCGCCAGTAAAAGTGCTGGCTTCTAAAGCTTATGTGGATCGCTCGGCTGCAAGCGTGGCAGAAGCACAATTGAAAAGTTTGCCGAGAAATCAAAAGCTGAGGTATTTTGATGAAGGCTATTCCCATGAATCAGCTTGAGCTTAAAGCAGCAGTAGAAGCAGCACTTAAAGGCGACTGGCATACGGCCCATAATATTGCGCAAGAATATAGCGATGGCACGGCAAACTGGATTCATGCAGTACTGCATAAAATTGAAGGTGATGCCTGGAATAGCCGTTACTGGTATGCGCGGGGTACTGGTCACCTTTATGAAGATTTTACTAACAGCACGTTAGAGCTCCAGGCCATATTGGAATCCTTGGAAAGTAACGTTAAAGACTAAGGATTCTAATGCTCAGTTATCGCCAAAAATAAAACTCCCATGACGGGAGTTTATTTTTTAAGCCGAGTGATTTTGATTTATTCAAAAAAACCTTTTACCTTATCCATCCACGATTTATTACGCGGACTGTGTTTCCCGGAGTCTGCTTGGGTACTGATTTCAAACTCACGTAATAACTCTTTCTGTTTTTCGGTCAATTTCACCGGAGTTTCTACCACCACATGCACCATTAGGTCACCATGCTCAGATTGACGCAGGGGCTTGATGCCTTTGCCTTTCAATCTAAATACGCCACCGGTTTGTGTTTCTGCCGGAATCTTCATTTTGGCAGAACCGCCTAAAGTAGGTACTTCAATTTCCCCACCCAATGCAGCAGTACTAAAGCTGATGGGCATTTCGCAATGCAGGTTGCCGCCATCACGTTGGAAGATTTCATGTGGTTTTAAATGCACGACAACGTATAAGTCGCCGGTAGGGCCGCCATTCACGCCGGCTTCACCTTCACCGGATAAACGAATGCGGTCGCCTTCATCCACGCCGGCTGGAATTTTGACGGATAGCGTTTTGTTCAATTTAACGCGGCCTGCACCGTGGCAAGTGCCACATTTATCTTCTTCTTTGATGGTTTTGCCGCCACCATGACATTTCGGACAGGTTTGCTGCACTGAGAAGAAACCTTGTTGCATACGGACTTGGCCTTGGCCACCGCAGGTACCACAAGTGACTGGCGATTTACCAGGTTTAGCACCAGAACCATTACAGGTTTCGCATTTGGCTTGCACTGGAATACGGATTTTGGTTTCAGTACCTTTGGCTGCATCTTCCAGCGAAATTTCCATGTTGTAACGCAAATCCGCACCACGATAGACATTGTTACGCTGACCGCCGCGCGCTCCGCCACCGAAAATATCACCGAAGATATCACCAAATGCATCGCCGAAGCCTGCGCCGCCAAAACCGCCACCACTACTTGCCATGCTAGGGTCTACACCGGCATGACCATATTGATCATAAGCCGCCCGTTTTTGCTCATCGGTTAGCATTTCATAGGCTTCTTTTGCCTCTTTGAATTGCTCTTCCGCTTTAGGGTTATCCGGGTTGCGATCAGGGTGGTACTTCATCGCCAGTTTGCGATAGGATTTTTTGATATCCTCACTGGAAGCGTCTTTATTAACGCCCAATATCTCGTAATAGTCTTTTTTGGCAGCCATTTTTTATCCAAATACTTGAAAGTGAACCATACAGTTAGTCACAGACAAAAGCCACGAAGGTCGTGGCTTTCATCTTTTTAGCACAAAGTATTGCACATTGCTAACTTACATCGCTAAGAAATTAGTCTTTTTTCACTTCTTCAAACTCAGCATCAACCACTTCCGCATCTACCGTTTTCTCGCCTTGTGGCTGCGCACTTTCAGTATTCGCTTGTGCCTGTTGTTCAGCATAAACCTTTTCACCCAATTTTTGCGAAGCTTCCATCAAGGCATTGGTTTTTGCTTCGATAGCGTCTTTGTCGTCGGCTTTCATGGCTTCTTCAACGTCTTTCAGCGCATTTTCGATCGCTTCTTTTTCAGATGCATCTAATTTATCGCCGTGTTCAGTTAACGATTTTTTCACTGAGTGCACCATGCCATCTGCGGCATTGCGGGCGTCAACCAACTCGCGCAATTTACGGTCTTCTTCAGCGTATTTCACTGCGTCTTCTTCCATCTGCTGAATTTCCGCTTCAGACAAACCGCTGTTTGCTTTGATCGTAATCTTGTTCTCTTTACCGGTTGCTTTGTCTTTAGCAGACACGTGCAAGATACCGTTGGCATCGATGTCGAAGGTCACTTCAATCTGTGGAATGCCACGTGGCGCCGGTGGAATGTCGCTCAAGTTGAATTGGCCCAAGCTCTTATTGCCAGACGCCATTTCACGCTCACCTTGCAACACTTGAATGGTCACAGCATTTTGATTGTCATCGGCGGTGGAGAACACTTGCGATGCCTTGGTAGGGATCGTGGTATTTTTCTTGATGAGTTTCGTCATCACGCCACCCAGGGTTTCGATACCCAATGACAATGGCGTTACGTCAAGTAATAACACGTCTTTCACGTCGCCTTGTAACACACCGCCCTGGATTGCTGCACCAACGGCAACGGCTTCATCAGGGTTCACATCTTTACGTGGCTCTTTGCCGAAAATCTCTTTTACTTTCTCTTGCACTTTTGGCATACGGCTTTGACCGCCGACCAAGATCACATCAGTGATGTCATCAATTGACACGCCGGCGTCTTTAATCGCTGTACGACAAGGGGCGATCGTGCGCTCAATCAAGTCATCCACTAAAGATTCCAGTTTTGCACGGGTGATTTTCACGACCAAGTGTTTAGGACCTGTTGCATCGGCTGTGATATACGGCAAGTTCACTTCAGTTTGGGTTGCGCCAGATAACTCGATTTTGGCTTTTTCCGCGGCTTCTTTGAGGCGTTGTTTAGCCAGTAAGTCGTTACGCAGGTCTAAGCCATTTTCTTTCTTGAATTCATCTGCTAAATAGTCAATCAAACGGTTATCGAAGTCTTCACCACCCAGGAATGTATCGCCATTGGTCGATAACACTTCGAATTGGTGTTCGCCATCAATGGTAGAAATTTCAATAATAGAAACGTCGAATGTACCGCCGCCTAAGTCATATACGGCGATTTTACGATCACCTTCTTGCTTATCAAGGCCAAATGCCAATGCAGCAGCAGTTGGTTCGTTGATGATGCGTTTAACATCCAGACCAGCGATACGGCCAGCATCTTTAGTTGCTTGACGTTGGCTGTCGTTAAAATAAGCCGGCACGGTAATCACGGCTTCAGTTACTTCTTCGCCCAAATAGTCTTCAGCAGTTTTCTTCATTTTACGAAGCACTTCAGCCGAGATTTGCGGCGGTGCCATTTTTTGGCCGCGCACTTCTACCCATGCATCGCCGTTATCTGCTTTGGCAATGGTGTAAGGCATTAATTGAATGTCTTTCTGCACTTCTTTTTCTTCAAAACGACGGCCAATCAAACGCTTCACTGCGTAAAGTGTATTTTTAGGGTTGGTTACAGCCTGGCGTTTTGCCGGAGCTCCCGCCAAAATTTCGCCATCTTCCTGATATGCAATAATTGAAGGGGTGGTACGTGCACCTTCAGCGTTTTCGATCACACGCGGTTTGCCACCTTCCATCACAGCAACGCATGAGTTGGTGGTGCCTAAGTCAATCCCGATAATTTTTCCCATTTTGTAATCCTTACTTTATATTCATCAAATTTGGTTAACTTCCAATGACTTAATCATTGGGCTATTTTTTTTGTTTTCAAGTCCCTATTCAGGATAGGGGCTTGATATAAATCTATTTTGCTTTTGCCACAGTCACTAAGGCCGGACGAAGCACGCGGTCATTCAGCGTGTAACCTTTTTGCAATACTGTAAGTACCGTATTTGGTTCTTTTTCGCTTTCCAACATACTGATTGCCTGGTGTTTGTTTGGATCGAATTTTTCGCCCACCGGGTTTAATTCTGCGATATTAAATTTATCGAATACCGAGCTAAGCTGTTTAGCCGTGAGTTCAACGCCATCTTTGTAGCTTTGCACATCGGTCGCTTCAATTAATAAGGCTGCATCCAGACTGTCTTTAACAGCCAGTAATTCGTTGGAAAATTTTTCTAAAGCGAATTTGCGGGCTTTTTCAATATCTTCCGTCGCACGACGGCGAATGTTCTCGCCTTCCGCTTTTACATAGAGTACAGCCGCTTTAGCTTCGGTTAATTGAGTCTCAAGCTCACCTAAACGTGCATCTAACGAGCCGGCTGCACCATTTTCGGGTAGATCTTGCTCGTTTTGTAGCCCTTGTGTTTCCTGCGTCTCTGTCTGAGTATCTTCTTCGTTAGTCGGGTTTTGTTGTTGCATAAAGTCCTCACTCAACTTTTAATTAGTTGTAAGTTTTAGTCGTTAATGACGGTAAATTAATCTGGTAGATTGAACGGTGATAAGTTCAATTTGGGGGAAGGCGCAAAGCTTTTCAAGCCCAAACCACAAAATAATTGTGGGTTTATGTTTTTGCTCTATTTCTAACTTAGCTTTGAATGATTTGTGTAAGCGCTTCGCTAACCTCGCTAACAGAGGGCGATAGTTGAATGCCGCCTAAATTGATGGCCCTTGCATAAGCGCCCGGGCAAACACCGGTTAAGGTAGGGTTAGTGTCCGTGTAAATCGCCACGGTAGGTATGTTCAGTGCAGCCGCTAAATGGGATAAGCCCGTATCCACTCCAATAGCTGCTTTTGCTTGGCTAATGACAGAAGCTAACTGCGCAATACCGAGTTTGGGCAGCACAGTAGCATTGGCAAGTTTGGAAGCAATAAAATTGGCACGTTTTAGCTCCTGTTCATTTGACCAGGGTAATACTAAATGCAATTGCCGTTCGGCTAGGGCCTGGCCTAGGCTGATCCAGCTGGCGGTTTCCCATAGTTTACTGTCACGGCTAGTGCCATGTAATCCCATGACATATGGCGAGGGAATATTTGCCGATACATGAGCAGACGCCTGAATGCCGAAATCCGGTAACTGGCTGGGCAGGCTATAGCCAAAGGTGGCAGCTGCCAACGTGCGGTTGCGCGCTACGGCGTGCTGCTTACGGGAAACTGTATGCTTCACCTGGTAAAACAGGCTGGCGATGGGCTCGCGGATAGAGCTTCGATCATAGCCATGTTTTTTGCCATTGGCTAAAGTTCCGAGCAACGCACTTTTTAGCAAACCCTGGCTGTCGAGCACAATGTCATATTGTTTAGCGGCCAAGCGTTGCTTTAATTCGCCAATATCCTGCCAGGTCTTTTTGCTGAAAAGTGCTTTTCGCCATTGCCGAATGGATATGGGTATGACCTCATTGACAGCAGGATGCAACTTAGGGATATCAGCAAAACTAGCTTCTACTAACCAATCAATTTCGATCTCTTTATAGTGTGTGCGGATGTCAGCAATGATAGGCAGGTTATGGATGACATCGCCTAGCGAAGAGGTTTTAATAATAAGCAATTTCAGCATAGGCGAGATTTTCGCATACAATTCAACTTTTAATGATTGAAGTGCGCAATTTTGAAATTTGCCTTTCTGATTTTCAAATATTTCCCCTATGGTGGCATGCAACGAGATATGTTGCGCACGGCAAATGAACTGGTGAAACGCGGCCACACCGTTGAAATTTACTGCATGTCATGGAGTGGCGATTTGCCTGTAGGTGGTATCCAAGTGCATGTGATGCCAGCCACCGGTTTATTTAACTATCTACGCTACCAAAAATTTATCGCCAATGCCCAGGCGGCTATCCGTCAAGCCGGTAATATCGATTACATTTTTGGCTATAACCGCATGACAGGGCTGGACGCACATTTTGCGGCTGACCCCTGTTTTAGGGAACGCGCTTCGCATCGCGGTTTTTTATACCGTTGGCTACCACGCGTCAAATGGTTTGCAGAATGCGAGCGGGTGATATTCGATGCAAAAGCAGAGACGCATATATTAATGGTTTCAGAAGTTGAAAAAGTGCATTTCCAGCATTGGTATCAGACGCCGGAAGCACGCTTTCATTTCATTCCCCCTTACTTATCCAAAGCACGCTTTGAGCTGCAAGATAAGGCAGCGATGCGCAGCCATCTGCGCAATACCTTTGGCTTCGACAAGGAAGATTTCGTCTTTATGCTGACAGGTTCAGGCTTTCATATGAAGGGTTTGGATCGTGCGATTCGCGCACTTGCAGCCTTGCCTGCTGATTATTTGAACCGCGTAAAATTGTTGGCGGTTGGCCAGGACAACCCAAAGCCTTTCGAGAACATGGCAAAAAAACTGGGTGTGGCAAGCAACCTCGTTATTTCCAAAGGCCGGCCGGATATCCCGCAACTTATGCAAGGTGCCGATATCTGCGTTCATCCGGCTTACCGGGAGAATACTGGGCTGGTGATATTAGAGGCCCTGGCTAGTGGAACCCCGATGCTGGTGACAGAAAGTTGCGGTTATGCACATCATGTAGCGGAAAGCGGTGCTGGCAAAGTCATGCCATTACCATTCGATCAGGCGCAATTTAATGGTTTTTTCAAGCAGATGATTGATTCCGCTGATAAACAGATATGGGCGCGTAACGGTTTAGCACATGCACAATTGTTAATGGAGCAGAATGACGGCAGTGCGGAAGCGAATATATTGATTCGCCTGGCAGAACAAAAAGTCTCGCGTCAAAATAAAGTGATGAACGCATGAAGCCCGTAGATTCAGACATGTTGCTCATGCCGGATGAGATTAAACAACATCTCAAGCCGGGCGATGTATTTCCGCAAGTGATGGCCATGCAAGGTGAGATCTTTCGCGATGTGCCGGGACGTAAAACTATCCGTGTGCAGTTGGGCGGGAACAGTTACTTTATCAAACAGCATTTCGGTGTGGGATGGGGCGAGATATTCAAGAACCTGCTGACTCTACGCTGGCCGATTATCAGTGCACGCACCGAAAAAAACGCTATTCAGAAACTAGATGAAATCGGCATTGCCACCACGCCGCTGGTGGCGTTTGCGGAACGCGGTGGTAATCCCGCACAACAACAATCGTTTCTGATCACACGGGATCTAGGCGATATTATCTCGCTCGAACATTTTTGTGGGGCGTGGAAGCAAAACCCACCAGAGCCAAAATTCAAGCGGAAGCTTATTGTGGCAGTCGCGCAAATCGCACGCAACTTACATGAACATGGGATGAATCACCGGGATTTTTACCTGTGTCATCTTTGTTTAGAGGGCGTTGCTTTTAGAAATTCTGAAATTAAACTTTATTTAATTGATTTACACCGGATGTTGATTCAGGCGACTACCAATCGCCGGGCCAATATGAAAGACATCGCTGCCCTTTACTTTTCCAGCATGGATTTGGGATTTACAGCGCGTGATTATTTACGCTTTAAATATTATTATGCTAAAGATTTCCGGGCTGCGAATACCTCTTTTTGGCAGCAGGTGATGCGCAGGGCCAATAAGCTTTATAGAAAATTCCACAGTGATAAATTTCAGAAACGGTTGCGGATTGAAAAAAGCGCATTAGAGCAATGAATACAACATTTACCCATCTGCAATATCAGCAATTATTAAAAGAACACCAACTCAATAGCTTTTATGCACTTTGGGATGTGGAAGTCGATTGGTTTGAAGCACCTAATGAGAGACGAGGTGGGTGGAGCGGTGTAGGGCAGTTGCGTCTGACAGCCAGTACAGGTGAAGAAGTTTTATTATATGTAAAAAAACAGCAGAATCATGGCCGTTTTACGTTTAGGCATCCTATCAAAGGCGAACCTACTTTCAAACGAGAGTTCAAGAATCTACAGTTTTTAAAAAAACGCGCTTTTGCAGCGCCTGAGGTCGTTTATTTTGCAGAAGATCATGCCTTGCATCAGCGTGCCATTCTGATCACACTGGCATTGGATCAATATCAAAGTCTAGATGAATGGTTAGAGCCTGGTTATTCTCAATTAAGTGAAGCGCAAAAAATGGGTTTTTTGCAAACCTTAGGGCAGAATATTCGGCACTTTCATTCATTGGGCATTGTGCATCGTGCGTTGTATCCCAAGCATATTTTTATCAATACACAGCATCCCGATAAGATTGCAGTGATCGATCTGGAAAAAGCTCGATTGACAGCCATGGGCTGGTATCGCACCTATTTGGATATTGCCGCATTATTTAGGCATGCGCCATGGTTAAGTAAAGATGAGCAGCTCGTTTTTTTTAGGGCATATTGTAGAGAGTCTCTATTGAGTTATCGAAATCGATGGTTTTACAAAATGATATTACAGCGGGCCAATCGATAAACGTATGGATGCATTGCCAAATTTTTCAATTGCACTGGTGAATTATAAAACTTTAGAACTCACCAAGATTTGTTTAACCTTGCTTAAACAGCATTTCGATAACGGCTTGTTGGATGCCAAACGGGTCAAAGTTTGGGTGGTTGATAACGATTCCCAAGATGCCAGCACGGATTATTTGCGCAGCTTGGATTGGATTCATTTGATAGAGCGTGTACCTGCAGTCAAGGAAAAAGGCTTTATTGCCCATGGACGGGCATTGGATATGATCCTGGAAAAAATAGAGGACGATTATTTATTTCTGATGCATACCGATACTTTTGTCTATGAGCCGGAAGTGTTTAATGATTTTTTACGGTTATGTTCTTCACAAACGGTTGCAGAAGGTTGTCGAGAACAAGTCAATCGTGGTTACTTCAGGACTGGTTGGCGCTTATTTTCACGTTTTCTTAAACATTACAGCCGACGTGCCAAACGTGTAATCGGTATTCCAGCGCGGGACCCAAAAGCTTGGCGTGAGCAATATATCAAAAGTTTTTTTGCATTATGGAATGTTAAGTGGATGAAGCAGCATGGTTACACATTTCTCATGGAAGATCGCATTCCAAGCTATGCCCTGCAAGAAATTTTGCTTAATCAAGGCAAAAATATCCGCCTGATTTCACCGATGAAGTTATTCAAATATCTGGATCACGTAGAGGCTGGTACAGTGGGCCTGCTGTTGGGATATGATGAATTGAATCGTCGGGTAAAGCGTAAAATGAAGATCTTAAAAAAGATTGATCAATTTCCTGAGAATTTGAATTGAATACTATTACGATAGATGGTTTATTACCTATCGCTCATCATCAGGGCTTGCAGTTAGATGTAGGGCTGGCGAGAGAAATCGGTATGGCAGGCATGGAAGCCTATGCGTTTGCTGAGCCCTTTGCCCATACGGTCATTGACCAATTTTTACCCTCAGATGTCGCGAACGAATTACTGGCGCATTTCCCTGCGGAAGCAAAGCCGCATGATAAAAACTATGAAAAGGGCTATGGCGGCCAGTTCAAGCGTCAAATCTCGCCCTATGGTTGTGATGTATGGATGCAAAGTGCTTTTGCCTTTTTCAATTCGCCGGCCATGCTGGCGTTTTTAGAAGGCTTAACGAATATCAAAGGCTTAATTCCTGATCCGTATTTTGCAGGCGGGGGTCTGCATGAGATTAGCACAGGCGGTATGCTGGGCATCCATGCGGACTTTCAAGTGAACGAAGCATTGCAGTTACGTCGCCGCATCAATGTGCTGATTTATCTCAACAAGGATTGGAAGCCTGAATACGGTGGCGAACTGGAACTGTGGGATAAGACGATGCAGCAAAAAGTTAAAAGCGTTGCGCCACTGTTTAACCGTTGCGTTATATTTAACACTGACTGCGATAGTTTTCATGGGCATCCGGATCCGTTAACCACGCCCCCTGATGTGACGCGTAAATCTATCGCGCTTTATTACTATACCGCCCAAGCCATTGAGAATGCTGTGGGGGAATCCCGGCATACCTTGTATGTGGCTAGGCCTAATGACACGCCTGAAAATATTGCGCAGGCTAAGAAGTTGGCTGCCAAGCGTGAAAAACGGGCCAAAAAAATGCATGCAGAAAACACCACTGGCATTATTAATAAGCTCAAAAAGTTGTTTGGTTCATGGTGAGCGCTATTTCCGACACCACTGTGCATTCAGAGACTTCTCCTGTTTTGGCTCCATTTATGTTGGCAGATAGGAGTATTTTAAAACCCATACGACTAGTGAGGGAAGTGCCGGGGAAGCGGCAGGTCTTTCAAGCTATTTGGCATGATAAGCCGGTGTATGCAAAGCTATTTTTCGGAAAGCAGGCAGAAAAATATGCACAACGCGATTTAGAGGGCATCCAGCAATTATTAGCTGCACGCATATTGACCCCCGAAGTACTCACCTATCAGGTTTTGACAGATCAATCAGCCTATGTGCTGGTCTTAAAGGAAATATCAGGCGCTGCAAATGCAGAGCAAGTCTGGAATGCATTGGCTTTAGGATCAAGTCTACGCCTGCAGATTGCCACTCAGCTGATTAGGGAAGTCGCTCAGCATCACAAGGCAGGGTTGCAGCAGACGGACCTTTATCTTAAGAACTTCCTACTTCAAGATGATCGCGTATTCACGCTTGATGGCGATGGCATTAGACCCTTGCCAAAGCATAATGAAGGCCAATCGGCGCTCAGGAATTTGGCAGCCTTATTGTCCAAATTTGATGTGCTTGAAATTGTAAAATGGCTGCCGCAGCTATTGAAAACCTACGGAGATGCTAGAGGCTGGCAAACTTTACCGAGATTAACTTTGTTGCAGCACCTGATTGCAGTCCATCGCTGCACAGTTACCAATGCCTATGCGGATAAAAAAGTATTTCGAACTTGTACTGATGTGCAGGTACATCGCAGCCAAGGCCAGTTCCTGGCAGTGGTCAGTGCGTATCGAACTGTTATGGATGTGCAAAATGCACTGATGTTTGATCAATGCCTGCAAGTGCCTGCTTTTAAAAGCGGTAACACCTGTACAGTGGGTCTGCTTACAGCCTCTTTTGGTGCTAAAGATGCCCAAAAAATAGTCATCAAGCGGTACAATGTGAAAAGTTTATGGCATGGCATGATGCGCAGTTTCAGAAAAACACGTGCCGCCGCCTCATGGTCGAATGCGCATCGTCTCCGCCTTTTAGGAGTGCCGGCGATACAGCCCGTGAGTTTGCTTGAACAGCGTTACTTCTTAAATCTACTCCGCGGTAAAAGTTATTTCCTAAGCGAGTATATTGAAGCGCCTACGGTAGATATTGTTTTTGCTGCAGAGACAGATAAAGCAAAAAGAGCTGAACTGGTCAAACAGCTGGTTGAAATGTTTTACCGTTTATATTTGCTACAAATATCGCATGGCGATATGAAGGCTAGCAATATCATGATTGTAGACGGGAAGCCGTTGCTAATCGATCTGGATAGTATGCAGCAGCATCGTTTCGGTTTGATGGCAAAACACCAGCATGCGCGTGATTTAAGACGATTCATGCGCAATTGGCAGCATGATGAGGCTTTAAGCAATGCCTTTAAAAAAGTATTCAAGGCGGTCTATGCAGATCATCAGCCGCTCAAGTTGGCACATATTCATTAATTAGTTTTTTGAGAACTCTACATGATTGTTTTAGGATTATCTGGTGCTTTAGGTCACGATGCTTCGGCGGCAATTCTCGTCGATGGCAAAATCATTGCTGCTGCGGAAGAAGAGCGCTTTATTCGTGATAAACACGCCAAAAATCAGTTTCCGTATGAAGCTGCTAAATTCTGCATGAAGCAAGCGGGCATCAAGCCGGAAGACGTGGATATCGTCGCGTTTCCATATGCAGAAATCCCGTTAAGTACCAAAGCGCGTTGGCATTATGCTAAACGCCATTGGTACGCGCCTGACCGTGCACTGGATGCAATTTTTAATGGCAATCGCCGCTATCGCCGTAATCGCGATAAATCTCTAAAGCTGATGGCCGATTTAGGCTTAAGCAAAGCCAAGTTCGTGCCGGTTGAACACCATCTTTCACATGCTTCCAGTGCCTATCACCTAAGTGGTTTTAAAGAAAAAACCGCTATTGTCGGCATTGATGGCAAAGGCGAGTACGCCACGACGTTCTTCGGCTACGGCGAAAACGGCAAAATCCACAAAATCAAAGAGTTCTACGACCCGGATTCTTTAGGCGGCATGTACGGCGCCATTACCGAGTATCTGGGTTTTGAAATGCTGGACGGTGAGTTCAAAGTGATGGGCATGGCGCCTTACGGTGACGCCAGCAAATATGACTTGTCTAAGCTCATTACCTTTGAAGATGGTGATTTACGCGTTAATACCAAACTGGTGAATGTTGTCGGACTACGTCGCTATAAAGAAAACGGCAAAGGCTATTACTTTACGCCGGAGTTGGTCGAATGGTTAGGCCCCAAACGCCATGGCGATGAAATTGACGATCCTTATATTCATTATGCAGCTTCAGTGCAAGCTTTGCTGGAAGATGTTGCCTTGAAAATGATCGACTACTATTTAGGCGATATTATCAAAGAAACCGGCCGTATCGCAATGGCAGGTGGCGTAGCACTCAATGTGAAACTGAACCAGCGCATTATTGCCATGCCGCATGTAAAAGAATTATTTGTGCAGCCGGCATCCGGTGATAACGGCACTTCCTTAGGTGCAGCCACATATGCCGCACATTTGGCGGGAGATACCATCCATAAAATGGAGCATGCGTATTTAGGCCCGGCTTTTACCACTGAAGAGTGTATCGCTGCTTGTGAGGCACATCCGGCCAAACCTAAATTCACCCGCGTTGAGAATGCAGCGCATAGAGGCGCAGAGTTACTTGCCAGCGGTAATCCACTGGCCTGGCTACAGGGCCGTATGGAATTTGGGCCACGCTCTCTAGGATGCCGCAGTATCTTAGGCGATCCTAGTTATCCCGGTGTTGCAGATCGCATCAATGCACAGATTAAATACCGAGAACGCTGGCGCCCATTCTGCCCAAGCATGCTAGACCGTGTTGCGCCGGACATCCTGCAAACCAAACATCCGGCACCGTACATGACGTTTACGTTTGATGTGGCAGAACATTGGAAATCACGCATACCAGAAGTGGTGCATGAGGATGGCACTGCACGTGCGCAAGTGGTGACCAGGGCTACCAATCCGCGCTATTATGAGTTGATCGAGCATCTGGAAAAGTTGCGCGGTGTACCGGTCGTATTGAATACTTCCTTGAACCGTCGTGGTGAACCGATGATCTGTACACCTACGGATGCGCTGAATATGTTCTTTGGTTGCGACCTGGAATACCTCATGATGGAAGATATCCTGGTAACTAAAACTTAGTTAGTAGGTCGTTTTTTAGGCATTTTTTACGTTTAATTATTACTTAAGTCATTCAATAAAAAGGCGCATATGCTGCAAGTCTTGTTTGACGGTGCGCCCTGCTTCGGGGGATAATTGAGATAGTTTATTAATTTTTGCACCGTTATTGCGCATTTTGCGCCCCCTTACAGAGCAATCGATCAGATGAAACAATCCCATATAGAAGTTACCGAGCGTATACGCGAACGTAGTCGACCGACCAGAAAAGCTTATTTGCAGCGTGTTGATGAAATTATTAACCGTCCTCGCGGTTCTGACCGCTTGGGCTGTGCAAATGTCGCCCATGCGTTTGCTGTGTTGCCGCAGAATGACAAATTACGTTTAGTCGCCGAGAAGAATCCACATATTGGAATCGTGACGGCATATAACGAAATGTTGTCTGCACATCAGCCCTATGTGAATTATCCCGACATTATCCGTGACGAAGCGCATAAACGTGGTGCCACTGTGCAAGTGGCGGGCGGCGTACCCGCAATGTGTGATGGCGTAACACAAGGTGAACCGGGCATGGAGTTAAGTCTGTTCAGCCGCGACACCATTGCCATGAGTACTGCTATCGCTTTGTCGCATGACGTATTTGATGCGGCATTATTATTAGGCGTCTGCGACAAGATCGTTCCAGGCTTATTAATCGGCGCCTTGCATTTTGGTCATTTACCTTGTGTGTTCGTACCCGCAGGTCCTATGAGTACCGGTCTGGATAACACTGCAAAATCCAAAGTACGTGAACAATATGCACAAGGTAAAGTTGGCCGTCAGGAGCTGTTAGAGTCCGAATCAGCGGCCTACCACGGCGCCGGTACCTGTACTTTCTATGGTACTGCCAATAGTAATCAGATGTTGCTCGAAGCCATGGGCTTGCATGTACCTGGTGCGGCATTCGTACATCCGCATGATGGCCTGCGTGAAACATTGACACGTGAAGCCGTTAAGATGGTGTTGGCTAATACCCAGAAACAACGTTTCACCCCGATTGGCAAGCTTGTTGATGAACACGTAATTGTAAATGCAATGGTGGCTTTGCTTGCCACGGGCGGTTCTACCAATCACCTGATTCACTGGGTAGCAGTAGCCCGTGCAGCAGGTATCATTATCGACTGGACTGATTTCCATTATCTGGCCAAAGCAACACCGCTATTGGCGAGTGTTTATCCGAATGGCAAAGCTGATGTGAATCAATTCCAGGCGGCAGGTGGTCCGGCATTCGTGATCCGCGAACTGATCGATGCAGGTTACATGTATCCCGACGTCTTTACAGTGGCTTATGGCGGCTTACGCGATTACGGTAAATTACCGACTTTAGAAACTGATGCACAAAACAATAAAACGATTGTGTGGAAAGATTTACCGAAAGAAAGCACCGATGAAACCATCGTGCGTACCGCTGCTTTCCCATTCAACGAATCAGGCGGTTTACGCTTGCTGAAAGGCAATTTAGGTCGGTCAGTGATTAAGATTTCAGCCGTTCCTGAAGATCGTCATATCATTGAAGCGCCTGCGATTGTGTTTGATGCACAGGAAGAACTATTGGCGGCATTTGATCGTGGTGAATTGGAACGCGATTTTGTTGCAGTGGTACGTTTCCAAGGACCAAAAGCGAATGGCATGCCGGAGTTGCATAAACTCACACCACCATTGGCGGTATTGCAGAATAAAGGCTTTATGGTGGCAATTGTTACAGATGGCCGGATGAGCGGCGCGTCAGGCAAGATTCCTGCTGCGATCCACCTGAGCCCGGAAGCTTCTGCAGGCGGTTCTTTAGCCAAAGTGCGTAATGGCGATATCATTCGCTTGAATGCAGCAGTAGGCACATTGAACGTACTGGTGGATGAAGACACCTGGGCAGAGCGCGAAGTTGAAGAGTTATCTGACAGCAAACGTCATTACAACTCACATGGGATTGGTCGTGAGTTGTTTGGTGGGATGCGGAGAAACGTACTGTCAGCCGAAGAGGGTGCTATCACCTGGCTATAGCCGTTTGAAAATATAATTTAGGCAGCGTTATTTTCGCTCGCCGTACTTTTCGTACTGTCTTGCTTAAATGCCTTGCCTAAATTGCTTTTGAAACGCCTTGAATTCCAAATAAAAATTTCGAATTAACTTAATCAGAGAAACAATATGAATACATTAGATCTAGCCAATCACGGCCCAGTCATTCCTGTGATCGTGATTAACCGCGTTGAAGATGCTGTGCCTATGGCAGAAGCTTTACTTGCTGGCGGTATCAAGGTGCTTGAAGTGACTCTACGTACATCTTGCGCATTGGCAGGTATGGAACAAATTGCGAAACATGTACCAGATGCAATTTTGGGTTCCGGCACGGTACGTAATTTGAAAGATGCACAAGCGTCAAAAGATGCGGGTTGTCAATTTGCAGTGAGCCCTGGCTACACAGCGGAGCTAGGCCAGTTCGCACGTAAGATCGGTTTGCCTTTGTTGCCAGGGGTTTCTACCGGTTCAGAAATCATGATGGCGAATGCCGATGATTACTATTTCTTGAAATTATTCCCTGCAGTAGCAGTGGGCGGCATCAATTTACTCAAAGGTTTTTCAGGCCCATTCGGCGATGTGAAGTTCTGCCCTACAGGCGGCGTAACGGTTGAGTCAGCCCCACAATTCCTGAGCCTGCCTAACGTTGTCGTTTGTGGGGGTACTTGGTTAACCCCGGCAGATGCTGTAGCGCGCGGCGATTGGGCGCATATTACCAAATTAGCTAAAGAAGCCAGCGCGATCAAGCCAGCTTAATCAGACCGGCTTGATTATATCTAACTGGATATAATGAGGGTTTTGCCGGAAGGCAAAACCCTTTATTTTTTATATAAAGCATTAATAAATTACAGGATGTACCTTGCAAGATAATATTGATATTAAAAAATACAAAACCTTCGTATTCGACTGCGATGGCGTCGTGCTTGATTCAAATGTTGTTAAAACAGAAGCCTATTTCCGTGTGGCCAAAAAATTGGGCGCTACCGATGCGCAGGCGCAGGCTTTAGTGGATTACCATGTAAAACTAGGCGGAATTTCGCGCTACCATAAATTTGAGTGGTATTTGAGCGAAGTATTACATCAGCCAGTAACTGAAGCAGCATTAGAAACATTACTAGATGGCTTTGCTAAAGAGCTTGAAGCTGGTTTAATGGCGTGTGAAATAGCAAAAGGACTAGCTGAATTGCGCGCGAAGACAGCAGATGCTAATTGGCTAATACTTTCTGGCGGTGACCAGGAAGAAATCCGTGCATTGTTCGCGAAACGTACGGAGGAATCCAAAAAAACTTTAGCAAGCTTATTTGATGGCGGATTGTTCGGCAGTCCGGATAATAAAGACACGGTATTAGCCCGGGAAATAGCAAACGATAATATCAAGCGCCCAGCTTTATTTTTAGGCGACAGCAAATATGACCATGAAGCTGCCGTACGCGCTGGAATGGATTTTGTATTCTTGAGTGATTGGACGGAAGTGCCTGATTGGCAAGAATACTGTAAATTACATAAGATACATGTGTTACCCAATATCCAATCATTGCTAACTCATGCTGTTTAGACCTAGCCATCCTTTAACTCAGCTTCAATATGCAACCATGCAAGATGGGGCCGTGGTGTTGGAACAAGATGAGCGCGGGCCTAAGGTCTACTTACTCACTAATAAAACCATTCTTAAAATTTTCCGGCCGCGTAGTTTCTGGAGTAGGGATACCCTATATTCCAATGCCCGCAGTTTTTGCAGAAATGCAGAACGGCTTGATATTTTAGGAATTCCTACGGTAAAGATACTTAAACTTTATCGTTTTGAAGGTTCAATGGATACCGCTGTTTTGTATCAGCCCTTAAAAGGCACGACCTTACGAGATTTATTGAAGCAGAGTGCAATCACTCCTGAAATTTGCAATCAGTTAGGCGCTTTTGTGGCGCAGTTGCATCAGCTCGGTATCTATTTTAGATCGCTCCATTTCGGCAATGTCCTCCTTATGCACAATGAACAATTTGGCTTAATCGATATAGCTGACATGAATATTTACGGATGGCCGCTCAGTATTTCAACCCGCATCAGGAATTTCAAACGTATCCAGAAGTACCATGAAGATATGTTAAAACTTGGTCAGGACAATCGTTCAGCCATTATGGATGCGTATATCCAGCATGCTGGCTTGAGTCAAAGTCAGAGCGATAGATTACTCAGCAAAATACGCTACCAACCGCATTTACAACCAGACGAGTCTTAATCTTGCAAGTCTTACAAATTTGCCATAGTTATTACCCGCCGTTTCTCGATTGCGCCCGGCAATATGCGGCTTTATTCCATGGTTCGGAACATCAAGTGGTTACTGTTTACCTGACGGGTGAAGAGGATGCGGAAGTGGCCCGGAAAACCTGTTCGGATAAGGTCATATTTTTAGGTTATAAAAGTCGCCAGGTACGTGGACTCAAGCTAGGGGCTATTGCTAAACTTCGGCAAATTATCCGCGATCACCATTTTGCCTTCTGTATTGCACACCGCGTCAAACCCACTTACGTTGCATTGCTTGCTAGTAAATTACCGGTGATTAGTGTGCATCATAACTATAATGACTACACTCGACTCTCACGACGGTGGTTCATCAACTTTTTCAAGAATAGATTGCTCATGCTGGGCGTGTCGGATTCAGTACGCGATGATCTGCGCAGGGATTTAAGCACTTGGCCGCTTGAAGAGATTCAAACGTTATATAACCGCATTGATGTTGAAGCTACCAAGGCTGATATGCTTGGAAAGACTGAAGCAAGGCAATTTCTAGGGTTGCCAGACAGTGCTTGGGTGATAGGTAATGTAGGGCGCTTACATCACGATAAAGATCAAAAAACATTAATTCATGCGTTTCACGATGCCTTACCTAAACTACCCAATAATAGCCTTTTAGTTATCATGGGCGCTGGGCCTTTAGAGTTAACTTTAAAAGCCCTAGTCGCCAGTCTAGACATATCAGGGCGTGTCATATTTACTGGCAATATAAAAGATGGCCGGAAGTATTTCAAAGCATTTGATGTGTTTGCATTAACGTCAGATCGTGAACCCTTCGGGATGGTGTTACTTGAAGCAATGGCAGCCGAATTACCCCTTATTTGTGCTGATTGCGGAGGCGGTGCGGAAGTTGTCAGAGGCGTGGGGACGTTGTTTCCATTTGGCGATCATCATGTGCTTGCCCAGAACATCATTGATGTATACAACAGTAATAGCACTACTTCAAGCCTGTTAATAGAAAAACTCAATAGTCATTTTTCTGACGAAGCAGTGAGGTCAAATTTTTGGAAAATACCTTGGGTTTCTAAGTTTATTCATTTAACGAACAAATCTTAATAAATAGAGTTGATCATGTGTAATCAAAAAACAATAACAATTATTACCAAAAAAGGCGTCACTTTGAGCGCATTCGAGGGCGACTCAATTACCAGAGAGATTCAGAGTTGCGGTGAATATGACGGCAATACTTTAAAGTCCATTCGAGATATTTTAGGCTTGATAAAGCCTCAAATTAGTCTCGATGTAGGTGCCAACATTGGTAACCATGCTTTGGCAATCGCCCCGCTTAGTCAGAAACTCATTGCATTTGAACCAGTGACATTTATTTATGAGGTGTTAAAAAATAACTTGGCGCAAAATAAATTAGGCAATGCAATAGCCGTCAATTTTGGACTTTCAGTTGATCAATCTACCAAAAAAATCTTTATACCTAAGAATGGGAATCTTGGCTCTTCAAGCCTAGAGGCGGTGGAGGGGGAAGGGTCGTTTCTCGAAATTAAAACGGTTATAGGGGATGCTTATTTACAGGAGCATCTAGAATCTGGGCAGATTGATTTTATCAAAATGGATGTTGAAGGGCATGAGGCAGCAGCCTTATTGGGATTGGAAAAGACAATTCAGAAAAACCAACCCCTACTGCTTCTAGAGTGGAAAAGCGCTAATACGAGCCTGTCCTTTGAAGATGCAGATTTATTTAATAAATTGTTTCCAGGCTATAAGTTTTACGCACTCACCTATGCGAGTAGTAAAAAAGTTCATGCCAAAAATTGGTTTGGATTCTGCAAACGCATTTACTATAAATGGTTTGAGAATACTTGGTGCTTATCTGGTTTCCATCCAAATAAGCGTTACTCAAATGTTTATTTTGTGCCCAAAAGATACCAAGCTATTTTTTCAACGTTTAAATATCTTGAACCATAATGATGGTTGATATGCATCCAACTATAGGCGATAAGAAAATTAATAAACTTCTGGTATTGGATGGCATTAGTGGTGTGCCTCTTGGCAAGGAAATGCATCAAGCGTTTCGTGATATCGACATTAACGCAGTGTACGCTGACTTTAAAAAGTTTAAGCAAAAACGATGGTATGGCCTAAGGTCCGCCTTAAGAAAAGCACTCAATAAGCGCGAAAATGCAGATAGTTTTTATCATTTTCCTAAGCTGGATGAGGCTAATTTTGAGGCTTATATTCAGACTGTATCCCCAACAGTTATTCTAATCATTGGCTTTGCTTATAAATTCCTCAGTCCTCAGTTTTTAGACAAAATTAAGCGTCAATATCATATTTCCTTATTCTTGTATGACACGGACAGCTGTAATCTATATTCAAAAAGAAGAGAGTTCGTGTTTTTCATTGAACAGGAATTGCCGATTTATAACCAAATATTCTCTTTTTCGAAAGTAACGACGAAGTTTTTCAAAGAAACCAGAAACTTAAAAGCCAGTTTTTTCCCATTTGGAGCTGTAAAACTTGATCCAAATACCAATTTGCATCCTTCTAATGACGTATTGTTTGTGGGGAGTTGTGATCTCAGACGGATATTTTTACTCGAGCATATTAAAGATCAAGTAACCATATACGGCGACCGATGGAAAAGAAATGTCCCCTTAATTTCAGAACAACTTATGCAAAACGTAACGGATAGTGGTGTATGGGGAGAACGCTTATACACATTATTGCACGACTCCAAAATCGTACTCAACATTACCCGGAGCCAGTTTTATGGGGCAGAAACCGGGGTAAACCTAAGAATATTTGAAGCCTTATCAGCAGGTTGTTTTTTACTCACTGATTATTGTGAAGAAGTCGCTGAGTTATTTGTCATTGGCGAGGAGATTGAGGTTTTTAGAAATGCCCAAGAGTTAAAAGAAAAGGTAGATTATTACCTCAATCATCCCGAGGAGCGCAAACGGATTGCTGCCAGGGGCCACGAACGATTCTTAAAAGAATACACATGGGATGCGCGAATTAAAGAGCTTGCTCGTGCACTCCCTTTTTAGACCATGCTATAGAGATATATTATCTAGATGTATTTCTCTGGTAAATAACAATAGATTTTTTATGGTTGGCATCGCTGAATTTCTTAATAGGTGTGAATTGTGGGATTTTCTGAGCTAATTGCTGTTCTCTATCGCTGTGTTTCAGCGCGTGGTTAATCACCAGGTACTCATATTGATGGATATCGCCATTCTCTATAGATTTTTTCAAGATTGCCCAGTTGTCTTCCCAAGTCCCTATAAAGGGAGCACCTGCGTAATATCTTGCCCTAGTATCGTCGTAAAAAACTGGTTTCTTAGATGAATTCTTTGCATTTAACCATGTTACGGCGTCCTGGACATAATTGTAGCCATCCCGTTTCGGTAGAATGTTCTTTACTAGACTTAAGGACATGAATGCTATTAATGCGATAACCAGCCATTTCATTTTCTTATTCGTTTGCGATGATGTTTGCAAATGCTTGAAAATTGCCCCAAAGTAAAAGGATGCGAAAATCATTAAAATTAGAGATAAGGCTAAAACATAGCGTCCGGATAGTACAAATACTTTCGTGATAATCAATGCCATATTAATGAGTGCGATCACGGCGGCAATGTTTAAGACCTTTGCTACTTTATCATCCAACAGAGCTGGTTTAGATCGAATCGTTAGGACTGCTAGCCCTACATTGACATACCCTGTTGCATGTATTGTTTTTATAATTAATACGTACACAAAGGTCAGTAAGATGCCGGGTAAGGCAAACTCATCCAAATATTGACCCAATACATGGGTACCCATAATGGCAGATTGGGCAAATAATTTTTCCGTTAATTGGTCATTAATCGTTAGTATTTCATTAAGTCTACCAAAGCTTTCTATAGGGATAATATTAAGCATTAAGGCTGCAATCATTAAAATGATTAAGCTGATATTGAGAAAGTTACTTTTTAAAAAGTCTATTACAGACTGAGCAAGTAATTGCTTCTGGTCGAAAAAAAGCATTAAAGGTAGTGCAATAAGATAAGTAATACCTTCAATCCTAAATAGCGTAGCCGTAATCATGTAAACCTGCCAAAAGAATGCATCTAGATAGTTGCGGTTTTTATAAAAGCGAATGAAAAAAACCAAACTCATTAGAAAAAATGCCCAAAAGCCTTGATCTCTCATCAGCATTTCAAGTACATCACCCACTAAATAATTGGAGCTAAATAGGATCAAAATACCCGCACACATCACATTTTTACCACCCCCTGCTAGCTCAATGATTTTCAAAAAACTGGCAGTGGTGATGCCAAAAAAAATCATACTTAATAGTTGGGCTGAAGTTTGAATTTCTAATGTAGTAATTTGATGGGTAAAGGCAATTAATAGCGCATATAAGGGCCATTGAAATACTTTGAAACCTTGTTGCCATTCACCCAATGCAAATAGTCTTGCAGACTCAAAATAGAGTACAGAGTCCGGGTTAATCCACCCATGTTGGATGTACTGAATTTGAGCCGCCAGTAACATGGCCAATAAGACTGATCCCAGTTGAAATGTGATAATCGAGATGTTTTTAGTTTTATTTAGAAGTAAAGAAATCATATTGTTTTTATAAGGTGATTAATCACTTGGGAGGGTGGAATATTTTTGAGGCAATTTAGATGTATTAATGGGCACTGTCTTTGAAAACAAGGGCTACATTCTAAACCCAAATATTCAACCACGGCTTTGCTACTCATGGGTGGGGTGTGATAGGGGTCAGAAGAGCCGTAAATGGCAACCAACTTTTTATCTAATGCCGCAGCCACGTGCATTAAACCAGAGTCGTTGCTGACTACTGCGTCACACATGGACATCAGATCAATGGCCTGTCCTAATTTCGTTTTTCCACCTAAGTCTAGACATCGATTCTGTGTGAAGTGATTAATTTCATCAGTCACAGGAATGTCTTTATCTGAGCCAAAAAGCCATACATGCCAGCCATTATTCAGTGCTGCGTTCGCAACCTCTGCATAATATTCGGCAGGCCAGCGCTTAGCCTCTCCATATTCTGCACCTGGACATAGCCCTAATATTTGATTGACGGGTTCTTTTAGACCTAGACTCTCTAGAGCAGCGAATGCATTTTGTCGGTTTGCGATAAGGGCAGGATTTTGAATGTTTCCCGGCGCTTCATCTTTGGTTAATCCTAATGCCACAAATCGATCTACGGTACGCGGTAATTTGGTCTTATTTAAAGCGCGGATATCATTGACTAAGCCATAGCGCATTTCGCCTAAGAAACTGGTGCGCACGGGAATGCGCGCAGCAAATGGCAAAATTGCGGACTTAAAGGAGTTGGTCAGGATAATCGCTTGATCATATTGCTCAGTCTGCAAGCTTTTTCCAAAACGGATGCGCTCCAGCAATGCGAGTTGACCATGTTTAAAAGGGAGGGCAATGCCGTTACGTACTTCAGGCATGCGTTCCAATAAAGGTAAGGTCCAGGTCGGCGCTGCTACATCGATGATACAGTTAGTAAATCGTTCTTTAAGCGTTTTAAAAAGGCTTTGTGCGAGCACCATGTCACCCACCCACGAAGGCCCTAACACCAAAATTTTAGGTGAGGTGGTTTGAGCGCCCGCCATCTTCCTATGTACCTAGTTTTTTGATGATATTGCTGGTGCTGCGACCTTGCACTAGAGGGATCAGTTTGACGCTGCCACCCCAGGACTTTACTTCTTTGCCGCCAACTACCTGGTCTTCGGTATAGTCATCGCCTTTGACAATCACATCCGGACGAACAAGATCGATAAGTGCCAACGGAGTGTCTTCATCGAAAAGTATCACAGCATCTACAGAAGCTAATGCGGCCAATACGCGAGCTCGGTCACCTTCATGCACTACTGGACGGGTTGGACCCTTGAGTGCACTCACGGAGCGATCTGTATTAAGTCCCAAGATCAGTTTATCACCAGTTTTCTTGGCCGCTTCCAGATAGGTTACATGGCCGGCATGTAGCAGGTCAAAGCAACCATTGGTAAATACAATTTTTTGGCCTTGGTCTCGCCAATCCTTAACCAAAGATATTAATTGCGCACGGTCACAAATCTTATCGACTTGTGACTGACCGTCTTCACTGATTAAGGTTTTCAGGAGTTCAGCTTGAGACACGGGTACTGTACCTACTTTGCCTACTACGATACCTGCGGCAATGTTGGCGAGTTGCAATGCATCATGCGGATTTAAATTATGTACCAGGCCAGCTGCCAGCGTAGCAATCACGGTATCGCCTGCGCCGGATACATCATAGACTTGCTTGGCTGTAGCAGGGATATGCTCTATATGCGTATCATCAATAAATGAAATACCTTCTTCACCACGCGTCACCGCCAGGAAATTCAGCGCGAGGTGGTCTTTAAGCTGCTTGGCAGCTTGCAATAATGTTTCGGTTTCGTGAAGCGGAACGCCACATGCTTCGGCAGTTTCTTTTTTGTTAGGCGTTAAAGCACTGGCTCCATGATATTTGCTGTAATCACGGCCTTTGGGGTCTGCAATTACCGGAATACGCAACTGTTTACACAACGTGATAATCGCTTGGCAAACTTCTGTATTCAGTAGACCTTTTGCATAGTCGGATAGGATCACCATAGCGGGTTTTTGGTGAAGCGCCTGGTTCACTTGTTTCAACAGCATGTCTGCCTCTTGCTGACTGAAAGCACTTGTACTTTCTTCATCGATACGTACGATCTGCTGATTGCCACTCATAACGCGGGTTTTGGCGACAGTAGGTCTGCTATCAGAAATCATCAGATGGCTGGTATCAATCCCTGCTTCATTCATGAGACGTTTGAGGGTATGACCGGCGTCATCGTGTGCGATGCAACCAATGATTTGCGCAGATAATCCCAGGCCGCTCAGATTAGCCGCGACATTAGCCGCGCCACCGGCACGCGCTTCGGAACGATTTAATAGTACGACGGGTACCGGTGCTTCAGGTGAGATACGGTTCACGTTACCAATCAGGTAACGATCCAGCATGACGTCGCCAATCACTAGTACCACTTTTTTAGTGTCGGTGAATTGGCGAACAGTTTCAATCAGATGAGCATTCATGCGAACATCTATCCTAGTCTGCCTCTAACATGCCGCACAAACTGTGGCCAATGAATATATGGGCTTCCTGAATACGAGGTGTATCGCTGCTCGGCATCACCAGATTGTATTTGCATAACTCAGTCAGTTTTCCACCGCTCCCACCCGTTAATCCAATAGTCGTTGCACCAATGGCATTTGCTTCTATAATGGCATTTACAATATTCTTGCTATTGCCGGAAGTGGTGATGCCAATTACAGCATCTTCAGGGCGGCATAAACCTTCGATTTGGCGAGCAAATACATAGTCATACCCATAGTCATTGCCTACCGAAGTCAAAATTGAAGTATCTGTAGTCAAGGCAATTGCTGGCCAGCCTCTACGTTCTTTTTTATAGCGTCCAACAATTTCAGCCGCAATATGCTGGCTATCAGCTGCACTGCCGCCGTTACCCATGATAAGGATTTTGCCGCCGCGGGCGATGGTCGCACGCAATTCATTCGCCACTTCCACCACCAGGGGGAATAGGCTTTGCAGCTGTGCGTACATATCGTTATGGGCGCGCCATTCACTTAACAAATATTCGTGCTGTGAGCTGTTAGTAGTCAAAATAAGGTCTCTGTGTTAATTGGTTAGCAATAGGCATCATCATGCAGTAAGTAGTTCTGCACGTAATCTTGTACGCCTTCTTCCAAGCTATAAAAAGCTTGTGTATAACCGGCGGCGCGCAATTTAGTCATATTAGCTTCAGTAAAGTATTGATATTTACCTTTTAAGTCATCTGGCATGTCAATGTAGGTAATGTGTGGAGTTCTACCCATGCTGGTCATCACGGTTGTGGCAAGATCCTTAAAGGCGCGTGCCTGGCCGGTGCCTACGTTGTAGATGCCATTAGTGCTGCTCTTTCCTTGCAAAGCTTTTTCCAGAAAGAAGACAACTACTGCCGCCGCATCTTTCACATATACAAAGTCGCGCAATTGCATGCCGTCCGCATAACCCTCGCGATGGCTTTTAAACAGCTTGACCGTATCTGTTGTTCTGAATTGGTTAAAGCTGTGCAAGGCGACACTGGCCATGCGCTCTTTATGGTATTCGTTCGGACCATACACATTAAAGAACTTGAATCCAGCCCAAGCTGGCGGGGTAGGCTGTTGCGTATTGACCTGGCGTAACGCCCATTGGTCGAAAAAGTGCTTGGAATAACCATAGCCATTGAGCGGGCGCAAGTTATCAATGGAAGCATCATCGTAACCCTGCTCACCATCGCCATAAGTTGCAGCAGAGCTTGCGTAGAAGAACGGTACATTTTGCGTAACACACCATTGCCATAATTGCTGGCTGTAATGGATATTATCTGTCACTAGCTTATTAAAATCCCGCTCAGTGGTGGCGCTGATGGCGCCCATATGAATCACTGCGCTGATGTCTTTGCGTCCTTGTAGCCACTCCAGCAACTCGGTCTTGTCCAGGTATTGGGCATATTGGCGCTTCACCAGATTTTGCCACTGCTCGGTATGGGTCAGGTGGTCAACAATCACTAAATCGTCGCGTCCAGGGTGAGTGCCCGAATTTTGGTTGAGGTGCCAGGCGATCATGGAACCTATCATGCCTGCACCACCGGTAATTACTATCATAAATCCATTCCGTGAGCGCATCGCTGTGTCGTGTGCTCACTTATTCCTTGCCGATGCATTTTATTTTTCATAATTTCTTGGGTCATTCGTTCCGCGGCTCCTTGCACTTCATAGCAAGAATTTTGTAATTTAAAAGTATAACGCTTATTGTTTGGCGCCCATAGCCTGCGCCCGTAATTTCGTCATTTCCGCGGTGTTTTTTGCCAGTGCAATATCCCAGTCAGTGGACACCCAGCCCTGCAGATTTTCCATTGCAATCGTGGTCATGGCATGGATCCAGGCTTCATTTTCATTCAGCGCTGGAATGTAGTGATATACGCCACCACCCGCTTCGGTAAATATGACCTTACCTTCGATGGCAATTTCTTCCAGCGTTTCCAGGCAGTCACTGCTAAAGCCCGGGCAAATCACATCGATACGTTTGGTTTTGGCTTTGCCTAACGCGGTTAGTACGTTCGCTAAATAAGGTTGCAACCACTCTTGCTTACCAAAGCGCGATTGAAAGGCAACGGTATATTCGTCTTTATTTAGCTCAAGGGCTTCTGCCAATAAGCGCGCCGTTTTATGACACTCGCAATGGTAAGGGTCACCTTTGAGCAGATGGAATTTCGGCACGCCATGAAAGCTCATGACCAACTTGCTGGGGTTGCCATTCACTTGCCAATGCTGGCGTACACTTGCGGCTAAGGCGGTAATATAGGCAGGGTGGTCATGATAGTTTCGGATGGTGCGGATCGCTGGCACGTTACGCATTCTTAATAATATTTTCCATACGGCATCCAATGCCGCTGCCGTGCTGCTGGCGGCATATTGCGGATACAGTGGGAAAACCAATATCTTGTTGCAGTGCTGAGCCTTTAGTTTTGCCATCGCTTCTTGCATACTGGGATTGCCGTAGCTCATGCCTAACTCTACTACAAAGGGTGACTTGATCTTCTGCCCTAAAAAACCACGCAATAATAAAGCTTGTTTTTGCGCATGCACCAATAAAGGCGCGCCTTCTTTGCTCCAGATCTGTGCGTATTTTTCTGCAGATTTACTTGGGCGGAACACTAAGATGATGCCATACAAAATCCAGCACCAGATGAAACGTGGAATTTCAACCACGCGTCTATCCATTAAAAATTGTTTGAGGTAAGGCCTCAGTGCTTTTGCGGTTGGCGCATCTGGTGTACCCAGATTAACGAGCAAAATGCCAACTTTGGCTTGGTCGCCGTGCTGAAAGGGTGGTTCCGGGTTGTAATAGGCCATGTATTTTTCTAAGAATTTTTAGGTGTTTGAGAGTGCGTTTGAGAGTAACTTTGCCGTCACGTCTACAATAGGAATGACGCGTTCATAGGCCATGCGAGTTGGACCAATGACGCCTAAAGTGCCAACTACTTGTCCATCGGCTTCATATGGCGCCGTAACCATGCTGCATTCATCCAAGGGTAAGTAACCACTTTCGCCGCCAATGAAGATTTGTATGCCTTCGGCGCGCTGGCTATTATCCAACAATTGCATCAATGAAGTTCTGCGTTCAAAGATGTCAAATAGCTTGCGCAAGCTAGTGACATTGGTTGAGAGTTCATTGACTTGTAGCAGGTTACGTTCACCTGCAATCACGACGCCATCTTTATCGTTTTCAACGGCTTTGTGACTCGCGTCAAGTGCTGCGGACATGAGGTGATTCATATCGCTTTGCATTTGTTGCAACTCGAGATGCAGCTTTTGCCGCACTTCTTCAAAGGTCTGGCCAGAAAAATTGGTATTAAAGTAATTGCTGGCTTGTACTAGCTCACTTGCAGAATAGGGTTTATCGGCAATAATAATGCGGTTCTGCACGTTACCATCGTTAGTGACGATAATGACCAATATTTTCTTATCCGATAAGGGCAGGAATTCCAAATGCTTGAAAGCGATGCGTTTGCGTTTAGGTGTTAAAACCAGGCCGGCAAACTGTGTCAATTGCGATAGCATATCTGCCGCACTGGAAATAAGCTCGACAGGATCCGGGGATTTAAGCCCATTTCTTAATTGCGCTACGGCTTTTGATTCCAGCGGTTGTACGGTTAAAAGCGAATCCACAAATAAGCGGTATCCTTTTTGCGTGGGGATGCGGCCTGCAGAAGTGTGTGGACTACTAATAAATCCCATCTGTTCCAAATCGCTCATCACATTACGGATAGTTGCGGCGCTTACATCTAATCCTGAACGCTGCAGTAAAGTGCGCGAACCGACAGGCTGTCCATCACTGATGTAATGTTCAACCAAGGTTTTTAGTAAGATTTGTGCCCGTTTATCCAATGCTTAATCCCGATATCTGCCTAAAAAAGCATTTTAATCCACATACTTAACGTCAATGATGCATAGTTTGTTTACAGTTAGCATTTTGCCCGAATTCGTCCTGATCTAGTAGTTTAAATGGTGGTTATGAATACCAAATAAACATTCCCCTAAAAGTAAATATGGATGAATTGTAATTTTTAAAGTCATCTGCAGGGATCATTTGCCAACTTAGAGTGAGATTGTTTTGCGGGCGGTCTGCAACTGTGATTTAATTTCGACATGCAAATTTCTTTTAAGACGATTGCCATTATTGGCAAATACATGAATCCAAGCGCGCTGCTGCAAATGCGTGCAGAGTTAATCGCTTTAGCGCAACACCTTCAACAGCAGGGTTTGCAAGTATATGTAGAGACCAATACTGCACAGCATGCCAAGCTAGATGATTTTTCCAGTATAGACCTTGAACAAATTGGTGAAAAAGTCGACTTGGCCATCGTCATGGGCGGTGATGGCACCATGCTGAGTGTTGCGCGAAGTCTGCTGGAAGCAGATGTGCCGCTGGTTGGGATTAATCGCGGACGTTTTGGTTTTTTAACAGATTTACGTACTGAAGATATGTTACTGGCAATTGACCGCATTCTAGCTGGGGAATACGCTATTGAGCCGCGTATGTTATTGACAGCGCAAGTCATCAGGAATGGCGAAGTATTATATTCCGGCTGTGCATTGAACGATGTAGTAGTTAAAAGCGATTTGCGTCTGATTGAGCTTGAAGTCAAAATCGACGACCAGTTCGTATATCGTCAGCGCGCGGATGGCCTGATCTTAAGTACACCTACCGGTACTACGGCCTACGCATTATCCTCTGGTGGTCCTATCTTACATCCTAAATTAGAAGCAATTTCATTGGTGCCAATCTGCCCACACACACTGAGTAACCGTCCTATTGCGGTACCGAGCGCCAGTAAAATCGAGTTGCTGATGGTGCAGTTTGATGAAGCGCAACTCAGTTTTGACGGCCAGCAACAAGTGGCATTGACTTGTGGTGATAGGGTGTTGGTCCAGCGTGCTGAAAGAACTATCTCCTTGCTGCATCCGAGTGAATATTGTTATTTTGATATGTTGCGCATTAAGCTTAACTGGGGTTAATGCATGCTGCAGAATTTATCTATCCGTGATTTTGTCATTGTTAGCCAGCTTGACCTGGATTTTTCTACAGGGTTTACCGTATTAACCGGCGAAACCGGTGCGGGTAAATCCATCCTCATTGATGCATTATCGCTGGCGCTTGGGGCGAGAGGCGAAGGCGGCGTAACTCGGGCCGGGTCTGAGAAAGCTGAAATCAGTGCAATTTTCAATATCCAACAAAACATGGAAGCCCAAAACTGGCTGGATGAAGCTGAAATAGAGCATGATGCTTTAGAGTTGGTATTGCGCCGGGTGATGTATTCGGATGGGCGCTCACGTGCTTTTATTAACGGTTCTACCGTTACGGTTGCGCAATTAAAAGAGCTGGGTGAATACCTGGTCGATATTTATAGCCAGAATGCCCATCATTCTTTGCTAAAATCCGCTACACAAAGAAACGTTTTAGATGATTTTGGTGGTGTTTCAACCTTAGCGGCCGAGGTGGCCACCTATTACAAAGTTTGGCATCGCTTACATTTGCAACGTGTGGAAGCCGAAAGAAATGCTGGCTTGTACGCAGATGAGTTGGCAGAAGTGCGTGACCAAATCCGTGAATTATCCCAATTGGCCATCACGCCTGAGGAATGGGAAGAACTCCAGCAGGAGCATCATAAGCTTTCTAATGGCGCCAGTTTACTAAGTGGTGGAGAAACTTGCCGAGAATTGCTCAGTGAAAATGAAGTATCTGCATTACAGATGCTTACCCAAATCCAGCACAAGTTACAGGGCCTTGCCGAGTTCGATACTAGTTTAAATGAAGCGGCTGAGACGCTGGATTCTGCCATTATTCAGTTAGAGGAAGTAGACCGTTTTCTCAATCGTTATCTGCAACGTACTGAGCTGGACCCGGCTCGTTTAGCTGAGCTTGATAACAAGATTCAAACACTTCACACCACAGCGCGTAAATACCGCATACAGCCTGAAGGTTTAACAGCTTTATTAACCCAATCGCAAGTGCGCATGCAAGAGTTGGAGCTGTTTGCAGATGATGGCGCTCTTGCCCAGCAAGAAGCAGTAGCATTAGCAGATTATATGCAGTCAGCAGAGCGATTAAGTGCGGCACGTAAAACTGCTGCTATAAAACTTGGTGACAAAATCAGTACGGAAATGCAACGTTTGTCTTTAGCCGGGGGTAAGTTTGAAGTGGCGTTAACCCCGCAGGCACCGAGTGTTAATGGCTTGGAGCAGGTGGACTTCTTGGTGGCAGGACACGCAGGTGTCACTGCGCGACCATTAAGCAAAGTCGCTTCCGGTGGCGAGTTATCCCGTATCAGTTTGGCGATTCGGGTGGTAACTGCGCAAAAAGAAAATATTCCTACAATGATTTTCGATGAGGTTGATGTGGGTATTGGTGGTGGGGTTGCTGAGGTGGTGGGGCAGTTACTTAAACAACTTGGTGAAGATGGAGCCAAACAGCGGCAAGTCCTCGTCATTACCCACTTGCCGCAGGTCGCAGCCCAAGGCAGGCATCATCTGCGCGTCAGTAAATCGCAGGTAAATCAGCAAACTTTAAGTACGATAGAAGTGCTAAATGAAAGCGCACGTGTAGATGAAGTGGCCCGTATGCTGGGCGGCCTGGAGATGACCGAAATCACCCGTCAACATGCACGGGAAATGTTGGCCTATTGAATTAGATTGATGACTTAATACGAGAAAACATTAAGTATTGGCTTAATTTTTAGTGCAAGGTTGTTTGCTGCAAATACCATAAATCGTTAGTGAATGATCTTGCATTTTAAAGCCTAGCGATTCAGCCGCATTTTTCTGGCGTTTCTCGATCTCTTCGTCATAAAACTCTTCTACACGACCGCATTTAACACAGACAATGTGGTCGTGGTGTCCGCCGCCGTTCAATTCAAATACCGCTTTACCACTTTCAAAATGGTGGCGTATTAACAAGCCAGCTTGTTCAAATTGCGTCAGCACGCGGTACACCGTAGCCAGCCCGACATCTTCGCCCGAGTTAATCATGACTTTATAGATGTCTTCAGCCGACAAGTGTCGATCTTTGCTGTTTTCAAACAGGCTTAATACTTTCAACCTTGGTAGGGTGGCTTTGAGGCCGGCGTTCTTTAAATCTTTTTGATCATGCATAGTAGTTCGCTCACAATTAACAGTGACAGTGTTTTGGGTTGGCTGTCTACGTGGTATATTAACGCCAATTCCAACTAAAGTCATGATATGCGTTATATTTTCAGTTTACGGTATCTTCTCGTTTCACTCGTTCTTTTGTGCACTGCTTGTGGTACCGCCTTGCCCACAGTAAAACCCTATAAATTAGATGTACAACAGGGTAATGTCGTCACGTCAAAAATGCTGCTGCAGTTACGCCCCGGCATGACCAAATCACAAGTACGATTCATCATGGGTACGCCCTTGATTCAAGATAGCTTTCATGGCAATCGCTGGGATTATGTGTATCAGTTGCGTGAAAAAGGCAAAATTGTTGAGCAGCGCCGTGTCATTCTTGATTTTGAGAATGAGTTATTGAAATCCGTACGTGGGGATGTTATTCCCGCAGGTTCAGGTCCTAAAGAATCCGAATCGGGCAATACGGGTACGCGTACCGTTCAGCCTGTAGATAAATCCAAAGACAAAGGTCTTATGGATAAGCTTAAATTCTGGAAGAAAGACGACGTTCCTCCGGTGGTAGTGCCACCAGCAGATAAGGCAAATCAAGTGCCATCGCAAATTGACACTACGCCAGCAACGGCACCCCAGGCGCCAGAGTCGGCGCCCACCCAGCCTGATGCGCCTTCCAGCGCGACAGAACAAGCGCCTCCGGCAGAAGAGCCTAAATCTATATTAACGGTACCTATGGAAGTGCCGGCATCGCCATCACAACCTATGGCTGAGCCAGCCCCAGCCCAAGCGGAGCCGACTCCAGTAGAGCCGTCCTCTAGCCAAAGCCCGGCACAAACATCGCAACCAGAACCTGCCAGCGAAACGCCAGCTGCGTCAGAAGCGCCATATGAGCCTCCATCTGGGATGCAGTTCGACCGTAACCTGGAAATGAACAATGCGCCGCAGCCCGCTGTAGCCTCTCCAAGTGAAGTTAAGCCAGCAGCAGATGTTCAGCCAGCCTCAGCAGCGCCTGCACGTTCCGATAATAAAACACCACCAGCACCCAAAGAATTGCCGCCTGAAAGTGACCCGGACTTCTTTGAGAGGATGTTAGAAAAAATTGGGTTTTAATCGATTTTCAGCTTCTAAACTTCATGCCAGTTAACAATTTATACTGTTCAGTTTTAGGTAATTCTATTTATGGCTAATCCATTAAAAGTCGTTATTGCAGGTTGTTCAGGTCGCATGGGGCATGCCTTGCTAGAAAGCGTGTTTGCAGATGCTGATTTGGTATTGCATGGCGCTATGGATCGCGCCAACAACCCCCAGTTAGGGCGCGATGCCGGCGAGTTTCTCGGTAAAGTCTCTAACGTTAAAGTAACCGATGACCTTGCGCAGGCCTTGCAAGGTGCTGATGTGCTGGTAGATTTCACGCGCCCGGAAGCGAGCATGGTTTATCTCGAGGCTTGCAAAAAAGCCAATGTAAAAATGATCATCGGGACGACTGGTTTTACTTCCGAACAAAAACGGTTAATTGAATTGGCAGCGCAACATATCAGTATCGTATTTGCGCCGAATATGAGTGTGGGCGTGACATTGCTGATCAACCTGGTTGAGCAGGCCGCTAAAGTATTAAGTGATGGGTATGATATAGAGGTTGTTGAGATGCATCATCGCCATAAAGTAGACGCACCCTCCGGTACAGCGTTACGGTTGGGCGAGGCTGCAGCTAAAGGATTGGGGCAGCGTTTGGATGATTGTGCCATCTATGCGCGGGAGGGTGTAACTGGCGAACGTGAGGCGGGAAAGATTGGCTTTGCAACCATGCGTGGCGGAGATGTAGTCGGTGATCACACTGTGGTGCTAGCGGGCGTTGGTGAGCGTGTCGAGTTAACCCATAAAGCCAGCAGCCGCGCTACATTTGCCTTGGGTGCATTGCGTGCCGCCAAATTCTTGCGTGACAAGCAGCATGGCATGTATGACATGCAAGACGTGCTGGGTCTGCGCTAAAGTAATCCAGTAACAAATAGGATGCAGAACCAGCGTTATAGCCAAAGTTACTTTTTCTTAATTCTACTAGCCATTCTCTCGCTGGTATTTGCCTGGTCTGCTATATCCCCGCTTGATCGCTTTACTTGGTGGCTGGAAGTCTTGCCCGTATTGATCGCATTACCGCTCTTAGTCTTCACTTATCCCCGTTTTCAATTCACACATTTAGCCTACAACCTGATTTTGGTACATGCCATCATCTTGATGGTGGGCGGACATTACACTTATGCAGAAGTGCCGGCTTTTAACTGGTTACGTGATGCATTTGATTTGTCGCGTAATTATTATGACCGTGTGGGACACTTAGCCCAAGGTTTTGTACCTGCCATCATTACCCGTGAGATATTGCTTAAGCAGTCGCCATTAAAACAAGGACGCTGGCTATTTTTCATTGTGAGCTGTATTTGCTTGAGTATTAGTGTCTGTTATGAATTTATCGAGTGGTGGGTAGCTATTGCTTCCGGGACTGATGCTGAGGCATTTTTAGGCACACAAGGTGATGTTTGGGATACCCAATGGGATATGTTTTTGGCCCTACTTGGGGCACTTACGGCGCAAGTATTATTAAGTAAATTACACGATAAACAAATGAGTGAGATGCAAGTGCGACGTTGATTAGTGGCATTTTTTTCGCTATAATTCGTTAATTCTGAAACGGGAAGAGTATTCGCTCCTCCCGTTTTGCATATCTGCCATCTGCTCATGATGGACAAAGACAATTATTTTTACGCTGCAAAGCTTTAAACTTTGCAAAACAAGGAGTTACTGTGCCACAAAACCTGCCCGCCATACTAGTACTTGCAGATGGAACTGTGTTTCGTGGTACTTCGATT
>PERG01000002.1 GCA_002928535.1 Methylotenera sp. | reverse complement strand
TGAGCATGTGAATGATGAGTATGTGAAGCGTGCACAAAAAGAGGGCTATCGGGCGCGTGCTGCGTATAAGTTGTTAGAAATCGATGATAAAGACAAGCTCATCAAGCCAGGAATGACCATTGTGGATTTAGGCGCTACACCGGGTAGCTGGTCGCAAGTGGTTACGCAGCGTTTAAAAGGCAATGGCCGCATCATTGCGCTTGATATCCTGGATATGCAACCCATCAAAGGCGTTGAATTCCTGCAGGGCGACTTTCGCGAAGAATCCATCTTAAAACAATTGGAACAAATGTTAAATAATAAGCAGGTGGATCTTGTAATTGCTGATATGGCACCCAATATGTCAGGTATTGCTGATGTAGATCAAGCAGGTGCAATTTACCTTACAGAGCTGGCGCTAGATTTTAGTAAGAGCTGGTTGAAACCTGGCGGTAATTTTCTGGTCAAGGTATTCATAGGGGCTGGATTTGAAGCACTGTTGCATGATATGCGGCAGATGTTCGATAAGGTAGTGACGCGTAAGCCAAAAGCGTCTCGTGATAGAAGCAGCGAAGTCTATTTATTAGGCTTGGGTAAAAAAGCTTAAAGTCCCATGTTATTTGTTAATCTTGCACGGTAAATTTTTGCTGAAATACAAGTATTTAGCTTCATTTAAGATTAGAATTAATTATTACATTTTCCCTTTTTGAAAAAGGACTGAGATTTTGAACAATATATTTAAGAACATTGCTATTTGGTTAGCCATTGCTATGGTGTTAATGGCAATTTTCAATTTATCCGGCGTGAAAAACAACGCGGAAGACCAGGTGGTCTACTCTGAGTTTATTCAGCAAGTTAAAGATGGCCGTATTGCCAAGGTGCAAATCGATGGCCGTATCTTGCATGGCATTACTCACGAAGGTAAAAAATTCAATACCTACTCGCCTACCGACCCATGGCTAGTATCTGACTTGCTCAAAAATAATGTAATCGTAGAAGCCAAGCCTGAAGAAGAGCAATCTTTATTCATGAGTATTTTCGTATCCTGGTTTCCGATGATTTTACTGATCGGTGTGTGGATTTTCTTTATGCGCCAAATGCAAGGCGGCGGTAAAGGCGGCGGTCCATTCTCATTCGGTAAAAGTAAAGCGCGTCAGTTAGACGAAAATGCGAACCAGACTACCTTTGCGGACGTGGCTGGCTGTGATGAAGCAAAAGAAGAAGTGACTGAAATTGTTGAGTTTTTGCGTGATCCGACCAAGTTTCAAAAATTAGGTGGCCGTATTCCTAAAGGAGTACTGATGGTAGGCCCTCCGGGTACTGGTAAAACCTTATTAGCCCGTGCCATTGCAGGCGAAGCGAAAGTACCGTTCTTTACGATTTCAGGTTCTGATTTCGTAGAAATGTTTGTCGGCGTTGGCGCATCCCGCGTGCGCGATATGTTTGAGCAAGCCAAGAAAAGCTCACCTTGCATCATCTTTATTGATGAGATCGATGCGGTTGGCCGTCATCGCGGTGCAGGTACTGGCGGTGGTAACGATGAACGCGAGCAAACATTGAATCAACTGTTGGTTGAGATGGATGGTTTTGACGGTAATTCAGGTGTCATTGTGATTGCGGCAACAAACCGTGCAGACGTATTGGATAAAGCCTTATTACGTCCAGGCCGTTTCGACCGTCAAGTTATGGTGTCATTACCTGATATCAAAGGCCGTGAACAAATCTTGCTCGTCCATATGCGTAAAGTGCCAATTGATGCGGATGTTAAAGCGGATATCTTAGCGCGTGGTACGCCGGGTTTCTCAGGGGCAGATTTAGCTAACCTGGTGAATGAGGCAGCATTATTCGCAGCCCGTCGTAATAAACGCACGGTCGATATGCAGGACTTTGAAGACGCTAAAGATAAAATCTTCATGGGTCCTGAACGTAAATCCATGGTCATGCGTGAAGAAGAGCGGCGCAATACGGCTTATCATGAATCCGGCCATGCGGTGATTGCGAAGCTTTTGCCAAAAGCCGATCCTGTGCATAAAGTCACCATCATGCCGCGTGGTTGGGCATTGGGCTTGACATGGCAATTGCCTGAGTTTGACCGCATCAGTAATTACAAAGATAAAATGCTAGAAGAAATATCTATTCTGTTCGGTGGCCGTATTGCTGAAGAAATTTTCATGCATCAAATGTCGACCGGTGCATCCAACGACTTTGACCGTGCGACCAAGTTAGCACGCGATATGGTGACGCGTTACGGGATGTCGGACGCTCTAGGTACCATGGTCTATGCCGGTGATAGCCAGGATTCATTCTTTGGTAACATGAATTCCAAAACGATTTCTGAAGCTACACAGCAGAAAGTGGATGCTGAGATCCGCCGTATACTGGATGAGCAATATAATATTGCCCGTAAGTTACTGGAAGACAATCGCGATAAGGTAGAAGCGATGACAGCAGCTTTAATGGAATATGAAACCATTGATGCGGATCAGATCAACGATATTATGGCGGGCAAACCGGTGCGTCCACCGAAACCTACTCAAGGTAAAAGTAATACACCGAAGGATAGTGATTCATCGGGCACTACCATTGCACCAACACCACAACCTACGACTAATATTTAATTTACTTCAAGGTTAACTATTCAAAAGCCAGTTTGACCGCAAGGTCATCTGGCTTTTTTGTTGGGTATAATGCCCGTATGAAATTTATCTGTGGCAACTATCAGTTAGTGCTTAATCGCCCATATGTGATGGGCATTGTCAATGTCACACCCGACTCTTTTTCTGATGGCGGCAAATATGCATCAATCGACTTGGCTGTAGCACACGCACTTCAATTAGTAGCAGAAGGTGCTGACATCCTGGATATTGGTGGGGAATCGACCCGTCCTGGCGCGATGCCCGTAGCGCTAGAGGATGAGTTAAAGCGTGTGATCCCGGTCATTCAAGCTTTAAAAAAAGTTTGCCAGGTGCCACTTTCTATCGATACCTACAAGCCAGAAGTCATGCGGCAGGCAATTGCTGCGGGTGCTGATATCGTCAATGACGTTAATGCGCTACAGGCACCAGGGGCTCTGGAAATCGTGGCTGATAGCAACGCAGGGGTTTGCCTGATGCATATGCAAGGCACACCGCATACGATGCAGCAAGACCCCCAGTATGATGACGTGGTACATGAGGTGAAAACCTTTCTTGAAGCACGCCTTCATGCTGCATTGGCCCATGGCATCGCTAAAGAGCGTATTACGCTGGATCCTGGTTTTGGTTTCGGTAAACGTACAGTGCATAACATCGCACTCATTCAGCAGTTAGAGCAATTGACAGCATTAGGGCGACCACTGCTGGTCGGACTTTCCCGTAAATCTGTGCTCGGCGCAATTACTGGCAATGACGAGCAGCAACGTTTGTATGCCGGTATTGCAGCATCTGTAATATCAGCCATGAAAGGCGCTAAAATACTGCGTGTGCATGATGTGAAAGCCACGGTAGACGCGTTAAAAATAGTCGCTGCCGTGCAACCTAAATAATTTATATAGTAGATGAAAAATGAGTAAACAATATTTCGGTACGGATGGCATACGTGGCAAAGTAGGAGATTCGCTTATCACGCCGGATTTCGTGATGCGCTTGGGCTATGCAGCTGGCCGTGTACTCACCAGTATGGAAAGTAATTTGGCCAAAGGCGCACATCCGGCAGTGTTAATTGGTAAAGACACCCGTATTTCCGGTTATATGCTGGAAGCTGCATTGGAAGCTGGTTTGTCTGCTGCAGGCGTAGATGTGCTGATGACAGGGCCAATGCCTACACCCGCTGTTGCTTATTTGACCCGTGCTTTAAGGGCACAGGCGGGGATTGTGATTTCGGCTTCCCATAATCCTTTCTATGATAACGGTATTAAATTCTTTTCCAGCCAAGGTACTAAGTTACCCGATGATATTGAGCATGCGATTGAAGCTGAACTTGAAAAGCCGATGCAAGTGATGGAGTCTGCTAAGTTAGGTAAAGTGCGCAGGGTTAAAGATGCTGCGGGCCGCTACATTGAGTTTTGTAAAAGTACTTTTCCTAACACACACGATCTCCGTGGATTGAAAATCGTATTGGATTGTGCTAACGGTGCCACATATCACGTTGCGCCGCCGGTCTTCCATGAATTAGGCGCTGAAATCATCGTAATCGGCAATCAGCCGGATGGTATTAACATCAATGATGGCGTAGGCTCTACACACCCGGAAGCTTTACAGAAAGCGGTAGTAGCGCACCAAGCCGACTTGGGGATTGCTTTTGATGGTGATGGCGACCGGGTAATGATGGTTGATCAAGCGGGGCAGTTATTAGATGGCGACCAGTTACTATACATCATAGCCTCTGCACGCCATGAAGCTGGCCAGTTGCAGGGCGGCGTAGCTGGTACGCTCATGACTAACCTGGCCTTGGAACATAAATTAAAAAGTAAGCATATTCCTTTTGCACGTGCTCAAGTGGGCGACCGCTATGTGTTGGAGTTACTCAACAAACACGAATGGCAGCTGGGCGGAGAAAATTCAGGGCATATCTTAACATTGGATAAACATAGCAGCGGTGATGGCATTATCGCTGCACTGCAAGTGCTGCAAGCTTTGTTACAAAGTGGTAAAACGTTGACCGATATGCTGGCTGAATTGACTTTGTATCCACAAGTTTTGATCAATGTTAAAACGGCCAAGAAGATCGATTTAAACCAGCATAGTGCGATTCAGGCCTCAGCGAAGGCGGCAGAAACGGAGTTAGCTAACAGTGGACGTGTGTTGCTGCGTGCATCCGGAACCGAGCCTAAAATCCGTGTCATGGTGGAGGGGGAGAACCGTGACCAGGTGCAAGCGTTGGCTGAACGCATCGCCGCCGTAGTGACGGAAGCGACGCGTTAGCTAGGCTAAGTCTCTATAAATCAAGGGTTTGTCATCATAGATTCATAATTCGCTGACATGCTAGCTTCATGGACACTAAGTATGGAGCTAATGATGACTTATAAAATGCGCTTGTATCTAGATCGCATCCATCAGATGGATAGCAATATGTGTGTGGCTGTCAATCGTACCAGCCAATACCGTTTCATCCGCGACACCTTCAGAATTGTCAGCCGTTTAGGCGATGGGATGATCTGGTATGCACTAATGGCCGCCATTTTGATATTAGAGGGTGCAGATGGCTACTTGCCAGTAATGCATATGACGGTGACCGGTTTATCAGGCACATTGTTATACAAGTGGTTAAAAGGCAAAACTTTGCGCCCCCGCCCTTATGAAGTCCGCCAGGACATCTGGTTAACGGGTACGCCGTTAGATAAATTCAGCTTTCCGTCGGGCCATACTTTGCATGCTGTGGTATTCAGTACAGTGGCATTAAGTTATTACCCAGAATTAGCGATTATTGTTATTCCATTTACCTTCATGGTCGGTTTATCACGCGTAGTATTGGGATTGCATTACCCCAGTGATGTAATGGCTGGTGCGGTAATTGGCGCACTGATAGCGTTTGCTTCATTCCTGGTAATTTAATAGACATAATTAAAAAAACGACATCCTTAGACCATTTTTTGTAAGAGCTAGCTGGTATTTCTGTACTATTGCAAACAAATCACCTTAGCTCATCGCTAGCGTAACTTTTATTTAATCTCAATTCGCTACAACTCTTCTGTATATACCTCGAAATACTGAATCGGCAACGGATGCTGCAGTTTCAGATGGTTAACACAGCGGTGGCGCCAAGTGTTTAACTGCCCGAAATCCAGTGCTTTTTGTTCAGGTTCGAATACCGGATTAAACCCATTTAACATGGTGCCGATATCTCCGATGGCCATTTGCGTTTTAGCGATGTAATAAGCGAAGTTTTTGTCTACCCGTTTATCCAGGAAACGAGCAACTCGATAAATGACGCTGGGCAATTTTACCAATCGTAAAATACCATCCCAGTACGCCAGCCTATTTAACGCCTGGGTCATATTGCCATGCGTGCAATTGAAATGAGGCGCGATAAACTTAATGATTTGGCTTTGATGCTGTTTCAGCAAACGTTTAGGAGATGTATCAACCAATGAGGTGAGATGGCTATCCATCGCCCACTCGCAAGCGATATGCGTGGTAATTTTATTTTCAAACCACATGGCCTCATGTGCCGGTACAAAGTGATGATGGGCAATCACATCTACATACAGATGGCTGGCGTAGCCTATGGCGATTGCGATTTCAGGATCGGTTTTTGCATTCAATAACAAGCGATGCGCATTTTCCCAAAGATGGGTATCGCTGAAACGATGACTGACAATAGCCAAATCCGGCAGGCAGGCGCCAGCCATCACTAACTCAGGAAAGCGTTTGATGGCCTTTTGCAGGCGCGGGTCCAGCAGGGGCATTGCCCACAATAATGAATGTGCGAAATAAAGATGCGTAACCAGGCCCCAGGCATTCGCGTCCACGGAATACAGGCTACAGGGCAGCCACCAGTAATAATGTTTAATGGAACGTTCAAACCATTTAGGCATGGTCACACTATCTAATTTTGCAATGGCAGTTTTATGGCAAAACCATGATATTTAAATGACAAATAATATGCATGAAGTCATAAAGCTGTCATACAACACCTTTATTGTCTGGTGAAAGATATTCACCAAAGGCTGACCGAATGAAAATTTTATTTATATCAGATGTATATTTTCCGCGGGTAAATGGCGTATCCACTTCTATTAAAACCTTTGTGTTGCAAATGCAAGCACTCGGTCACGAAGTGCATCTGATTGCACCGGATTACGCTACTGCGACCCAAGACCAAGAATATTGGATCAAGCGTGTGCCTGCGCGCAATATTTATTTCGACCCTGAAGATAAGCTCATGAAATTTGGTGAGGCAATAAAATTATTACCTTCACTTATGCAAGAGAAGTATGACCTGATCCATGTACATACCCCATTTGTCGCGCATTATCTGGGACTGAAACTGGCAAAAAAATTAAATGTACCCTTGGTTGAAACTTACCATACGTTCTTTGAAGACTACTTACACCACTATCTGCCTTTCATTCCACAAAAAATTGCCCGTGGTTTGGCTAAGCTCATCTCAAAAAGACAGTGCAATGCAGTGAATGCGATCGTGGCGCCTTCCCAGCCTATGCTAGATGTATTGCGTAGTTATGGCGTTAAAGTACGTGCAGAAGTCATTCCTACTGGCTTACAAGCGCATAGTTTTCAACCAGGTGATGGCAAGGCATTCCGTCAGAAATATGATATTCCACTAGAAGCGCCAGTCATGTTATATGTTGGGCGCGTGGCCTATGAGAAGAATATTGATTTTTTGCTGGGTGTCGCAATGGTATTGAGTGATACGCGTCCTGATATCTTGTTAGTTGTCGCTGGTGAAGGACCTGCGGAAGCCAGTTTGCATAAGCTCGCAAAAACGCTAAAAATTGAGAAAAATATTAAATTTATAGGCTATCTGGATCGGTATACCGAACTGAATAGCTGCTACCAGTCGGCTGATATTTTCGTCTTTGCATCAAAAAGTGAAACGCAGGGCTTAGTGTTGCTTGAGGCAATGGCACAAGGAACGCCAGTTGTTGCAATTGCAGAGCTGGGAACCGCTTCTATTCTGGTTGAAGGGCAAGGTGCATTGATTGCCAAGGAAAATACCCTGGAGTTCGCAGAGAAAGTTAATCAGCTTTTAATATACCCAGAGCAACGCTTTGAACTAGGCCAGCTAGCCAAAACTTACGTTGCCGAGCATTGGACCGCGAGCATTCAGGCTGAGCGTATGGTGAAGTTTTATAGCAAGCTACAAAATAAAAAGGCATATAAAGTCGCATCGGATGATGGACAACCCAATGCTTCCATTAAATCGCAGGCGCGTATTTAGCCCTCACCGCGTTTCACTTTTGCTTCATATTCATTGAGGTCCACTAAGCCCTGCGATTCTGCCAGGGCTTTTTCTTCCGGCGTGATGGCGTCCTGCACGATATCCAGACGCTTCCATGTTGGAATCGGTGTGACTTTGCAGGGCTCCGGCACATATTTCGATTGATCAAGCTTTTTATATTTATGGATATAGCGTGGGCAATTCACCCAGATTTTAGTCACCTTCACCACTATGAGGTACTTGGCTTCGGTGTATTCCGCTAATAAAGGATGGTCACGTTCTAATGTCGCAGTGCCTTGCACGCGCACGCGATGCGGTGTTTCAAAGTCAATAAACAGCATGCCTACTTTGCCTTGGCCTTCGATATTGCCCACGGAATAAAACATGCCGTTACCGTCAAAGCCTGGAAATACCAGCGTGTTTTCATCCAACACTTTGACAAAGCCTACACCGCCCCCTTTGTAAGACACGGTCGGCATACCTTCAGGGTCCACCGTGGAAAGGAAAAACATATCACGTGTGCTGATGAAGTTTTTCTCGTCTTCAGAAATCTGTTCGTGGATCCAGCCGTTGTCCAACAGGTCCGCCAGTTTGGTGGTATTAAATTCTTCCTGCAAAGCACGGTGTTGCGGAGAGTAAAGTGATGCCATAGAGGCTCCCAGAATTAAGAAATTATTACGCGTGCAGATGAAAAATCTTGCTCATGATTTTCCACTGGCCATTGATTTTTAATATATTAAAAAAATCCGTAAAGCGATGTCCGGTCCAGTTATCCGATTCTACCCTTACGCTAGCTGCTGTGCCTACGATATCAATGCTTACAATCTTGGCTACGATGTCTTTGGCTGGTCCGTTGGCATCGTTCCATTGATACAGATTTTCGATTGGGCCGGAGAATAAGTCCTCACCCACATAACCGAATATGGTGGCTTCTGGATGAAATGCGGGCCGCATATCGTCGCCTTTACCTGTTCTGGCGCCGTCAATGTAATGCTGTATGACGCGCTCAATCACCGCGTATTCATCAATATTAGAAAAGTGGCTATTTGTGATTGTCATGATGTACTCCTTAGATTTTTGAGTATATTGGCTTATTCATTTATTGAAATAAATAAGCAATTAAGAATATGATTTATGCTTTAAAAGAAACAATGTGAGGCGATATGTTTAAATCGATTGAAGACCTGCGCATGTTTGTGCAGATCTACGAAAAGAAAAGTCTCACTGCGGTCGCAGACCTCAATCACACTGCACCGAGTATCATCAGCAAACGTTTAACACAGCTAGAAAAAGCATTTGGCGTCCGGTTGTTCCACCGGAGCACACGTAATATTCAACATACCGATGAAGGTCAGCGGCTATATGCGCAGGCTTTGCACCTGCTGGAAACCGTGGATGATTATGAGCAGGAATGGGGAGAGCACACCGAGCCTAGCGGCTTGATCCGCATGACGGCGTCGGCCTCTTTTGCGCGCATCTACTTGATGCCATTGATGATGCAGTTCCTGAAGCAATATCCCAAAATCAAGATCAGCTTTGAATTATCCGATAAGGTGTTGGATATTGTGGCAGAGGGCATTGATTTAGCCATCCGCGGCGCACAATTGAATGATTCAACTTTGGTCGCGCGCAAGCTAGGCCCTTCACCCGAAGTGCTCTGTACGACTCAAGCCTATCTGGAAAAAGCCGGACCATTGCATAGCCCGGCTGATTTGGCGCAGCATAACTGCATCGTTTTAAATGAGAATTACAGCTGGGAATTTCAGTGTGGCGGCAAAACCACGCACCAGCGCGTCAGCGGTAGCTTTCAAACCAACTACAGTGAAGCACTCGTGGAAGCCGTTAAAGACGGCTTAGGGATTGGGATGATTTGTTACTGGCAGGTACACCGGGAACTGCAGAACGGTGAGCTGATACTAGCATTGCCGAAATTTAAACCCGGCAGGAATCAAACCTTGTATGCGGTTTATCCATCCCGCCGGCATTTACCGGCCAAAACAAAATTACTCGTTTCGTACCTCGAAAAAAACCTCGTGATTCCGGTGCCGGGGCAGTAAACGTTTAACCGAATTTACCAGTGATGTAATCCTCGGTTTCACGGCGGGTAGGGCGCGTGAAAATCATATCGGTATCACCGTACTCGATGAGCTCACCCAAATACATATAGGCAGTGTAGTCAGACACACGGGCGGCTTGTTGCATGTTATGCGTCACCACCAGGATGGTCAGCTTATTGCGTAACTCACTCATGAGCTCTTCAATGTTTGCTGTAGCAATCGGGTCAAGTGCTGAAGTCGGTTCATCGAACAACATGATTTCAGGGTCTGTGGCTAACGCACGTGCGATACATAAGCGTTGCTGTTGACCGCCGGATAAGTTAAATGCCAGATCATGCAAACGGTCTTTCACTTCGTTCCACAAAGCCGCGCCTTTTAGCGCTTCTTCAACCTTGTCATCCACGTTACGTTTATTAGACTCGCCACGCACGCGCAAGCCATAGGCCACATTTTCATAAATGGATTTAGGAAAAGGATTAGGCTTCTGAAACACCATGCTGATGCGCATACGCACTTCAATCGGATCCACGCCAGCTGCCAACACATTGGTGTTGTCTGGATACATCACGATCTGACCTTCGTATTTATTACCCGGATACAAATCATGCATACGATTGAAACAGCGCAGGTAGGTGGATTTACCGCAGCCTGAAGGACCGATCAATGCCGTAATTTTGTTCTCATAAAGTGGCATATTGATGCCTTTGAGCGCTTTAGTGCCGTTGGCATAATAAAAATTGAGGTCTTTCGATTCAGCTTTTATTGGAGTATTCGCGTTAACCATAATGTTCCTGAGGAATAAATTCTTAAAATGTGATCTTAAAGGCCGAGCTTAAAGGGTGATTACCATTTGATATTTTTACGGATTTTGTAGCGTAACCAAATGGCCGTGCCGTTCATTAATAGCGTAACGACAATAATAATGGCACCCGTTGCAGCCGCATTAATATGAAATGCGTGATCTGGGCGTGACAGCCAGTTAAACATCTGGATCGGCAATACCGTAAAGCCGGAAGTTAACCATTCAAAGTTGATAAAAGGCGCCACATCGGTTACTGGAGAAGGTGGCAAGAAAGCAATAAAGGTGAGCGCGCCGATGGTAATCACTGGCGCTGTTTCGCCCAAAGCACGCGCCATACCGATAATGACACCGGTGAGGATGCCGCCGAAAGAATAATGAATTACATGATGGAATACTACCTGCCATTTGGTTGCACCCACCGCATAAGCCGCTTCGCGGATCGCGATTGGAATACTACGAATCGCTTCACGCGTGGATACGATCACAATCGGCAGAATCAATAGCCCAAGTGTTAAACCTGCAGTGAGAATACTTTGCCCTAAGTCTAGTGTGTAAACAAACAAACCTAATGCCAGCAAGCCATACACAATAGAAGGTACGCCAGCCAGGTTAGATACGTTGATCTCAATCAGATCGGCAAGCCAGTTTTTAGGGGCATATTCTTCCAGGTAAATACCGGCAGCAACACCCATAGGCACGGCTGCAAGAAAGGTCACCACCATGACCAAGACGGAACCTACCCAGGCAGAAAGAATACCGGCTTTAGCTGCCCGGCGAGATGGGAAGTTAGTGAAAAATTCCGGATTGAATCGTTGATAACCATCAACCACCAGATCAATAAATAAAGTGAGTAAAGCTATTAAACCCACCATCAATGCTAACAAGCCAATGATGGCAAAAATCGTGTCATGCATTTTGTGGCGCTTGATCATCGCGCGCACTTCTTGAATATTGGCTAAAACGGAAGCTTGTTGGCTCATAATGGTGTCATTCTATCGTTAAGCAATTAATAATTTTCGCGGTAGCGTTTACGGGTAATGTGGCCAATGATATTAAACGTCAGCGTCATTAACATGAGCACCAAGCCGGCGGCAAAAATACTTTGGTAACCAATGCTGCCATGTGGCAAGTCACCCATCGCAACTTGTACGATATAGGCACTGATGGTCGCAGCGCTTTCCATGGGGTTAAAGGTTAGATTAGGCTGTTGACCTGCAGCGAGTGCAACCACCATGGTTTCGCCTAAAGCCCTCGAGATTGCCAAGATATAAGCGGCAATAATGCCGGAAATTGCAGCAGGCGTAACTACACGGATCGCGGTCTGGAAACGGGTGGCGCCCATTGCATAAGAACCCTCACGCATGCTCATTGGTACTGCACGCATCGCATCTTCGGCGAGGGAGCTGATATAAGGAATGATCATGATCCCCATCACGATACCTGGGCCTAACATGTTAAAGCCGGGTAATTCAGGGAATATTTTTTGTAGCATCGGTGTAACAAATAATAAGGCAAAATAACCGAATACCACAGTAGGAACACCGATAAGCAGCTCAAGAATCGGTTTTACAATTTCGCGAGTTTTATGGCTGGCAAATTCTGAAAGGTAAATAGCGCCAATGGTACCAATTGGAACGGCAACCGATAATGCGATGGCAGAAGTCGTCAGCGTGCCTGAAACCAGCGGCATAATACCGTAATGCGCATCTTCAAAAAGCGGCGTCCATTGCGTATCAGTTAAAAAGTCTACGATGGATACTGTATTAAAAAACGCTAATGATTCTTTAATCAGAATGACAACAATGGCCACTGTGGTCGCAACGGCAGACAAAGCGGCGAGCATAAGCAACAACTCGACAAAGCGTTCAAACATGTGGCGTCTGATATTTTTAGCAAGCCGTTTGCTAATATGGTTATTTGGTAAATTTGCTTGCATGTGGTGGTCAGTCTGTAATTATGAAGGCATGCGGAATAACTAGTTTTAATTTTATTTACAGCTAAGAATTAACAATTAATTAGCCATCATTTTTGCTGTAAATCAAAAATGCAGATTATAGCGATTTACATTAGAAACGGGCAGTCATTGCTGCCCGTTCTAAGTCAAATATCAGATTATTTAATACGCGCTAACAACTCTTCAATCTTCACACCCACTTCAGCCACACCATCAAAACCTGTGCCAGGTTTTAATGCTTTCCAGTGTTTTGTCACTGCAGCATACTCGTTAGCTGGCAACGGAATGTATTTAACTTCAGCTACTAACTTTGGAGCGTTGGCCAAGTAATAATCTACAAAGGCTTTCACTTCAGGTTTAAACGCGCCTGACGTAGCGTTTACGTAGATAAACATCGGGCGAGAAAGCGGTTGGTATGTGCCATTTTTAACGTTCTCAACAGATGGCTCAACTGCAGTTGCACCTTTTTTCGCTACGATTGGTAAGGCTCTTAATTTGTCCTGGTTTTCTTCATAATAGGCATAACCAAAGTAACCCAATGCGCCTTTATCACTTTGAACACCTTGTACCAATACATTGTCATCTTCACTTGCAGTATAGTCACCGCGGCTTGACTTTGCTTTACCAACAATAGCTTCTGTGAAGTAATCGAAGGTACCTGAGTCTGAACCGGCACCGAATAGTTTGAGCGGTGTATTTGGCCAGGCAGGATTGACTTGATTCCAGGTTTTAACTTTACCCTGTGCTGCAGGCGCCCACATTTTTTTAAGTTCATCAACACTGATGGATTTTACAAAGTCATTACTTTTGTTAACTACGACGGTAAGGCCATCATAAGCCACCGGTAGCTCAATGTATTGAATACCCGCTTCTTTACAAGCATCCATCTCTTTTTTCAAGATTGGGCGTGAAGCTTGTGAAATATCCGTTTCACCGCGGCAAAACTTTTTAAAACCGCCGCCAGTGCCAGAAATGCCAACGGTTACTTTGGTTTTAGTAGAAGCTTGGAAATCTTCTGCCACCGCTTCTGTAATTGGATAAACCGTACTTGAGCCATCGATTCTGATAATTTTTTCTGCGGCTTGGACGGGTAATGCTGAAAAAGCTGCTACAACTAAAGCGGCAATTCCAAATGATTTACTAAACGTGTTATTCATAAAAGCTCCATTAATATTTATATTGACCGGACAGCCGATAATATAAATTCTTAATATGACAGTTTAATGACAAAAACATGAACAGCCGATAACTTGCCTGATCAAACTAAGCTGAGCCCAATGCGGCTTTGGCCGAAATCCAAGTTTAATCAGACAAGCTAAAAATGCGTGATTACATTTTGATGGCTAATCCTAGCTGATAGAAAATGGCGGCAATGAGTCCGGCACAAGGAATCGTTAACACCCATGCCCATAAAATACGGGAGGCAAGTCCCCAGCGCACGGCAGACACGCGTCTGGACAAACCGACGCCAATAATGGCACCCGTAATGGTATGTGTGGTCGAGACAGGAATGCCTAAGGAGGTTGCTAAAAATAAAGCAATGGCACCAGAAGTTTGTGCACAGAACCCGCCGGAAGGGCGTATGCGCGTGATGCCCATGCCCATGGTACGCACGATCCGCCATCCGCCGAATAAGGTACCCAGCGCCATGGCAATCTGGCAGGAAACCACCACCCAAAAAGGTACGTAAAAATCACCCTGGAGATAACCATTGGCGTATAGCAAAACCGCAATGATGCCCATGGTTTTTTGCGCGTCGTTGCCGCCATGACCCAGGCTGTAAAGCGAGGATGAAACGAACTGCAGTTTGTTAAAACGTCTTTCCGTGGGGTAGGGAGAAGATTTTTCGAAAATCCACAATACTATTACCATCAAGATGAGTGCCAGTAACATACCAAATAGCGGTGAAAGAATGATGGCTACAGAAGTCTTGATCAAGCCTTTGGCTACGATTGCACCGGTGCCAGCCTTAGCCAGGCCCGCACCAACAAGGCCGCCGACCAATGCATGGGATGATGAAGATGGGATACCGAACCACCAGGTCACCAGGTTCCAGGTGATGGCGCCGCCCAGCGCGCCGAATATAACCGCATTATCAATCACTTCTTTACTAATGATGCCGGAACCAACAGTATTGGCAACATGGAGGCCGAAAAAAAGGAAGGCGATCAGGTTAAAAAATGCAGCCCATACTACAGCGGCCTGCGGTGTCAATAAACGTGTAGAAACCATGAGGGCAATGGAGTTTGCCGCGTCATGAAAACCATTCATAAAATCAAAAATTAGGGCTACAAGAATCAGTAACCCCATGATGATTAATCCATGTTCAATCATATGCGTTCCAGCACCACACCGTGAATCACGTCTGCAACGTCCTGACAGCTATCGACTGCTTCTTCAAATAAATCATAGAGTTCGCGTGAGCGGATCAATACGCGTGCATCGGATTCTTCTTCAAACAGGCGGCGCATACCGGCGCGCATTACATGATCAGCTTCCCCTTCAATACTGCTGATTTCTTCACAAGTACGTAAAATCTTTTCAGCGTTTTTCATGTCGGAAAGCATATTAACGGCTTCGCGGACCTTTTCGGAAGCGCGCAATAGGATTTGGCCCAACGCGACCATTTCCGGTGTGAAGTTGGTATGACCGTAGATAGTGGCGCTTTGCGGAATATTTTCCATGTAATCGATAATGTCATCCAGCGCCATGGCTAGTTCACGGATTTCACGGCGGTCAAATGGGGTAATAAACGTTTTGTGTAAAGAAATGAGTATGTCTTTGGTGTATTCATCCGCTTCACTTTCGATTTTGCAGATTTCTTTGAAATGCATATCAAATTTCGTCGGGTCATTCACCGCTGTCATCATGGCCAATACTTTCGAGCCTTTGACTGCACAATCGGCCAAACTGTTGAATTGCATGAAGTAGTTATCGCTTCGCGGTGAAATGGACGCCATCAACCGAGTAAAAATGCCTTTTGCCATACTGATCTCCCAAGGAATTGCGCATTATTATGTGACAGCAATGTTACATTACCCGGCGTTATACTGCATTAATAAAAAGCAAAGCTGCATGCTATTATTCATCGCTTCGCAATCCAACGTGCTTAGTTAAAGTATGAGTTCTAATCATCCAATCCATCCATTTGTCGCAGAGTATCTGGGAACGGCCTTGTTAATGCTGGTCGTGGCTGGCTCAGGCATCATGGGAGAATCACTCAGTCAGGGAAATGCAGCTCTTGCTTTATTAGCCAACAGCCTTGCCACTGGGTGTGGCCTCTATGTATTAATCACGCTGCTTGTTCCGATATCCGGCGCGCATTTCAATCCTTTAGTCAGCATATTGGTTTGGCGTAAAAATTTAATGTCCAAGACATTTTTTGGTTATGTATTAGCCCAGCTTCTTGGCGCAATTAGCGGCGTATGGCTCACGCATGTTTTATTCTCTTTACCAGTATTCCAGTTATCGTTAAAAGTACGTGATGGTCTGGGCATTTGGGTGAGTGAATTCGTTTCTACACTTATTCTGATTAGTGTGATTTATTTGGGCGTCAAATACAGTAAGGAAAAATTGCCTATGCTGGTTGCCATGAGTGTCACGGCCGGTTACTGGTTTACTTCTTCTACCTTCTTTGCAAATCCGGCAATTACGCTTGCACGTAGCTTAACCAATACTTTTGTGGGAATTTCACCGCTAGATATTGTCGGTTTTATTGCTGCGCAATTTGTGGCGATCCTATTCATATTATTTCTGACGAGAAAATCATGAGTCCTGTCACTATCTATCACAATCCATCATGCGGCACTTCGCGCAATACTTTGGCGATGATCCGCGCCAGTGGTGTTGAACCTACCATAATTGAATACCTGAAAACGCCACCAAGCCGTGAAGTGCTTTGTGAGTTGCTAGTGAAAATGGCTTTAAAACCGCGTGAATTGTTGCGCCAAAAAGGTACGCCGTATGCGGAATTAGGTTTAGATGACTATATGCTATCCGATGAGGCTTTGATTGATGCCATGCTGCAACATCCTATTCTGATTAACCGCCCCATCGTGGTCACGACCAAAGGCGTTAAATTATGCCGGCCTTCTGAGTTGGTGTTGAGCATTCTGGAAAATCCAAATATCGGTACTTTCGTTAAAGAAGACGGAGAAGTAGTTCCACCAGTGCACGATTAAGGTTTATGCCTTGTACTGTATAATGCTGCTTTTTACCAATAAGCAAGCCCATGGAAGCCGAACAACTCAATATCATTGCTAATCGCCTGGCCGATTTAAGCGCGCGTCATCAAGCCCTTCGGGGGTATCTTTGACTTTGAAAACAAGTCGCAAAAACTGGAAGAAGTAAACGGCTTACTGGAAGACCCGAAGGTTTGGGACAACGCCAAAAAAGCGCAGGAATTGGGCAAAGAAAAGCGCATGCTCGAATTGGTGGTGCATAACCTGCAGAATCTGGAAAATGGCTTAAAAGATAGCCAAGAGTTGTTCGAGATGGCGCGTGAAGAAAATGACGACGACACTCTGTTAAGTGTGGATTTAGACACACAAAACATTGAAACGCAGATTGCCGCCATGGAATTCAGGCGCATGTTTTCAGGGGAGTTGGACGCCAACAATTGCTTCATTGAATTCCAATCTGGCAGTGGCGGCACCGAAGCGCAGGATTGGTGCAATATGTTGTTGCGCATGTATCTGCGCTATGCAGAACGCAAAGGCTTTAAAGTAGAAGTGCTGGAATTATCCGATGGCGATGTGGCGGGCATTAAAGGCGCCTCCATTAAAGTCACGGGTGATTATGCCTACGGTACCTTGCGCACCGAGAATGGCGTGCATCGATTGGTGCGCAAGTCGCCATTCGATTCCAACGCCAAGCGCCACACTTCATTTGCCAGTGTGCAGATTTTCCCAGAAGTAGACGATTCAATCGAGATTGAGATTAATCCTGCCGATTTACGTATTGATACTTATCGTGCCAGCGGCGCTGGTGGGCAGCACATCAATAAAACCGATTCAGCCGTGCGTATCACTCATTTGCCCACCAACGTAGTGGTGCAATGCCAAAATGACAGAAGCCAGCATCGTAACCGTGAAGAAGCGATGAATATGTTGAAAGGCGCACTTTATAACCTGGAGCTGAATAAGCGCAATGCTGACAAGCAGGCGCTGGAGGATGCCAAAACCGATATCGGTTGGGGACATCAAATCCGCAGCTATGTCCTGGATCAGGGCCGCATCAAAGATTTGCGAACCGGCGTTGAAGTCGGCAATACTCAAGGGGTGCTGGATGGCGACCTTGACCCATTTATACAAGTTAGTTTGAAGCAGGGAGTTTGAGTGTGAGTGATAACCATAATATGAGCGCCAACCAAGAAAACAATGTAGTCGCGGTGGATGAAAACCACGTCATGGCCGAGCGTCGCGAAAAGTTAAAAACCATCCGTGAAACTGCGAAAGCCAATGGCGCCGCTGCTTTTCCGAATAATTTTAAGCCGCAGGATAAAGCCAGTGTATTGCAGGAAAAATATAATGAACTGGACAAAGAATCATTAGACCCGCAAGCCATTCAAGCGACAGTAGCCGGTCGCATGATGCTCAAACGCGTGATGGGTAAAGCCAGCTTTGCCACCATTCAGGATGCGACAGGGCGTATCCAGTTATACGTGGCGCGCGATGAAGTCGGTGAGGAAATCTATGAAAGCTTCAAGCATTGGGATTTAGGCGACATCATGGGCGCCACCGGGCGCTTGTTCAAAACCAAGACGGGCGAGTTGTCGATTCATGTGAGTAGCATCAAATTACTCACTAAATCACTGCGTCCTTTGCCGGAAAAATATCACGGCTTAAGTGACCAGGAGATCAAATATCGCCAACGCTATGTAGATTTGATTACTTCTGAAGAAACCCGTGCGACATTTGTGGCACGTAGCAAAGTGGTGTCAGCCATTCGCAACTTCATGATTCAAAATGAATTCCTTGAAGTGGAAACGCCAATGCTGCACCCGATTCCAGGCGGTGCATCAGCCAAGCCATTCATTACGCATCACAATGCCTTGGATATGCAAATGTTTATGCGTATTGCGCCTGAGCTTTATTTAAAGCGTCTGGTAGTCGGCGGTTTTGAACGTGTGTTCGAGATTAACCGTAACTTCCGCAATGAAGGCTTAAGCGTTCGCCACAATCCGGAATTCACCATGATGGAGTTTTATGCGGCTTATACCGATTACCAATGGTTGATGGATTTCACCGAAAACTGCATCCGTGCTGCTGCGATTGCAGCACGTGGCACAGCAGTATTGGAATACCAAGGCCGTGAGCTGGATTTAAGCAAGCCATTCCAGCGTTTGACTATCGTTGGTGCGATACAGAAATATGCACCGCAATACACACTTGAACAGTTAAACGATACCGCATTCTTGCGTGCGGAAATCTTAAAGCACGGTGTGAAGCCTTTCGATCACGCCGGTTTGGGTGCTTTGCAACTTGCCTTGTTTGAAGAGACCGCGGAAAGCCAACTATGGGAACCGACTTATATTATTGACTATCCTGTGGAAGTGTCACCTTTGGCACGTGCTTCTGATAAAAACCCAGAGATCACCGAACGGTTTGAATTATTTGTCACAGGCCGCGAAATTGCCAACGGTTTCAGTGAGTTGAATGATGCAGAAGATCAGGCTGCGCGCTTCCAGGCGCAAGTGAAAGCCAAAGAAGCCGGTGATGCCGAAGCGATGTATTACGATGCCGATTTTATCCGCGCCTTGGAATACGGCATGCCGCCAACCGGTGGATGTGGGATCGGTATTGATCGCTTGGTCATGATGATTACCGATAGCGCTAGCATCCGTGATGTGATTTTATTTCCACATATGCGCGCTGAATCTTAAACAATATTATTTAACTAACTCATTGAGCCACTTGAGATATATTTTCAAGTGGCTTTTTTATTGTTGTAAATTTACAACGTAATTTTTCACCAATGTGACTAAATGTATTTCTGTCACGAAAATGTAATATTGCAGCTCCAAAATTCACCCCGTTAGATAAGCAATCACAGTATTAATTTAATTAAGGGGATTTTGAATGAATGCAAGGTTACGTAGCTTAGTGGCTGCAACACTATCAACAGGTTTTCTTTTGGGCTTTAGCGTCAATGCGAGTGCAGACTCAACGGAAGATATTGTGCATGCTCTAGTGGCTAAAGGTATATTGACAGAAGAAGAAGGCAACTTATTGATGCGCGGTCGCGCAGGCGAAAGAGAAGCAGCCGAGAAAAAAGCTAAAAGTAATCCTACTTTAGAAGTTGGTAAAAAAGGTTTAGTTGTAAAAGGGGCTGATGGCGACTTTAGTATCAAACTAGGTGGACGTATGCATGCTGATTACACTAATCACAGTGGTGCAAGCGATTTACCGGATACTAATCAACCAATTAACGGCACACAAATTCGTCGTGGTCGTATAGCCTTAAGCGGCACCGTTTATAAAGACTTCGATTATATGATTGAGGCAGATTTTGCGAATGATGCCACATCAGTTAAAGACTTATTCTTGGTATATCATGGATTTAAGGCTCCTTTAGAGTTAACAGCTGGCCATCAAAAGCATGCCATGAGTATGGAGATCCAAGAAAGCTCTAACGATATTATGTTTACAGAGCGCTCATTAGTTTCTGCTTTAACCGTTCCGTTTTTTGACCGTGCAATCGGTGTCAACTTAAAAGGGTTTGGCGAAAACTGGAATGTACAGTCAGGTATCTATGGCGACTCAATGGGTAATAGTGCAAATAATGCCAATAACAATGAAGGTAAAGGGTACGCCATTCGTGGTACTTGGGCACCTATATTAGAAAAAGATAAAGTTTTACATATTGGTGCTAACTATGGTGTCCGTAAAGCTGGTGATTTAGCTGCGAATGCGGCAAATGGTAACCCCCCAAGATTCCGTTACCGTTCCACAGGGATGTCTGAGTTGGAATTAGTGGATGTGACCCTGAATGATTTTGAAGAAGTCAAAACAGGTATCCTAGAAGTTGCAGGTATGTATGGACCTTTATCATTCCAGAGCGAGTTTGCAAAATCAGATGTTTCAAGAAATACAAATTCTGACGTTGACTTCACAGCTTGGTATGCACAAGTGGGCTATTCTCTAACAGGTGAGTCACGTACATATAAGGGCTCAGATGGCGAATTCAAACGCTTATCACCTGAGAAACCTTTCAGCTTAGAAAAAGGAACTTGGGGCGCTTGGGAAATTGCAGGTCGCTATGACAGTATCGATTTAGAAGATGGCATTGTTGCTGGCGGTGAAGCAAAACGTATGTCGGTTTCTTTAAACTGGTATTTAAATGACGATGTACGTGTATTAGCAGGCTACTCCAAAACGTTTGATCTTGATGGTGGTGCTGGCGCACTTAGAAACGCAGACGGCTCATATGCTGATGACATTGATGTTTACACAGTTAGAGCACAATGGGCATTTTAAGTTAAGGTAATCAAAAAAAGCCGCTTAATAGCGGCTTTTTTTATTTTTACAGAATGCACCAATTTAGGTGTTTTATTGCACTGAAAAAGTGCGAAAAATAAATTTCTAAAATTTCCAAAAATTTAATATTAACCTTAGATTGTGTTATCAAGCGGGTCTTAGCCCTGTTTAAATATTAGTTTATATTGGAATGCAAATTGCTAATTAATACATTGTAAATACCTGATTTGAATCAAATAGTGTTCAAAGGGATGCACAATGAAATATTACTTAGCTACACTTTATGTCTGCTTACTCAGTTTATGCATGGCTAGTACTGTTTCGGCCACGCCAGCTGAGTCTACTGTGGAAACATTGAATGCCAGTGTATTACGCGTGAAAGTGAATCTGGCAAATGGAAGCCTAGGTTTAGGCTCTGCTGTAGTCATTTCCCAAAACCAAGTGGTTACGAATTGCCATGTTGTGAATGATGCAACCGATATCGCGATAATCGTGAATGGCCAACCGCTTAATGCGACATCCATTAAAGCCGATTGGCATCACGATTTGTGTATCTTAACTGTAGATGGTTTAAATGCTCCTGCCGTGAAGCTCGGCGCCAGCAAAAACCTTCACTATGAAGATTCAATTTTTACCGTCGGTTACCCTGACAAAACTCAAACACCCGTCAGTACATTTGGTGCAATCAAAGAATTGTTTCCAATGGACGATAGCGTCATCATCCGCGCCACAAGCTCTTTTAAATTAGGTGCAAGTGGCGGCGGGGCTTTTGACGATGCTGGCAATTTGGTGGGGATCATCACCTTAAAAAGCAGTGGTGAACACGCTTATTATTACTATATGCCCGTGGAGTGGGTGCAAGCATTGATGAGCAAGCCTGCTGAATCTTTAGGCAAAAAAAGTGAGAAACCCTTTTGGGCTAAAGATACAACACAACGCCCATACTTTATGCAAGTAGTACGCCCTTATCTGGGCCAAGAGTGGAAGGCATTATTAAAAGTGGCTAAGCAATGGACGCAGACAGAGCCGGGCACTGCGGAATCATGGTTTTATTTAGCGGCTGCTGAATATGCTACAAAAGATTATGCCAATGCAGAAGCACACTTTAAAAAGGTTTTGACATTGAATCATCAACATGTGCAAGCAGCGGATTATCTGCAAAAGATTTCAGGCTTAACTGCTAAAGCGACAGTCACTTCCAATCAGATGGCGGCAAATCAATATGCGTTATTGAATTGATGTATTTAAAATTACCAAAAGTTAACCTCAACCCCTATTTACTTAGTGTGAATAATCGGCTTGATTTCAGTATTAAGTGATTTCAAATGGCTATACAAAACTCTTGTTTCCAGCAGGTTCCACACCCGTAGCATGGCTTCAATGGTATCAAAAGGCTTAGTGAGGAAATCTTTGGCACCTAAGGCGAGGGCTTTTCTTTTCGCAGCAATGGTGGCATCCGCAGTAAGCACCAATACAGGTAGATACTCTTCTTTTGAAATATGCCGTGACAACATTTCCAATACGGCATAGCCATCAAGTTCTGGCATCATCAAATCCAGCAAAATCAAGTCGGGTTCAAAAGCTTTAAACAGGTCTATTGCACGGGTAGAGTCGGCGGTGCTGATGATTTGATGGAATCCTTCTCTTGCCAGCAAGTCTTCCAGAAGCTTCAAGTTAGCCTCAGCGTCATCAATGATTAATATCTTCGCGTTTAAAATTTCGGTTTCATTCATGGGTGTTTTCATCTTTAGTTGCTATAAGTTCTCTTACTTTTCTATTAAACAAGGCCACATCCAGTGGTTTTGTCATGTAATAAGCGATCCCCACGGCTGTTAGGCGCGCTATTGTTTCTGGTAATGCATCGGCACTTAATATCATAATGGGGATAGCGCTATATTTCGGATCAGTCTTAATGTGATGGACTAGCTGTTCCCCAGAGCCATCCGGCAAATTCAGATCAATCAATATAAGGGAAGGTTTGATTTCGGTTAAATATTGCCGGGCATCTCTCATAGTCGCCACAGTGTGTATCCGCAAATCGTGCTGCCGCTGGATAATGGCTTCAATCAAAGCACGATTGCTAACGTTGTCTTCTACATACAGGATGGAGTGTCTACTATTGAGCGCTGCAGGCTGGTTTAAGAACGTGGCTTCCTCTGAATTATAGAATTCAACGTTGGGTTCACATGCGGGGATTTCTATCCAGAATAAGCTCTTGGTATCCGCTACATGTATGCTGCCATGCATGGCCTGCATAATGTGTTTGGAAAGTGCAAGGCCAAGACCAGTACCTTCAACTTTAGTTTGTTCCGCGCCCAGCCGGTCGAATGGTGTAAATAAGCGCTCTTTTAATTTAGAGGGAATGCCCGGACCACTATCTTGCACTTCAATGACGATGTTGCCTTCTCTACTAAACGCATTTAATTGTACGATTGCATTGGCTGGGCCATATTTGAGGGCGTTTGAAAGAAGGTTGAGCACAACTTGCAGTAACTTCTGGCGATTGGCAACTGCCCATAAGTTAGGTGAAACTTCACTTTTAATTTCTATATCCCGGATTTTCCCGATAGGTGCAATATAGTGCCTGGCCTCTTCAATTAAAGTATTCACTGCAATTGGCGTGAGCTCTAAAGTTATTTCCCCGGACTCAATTCTTGCTGTTTCAAGTACTTCGTTTATGAGTTTTAATAAATGCTGGCCAGCCCCTAAAATGAGCGACACGCTGTCATGTTGTTTTCCAGGCGGTAAATCTTGTTCCAGTAACTGGGCAAAACCTAAAATCGCATTTAGCGGCGTTCTTAATTCATGACTGGTTCTAGATAAAAACATACTCTTCGCTGCACTGGCATCTTCCGCTTCTTGGCGGGCTTGAATTGAATCGCTGATATTCTTTGCCAATAATTGAGACGCATGGTCAAGCTCATCAGATAGTTGGCCAAGTTCATCACGGCTACTGGAAGGTAAGTCCAGCTTTTCCGCTTTTGCAAGATGGGCTGCAGAGTCTCTAAGTAGCCGCACGCGTTTGACAATGGTGCGGGAAAAAATCCACATGGCCATTAAGGAGCCAATAATCCCGGCTGTTGCGGCAATCAGAGTAATAATGACATGACGTTGGCGTTGGTTAACTACGTCCTGCTGATCTTTAGCGACTAGAATTGCTTCCTCTGCATTAAGGCGTTCAATTGCATACCTGAGTTTATCAAGCGTGTTAACCTGCGATTTGAATTTGGCAATCAAATCATCGGAAGCAATATCCGATTCATATTGGGAAAGTATCCGTAAATCGTGCAGGTTCTGCTGCACCAATGGATTTATTTTGGCGAGTCTTTTTCGTTGGGCATCATTGTCAAGTTGGACTTCTAACTCCGTCAGAATAACCGGCAATTTATTTTCTACTTGGAAAAATATGTCCAAGAAATGCTTATCCCCTGTAAGTAGATAATCTCTGACACCGGTAGAAGCTTCAATGAGTAGCGTGTGGACTTCTTGAATGTCACGCTGGTTTTGCAAAGCGACTCTGAGCTTATTTTCCAATTGTGTTGATTCTTGTTCCCGCAGATATAAAGAGCCGAGTGAAGCGAGCAGCACTAATAAAGGTAAGGCAATGACGAAAATACCCTTAATGCCCAATGGCAAGTCTTGCCAAGTTTGAGCAATCCAGAACAGAGGTTGAAAGTATTGGGTTCTATTGGATGGTGTTTGACTATGTTTTGTCATTAATAATTAAGCTTGGTAAGTATTTAAGATTTATAACCTAGTTCGACGGCTTTAACTGCGGCTTGCGTTCTATCCTTTACACCTAGTTTATTCAGAATGCGCTCTACATGGATTTTTGCAGTACCTGAGGCGATTCCTAGTTTTGCTCCTAATTCATTGTTGCTTAAACCAGCGGGTAACAATGCAAAAATTTCACGCTCTCTTGGCGTTAATGTATTTAAGATTGCTTGATTACCTTCACTTAAAGCAGGGCTATGCTGTTGGGCTAAGGCTAAACCTGTTAGTCCAGCAAGTGCTTGTAGCGTTTCAATTTCCGTTGACCCCAGCGTGAGTTGCTTACCGGAGAAGCCAAAAATACCTTTCCCTAACTTCCCTACTGCAATAGGTATTAAGCATTCATGGTGCTCAGTATCGCCATGCGTCCATAATGCCGTTCCTTTATTTTCGTATACCGCAAACTGTACAGGGTTTTTAAGCATTATTGCCAATATGCCCAGCATCGGGATCCTTGCCCCTTCCGGTAGCGTTTGGCCGATTTGAGTAAATACAACCAGTTTTCCTGAACTCTCAATCGCTATTAAAGCATGCTGAGCTGAAAGCAACGTGCAAATGGAACGCAGTAAAGTAGATGCTGTATTGCTAGACCAGCCCTGTTCAAACAGCTGCTGGCCATAGCTAAGATAAGTGCGCATATGTGTTTCATGAGCTTGCGCTAGTTTAACGCTTTGTCTTAAAGCGCGGGCACTGGTAGGTTGTGATGAAGGATCTGACATATGCCGAACAGTATATACCGTTCTACCTATTTCGGTAGATTTTTGCTTGCCTCGACATGTTCATAATGCATGCATCGGAAGAAACTAAAAACCGAAATAACTTTAATTTGGAGATTATGATGAAAAGCTTAAATTTGGCAGTAATTTCAATATCAGCATTATTGGTTTCAGGAGTGGCCAATGCTGAAGATACTATGAACAATATCAATCAAAACCTTTCTAAAAGACCTTACCATCAACCTGTGGTAGAGAAAGAAAAATCTAATGATTTTGAAGGTGCTACTCTTGTGACAGAAGATGAAGCTACACAAAAAGATACTGTTTCTAAACATAAGCAACTACGCATTAACATGTTAGGTCGCCGTCCATATGTTGAAGATATTCGTTAGTATGTTGGGCTTAATAAACAGAGGAGCGCATTAAAGTTGCGAAAAAAGATGCGCTCTGATGTTTGAGTCATATGGTTAAGTTTTTAACTGATTGCAATTAATTAAAGAAAAAGTTTTATGACAAAATAGTTTAATATTTTTGACTTATTAATATGGTTGAATAATCATCGATGCATATACACATCGATTTTTTGTTACCCATAAATTAATAATGCTTCGTCGTTAATATAATTACACCTATGATTTGGATTTATAAAAGATTATTAAGGTAGTTATGGTGATTGTGTTTTAATAAAATTCCAATACTTAATAAATTAAGGACCAAGTAAATAAGATGATTTTAAAAGATTACTTCAACGAAATAAAAAATGACTTACCTGCAAGTATTGTTGTTTTCTTTGTAGCACTTCCCCTATGTCTTGGTATTGCGTTAGCTTCAGGCGCACCTCTATTTTCTGGGGTTATTGCTGGTATTGTCGGCGGTATTGTCGTAGGCATTTTCAGTGGTTCGCAATTAGGCGTCAGCGGTCCAGCAGCAGGCCTGGCTGTGATCGTGATGAGCGCGATTGCTACGCTAGGTTCTTACCAGGCATTTCTTATGGCCGTAGTGCTAGCCGGCGTCATCCAGCTTATATTAGGCTATGCAAAAGCCGGGTTTATTGCTTATTTCGTTCCATCATCCGTCATTAAAGGCATGCTTACCGGTATTGGCCTTTTAATTGTTTTAAAGCAAATCCCCCATGCGTTTGGGTATGATCCAGACTACGAAGGTGATGAATCATTCTGGCAGCAGGATGGCGAAAATACGTTTACTTCTATAATGAGTGCTTGGGAGTCTTTAACGCCGGGTGCTGTAGTGATTGCAGCAACCTCTTTGGTGATTTTAATTTTATGGGAAGTCTATTTACTAAAGAAGCATCGTTTCTTTCAGGTGTTGCAAGGCCCCATCGTAGTGGTGCTGGTAGGTATTTTATTTAGCTACCTCTACAACAACGATGTAATCAACTTAAGCCTGCAGCATGACCAACTGGTTAACTTACCAATTGCAGAAGGATTCAAAGGATTTTTAGATTTATTTACTTATCCTGATTTTAAGCAAATTGCCAATATTGAAGTGCTGAAGATTGCACTGGTGATGGCGATTATTGCAAGCTTGGAAACATTGCTTTGCGTGGAAGCCACCGATAAATTGGATCCATTGAAACGCGTTACTCCAACTAATAAAGAACTAAGAGCCCAAGGTCTTGGCAATATCTGCTCAGGCTTAATTGGCGGATTACCAGTCACACAGGTGATTGTGCGTAGTTCGGCAAATATCGCCTTTGGCGCTAAATCCAAACTGTCCGCTATCTTGCACGGTATTTTCCTACTCATTAGTGCAGTAACAATTGCCAAATATTTAAATATGATCCCTCTGGCAAGTTTGGCTGCCATATTAATTATGGTGGGTTATAAATTAGCAAAACCTAGTCTTTTCAAACAGATGTATAGTTTAGGCTGGGAACAATCCGTACCATTCTTAATTACAGTAGTCGCTATTATTTTTACTGATTTGCTGACAGGGATCGCGATTGGGATGGGGATTGCTATATTCTTCACCTTGCGTCATAGCTATCTTAATTCACATTACATCAAGGATATTTCGACAACAGAGGACGGCGTGACTTTGCATCATCTGGTGTTGGCGGAAGAAGTTACCTTTATCAATAAGCCGAGTATTATCCAGGTACTTGAATCTATGCCAGCGAACTCCAAAGTCATTATTGATTGCAGTCAAAATAAAGCGATCGATTATGATGTCAGCGAATATCTGCGCGATTACCATTTACACGCAAAACTTAAAGGCATCACAGTAGAAACCATTGAATGTACTTCACCTAAATATTAATAAAGAAAAATTACCATGTATAAACATCCGTTATTAGACCGAGACAAAATGACGCCTCAAGAGGCATTAGATATCCTGATTGAAGGTAATGAGCGATTCATTAACAACTTCTCAGATAACAAAGATATGCAGGGGTTGGTCCATATCCTGCAAAATAAGCAGCATCCTTTCGCCGCTTTCTTAAGCTGTAGTGATTCCAGGGCGCCAGTGGAATTGCTATTTGATCAAGCACTTGGTGATATTTTTAGTGTGCGATTGGCAGGTAGTATCGCCTCTGATAAAGCGATAGGTTCCTTAGAGTTCAGTTCCAAGTACCTTGGCAGTAAGCTTATTGTAGTGATGGGGCATACCAGTTGCGGGGCTGTCAAAGCGGCCTGCGATGACTTTAAGGACGGGCATATTGGCGAGATTATTAACTTGATCAAGCCATCCATTCGTCATGAAAAAACGGTGGTAAATACTGAAGAACGTAATTCTAAAAATCCGGAGTTTGTTGAAAAAATCAATGAGCTCAATGTACGCTATCAAATAGACACCATTATGCGATTAAGCGATATCGTGACTGATATGGTGGAATCGCATCAAATCGGCATTATTGGTGGCGTGTATGACTTGGCAACCGGCAGAGTGAAATTTCTGGAAAACACGTTCCTTAAATAGTTAAGTTTGATAATAAAATAAAACCGCCAGTTGGCGGTTTTATTTTATTAGTGTTCAATACAGGCAAATGCTTTTAGCAATAATGCTGTTAGCGATGACCTTCTTTAGCCATATTGATGCTGTATTTTGGAATTTCCACCACGAGATCTTCATCACTAATAAGCGCTTGGCAAGATAAGCGCGAATTCGGCTCCAAGCCCCAAGCTTTATCCAATAGATCGTCTTCCATGTCGTCTGAAGGTTCCAAACTTTTAAAGCCTTGACGGATAATCACATGGCAAGTCGTGCAAGCGCATGCCATATCACAGGCGTGATCGATATCGATCTTGTTACGTAACAATGTTTCGCAAATCGAATCGCCCGTCTTTCCTTCAATCGCAGCGCCTTCCGGGCAAAGTTCTACGTGTGGCAAAATTGTAATTTTAGGCATTCAATATCCAGTTATAAATCTAAAGTATTCAGTTCTTTGCCGCTCAAAGCCAGCTTTACAGAGGCATCCATACGTGCCGCAGCAAAGGCTTCCGTTGCGTGATTCAATGCTTCTACTGCCTGATGAATGGCTTCTGCATCTTCAGTTAAAGCTATAACTTCAAGCTTTGCTATTTCTGCTTCTATGGTTTGAACTTCTTCCACACTGATTAAAGCGCTATCTGCAGACAACGCGGCTTTCACAGCTTCAATAATGGCACTTGCCTCTACTCTGGCTTCAGCCAGCATGCGGGCTTTTTTGTCTATTTCTGCGCTGGTGAATGAGGCTTTAAGCATATTGGTAATTTCATCTTCGCTCAAGCCATAGGAAGGCTTGACCGTGATGTTGGCTTCCACGTTGCTTGAAGTCTCGCGAGCGGATACGGACAACAAGCCATCTGCATCCACGGTAAAGGTCACACGGATGCGCGCAGCACCTGCCACCATCGGTGGAATTCCACGCAATTCAAAGCGTGCTAACGAGCGGCAGTCGCTTACTAATTCTCGCTCACCTTGGACCACATGGATGCTCATAGCAGTCTGACCATCCTTATAGGTGGTAAATTCTTGTGCTCTTGCGATTGGCAGCGTGCTGTTGCGATGGATGACTTTCTCTGCCAGTCCACCCATGGTTTCCAAGCCGAGTGAAAGTGGAATCACGTCGAGCAATAATAAATCTGCATCACTCTTATTACCCGCCAACACATTGGCCTGAATCGCCGCACCCAAGGCAACAACTTTATCCGGATCCAGGTTAGTTAACGGCGCCTGTTTAAAATATTCTGCAACCATTTTGCGAATTTGCGGCATGCGCGTCGCACCACCCACCATCACTACGCCTTGGATATCGCTAATCTCCAAACCAGCATCACGCATGGCTTTGCGAGTAGGGGCGAGCGTCTTTTGTACCAAGGTGGCAGTTAAGTTAATAAACTCTTGGGTAGTAAGCGTGACATTTACATATTCACCATCACTCAGCATGCAGCTGACATTGGCTTCAGCATGCTCAGTAAGCCATTCTTTGGCTTCACGGGCTTTGCTTAACAGCAAGCGCATATCATAGGCATTGCGTGGCGATAGTTTTGCCGTTTCAAGAATCCAGCAAAAGATGCGCTGATCAAAGTCATCGCCGCCTAGCGCAGAGTCACCATTAGTGGCTAATACCTCAAAAACTCCTCGCGTGAGTTTCAAGATTGATATATCAAACGTACCACCACCCAAGTCATAAATCACATAGGTACCTTCGCTCGCATTATCTAGGCCATACGCCACGGCAGCGGCAGTGGGCTCGTTTAGCAGGCGCAACACATTCAAGCCAGCGAGGCGTGCAGCATCTTTTGTGGCCTGGCGCTGCGCATCATCAAAATAAGCGGGTACGGTAATGACTGCTCCCACGAGTTCGCCGCCCAAAGCTTCTTCTGCGCGGGTTTTAAGTGCTTTCAATATTTCAGCGGATACTTCAACCGGGCTCTTTACACCGGCACGTGTATCAATTTGTAGCATGCCGCTGGTTTCAGTGAAGTGGTAGGGCAATTGGGAGATGTCGATGTCCTGTAGGCCGCGACCCATAAAGCGTTTTACCGACACGATGGTATTGTGTGGATCTAGGTTTAATTTCTTTTGGGCAGCAAAGCCGACTTCAATCGTATTATCAGCAGCGTAGTGCACAACGGAAGGTAGCAATGCATGGCCTTGTTCATCAGCCAATACGCTGCTTAAGCCGCTACGCACAGTGGCAACCAGTGAATTTGTGGTGCCTAAGTCGATGCCCACAGCCAGTTTGTGCTGGTGTGGTGCGGCACTCATGCCAGGTTCGGAAATTTGCAACAAAGCCATTTGTTCAGCTCTCTAATCTTCTAATTTTTCAATCGCTTTAAGGATATCGGCACACACTTTATCAATGAAAATCAATTTGCGCGTGCTAGCGGTGGCCGCTGCATAATCATGTTGCTCATCGATCAAATGGCTCAACTCTATACTTAAGCGCTTAGCTTCCGTACGCATTTCGAGTAAAAGCTTTTCCAGCACGGCAATATCTTTTTCGCTTACTGCATCTTCCATGGCTTCACGCCATTCCATCTGCTGCATCAGGAAGTCAGCTGGCATTGCAGTATTGGTGTCGGCTATCGCTGTGATGCCATGTTGTTCCAACAAATATTTGGCGCGGTTAGCTGGCTGCTTAAGCGTTTGATAAGCTTCATTCGCCAGCGTCGCTAATTGCATAGACTGCAATTTTTCTGTGCTAGTGGCCGTAACAAAACGGTCTGGATGTGATTCGGATTGAATCTTGCGAAAATTCGTTTCTAATGTCGCTACATCTATATTAAATGCCGGATTTAACTCGAACAGTTCAAAATAATTAGATGTATTAGACATAGACAACGTAACGGGCGATGTTAGAACACGAAGCGAGGATGCGAAAGCCGGAGTTTACGGATTGGTAAATGAGGATTTTGAGCATTCGAGCGACAAAGTTATCACGAGCGCAGGCGTTTTTAAACCGTGAAGCTTTCGCCACAGCCGCACTCATCCTTCACATTCGGATTATTGAATTTAAACCCTTCGTTTAAACCTTCTTTAGTGAAATCCAGCTCGGTGCCATCGATATACACCAAGCTTTTCGGATCCACAATGATTTTAACGCCATTACTTTCAAATGCAGTATCCTCAGGATTCAAATCATCCACAAACTCAAGGGTGTAAGCCATGCCAGAGCACCCCGTAGTTTTTACACCAAGGCGTAGACCTACGCCTTTGCCACGATTGGCAAGGAATTTCTCTACACGGTCAGCAGCAGTTGGAGTTAAGGTAATCGCCATCGTTTAAACAGTTTCTTTCGCTAATTGTTTTGCCTTGATGTCTGCAACAGCAGCTTTAATTGCATCCTCTGCTAATACAGAGCAATGGATTTTCACTGGCGGCAAAGCCAACTCTTCGGCGATAGCAGAATTCTTGATTGCATACGCTTCATCAATAGTCTTGCCTTTTAGCCATTCTGTAACTAATGAGCTGGAGGCAATTGCTGAGCCGCAACCATAGGTTTTGAATTTTGCATCTTCAATGATGCCGCTATCATTGACCTTGATCATCAACTTCATCACGTCGCCGCAAGCAGGTGCGCCGACCATGCCGGTACCTACGTTCGGGTCGTTTTTGTCGAGAGAGCCTACGTTACGCGGGTTCTCGTAGTGGTCTAATACTTTGTCTGAATAAGCCATATCATTCTCCTGTGTGCATTTGAAATACTTTGCAAACTCATCGTTGCTTCGCCTCGCCGTACTATCAGTACTGTCTTCGGCTCACCAGCTTGATTTTGTTTCTTATTTCAACTGCTAAATTTACTCTTTAACTTCCAAATCATTTGAGATTAATTGCCCATTATCAACGTCAGACAATTGAACACACAAATGATTAGTGTGCCGCCCATTGGACCTTACTTAAATCTACGCCGTCCATGAACATTTCCCAAAGGGGTGAAAGTTCACGTAACTTGCCAATCTTGCTTTTCATCAACTCAATCGTGTAATCCACGTCATCTTCGGTGGTGAAGCGGCCAATTGAGAAGCGGATCGAGCTATGGGCCAACTCATCAGAGCGGCCTAAAGCGCGCAATACGTAGCTAGGCTCAAGGCTGGCAGAAGTACATGCTGAACCGCTGGATACCGCAATGCCTTTTACTGCCATAATCAGTGATTCGCCTTCAACATAATTGAAGCTGATGTTCAGGTTATGCGGCACACGATGATCTAAATCGCCATTCACATACACTTCTTCAATCGATTGCAAACCGTGCAACAATTTATCGCGTAAACGGCGAATGCGTGCATTTTCCAACTCCATTTCTTCACGTGCAATGCGGAATGCTTCGCCCATGCCCACAATCTGGTGGGTCGCTAGTGTACCAGAACGCATGCCACGTTCGTGACCGCCACCGTGCATTTGTGCTTCAATGCGGATACGTGGTTTACGGCGTACATATAAAGCACCAACGCCTTTAGGGCCATACGTTTTATGCGCGCTAAAACTCATCAAATCGACTGGCAAAGTTTCCAGATCAATCTTCATTTTGCCTGTAGCCTGCGCTGCATCTACATGGAAAATTACATTGTTTTCGCGGCAAATATTGCCAATCGCAGTGATATCTTGAATCACACCAATTTCATTATTCACCAACATCACAGAAGCTAAAACGGTATCAGGACGAATGGCTGCTTTAAACTTAGCCAGGTCGACTAAGCCATTCGGTTCCGGGTCTAAATAAGTTGCTTCAAAACCTTGGCGCTCAAGTTCGCGCACAACATCAATCACTGCTTTGTGCTCTGTAGTGATAGTAAGGATGTGTTTGCCTTTACCACTGTAAAAATTCGCCGCTCCTTTGATCGCTAGGTTGTTAGACTCAGTAGCACCAGAGGTCCATACAATCTCGCGCGGATCTGCGTTAACCAATTTCGCGACTTCTTCTCGCGCATTTTCAACTGCTTTTTCCGCAGTCCAGCCGTAAGGATGGCTACGGGAGGCCGGGTTACCAAAATCTTCCGTAATGAAAGGAATCATTTTTGCTGCTACGCGCGGATCAACCGGCGTAGTAGCAGAATAATCCAAGTAAATAGGATGGTTGGCATCATGACCTTTTGCAAGACCATCTTTACCGAACAAATCTTTTACTACTGGCATTTCAATTGATGCTGACATTGCTTATCCTAAATATTACTCAATTTAAATTAATATGCTCAAAATCTCTTCACCGGCAGCCTCGATATAGCTCAGGCTGCAATCGCTGTTAATTGTCTTAGCCGGGCGATTTCCGTCTTTAATACTTTTAAAAATTCTGCCACTTGTTCCGTAGTGTTGTGTGGGCCGAAGCTCACCCGCACTGCACCGCGCGCTGTATCTGCATCCACACCCATGGCCAATAACACGTGGCTTGGCTCGGTGCTGTCACTGGAGCAGGCTGAACCGCTCGCTACTGCATAACCTTTTCGATCCAGCGCCATTACCAGGGTTTCGCCTTCTATGCTGTGAATGGCAAAAAAACTGGTATTTGGCAAACGATTTGCTTGGCTACCAAAAATGGTCACATCTAATACTTTTAATCCTTGCTCGAACTGGTCTCTCAATGTTGCGGTGTGGCTAGCAAAATCTTTCAAGCGTTTTACTGCTAATTCGCATGCGAGGCCAAAGCCTATAATTGCCGCGACATTTTCCGTGCCGCTCCGCAATCCTTTTTCCTGACCACCGCCATGTAGCAACGGCTGGATATCAATACGTTTATCCAAAATCAGCGCTGCTGCACCTTGCGGGCCATGAATCTTGTGGCTCGAGATCGTCATCGCATGCACATTTAAATCTGCAAAATTCAGTGAAATCTTGCCCAATGCCTGCACCGCGTCGGTGTGGACAAAAGCCCCATGCGCTCGTGCTAGTTCGGCGATCTTCGCAAGGTCCTGGATCACCCCGGTTTCATTGTTCGCCAGCATGGCCGAAACCAAAGCCGTAGATTTTACTAACTGTTCCTGTAACTTAACTAAATCCACTAGACCATGTTGATTTACTGCAATCGCTCTTGGCATAAAACCCAACGATTGCATCGCTAAAGCTGGACGTGACACGCATGGATGCTCAATTGCACTACTTAATATTTGTAATCCGCTATTTAACTCAATGCCGCCTAATGTATGGGCCTTAGCTAAGGCCAGCCCTTTTACTGCAAAGTTATTGGCTTCCGTGCCTGATGCTGTAAACACCACTTGCGACGGATAGGCCCCACAAGCGTCCGCAACCTGTGTTCTTGCATGCTCCACTGCATCTCGCGATGCTCTTCCGTAAGAATGCCGACTAGTCGGGTTACCGCTTTGTGTATGCATCCATGGCAACATGGCTTCTAGCACTTGGCTATCCAAAGCAGTTGTCGCGTTATGGTCTAAATAAACACTTTCCATCGCATTAATCTGCTAGTTCGCTACTACCGGAGTGCGTGAAGAATAGCCGGCACTTCCGCAGGTACGCGGTGTAATCGATATTTTTTGACCGCTGGTCTGTGAGACCACCATGTCAGCTAAATTCACACCTGACAAATAATCCAAAATCTTATTATTAAGCGATGCCCATAAGTCGTGCGTCATGCATCGGCCCTCATCGCGACAATTTTCCTGACCGCCGCATTGCGTTGCATCAATCTGTTCATCTACTGCGCTGATAATATCTGCTACGGTAATTTCCGCGTGTGGCTTCGCCAACTTGTAACCACCGCCTGGGCCACGAATACTTTTTACCAACCCTTGGCGGCGTAAGCGGCTAAACAGTTGCTCTAAGTAAGAAAGCGAAATGCTTTGACGCTCGCTGATACCGGCCAAGGTGACAGGTTTCGCGTTAGCAATATCTGGCGACTCATGCATCGCCAGGTCTAACATTGCAGTGACGGCAAATCTGCCTTTAGTTGTAAGTCTCATAATCCTTGAATTTTATAATAACCTAGTGTTTTAGTCAATTATTATGAGAGGTAGTTCATTTGCTTTGGATAACCTTAAAATCGGAGATAAATGAATGCGTACTTCCTAAAACGACGGTATTAGGAACGCGTTGATTAATACGTCTTTAAGAATTTTTTTTCTTCTTGCCAAAAGCATCGGCTAAATCGGCTTCTGAGTCGGTCATTTTAGCGAGCTCTTTTTGTAGAGACTCAATCGCTTGGGCTTGATGACTCGTCAGTTCGTGCAAGTCATGGATCGCTTTGCTGATCGGATCATTCTCGTCATTGCCCACTGCATAAGCGCTGAATTTCACCTTGCGAGCTTTTACCTTGGCTTTTTCTTCTTCCAGAATTCGCGCAGGGATACCTACGGCAGTTGCATTAACAGGTACATCTTTCACAACCACTGCATTTGAGCCTATCTTGGCGCCGGCGCCAATCGTAATCGGCCCCAGTACTTTTGCGCCTGCACCTATAACTACGCCATTCTCCAAGGTCGGGTGGCGTTTGCCTTTATTCCAGGACGTGCCACCCAAAGTAACACCGTGATATAAAGTACAGTCGTCACCTACGACGGCTGTTTCACCAATAACCACACCCATGCCGTGATCGATGAACATGCGGCGGCCAATCGTCGCACCAGGATGTATCTCGATCCCAGTCAGCCAGCGGCCTACATGTGAATTGAAGCGCGCCAGCCAGTACCATTTATGATTCCATAACCAGTGCGATAAGCGATGCATCAAAAGCGCATGCACACCAGGGTAGGTGGTCAATATTTCCCAATGTGTTCTGGCTGCAGGATCACGCTCAAAAACGATTGAAATGTCTTCTTTTATATGATTAAACATAGGGTTATGTTTGCTCTTTGCAGTTTAAGATGTTTGGTTAAAAATATTTTGCCATAAACCTGACTGAGCTACTAGGATATTATTGCGCTTAAATAGCAGTTTGCAAGAGCAGTGCCGAGACATTTACTTGCTTTAATATTTAGTATGTTTCTTTGGCGTAACAGTTAACGTCAAAATGCCACGCAAAAGATTGATCTCTTCTTTTTCCAACCTGGCGCGGGCATATAGGCGACGCAGGCGCTCAAATAATTTCTTGGGCGCGGCAGGGTTCAAGTAACCGATATGCAGCAGCGTTTCTTCCAGATGGGCATAAAACCGCTCGACATCTTCGTTGGTGGCCAATTCAATAGCATCAGCACCCTCGTCCTTACCATTCCCTTGAGCTTCAATTTCTAGTGCTTGCATGCGCGTTTCATAACACATCACTTGTACGGCCATTGCCATGTTAAGCGAGCTATATTCGGGATTGGCCGGAATCATCGCCAGTAGCTGGCAGCAATCGAGTTCTGCATTGCTTAGGCCGCTCATCTCAGTGCCAAATACCAATGCGATTGGTTGAGTTTGTGCAATCTGCAAACCTTGCTGTGCTGCAATACGCGGCGTCACAATCTCATGGCTTAAGTTACGTTTGCGCGCGCTTAAGCCAATTGCAAACGCGCAGCCGACTAGTGCTTCAGAAAGGGTGCTGGTAACAATTGCGTTATCCAGTACGTCTGTGGCACCAGCCGCTAATGCAGTGGCTTGTGGATCAGGATAATGTTGCGGTGTTACCAGGTAAAAATGCTGGAAACCCATGGTTTTCATGGCGCGCGCTGCCGAACCGATATTGCCTGGATGGCTGGTGGCGCAAAGCACGATGCGGATATTATTTAAGATATTGAGCGAATTCAATTTGTTACCTAGGCACTAAAAAGCTAAAATAGCATTTTATCAGTTAAAACCTAGCCAAATCTGGCTAGTTAAGAAAAGCCAACATGCATCCAATTTTAAGTAACGCCGTCAAAGCCGCTCGTGAGGCTGGACGAATCATCAATCGCGCCAGTAATGACGTAGGTGCGCTCAATATTCAAAGTAAATCAATTAACGATTTTGTCAGCGAAGTCGACCACGCTGCAGAAGCAGCCATCATTCATATCCTCAAAGACGCATACCCGGATCATGGATTTTTAGGTGAAGAGAGTGGCGATACCAATAAGGACGCCGAAAATATCTGGATAATCGACCCCTTAGATGGCACCACCAATTTCTTGCATAACTTTCCGCAATACTGTGTTTCGATTGCGTTACAACAAAATGGCGTGCTCACTCAGGCGGTTATTTATGACCCGGTGCGCAACGATCTATTTACTGCGACCAAAGGCCGCGGCGCATTCCTCAACGACAAGCGCATCCGTGTAAGTAACCGCGCTAAATTGCAGCAAAGCTTGATTGGTACCGGTTTCCCGTTCCGCGATTTCACACACCTGGATACTTACCTGGCCATGATGAAAGACATGATCAAGAAAACGACAGGGATCCGCCGCCCAGGTTCAGCAGCATTGGATTTGGCTTATGTAGCAGCTGGTTATACCGATGGTTTCTTTGAAATCAATCTATCCGCTTGGGATATCGCTGCGGGCGGCTTACTCGTTCAGGAGGCGGGCGGTATGGTGGGTGACTTCGAAGGCAACGAATCCTGGTTGCAAACCGGTAATATCGTCGCGGCAAACCCGAAAGTCTTTGCGCAAATGCTGCAAACATTAGAACCACACCTGACGTCTGCACTAAGAACTCCCAGCAAAAAGAATCAACCTACTTCAGAAGAATAATCGCAGGTTCTTATTGATTTAATAACTCACTACATGTTAAGTCGTCTTCCCGGATGGCAGTCATTTACCATAAGGATTCCCATTGATTGAACATGTATTCCAGCGTTACTCAAACCACCCAGACCCTGCGCCGCAGTTGATTGCAGGGCTGGTGGAAAATATCAGACCGGCCAAACCACAACATACTGAATCTGCGGTCAAGGCAATTCAAGCACTATGTTATCAACTCAATCAAGACCCAGAAAAAGCGCGCATCCTGCGCGAAGCGATTCTTTCCTTACTCAGCGAACGTAATCCTATTTCGCTATTTGTAGTGGCGCGCTATTCAGTATTTACCGGGTTCTTTACTGAGTTATACCGTCGCTTTACACATAAGCTATTGCCGGACGCCATTGATCCGAGCTATTTAATTGATTTATTCGCCCTGTTTTTTAATAAGCCCAATGACGATGAATGGGTCATGGCGGTACCGGATGCAATCTGGCAGGAGCTCATTACCGTATTGCGTTTTGAGCAAGCGCCACCCGAACTTAAGCAATCTTGTCGCGATAACCTCTTAGCTGCAGCACAGGTATTGTCTTACCGGATTACCGCTTTAGGACTTGAACCGGAGTTGCTGCGTAACCATCCGGAGTTGGAGCTTCATACTTCGCCCTTCATTACACAAAACCAAGAGTTGGAAAAATTTCTGGTTTCGCCCCATATCGAAGATGCTGAAAATTTTGATGCGGATATCAAGCATATTCTGGTAATGCTCGACCAATGCGAAGAAGTCGTGGCAAAAATTCGCCGCAACAGCGTGCAGACCGGTACCAGCATCCGCCTGACTAATATTTTGCAGCGTGCCTCGCAACAGATTGAGCGTTTAGAAACCTTGTTGCACATCCTCACACGTGAATCCGAGTTGGGAAGCCCTAACCTTGAAGTCGTGCGTTTATTCAAGGAGCTGGTGTATAGCGAATGCCACAAGAATGACGTAGGCGAACACTGGCAACAGAACATGGAGCTCATGTCGCTACGTGTGACTGAAAATGCCAGCCGTACAGGTGAGCATTACATTACTAGCAACCGCAGCGAATACTATGCACTGATGCGCTCTGCGATGGGTGCCGGCATTATTATCGCGATTATGGCCACGATTAAGTTGGTGCTGGCCAAGCAGCATTTTGCGCCACTCACCGAAGCTATTCTCTTCAGCCTGAATTACGGCATCGGCTTTGTGATTATCCATATCCTGCATTTCACGGTGGCGACCAAGCAGCCGGCCATGACCGCTGCAGCCATTGCCGCCAGTATCGATGGCAGCAAAACTAAAGAAATGGATAATTTGGTTAATATTATTGCCAATACTAGCCGCAGCCAGGCGATTGCCATTTTTGGTAACGTGGTTATTGTGATTCCACTGGCGATGCTAATCGCTATAGGTATTTTTATTTTCACAGGTGAACATTTCGTCACGCTTGAGAAGGCCGAAACCTTATTGAAAGACACCGACCCGTTCGCCAGCGGTTCGGTGATTTATGCAGGCATTGCGGGCATTTGCTTGTTCTTGTCTGGCTTGATTGCCGGCTATCATGACAATATGGCGATTTACCGCAAAATCCCACAGCGCATGCGCGCATTGGGCTGGCTCCAGAAGTTATTGGGCATTTCACGTTTGGACCGGGTGGCGAATTACATTGAAAATAATCTAGGTGCGCTTGCTGGCAACTTTTATTTCGGCTGTTTGCTGGGTGGTATGAGCGGTTTGGGTGTGCTGCTTGGCTTGCCCATTGATATCCGTCATATTACATTTTCATCCGCGTTTGTAGGGTTCTCAAGCGTGGGTTTAGATTTCATGCTGGGGTGGCAAACTGTGCTTTACCTGGCATTTAGCCTGGCCTTGATTGGCTTTATGAACCTGACTGTGAGTTTTACGCTGGCGCTTTATGTAGCGATGAAATCCCGCAAAGCACGCTTCAAGCAATGGCGCCTGTTTATTGGCAACCTGGCTACGCGCTTGAATCGGCATCCTGGTGAATTCATCATGCCGCCTAAAAAGAATACTGATATTACAAGCGTTATTGGTGACGATTTGAGCGGCAAAGCTTAACATCGCAATCTATAAAATATTTAAAAATACAAACACCAAATAAACATGACACTCGAAAATCATACTCCGATGATGCGCCAGTATCTGGGCCTGAAGGCGCAGCATCCGGATATGCTGCTCTTTTACCGCATGGGCGATTTTTACGAGTTGTTCTTTGACGATGCCATTAAGGCATCCAGGCTACTAAGTATTACCTTAACGCAGCGCGGCAGCAGCAATGGCGAACCGATTAAGATGGCGGGTATTCCTTACCATGCGGCTGAAGGTTATTTATCCAAGCTTGCCAAACTGGGCGAAGCGGTTGCAATTTGCGAACAAGTTGGCGACCCAGCCACCTCAAAAGGCCCTGTAGAACGGCAAGTGGTGCGCATTCTCACACCGGGCACCTTGACTGATACCGCCTTGCTTGAAGAATCGCGAGATAACCAATTACTCGCTATTTTTCAAGGTGAAGGCGTGGTCGGCCTCGCACGGCTCAATCTCGCTTCCGGCAGTTTTATTCTCAGTGAGATCTCGATTGGATTGCTGGGTCAGGAAATCGAACGTATTTCTCCTAGCGAAATTCTGCTGGCAGACGATTTTCAGCATGCAACACTTAACCAATATAAAGCGGCGAAAAAACGCTTAAGTCCCTGGCAGTTCGATTTTGACAGTGCATTCGCCACGCTTACCAAACAATTCAATACCTATGACTTAAACGGGTTCGGTTGCGCCCAACTTAAGCCCGCGATTTGTGCTGCTGGCGCACTGCTGGACTATGTGAAGCATACGCAGCGCACGACATTGCCGCACATCAATGCACTAAGTGTAGAGGTCACCAGTGCCTATATCCAGTTAGATGCAGCCACACGGCGCAACCTGGAGATTGATATCACCTTACGTGGCGAAGCATCGCCTACGCTCTATTCGTTGCTCAATACCACGCAAACGGCGATGGGGGCGCGTTTATTGCGGCATTGGCTGCATCACCCGCTACAGGACCGCAACCTAGTGATGAAACGGCACCAAGCCATTGCTGAGTTGATACAACTTAATGTGTATGCGGCATTAAATGCTGCATTGAAACCAGTGTGCGATATAGAGCGTATTACAGCCCGCATTGCATTGCGGACTGCTCGACCTCGCGACCTTTCCGGTTTAACACAAAGCTTGCAGCAGTTGCCAGTATTGCAAAGCTATTTACTAAAAACGCAGTCAAGCTTGCTACAAACTTTGGGCTCCAGCTTAACGCCGCAAAGTGCACTGATTAATTTGCTTACTTCTGCAATTAAACCCGAACCAAGTGTGGTGCTGCGTGAGGGCGGTGTAATTGCCGAAGGTTTTGATGACGAGCTGGATGAGCTACGCGCGCTGCAGAATAACCATGGTGAATTTTTGCTTAAGTTCGAGGCAGAAGAAAAAGCCCGTACCGGCATTACCAATCTCAAGGTTGAATATAATAGTGTGCATGGTTTTTACATTGAGATGAGTCGCGCCCAGGCGGAATCTGCGCCAGCAGAATATCGCCGCCGTCAGACGCTTAAGAATGTAGAGCGCTTTATTACGCCGGAATTAAAAGCCTTTGAAGATAAAGTATTGAGCGCAAATGACCGCGCCCTGGCACGTGAAAAATTCTTGTATGAGGCGGTGCTAGATCAATTATTGCCACATATCAACGCCCTGCAATCCAATGCTGGGGCGGTTGCTAGCCTGGATGTTTTAAGTTGTTTTGCAGAGCGTGCCGTTACTTTGAATTACGTGGCGCCGGATTTCACCACTGAGTCTGGCATCCACATCATCAATGGCCGTCATCCCGTGGTGGAAAGCATCTCGGTAACCAATAACAGTCAGCCTTTTATCGCTAACGATGTGACCTTGAATCCTTATCGGCAGCTGCTGTTAATCACTGGCCCTAACATGGGCGGTAAATCGACTTTTATGCGGCAAACGGCGTTGATCGTATTGCTCGCACATTGCGGCTGCTATGTCCCGGCAACGGTAGCCAAAATTGGCGAGATCGACCGTATCATGACGCGCATCGGCGCATCGGATGACCTAGCTGGTGGACGTTCAACCTTTATGGTCGAGATGACGGAAACCGCCAATATTTTGCACAACGCTACTGATAAAAGCTTGGTATTGCTTGATGAAATTGGCCGTGGTACGAGCACCTTTGATGGCTTGAGCTTAGCGTGGGCAGTGGCAAAACAGTTGCTGGAAAAAAACCGCAGCTATACGCTTTTTGCCACACATTATTTTGAACTAACGCGCATTGTCGATGAATTTAAGCACGCCGCGAACGTGCATCTGGATGCTGTTGAGCACGGTAACAATATCGTGTTCATGCATAAGGTAGAAGAGGGCGCAGCGAATCAAAGTTATGGCCTGCAAGTTGCGCAGTTGGCAGGCATCCCAAGACCGGTAATTACCGCCGCCAAAAAGAAACTCGCACAACTAGAAGTACATCAGGTATCCAGCAATAGCCCGCAACCGGATATGTTTACCATGGTAGAAGAACAAGTCGAAGCACCTGTACATCCAGTGATTGCCGAACTGGAAACCATACAAGCGGATGACTTAACGCCTAAACAGGCCTTAGATTTATTGTATAAGCTGAAAGAGCTGACGAAACATTAAATATAAAGGCCAGTGAATCACTGGCCTTTTTTGGTTAACTCCTACTTAATTACTGGCTTTCGTCATTTACGGTCAATCTCTATGCTTTCTTTAGTGCCGCTACTGGATACTGCCAGCATAATGCCAATACCGATGGCGATGACCACACCGATAATCGTCCAAGTGGTGCCGATTTCAGCAAGAATGCCTGCTTTCCATAATGCGCCCAGAACGCCACCAATGAGGATGACGTAACCCACGAGATACATGCCTGTCCATTTCATAAATGACTCCCTCTAATTATTAAAATTAACCTACGAAGTATAGGCATTTAGTTTTGAAAAAAGTTTTGCATGCTAAGCAGATGTTGCTAATGCCTTAGCAAGCCAGCGACTTCATTTTTGCTTCCAATTGTTCTTGATCCATCCTTAAGTCATTCATATACCTGGCGCCGCCGCCGGTCCGTCTTTTCACGGCAATCGACTCTACCTGATATTTTAATTCTGAACATTTTATTTTCTTATCATCGGTTGCAACAGTCGTAGCCTTTGCACTTACTTTTTGCTCGGTTTGATCCTGATCCTGCGAAGCATTGTGGTCTGATTTGCTTGCAGAAGAATTTTCTATGGAAGCGTTTTTATTACCACGCGATTTTAGTGCTGCCTCTATCAATGCATTCGCAGCTCTATCTTGCTCTTTCTGGACCATGCATTCTTTCTCAATGGCATTTTTCACTTCTAAGGACGAGCCACGATGGGTATATACCTCTTTGATAAGCTCCTTAGAGTAGCCGCTTTGCGCTTCCTCCAATTGTTGATCAGCAGTTTTACCAACCTCACGTGCCCACATGATTTTTTTAGCTTCGTCGCCCCGTTGTTTACAGTCAGCATCAATATATTGGGTAGCCTGGTTCGAAGATTGTGCGATTTTTTTGACAGGCTTGCTGGAAGCAGATTCTTTGCAAGGTGTGTCTTGATAGCTATTTCCACAGCGGTACAAATTTGCCGCTATGGATGTTTGGGAATAGATGATTAAAGCGAAAGCCAAGAATTTGAACAGATAGGATTGAACCATTTTTTGTCTTCTTATATTTGTTATTAGTAATTCGATTATAACGATCAGTTAGTGAATCCGGCTATCAAATACCAGTATTGCTTACTAAAGCCACCACACGAAATAAAAAAATGGAATTCATACGCTTCCAGTATTGCAGAGATTACAACTGCTTCAGATTCAGCTGGCGTATTTTTTTTAGTACACCCAAAATAAAAATGGCAACAACATCAACTGATGAGTTGCCAAGCCTTTTAATGTGATGAATAGATCTAGCTTGCTTTAAACATACTAAACCTAAGCTAAACTCCTTCAACGAGGAAGCAGTTTAGTGATGGTGCCCACCAGCACCGTGCACATGTTGATGTGAAACTTCTTCTTTATTAGCTGCACGTACATCTTTAATGGTTGCACTGAAAATCACGCGTTCGCCAGCCCATGGGTGGTTGCCATCTACGATCACTTTGCCGTCGGCGATTTCTGTCACTGTGTACAGAATCACTTCACCGGTGTCATCCTCACCTTCAAATTGCATACCGACTTTCAAGTCTTTAGCGGGGAAAGCGCTTGCGGGTTCGATCTGAACTAATTCTTCGTCATACTCACCGAATGCATCGGCTGGTTGCAAATCCACAGTGACCACGTCACCAATATTTTTGCCGTGCATGGCTTCTTCCACTTTTGGGAAAATATTATCGTAGCCACCGTGTAGGTACGCTACCGGTTCTGCACTTGATTCAAGTACGTTGCCGTCTGAATCTTTAAGTTCGTAAGTCATTGATACTACTGTGTTCATTGCGATTTGCATGGGAGTGTCCTAAGCTGGGTTCAATATAAGTGGATTTTAATATACTTTTGAAAATTGCCTAAATGCTGCAAGCTATTAATTCATTATTTTCAAGGGTTAAGTCGGGTTAAGTTTGTGATGCTTTGCGATAAATTTATCCAGCGCGGCGGCAAAAGCTTGACGATCGGCCAAATTGAATGCCGCAGGCCCGGAAATATCGACGCCATTGCCACGCAGTTCTTCCATGAGGTTCCGCATAGCGAGCCGTTCTTTAATATTTGCGCTGGTATATAACTCACCGCGCGGATTAAGTGCGTGACCGCCTTCTTCAACGACCTGTGCGGCCAAGGGGATATCTGCTGTAATGACTAAGTCGCCTTCGGAAAGTTCTTGCACGATGCGGTTATCGGCTACATCAAAACCACCAGGCACTTGCATGGTCTTGATATACGGCGATGACGGTGTACGCAAGAATTGATTAGCGACTAGTGTCGTCATAATTTTGGTACGCTCGGCCGAACGAAATAAAATCTCTTTAACAACCACGGGACAGGCGTCGGCATCAACCCAAATCTTCATAAAACTTTAGCTTTTAGCGGCTACGGCCACCGCCATTACGTTGCCCGCTACCTGAATTACTATTAGGGCGACCATTACTGCTATGGCTACGATTTTGACCATTTGCATTTTGCCCATTTGGGTTATGGCGCGGCTGGCGGTTTTGGCTAGGTGGTGCAAATAACCCAGTTTGCGGCATAGCCTGATGGCGTGCAGCTTCAGAAAGGTTTTTATTTCCCTCAGAATGTGTGGGTCTAACCGCATTTCCATTGGCGTTCCCTTGAGAACTTCTTGGCTGTTCGGAAGGTGAACGTTGTGCATGGCTGCGTGCCGGGCGGCCTTCTGTATTTTGTGGCCGATTCTGTGCCGGACGCGAATTGCTAGGGCGACCATTTTGGCCTTCACCATTTGCGGCGGCTTGAGATCTGTTTTGTTGACCTTGTAGTTTGCTGTGACCACGTGGCGGCCTGCCATGCGGCTGAGTTGAACGAGGTGCTTCCGGTTCAGGGTTGGCATTTGGTGTAAAGCCTTCTACCTGCACTTTTGGAATCTCGCGCTTAATGAGTTTTTCGATGTCTTTCAAAAGCTTGATCTCTTCACGGTCCACCAGCGAAATCGCTGCACCGCTGCTACCGGCACGACCGGTACGGCCAATGCGGTGAACGTAATCTTCCGGTACGTTAGGCAATTCAAAATTCACCACTTGTGGGAGCTGGTCAATATCCAAACCACGGGCAGCGATATCGGTGGCCACCAATACGCGCACGGAGCCATCCTTGAATTGCGCGAGTGCTTTGGTGCGCGCGCCCTGACTTTTATTGCCATGGATCGCGGCGGCTTGAATGTCATCTTTAATGAGTTTTTCGGCAAGGCGGTTAGCGCCATGCTTGGTGCGGGTGAATACCAACACTTGCTTCCAGTCATGGTGCTTAATAAGGTGACTCATCAAGTCACGCTTATGGCCTTGCGGCACCATATGGACGGTTTGCTCTACTAGTTCTGATGCTGTGTTGCGACGTGCAACTTCTACAAACCCTGGGTTATGCAACAAGCCATCTGCAAGCGTTTTGATTTCATCTGAGAAAGTAGCGGAGAACAATAAGTTCTGACGTTTTTTAGGCAGCATCGCCAAAATTTTCTTGATGTCACGAATAAAACCCATGTCTAGCATGCGGTCGGCTTCATCAAGTACCAGAATCTCAACACCGCTTAAATCAACAGTGCCCTGACCTGCATGGTCGAGCAAGCGGCCGGGGGTAGCTACCAGGATATCCAACGGTTTTTTCAAACGTGACATTTGCGGGTTGATGTTCACACCGCCAAAAATCACGGTAGAAGTGAGCGGTAAATATTTACCATACGTTTTTACGGACTCTTCAATTTGGGTTGCCAGTTCGCGTGTTGGTGTCAGCATCAGGCAGCGTGGGCGGCCTTTTGGTACTTCTGACATGGGTTTTTGGCTGAGCAAATGCAGAATCGGTAGTGTGAACCCTGCAGTTTTCCCCGTGCCGGTCTGGGCGCCAGCTAAGAGATCGCCGCCATTGATGACGAGTGGAATCGCTTTAATCTGGATCGGGGTTGGGGTGGTATAACCTGCATCGGCAATGGCGCGCAAAATAGGTTCGGAAAGGCCTAACTCGTTAAAGTTAAGTGGTGTTGTTTCATTTGTCAAAGTAAAGCTCCGCTTGGAATTTAGCCGACCTATTACTATGAAATAACACCAATCGAGGTAGGCAAAATGTAATTAATCATTCATTGGTTGATATTTGAAATCATGAAGATTAGATAATGACCGCTACGCAGATTGGTTGGCGTAGGGAGCCCCGATTATACGGAGTATTGAAATTAAAGCTAGAAATTAAAATTAGTGCTTAAATTTAGTTGTAGGGTGGGTGGCGGTGTTTTTGCCGCCAAACCCACGGTGGCATCGGGTTATGGTGCTGCCATAATCCGACTTTTTTGGAGCGCGCTTTTGCCGCAGTAGAGCGTAAGGTCGCATCGTTTGAATACTTGACGTTGTGCCAGGCCAGGCCTTGTTCCAGAAGGTGACGGCTCACATCCGTGTTGTTGCAGTAAAGCTTGCCCAGATGGCGCTCATACCGGTCTTTACCAGATAGATTGGCTTCAACTTCGATATCAGGTCCTTTGCAAAGTTTGAGCACTGCACGGCGTGATTGTTTGCCATAGGACTGATTGCGTTCCGGTGCATCAATGTCGGTAATACGCAGCTTAATCTCTTCGCCGGACTGCAAAGATTTTAGTTTGACGGTATCGCCGTCATAGACATAACTGACTTGAAATTGTGTATCGCTTGCCAGCGTATTTGATGCCACACTTAACAATATGCTTAGCCATAAAAACTGCCAGGAACGCATTTAATCTGCGTGATGCCCGTGTTCGCGGTCGAGCAAGCTGTAATAGTTGGAAGGTTCGAGGATGGTAGGTATCGCTACTTCTTCCAGGTTAGGATGGTCTTTACTGAAATGCAGGCCGCGACTTTCTTTGCGCTGAATAGCGCTTAATACAATGAGTTCGGCCACTTGTAATAGATTACGCAGTTCGATCAAGTCATTGCTAATCTTGAAATTGCTATAAAACTCATGCACCTCATCGCGTAGCATGTGGATGCGGTGCAAGGCCCGGCTTAAGCGTTTGTCGGTACGCACGATGCCTACATAGTTCCACATGAAGCGGCGCAGCTCGTCCCAGGTATGGGTAATCAAAACTTCTTCGTCCGCATCGGTAACGCGACTTTCATCCCAATCCGGTAAAACAGGTAAAGGTTTAGCTGCTTGGCTAAGGATGTCTTCTGCGGCAGCCTGGCTAAACACCAGGCATTCCAGCAAGGAGTTGCTGGCCAAGCGATTGGCTCCATGCAAGCCGGTGCAGGCGGTTTCGCCAATCGCATATAAATTTTTGATATCGGTCAGACCCTTATTATCCGTCATGACGCCACCACAACTGTAATGTGCTGCAGGCACGACAGGAATCGGTGTTTTCGTAATATCGATACCTAACTCCAGGCAGCGGCGGAAAATATTGGGGAAATGTTCTTGAATAAACAGCGAAGGTTTATGCGAGATGTCCAGATAGACACAATCCAGGCCGCGTTTTTTCATCTCAAAGTCAATCGCGCGTGCTACTACGTCGCGCGGCGCTAATTCCCCCCTTGGATCATGCTCATCCATAAACCGCGTACCATCCGGTAGCTTAAGCAAGCCACCTTCGCCGCGAACTACTTCTGAGATTAAAAAGGATTTGGCATGCGGGTGAAATAAGCATGTTGGATGAAACTGGATAAATTCCATATTAGCAATGCGGCATCCTGCGCGCCAAGCCATCGCCATACCATCGCCGGTAGAGACATCTGGATTCGTCGTATAAAGGTAGACTTTGCCCGCGCCGCCAGTGGCAAGAACAGTATTCTGCGCACCTATGGTCATCACCTTGCCGGTTTGGTTATCCAGCACATAAGCACCTAAACAGGCGTTATCAGTTGCGTTAGCATTTTTCACTTTACGCGTTGTAATCAGGTCAACGGCGATATGGTTTTCTAGCAGCATGATGTTGGGATGTTGGCGTACCCGATCCGCCAGGGTTGTTTGCACGGCATGCCCGGTCGCATCCGCAGCATGAATCACGCGTCGATGACTATGGCCGCCTTCACGCGTGAGGTGATAGCCGCTGCCATCGTGTTCTCGGGTAAAAACGACACCTTGGTCAATGAGCCACTGCACACTTTCCTTGGCTTGCTCGGCAACTTGCTTGGTAACCATTTCATCGCACAGCCCTGCGCCAGCAATCAATGTATCCTGGATATGTGCTTCAATTGAATCATCGTCATTGAGCACAGCCGCAATGCCGCCTTGCGCCCAGTTGCTGGCAGTGTCATTGATAGTGCGTTTACTGACCAGGCAAACTTTTTTATGCGCCGCAGTTCGAAGCGCTAGTGATAAACCTGCTAGGCCACTACCAATAATAAGAATGTCAAATTGCTGCATGGTTTGATGTATTTTTGAATGTGCTTATGCAAAAGGAATAAATGAGCTGGAACTATCGGAGTGTAGCGATGTCAAGATAAAAGGCAATAGCAGCCACATAACAATTGTTAATGATGATGTGTAGAAGGTAGGGGAAAACAATGATACATACAGCAAAAAAAATTCAAGAACTAACCCAATTAAGTTTCGTGCAAGCAGGCGTCCAAGGTTATACTTCTAACGATGAAGTTAAACATAATAAGAATCAGCCTACAGGAATTTTAAGCGCTGTGGCAGTCAGTCCGGTACCTGGTAATCGCGAGATTGATCATGAGCTTGTGTTGCGCGCACAGAGCGGAGACAAGCGTGCCTTTGGCATGCTGGTGGATAAGTATCAACGTAAATTAGGTCGTTTACTTTCACGCATGATTCGTGACCAGGCTGAAATTGAAGATGTAGTACAAGAGTCTTTTATCAAGGCTTATCGCGCACTGCCCAATTTCCGTGGCGATAGTGCGTTTTATACCTGGTTATATCGTATTGGTATTAATACAGCTAAGAATTATTTGGTTTCAATGGGTAGAAGGCCAACGGTCAGTACCGATATTGAAATTGAAGATGCTGAAAATTTTGAAGATGGTAACGAGTTGCGGACGATGGAAACTCCGGAATCTGCACTTATGACGAAAGAAATTGCGCAAACCGTGAATGATACGGTTGCTGCTTTACCTGAAGAGTTACGCACAGCGATTACCTTGCGTGAGATTGAAGGTTTAAGTTATGAAGAAATTGCAACTATTATGGGTTGCCCAATCGGCACCATTCGTTCACGGATTTTCCGTGCACGTGAAACCATTGCGTTGAAATTAAAACCTTTGTTGGATACGCCAGACGGTAAAAGATGGTAATGACTAGTAATAAAAGTAATTAGTTAGGGTAAACAAGTTAGCAATTCAAATAAGCTAATATTATAAAAATGGTAGGTTAAACGTAGGTGCTAAAAATATAATAAGCACCAGTTTTTGGGCGTGTTAGGAGTTTAAGATGAATGAGCAGATTTCTGCTTTGATAGATGATGAAATTGCTGTGCATGACGCAGCACATCTCATTACATCTGTACAATCAAATAAGCAGGCAAATGAAGCATGGAGTCATTACCATTTAATTGGTGATGCGATGCGCGGGTCTACAATATTTGGTCCTGAATTCAAACATAATTTGATGCGAAAGCTTGATACTGAAGCGACGGTCTTGTCGCCAAATGCAGCTTTGTCTGCAGATAAAAGTGTCAACTCCCGGCCGACATTCAAAAATCAGATACCTGCTAGTTGGTCAATTGCTGCCTCTTGCGCGGCAGTGATGGTGGTGGGTTGGATGGCAATCAATCAACAAACACAAACCGGCAATGAATTAGCGCCTGTTGAAGTCGCCCAAACAATCCCGGCAGAATATCTCATGGCACATCAGTCATCAGTTCCGACCGCGAGCACATACTACATCCAATCTGTAAACTACTCGGAGTAATGCAAATGAGGTGTTTTGCACTGGCCTGTATACTTGCCAGTTCAGCATTAACTGCGCATGCAACGAGTGATGACGATGCGTGGATACTTTTACAAAAAGCTGCGGTAGCAGCACATGCCTTGAACTATCAAGGCATTTTTGTTTACCAGGCTGGCCGCCAGATTAAGTCGGTGCAGATCACCCACTACTTCAATGGTAAAAATGAATTTGCACGCAATGTTATTTTAGACGGCACACCTCGCGAAGTTTTTAGCCAAGGGGGTGAACTCACCATACTCAGTCCCCGCAATGAAAAAGTAGTCATTGAGAAGCGCCGCGGACAAAATATGTTTCCCGCTATCCTGCCTACTAATCTGGATGCTGTTAAAGAAAGTTACGTTCTGAAAGTAGGTGAGATAGAACGTGTCGCAGGGCGTCCTACACAGTTGCTATATCTAACGCCAACAGATGGATTACGTTATAGCTATCGATTTTGGATAGACGCTGAATTTGGACTATTACTAAAATCCGTCATGCTTAATCCTCGCCAAGAAGTGATGGAAAGTATCGGTTTTAATCAAATCTCATTATTAAATACTGTTGATCTTGATTGGTTTCAACCCAAGATTGATGCCAAAAAGAACTATGTAATAGAGGGTGAAGCCGATAAAACCATAGCTGATAATGCGGCTAATGCGAGTTGGACTATAAAAGATTTGCCCGCAGGCTATCGCAAAGTGGATCAAATGAAACGTATGGTGCCAGGCCGATCCCAGCCTATTACGCATATTGTGTTCTCGGATGGGTTGGCCTCAGTTTCATTGTTTATTGAGCCTTTGCTCAAGGGCATTAAACCTAAGAGTGGGCATAAATTAGTAGGTACAACCAGCTTTTATGCTCATGTAATCGATGGCTATCAAATTATCGTGGTTGGGGAAGTGCCAGAGGCTACTGTGGCACAAGTTGCCCATGCGATTAGCTTTAAAAAATAATTCTAATTTGAATGTGCGTTGCATGATGTGTAACCCAATTGACACACTTGCACGTTAGCGTTGGGATGTAAGTCAAAAAATGCTACATAATTTCAATTAATGGAGTGGATAGATGATTAAGAATTGGATCGTTGCCGTTTCCTTCGGCTTGATTTCTGCAGTACATACCGTGGGGTATGCAAAAGAGTTGCCGGACTTTACGGAATTAGCTGAAAAGCATGGCCAGGAAGTGGTGAATATCAGTGTCACCCAAAGTATGCAAGGTAATAATGGCGGATTAGTGCCATATCCTGGTATGCCCGGCATGCCAGATGATGAGCAAATGCAGGAATTTTTTAAACGCTTTGGTATTCCGGGATTCCCAGGTGCGCCTAATCCAAATACACCGCCACCAGAATATAAATCTCAGTCATTGGGATCAGGTTTTATCATCAGTAGTGATGGTTATATTTTGACCAATGCGCATGTCGTGAATGCGGCTGATGAAGTCATTGTGAAATTATGGGATAAACGCGAATTCAAAGCCAAGATCATCGGGGCTGATCGTCGTACTGACGTTGCTTTGGTAAAGATTGAGGCCACAGGCCTACCGAAAGTGACTACGGGTGACCCTGAGAAGCTTAAAGTGGGTGAATGGGTGGCTGCAATTGGCTCACCTTTTGGTCTGGAAAACACCATGACTGCGGGGATTGTCAGTGCAAAAGGTCGCGCTTTGCCGCAAGAGAACTTCGTTCCTTTTATTCAAACGGATGTAGCGATTAACCCAGGTAATTCAGGCGGCCCGTTATTTAACCTTGCTGGCGAAGTTGTTGGCATCAACTCACAGATTTATAGCCGTACGGGTGGGTCTGTAGGCCTTTCATTTGCGATTCCTATCGACGTAGCACTGGATATTTCTAACCAGCTTAAATCTACCGGTAAGATCACACGCGGTTGGCTAGGAATTGCCATTCAGGAGCTTAGCAAAGAACTTGCAGAGTCTTTTGGCATGAAAAATACCAATGGTGCCTTAGTAGCCGGGGTTGAGAAAAATGGCCCAGCCGATAAAGGTGGTTTGGAAGCGGGTGATGTGATAACTAAATTTGACGGCAAAGCCATTCTGACATCTGGTGATCTGCCGCGTGTAGTAGCTGCTACTAAACCAGGCAAAATTGTAGCTGTAGAAGTGTTGCGTAAAGGCAATATCAAGGTGTTGAATATGGGCGTTGGTGAAATGCCTAGCGATACCGTAGAAGTTGCACAAAATAGCAAACCTCCAACTAAATCCGAGGTAAATCGGATTGGCTTGACTGTAAAAGAGTTAACGCCGCAACAAAAGAGAAAGCTTAACGGTAAAAATGGCTTATTAGTCGTTGATGCACAAGGACCTGTTGCGCAAGCGGGCTTACGTCGTGGCGATGTGATTTTAGGGCTAAATAACTCTGAAGTGCAAAGTTTGGATCAGTTTAATAAACAACTCATGGGCTTTGCAGCCGGCAAAACATTAGCCTTATTAGTTTTGCGTGGTGAAAATACGTTATATGTTCCTGTAAAAATTCCCGCAAATAAATAAGTGAGTTATTAGCAAATATAAAAGCCACGCAAAAGATGCGTGGCTTTTATATGTCCGCCGAAGTTATCCATCTGTTCCCATATTTCACTAAAAAAGGTTGTTATAAAAGGCAACTTTCGGCCCAAAGCGGTCATTCAGACTTAGTCCACATCTCTTCCAAATGACCAGTTAAAAAATAGTTCATAGAATAATAAATGCATACAAACCGATATAACTATTTTTAACTAAAAATAATAATGATTACGCTCCCATTAAAATCATTAATTCAAAGAATTAATTTTTTTTATAGACCGATGACTGCTAGTGTACATATAAAATCCTTGGTACGTATTACTAGTACTACATATCTTCTAATCATAAGGATTCGGAATGGAATCGGAAAAGGATCAGGCATTAACTGCAAGGCTAGTTATAAGATTGTCTGGAACTAACAAACATGAACATAGAAACAATTAGTAACGAACTAAATACTCACAAATTACTTTTGGCAAATGCTAAAACAGAAGAACAAGCCAGACCCATTCTCATCAGTCTGCTGCGTACCCTCGCGAATATTGTTTTTTTTGATGTGGCATTTATTTCAAGATTTGAAGGCGGCCGCAGAGTTATTGAATATTTGAATAACGATAATGAGGCAATAGACTTGGTTGCCGGTTATTCCGACCTCATTGAAAACAGTCTTTGCTTAAGAGCGGCAAGCGGTAGGGTTTCAGATGTGATTTTCGATACAAGTCATTTGCCCAGTAACGAGTACGTAGAGGTAATTGATACTTTTAATATATCTTCATATCTCTGTGTTCCAATAATAATAGATCAAATTGGTGTATATGGAACCATCGGCCTTATAGGCCATAAGCCCAACTGGGATATTACTGAAGAGCAAATTAAAACTGTCGAAAGCGTTGCACAGCTTTTTGCTTTTTGGAAAAAGGATCAAATCACCAGGAGAGAACAAAATTCTTCAGCGCATAAAATCGTGAATAAAGTTATAAATAACAGTCAATTCGAACTTTATTATCAGCCAATATTTGATATACAAAAATCCCGCGCCATAGGATTTGAATGTTTAACCAGATTCTTTGATGCTGAATCTAATAACACAGAATGCATGTTCAATAATGCAAGAGGTGTTAAGCTAACAACAGAACTTGAACTAAAAATAATGAAAACAGCGTTGGTTTCTTTGGACTATTTCGGAGAATATCAATTTCTTTCGGTCAATCTGTCACATGAGACATTATTGAGTGAGAAGTTGAATGAATTGTTAAATAACATTACTTTAAATAGGCTTGTCATCGAAATCAACGACGACATTAATGCGAGTAGTTATATTCAGATATGTAAGAAATTAAACACTTTTCTGAGCAAGGGGTTAAGAATTTGTCTGGAAGACCGCTCTCTAAGCTTGATTCGCCAAGGCAGACAAAATTATATTGATCCAGACGTTTTAAAATTAACTTTTGATAATTTTAAAAAAAATGAAAGTTGCGAGTTATTAAAGTGGCGTCTTAACTTCATTCACTCACTGTCAGAATCCAGCGCTGTGCGTTTGGTTGTACAACACGTTGAAAAAGATGAACAATTGAACACTTTAATCAAGAATGGTATTAGATTTGCCCAGGGATTCCATTTGGGTAAGCCTGAATCATTAATTAAAGCTACTTACGAATATAGTTAATAGGGTAATTTTTGGCGCCCAAACTAAGATTTAAAAATATATTCGAATGCGGCGACATAAAACCGCTCTTAGCAGACATCCAGAAGAGGAGACATATGTTAGAACAATATCTACTTGAAGCTATTGTAAGAGATGCACGAGATGGCATTACCATTTCGGACTGTTCTCGTCCTGATAATCCTCTAGTATTTGTTAATGATGCTTTCACAAGGATGACGGGCTATGATGCTGAAGAGGTTATCGGTAAAAATTGCCGTTTCTTGCAAAGGGGTGATATTAATTTATCTGCAGTTCATACAATCAAGATAGCCATGCTTACACATGAGCCTTGCCTAGTTACACTGAAAAATTATCGTAAAGACGGTACCATATTTTGGAATGAACTCAGTTTGACGCCAATCATAAATAAAAATGGGCTTATTACACATTACCTTGGCATTCAAAAAGACGTTTCGGCACAAGTAATTCTCAATCAAACCCTACATGAAGAAAATCATCTGCTGAAATCTAATAAGGAGATGCTTGAATATCTGGTAAACATTGATGCTCTGACTGGATTACATAATCGCAGATTTCTTGAGGATCAACTTGTTATTCAATGGAAGCTCGCCTCGCGTCATATCAATACAATAACAATATTCATGATTGATATCGATTACTTCAAGGCTTTTAATGATACTTATGGGCATACAGCAGGTGACGAAGCACTGCGAACAATTGCTAAAACACTCAACAATTGTTTTATGCGGGGGTCAGATTTTGTTGCAAGGTATGGTGGCGAGGAATTCACAATTCTAGCAATTGGTATGACAGAACTACAGGCACATGAGTACTCAACAAAATTGGTGCAAAAGATTGAGAATCTAAATATCCATCATAAAGGTTCCCCGTTGGGACATTTGACAATTAGTCTTGGATATAGTCAGGCAAACCCGCAATACCATAATGACCAAAATTTAGTAATAGAGCAGGCCGACAGAGCATTATATTCAGCAAAAGTGGAGGGTAAAAATAGAGCTGTTGCATATCGAGAACAGTAAGTTTCAAGTTATTAAACAATTCGTTAGCAATTTCAATACAGCTTAGTACAAGGCATTAGATGAAGCAGGGTTAGAGGGTTTCGGTTTTCATGATTTGAGACACACTTGGGCATCCTGACACGTCAGGCTAGTACTAGTTGTGATGAATTAAAGGATTTTGACGGCTGGAAATTCAGGTCTATGGTGATCGTTTTGTAAAATTCGCAACTGAAATTTGGCGTTCGCTTCTGCAAGAATCAAACTAGGTCGAAACGATAACGTAATTAGTTTGTTAGTTTTAACACAGTGCAGAAATAAAAAAGGCCATCGCATAAATTTGGGCATATTTTGCCAGAGTAATTTAAATAAAGTTAGGTTTAAACACAATCTCTCCTCCTTATGAACCTAAAAACTTATATTCCAACTCATGAGCAAACAAAGCCTTTTTTAATTAATGTAGGTGTTATAGGGCTTTGTTATCTTGTGACAGCCTATGTGGGCAAGTACCTTTTACCATACATTAATGCGGCTGAATTTTTCGAGCTATCTGCAATCGCGATTGCTACTGTAGTTGCACTTAGGTATCGGTGGGCAGGGGTCATAGGTTCAATTTTAGGGTCTTTATTTTATCATTGGCTCACTATGCCTTGGCAGATTGCACTTGCATTGGCTTTAAGTACTGGATTGGCATCGTTTATATTCCTTTATTTGATTAGATTGTTTCATCCGCAAATTCTTGTTATCAATCAAGTATCAGCTGTAGCTATTTTTGCTTTTGTTGTGACACCAATTGTGTGCGCTGTCCATACTTTGAGTACTAGTTTAATTTTGCTTTATTTCAATCTCATGGATTGGAATGGCTTAGCTCTGGGCATGTTGATGTGGTGGTTTGATGAACTGTTGATTGCATATTTAACAGTGCCTTTATTGCTCTCATTAGTCTCTTATAGAAAAATGTACTTTTCTACAAATTTTTCTATGCATGAGAAAACCGAAACAACGGCCATTTTTCTTGGTATGACCGCAGTCTCCTTGCTGGCAATTCATTTCAATCAGTCGCTAGGCTCTTCTGAAATTCTAGTTTTAGTTTTATTGGTATTTGTGCTGTGGGCATCATTAAGATTCAACAGCACTATTGCACATTTAGCGATTTTTACAGCCGCTATTTTTGCATTTTTATCAGTTATTTTTGGCGATTACCCGCTTAACGCTGAGCTCTACTCCCAATCATTATTAGTACTTAAAATTGGCGTTGTGGTAATGATTTTAAGTGGCTTATTTGTAGCCGCCGCATTTTCTGAGCGTAATCATGTAGAAACTGAACTCAGTAAGTTGGCAAACCATGATCCTTTGACTGGCTTGCCTAATCGCATGTATTTTCAAGATTTTATAAGCCGTAGCATCGCTCATGCGCAAAGGCAGAAGCACCAAGTGTATCTATTATTTATTGACTTAAATCGATTTAAGAAAATCAATGATTCAGAAGGGCATGAGTTGGGCGATGCGGTTCTACAAATTGTTGCGAACAGACTCAATGATATTTTACGCGGCGATGATTTTGTTGCACGCCTAGGTGGCGATGAATTTGCAGTAGTATTTACCCATCCCCCAGTAAAAAACGCCGCCAGTAATATAGCAAGAAAAATCATCAACATTATTTCAGAGCCGTTTGATCTCAATGAAAGGCGCTATAGCATTGGAGCCAGCATTGGCATTAGTGTTTATCCTAATGACACTAACGATGCAAATACCTTGCTAAGACAGGCAGATTTAGCCATGTATCAAGCGAAAAGCAAGCAAAGTGGCTTTGAGTATTTTAGTGAAGAATTGAATGTTTTAGCGCATGAGCAATTGCAAATTGAAAATGGCTTAAAACAGGCCTTGGATAGAAAAGAATTGTTACTCATGTATCAACCTAAGATTGACATGCGCACAAATGAGGTAGTTGGATTAGAAGCGCTAGTTAGATGGGTAACCAAAACTGGCAATATGATTGGCCCGGATAAGTTTATTCCAATTGCCGAAGATGCAGGGCTAATTATACCGATAGGACGATTTGTTATTGAAGCGGCATGCGCACAATGGGTAACGTGGAATAACGAAGGGCTTAATCCTCCACCTGTTGCGATTAATATTTCACCACGTCAATTCAGCGATCCATCTCTCATTGATAACATAAAAGATTTGATTAATTCGACGGGTATGGTGTCATCGAAATTGCATGTGGAGATTACAGAAAGCGCCACTATGGATGACCCAGAAATGACTCTGGAAACGCTACAACAAATGCATGAGCTTAAGTTGCACTTGTATATTGATGACTTTGGTACAGGGCACTCTAATCTAGGGCAATTAAGACGCTTACCAATTGATGCTCTTAAAATAGATAAAAGCTTTATTAACGATATTTTAACCAATGACGATGATGCGGAAATCGTTGCGGCTATCATTAATTTGGCGCACGCTTTGAAACTTCGCGTTGTATGCGAAGGTGTTGAAACAAAAGCGCAGTTGGCTTATTTAAGAGCTTTGAATTGTGACGAGATACAAGGTTACTTAATAAGTAAGCCTCTTTTACCAGATCAAGTGCAGCTTTATTTCAATAGAAAAGTGGATCTTTAGTTCTCTCCCAGTTGCCGTTTAAAACAACCTTTTATTAGTGAAAAATGGCAGCAGACGGGTAAAAGCGTTATGTCTGGGAAACATTTATGCTTGAATAATCGACGGTCTGGAAAAAGTATTTACCCTATTCAGGGCGGTAGCGCCCATTATACCGACCGATCATACCTAAAAATAATCTCACTATGCCGTAAGCAATCCAGGACATGGTGCGCTTGAAAAGATTACCCCGCATCCAGTCTTCCGCAGAAATGTGTTGTGCATCTTCCTCAATCGTAGTGAGGAGGTGGGTTCTTAACTGCTGGGCGAAAGTCGAGTCATGGACTACTACGTTGGCTTCATGCGATAACAGTAGGCTGAAAGGGTCAATGTTAGATGAACCTACAGTCGCCCAATGGCCATCGACTACAGCAACCTTACTGTGCATATAGCCCTTGTTGTATTCATAAATCTCAACACCGTGATTGAGAAAAGTACCATAGAAGGCATGCGTTGCCAGCATCAGAAAATATTCTATCCGACCTTGTAAGAGCAACTTTACCGACACGCCGCGTTTGGTCGCTGCCAACAATACGCGCCTGAATCGCTGGCCTGGAATAAAGTAAGCATTTGCAATGATGATTTCTGATTGTGCATGATTAAAAGCATGCATATAAGCCCGCTCAATATCCCGGCGATGCGATGTATTATTCCGCACTAAAAATACGACAGCTTTTTTTGAAAGTGCTTTACCGGGCCTGCCGAATTGCCGTACAAAATCCAGACTGTTATGTGGCAGGTTTTTGAGGTTGGTGTTAAGTCGAGAGACCCTTGAGCTAGTGGCATTACGCCATAACTTTTCTGAACTTAATGAAATTTCTTGGACGAGCGGGCCTTCAATACGCACTGCGTAATCAATGCGAGGCGGCATGTTTTCAGGCACATTGTAGTCATCAATGATGTTAATGCCACCGACGAAAGCAATGCTATCGTCAATCGTTACCACCTTACGATGCATGCGCCGCAAGCGGTCTTTCTTAAATGTCCAAGGGGATATCTGTGGACGGTAAAAAGCCAGATGCACACCGGCATCGCGTAATGCTTTAAGGTGATCTTTTGCTAACTCCTTGCTGCCAAATCCATCTAGCAGCACATTCACACTTACACCGCGTTGAGCAGCTTGCATCAAAAGCGCACTAATGCGTTCTCCAACCTTATCTGTCATGTATATATAAGTTTGTAGATGAATGGTTTGTTTCGCAGCCTGAATGGCTTCTTCCAGCGCAGGGAAATAGGCAGTGCCATTAATTAGTAACTGGATTTGGTTGTCATCGGCTGAGTGTGTCATTTTTTTTCGTTAAGGTAGCAGCAAGGATGGCGTGGTCGGATAACTGAAAGAATTGTGCCCCAGAGTGCACTTTGACTTCTTGAACATTAAAACCTCGGGTATAAATTCGGTCTAATCTAAGTACAGGTAGCCAAGACGGAAAGCTGCGTGCCGGTTTGCCTGCATGGTGCTCGAAAACCTCATGTACTTGCAAGCGTGCTGCAAAAGTACGTCCAGTGCGCTGGTTCCAATCGTTAAAGTCGCCGGCAATAATTAGCGGTTCATTTTTCGGTACATGCTGCTCAATATAATGCGCAATGGCTGAAACTTGGGTATGCCGCCAATGGGCAAATAAGCCTAAATGCACACAGATAGCATGTAGCGGCTCATGCCATCCCGGTATCTCTAATACGCAATGTAGCATACCTCTATTTTCTGATTTATGGGCAGAGATGTCCTGGTTAAATGTTTTGATGATCGGGAATTTTGACAGCAATGCATTGCCATGATGTCCGGCTGGATAAATCGAATTTTTGCCATACATAAATTGCGGCCAGATGGCATCTGCTAAAAATGCGGCTTGTCCGGAGCTAGGCCAGTTTTTATAGCGTTCACTGCGTAATGTATGCGCATCCTGTACCTCTTGTAAAAAGACCACATCAGCATGTAGTTTTCGTAATACATCACGTTGCTGGTGTAAAGAAAATCGTGCGTTAAAGTGGGTAAGTCCCTTATGAATATTGAAGGTGGCGATGTGTAAAGTTTTTTGCAATTGGCACCTATCGAATGCGTTTAGTAAAAATGGTGTAAGTTAAAATTATTCATTCGTGTGTGTGTTTATGATGCACTGGTTTTTATCACGACTATGAAAAAATATAAAAAGTTCATGGTTGTTGGCCGTTCAATAATGCCGCTCACCGCAATCTGTATGCACTTTAAGCGAATTAATTACAACCTAATCAAGCATTTGTTGTAAAATCACGCCTACGATGAAAGGCGCTTAAAGGCGCCTTCATTGTTTAATAAATGATCGTTGAAGCTATAAGACCACAAAGCAACAGTTCCATCGCAAAGACTACATGAAAAATATTCGTAACTTCTCCATTATTGCCCATATTGACCACGGAAAATCAACCCTAGCGGATCGTATTATCCAGCTTTGTGGCGGCTTAGCAGATCGTGAAATGGAAGCGCAAGTGCTCGATTCCATGGATATTGAGCGCGAGCGCGGTATTACCATCAAAGCGCAAACCGCTGCCTTACAATACAAAGCTAATGATGGACAAATCTACCAACTCAACCTAATCGACACGCCCGGCCATGTAGATTTCAGTTATGAAGTGAGCCGCTCTCTTTCAGCCTGTGAAGGTGCGCTGTTAGTGGTTGATGCGAGCCAAGGCGTGGAAGCGCAAAGTGTAGCTAATTGTTATACCGCGCTTGATCTGGGTGTAGAAGTCACCGCTGTATTGAATAAAATCGATTTGCCATCAGCGGATCCGGATCGCGTGATCCAAGAAATCGAAGATGTCATTGGCGTGGATGCCACTGATGCGGTGCGCTGTTCAGCAAAAACAGGTTTTGGCGTACGTGATGTGTTAGAAGCGGTGATTGCTAAAGTCCCGCATCCCGTGGGCGATGTCACCAAACCATTGAAAGCCTTAGTAATTGATGCTTGGTTTGATAATTACGTAGGCGTGGTGATGCTGGTACGTGTCATTGATGGCACAGTAAAACCAAAAGATAAAATACGCTTGATGGCAACTGGGGCCGAGCACTTGTGCGAACAGGTTGGTGTTTTTACGCCAAAATCATTGCAAAGAACCGCGCTGTCTGCAGGCGAAGTAGGCTTTATTATTGCCGGCATTAAAGAATTGGCCAATGCTAAAGTCGGTGATACCGTCACATTGGCTGGCAAGCCAGCAGCAGAAGCTTTGGCCGGCTTTAAGGAAGTCAAACCGCAAGTATTTGCTGGACTATATCCGGTAGAGTCTAACCAGTTTGAAGCGCTGCGAACTGCGCTGGAAAAACTGAGTTTGAATGATGCCTCTCTATTGTTTGAGCCTGAAAACTCTACTGCATTGGGTTTTGGTTTCAGATGTGGCTTTTTAGGTCTGCTTCATATGGAAATCGTGCAAGAGCGTTTAGAGCGCGAATACGATATGGATTTGATTACGACGGCGCCTACTGTTGTATACGAATTATTGCTCAAAGACGGTTCGGTTGTTCAAATCGAGAATCCATCGCGCTTACCTGAGCCTTCGCGCATTGAAGAGACACGTGAGCCGGTGATTAATGTCAACCTGCTAATGCCACAAGATTACGTCGGGCCGGTCATGACTTTGTGTAATAACAAGCGTGGCTTGCAAAAAAATATGCAGTACATGGGCCGGCAAGTGATGTTGAGCTATGAAATGCCGCTTAACGAAGTGGTGCTGGACTTTTTTGATAAGCTTAAATCAGTCTCACGTGGCTATGCGTCCATGGATTACGAGTTCTTGGAATTCCGCGCTGCCGATTTGGTAAAGCTGGATATTATGGTAAACGGCGAACGTGTAGATGCCTTAAGTATGATTGTGCACCGCGCGAACAGCGTGCACCGGGGTCGTGAAGTGGCGGCTAAAATGCGCGAGCTGATTCCGCGCCAAATGTTTGACGTGGCGATTCAAGCTTCCATTGGCGCCAACATTATTGCCCGCGAAACAGTTAAGGCCATGCGCAAGAACGTCATTGCTAAATGTTATGGCGGCGATGTTTCACGTAAAAGAAAACTGCTAGATAAGCAAAAAGAAGGTAAAAAGCGCATGAAACAAGTGGGTAATGTGGAAATTCCACAAGAGGCGTTTTTAGCCATTCTACGTGTAGAGGACAAATAACGATGATGTTTGCATTGTTCATGATTGTTATTTTGCTGGTCACCGGTGGCATCTGGCTGTTAGATATCTTGGTCTTACGTAAACGCCGCATGGCTGGCGACAGTGAGCCCATGATAGTTGAGTACGCTAAGAGTTTCTTTCCGGTCATTTTAATTGTATTTATCGTGCGCTCCTTTATTGTGGAGCCCTTTAAAATTCCTTCAGGCTCTATGATGCCTACTTTGTTGGCCGGCGATTATATTTTGGTTAATAAGTATACGTATGGTCTGCGTGTGCCTATTCTGAATAATGCCTTTGTCGAAATGAATACACCTGCGCGAGGCGATGTAATTGTGTTTCATTACCCGCCGGATACATCAATCGATTACATTAAACGTGTGATTGGGTTGCCGGGAGACCGTGTGAACTATGTGGATAAACAACTTACGATCAATGGCGAGAAGATTGCATTACAAGAAGAGGGTAATTACGAGTATGTAATGTCCGGATTAAATATTATCAGCGCTAAACAATACCGTGAGCAACTAGGTACGGTTTCGCATAACATCTTGATCCATGACTTCGTGGCGCAATATGATGACGATGCGATAGGCACTAAATTCGCCCATAATGAAGACGTAATAGTGCCCGCGGGTCATTACCTGGCAATGGGTGATAACCGGGATAATAGTTCTGATAGTCGAGTATGGGGATTTGTGCCGGAAAAAAATCTGGTCGGCAAAGCATTTTTTATCTGGATGAATTTTGATAAGGGTTCTAGAATAGGTAACGCAATTCAGTAAAGATAATGGCTCATTACTCGGAGAAAAAAATGCAAAATAATCAACAGCACACTAGTCCCAATAAACAACAAGGCGCTACATTTTTAGGTATGGTGATTGTTGCAGGCGGCTTAATTTTTGTCGCCATCATTGGTATGAAGTTAGCGCCTGCTTATATTGAATATATGTCCGTTAAAAAAGTGCTTAAAGCGATGGCCAATGACCCAAGCTTGAGTTCAATGAGTACCAAGGAAATTAGACAATCCTTTGAGAAGCGTAAGAGTATTGACGATATTAGTTCCGTTACAAAAGATGACATTATCATTAATAAAAATGAAGCAGGCGAAACTGTAGTTTCTGTGGATTACCAAGTGCAAAGACCATTAGTGGGCAATGTCACAGCATTGCTTGACTTCCATGCTTCTAGCGACGGCAAATAAACCACATTAGCCATCGACAAAATGCAATGACCCCGGAAGCGCTTTCTAACCGCCTTGATTATCGTTTTACCAATAGCCCGTTATTGCTGCAGGCTCTTACGCACCGTAGCCATAACAACCATAATAACGAGCGCTTAGAGTTTTTAGGTGATGGTGTTCTCAATTTCATTATCGCCCATCAGTTATACCAACGTTTCCCAAAATTGGCTGAGGGTGACCTTAGCCGACTACGTGCACAACTAGTAAAAGAAGCCACTTTAAGTGAAATCGCTTCTAGCCTGAATATCGGTGAGGTTATTCGGCTTGGCGAGGGCGAATTGAAAAGCGCCGGATGGCGGAGGCCTTCCATCCTAGCCGACGCATTAGAAGCGTTGATTGGAGCCATTTACTTAGACGGTGGTTTTGCTGCTGCTGAAGCAGTCGTATTGAAGCTTTTTACGGAAAAGTTAGAGACAATCGACCCTAAAATCATCGACAAAGATCCAAAATCCTTACTGCAGGAATTTCTGCAAGGTAGAAAACTACCTGTACCGGAATATACTGTAACGCATACTGAAGGTGAGGCACATGTGCAGCAATTTACTGTGGAATGCCTCGTACAGAAATTCAATATAAGAACGATAGGGAGTGGCTCAAGCCGCCGTATCGCCGAACAACAGGCGGCTAAACTCGCTTTAACCGCTTTGGAAACATCAAAAAATGACAGACATCAAAAACTTTAAATGCGGCACTGTTGCCATCGTTGGCCGCCCCAACGTAGGTAAATCGACGCTTCTTAATCACATTTTAGGCATGAAACTCGCGATCACTTCGCGCAAAGCGCAGACAACGCGTCATCGTTTGTTAGGCATTCATACCACAGAAGATACGCAATTTTTGTTTGTCGATACGCCAGGCTTTCAGCAGAAGCACTTGAATGCATTGAATAAAGGCTTAAATAAAACGGTGACACAAGTACTCACCGAAGTAGATGTGGTGTTGTTCGTGATTGAACCTATGAAGTTGGGCGATGCAGATCGTAAAGTACTTCAATTGCTTTCGGAAAAAACGCCCACCTTATTAGTGGTCAATAAATCTGACCTGATGGGTGATAAAGGCAATCTGCTACCGCTGATTCAGGATTTCGACCTGGAATTCCCTTTCGCTGAAATTGTGCCGGTAAGCGCCAAAAAGAGTCTTAACTTAGATGAGCTATTGTCATCCATCCGCAAATACCTGCCTGAACAACCGGCGATTTACCCAGAGGATGAGTTGACAGATAAGAATGAGCGTTTTCTTGCCTCTGAACTGGTACGTGAAAAAATCTTCCGTCTGTTGGGTGACGAAATTCCTTACTCAATTGCAGTGGAAGTTGAGAAATTTGAAGTGGTCGGTCAATTAAGACGCATTTTCTGCGCCATCATCGTTGATAAGGACAGCCAAAAACCGATGTTGATCGGTAAGGGAGGCGAGAAACTCAAACAAATTTCTACCGAGGCTCGCCAAGACATGGAAAAACTATTTGGTGGCAAAGTGTATCTGGAAACCTGGGTAAAAGTTAAAGGCGGCTGGGCTGATGATGCACGTGCGCTAAAATCGCTGGGTTATTAATACGCTTTAATCCGATATGGCCGTAGGCAATGCGCATCGTCAAGATAATCAGGCAGTGTATGTGCTGCACACCTATCCTTTTAAAGAAACCAGCTTAGTAGTAGAACTGTTCGCGCAGCAATTTGGCCGTGTCGCTACTACAGCCAAGGGCGCCAGACGGCCACGTTCAGCAATGCGCGGTATGCTTCAATCGTTCCAACCCTTGCTTGCCACGTGGTCCGGCAAGCAGGAATTAAAAACCATGCATGGTCTTGAGTGGGGCGGGGGTTTGTTGCTGTTACAAGGTGAAGCGCTAATGTGCGGTTTTTACCTTAATGAATTGCTGCTACGTCTATTACCGCGAGAAGACCCCCACGAAGCTTTATTTGAATATTACAGTACCACCTTAAAAACGCTTGCAGCAGGGCATGATTTGGCCACGACTTTGCGTCGCTTTGAATTAAAGTTATTACAGGAATTGGGTTACGCCATTCCTCTAACTCAAGATGAAAATGAAGCGGCTATCCTATCGGAGCAGCTTTACCGCTATGAAGCCGAGGTTGGTGCAGCCGTGGTATCCAAAGCTGACCGTGCAAGAAATGGCGTACAATTGCTGGGAAAAACCTTGCTGGATATGGCTGCAGACGATTATAGCCAGCCACAGACGCAGCAGCAAAGTAAGCAACTGATGCGCTATCTCTTAGGACATTATTTGGGTGATCAGCCCTTACATACACGGCAATTATTAATAGATTTACAGGATTTTTAGAATGATCAAACTGGGCGTTAACATCGATCACGTCGCAACCATCCGTCAAGCGCGTGGAACCAAATACCCGAGTGTGGTGCAGGCAGCTTTGCGCGCAGAACAGGCAGGTGCAGATAGCATTACTTTACATCTCCGTGAAGACCGGCGCCATATGCAGGATGCCGATATCTTTGCATTACGGCCTTTGCTGCAAACCAAAATGAACCTGGAATGTGCCGTCACCGATGAAATGATCGGGATCGCATTAAAGGTAGCTCCTCAGGATGTGTGCTTGGTGCCGGAGCGTCGCGAAGAGCGCACTACAGAAGGTGGCCTGGATGTCGTCGGCAACTTTGTAAATGTACAGAATGCAGTTAAAAAACTCTCAGATGCCAACATCCGCGTTTCATTGTTTATTGGCCCAGATATCACACAGATAGATGCTGCAAAAAAGGCGGGTGCCCCAGTGGTAGAGCTACATACCGGTACATTTGCTGATGCTGAAAGCCCTACCGATCAAGCGCGGGAATTAGAACGCATTGAGCATGCTGTTGCCCATGCCTTACGTCTAGGCTTAGTCGTCAATGCGGGTCACGGCTTGCATTACCATAACGTATACCAAATCGCTGCCATTAAAGGCATTGAAGAACTCAATATCGGCCACGCCATCGTAGCGCATGCCTTGTTTGTCGGTTGGGACAATGCAGTGCGTGAAATGAAATCGCTGATGAAAGAATTTGCTGCGAATTAGCAGTGCCATATGATTTTTGGAATTGGAACAGATATTGTCGAAGTCGGTCGTATTGAGGCTTCTATTCAGCAGTTTGGCGATGAATTCGCCAAACGCATCCTGGCTGAAAGTGAATGGGCCAGTTATCAGAAGTCCGCCATCAAACCACGTTTTTTAGCCAAGCGCTTTGCTGCAAAAGAAGCATTTTCCAAGGCATTAGGAACCGGACTTCGTGCGCCTGCGACGTTTCAGAATATTGCAGTCTCGCATGATGACTTGGGCAAGCCTGTTCTATTATTAGCGCCAGCATTGCTGACATTGTTACAAACCAAAAATATCGCGCATACGCATATCAGCATCAGTGACGAAAAAAACCTGGCTGCAGCGTTCGTTGTATTGGAATCATGAATCCGGTTCTAGACACAGTCGATATCGCGCGTCGCTTCGGCGGGGTTTCGCGTTTATATGGTCAGGACGGATTGCAATGTTTGCAATCCAGCCACGTGTGCGTGATAGGCATTGGTGGTGTGGGTTCATGGACAGTGGAAGCCTTGGCGCGCAACGCGATTGGTTGTATCACCCTGGTGGATCTGGATAATATTGCAGAGTCGAATGTGAACCGCCAGCTGCATGCGCTGGAAGGCGCATTTGGCAAAGCCAAGGTGACCGCCATGGCAGAGCGCATCCGCCTGATCAATCCGCATGCTGAAGTGATAGAGGTAGAAGACTTTATCACCGCTGACAATGTTATCCAGATTCTGGATCAAGATTTTGATGGCATTATCGATTGCATCGACGATGCGAAAGCGAAAGTAGCGATCGCTGCGTTCTCTAGGCAAAAGCAGATTCCGCTCATCATGACAGGCGGTGCTGGCGGCCGCTTAGACCCTACGCATATCCAGTTTGGCGATCTTTCTCTGGTCACAGGGGATAGGCTGCTCGCCAAAGTGCGCAACGCTTTAAGACGCGACCATGGCTTTCCCAAAGGCTATGACGGCAATGGCAAAATATCCGCCGCCAAGCGTAAAGCTGCCAGTTTTAACATTCCTACCGTATTTTCTGATGAACCTGTTATCCAACCTGTTGGCAGCCCTGACCAGGAAGCTGATGCATCTTGCGAAGTGAATGCAGGTGTGACGGGTTTGAATTGTGCAGGATACGGTTCCAGCGTCTGTGTCACCGCGCCATTCGGTTTTGCGGCAGCTTCATTGTTGATCAAAACATTATTAAGCCGCACCTAACCAATTCATTATTCGGTCGTAATTCGGTTTTACATGCTGAACAAAGTCTAGCGTTAAGAGTCATCATCCCATGACATCGCAATCTTCATACAAAGGCAATAAAGCCGCTTTACCCAGCAAAAACTGCCTGCAATGCAGCCGTCCGATGACATGGCGAAAAACTTGGGCGAAGAATTGGAACGAAGTGAAATACTGTTCTGATGCCTGTCGTATGCAAAGAAAATCCCACATGCAAGGTCAACATGCATTGTAGAAACTTGGCCATTATTCTGGGCGACCAACTCAATGCCGATAATCCAGCGCTAGAAGATTTCGATCAGCAGCAAGACCATCTCCTCATGGTTGAGGCGCCGGCTGAAGCGACCCAAGTCTGGAGCCACAAAGCGCGTATCGCGTTATTTCTTTCCGCTATGCGGCATTACGCTGACACCTTGATTAAGAAGAATTATCCATTAACGTATTTGCGTTTAGGTGAGCACGCACATGAAACCCTAAAAGCGGCCTGGGAATATGAGATTAAACGCCTTAACCCTGAAAAGATCATCATTTGCGAACCTGGGGAATACAGCCTTGAACAGGATCTGCAGGCATTAGCGAAAACGCTGAATATCCCGCTTGCAATCAAGGATGACCAGCATTTTATGTGCAGCCGCGCGGATTTCAAGCGTTGGGCTGCCGGTGGCAAAACCTTGCGCATGGAATTTTTCTACCGCGAGATGCGCAAGAAATATCAGGTGTTAATGCATGAGGACAAGCCTGCCGGTGGCGACTGGAATTACGATGCTGAAAACCGCCAGTCATTTGGTATATCCGGTCCGGCCAATATCCCTAACACCCCTAAAGTTGAAACTGACCTGATCACAAAACGGGTATTTGCGGATATTGAAAAATACTTTCCTGAACATCCAGGCAGCCTGGAACATTTTATCTGGCCGGTCACCCGTGAGGCGGCTTTGGATTTCTTGCAGGACTTCATTCAATACCGCCTGGCCGATTTCGGCGCACACCAGGACGCCATGTGGCAGACCCACAATGGCAAAGATTCACCTTATCTCTGGCATTCATTGCTTTCCAGCTCGCTCAATCTCAAATTGCTTAACCCCCGCGAAGTGATCGATGCGGCGGTTAAGGCGTATCAAGCGCATCATTTGCCTTTGCAAAGTGTCGAAGGTTTTATACGGCAGATTTTGGGCTGGCGCGAGTTTATGCACGGCCTCTATTGGCTGGACATGCCCAGGATGGCTGAGCAGAATCCTTTCAAGCATCATAGAGATTTGCCAGCCTGGTACTGGACGGGTCAGACCAATATGAATTGCCAGCGGCAATGTGTTAGCCAGACCATGCAGCATGGCTATGCGCACCATATTCAGCGCCTGATGGTCACCGGCATGTTTGGCTTGCTGACGGAAGTGGATCCGCGTCAGGTCGAAGCCTGGTATCTCGCCGCGTATATCGATGCGGTGGAGTGGGTGGAACTGCCCAATGTGAGCATGGCGATGTATAGCAACAATGGCCGATTTACCAGCAAGCCTTATATTGCGAGTGGCGCCTATATTAAGCGCATGAGCAACTATTGCACGCATTGTACGTATAAGCCCGAGGTGAAAACCGGCCCGTCAGCATGCCCGGTCACCACGCTATACTGGCATTTTATGATCAAGCATCACGAGGTGTTTTCGCGCAACCCGCGCATGGCGTTAATGGCCAAACATGTGGATAAGCTGGATGAAGATGCGATTGAGGCGATCCAGCATACCGCCAAGCAAATGCTGAAAAATTTGGATCACTTGTAACGTTAAGTAAATCTTGGATTCATTGAAATGTCATGAATATGTCACAAATGGTGAATAACATTGAAGCATAACAAACTAGAAGACATGATGCGCTCCTCCTACCCGCCCTTGAAATTACTGAATCGGGATATCAGCATCCTAGCGTTTAACGAACGCGTGCTGAGCCTTGCACAGAATCCTGAATATCCTTTACTGGAGCGTTTGCGTTTTCTTTGTATTGTATCGTCAAACTTGGACGAGTTTTTTGAGGTGCGCGCCGCGCCGCATGTCGATGCGATGCGTGATGATGAACAACAGCAAGCGGTGAATGTGCAAAGTTATCAGGAAATTGCGGCCGCAGCCCATTTGTTGGTGGAAAAGCAATATCATATTTTCAATACTGAGTTAATGCCTGCATTGGCCGATCAGGGTATCCACCTGGTTTCGCATAGCGCTCGTACTTCCCAACAAAAACGCTGGGTTGCCCAATATTTTGAAGACGAAGTGCGGCCCTTACTGGTGCCAGTAGCGCTGGATCCTTCGCATCCATTTCCGCTGGTTGCTAATAAGTCACTGAACTTTATTGTGTCGCTGGGTGGAACCGATGCTTTTGGTCGGGAGAATAATATTGCGATTGTAAAAGTGCCGCGCGTATTGCCCCGCTTAATTAAATTACCTAAGCATCTCAGCGATAAACAGCAGAAGTTTATTTCCTTATCCAGTGTAATTCGCTCACATCTGGCGAGCTTATTTACTGGCCGGGAAGTCCTGAATTTTTCTCAGTTCCGTGTCACACGCCACTCAGATTTGGCGGTAGATGAAGAGGACGTCAAAAACCTGCGCACAGCCCTCAGGAAAGGACTGGTACAACGCAATTTTGGTGATGCGGTGCGTCTGGAAGTTTCGCATGGTTGCGATGAACATTTGGCCAAATTTCTGCTGCAACAATTTGACTTGCCCAAACAATCGTTATATCGCGTACACGGCCCGGTTAACTTGGTGCGGCTCATGCAGCTTGCAGATCTTTCCGATGGGAACCATTTGAAGTTCAAACCATTTGAGCCACGTAGCTATTCCACTGGCAGCCAGTCTTATTTTATGCATTTAAAACAGCAGGATATCTTGCTGCATCAGCCTTATGAAAGCTTTGAAGCTGTGATTGATTTCCTGGCGGAAGCGGTGAATGACCCGAATGTGTTATCCATCCAGCAAACCATTTACCGTACGGGTTCTGATGCGCGCATGCTCAAGTTATTGCAGGAGGCTGTACGACGCGGTAAAGAGGTGATGGCCGTTGTAGAGCTCAAAGCGCGCTTTGATGAAGAAGCAAATATTAACTGGGCAGAAGCGCTTGAATCGGTAGGCGCTCAAGTAGTGTATGGCATTGTCGGACTAAAAACCCATGCCAAAATGCTGTTGGTGATGCGCCGGGAAGGCAAAAATTTGCACCATTACGGACATCTCTCTACCGGTAACTACAATCCGAAAACTGCACGTCTTTATACTGATGTGAGCATGCTGACTGCAGACCCGCAAATCACTCGCGATATGGAACATTTATTCAGGCATATCGCCAGCCAGGTCAAGCTGCCACGCATGCAAAAATTAATGGTCGCTCCATTTAACTTGCACAAAGGCATGATTGCCAAAATCCGCAATGCTGAACTAGCGGTGAAGGCGGGTAAGAAAGCCCGCATTATCTTGAAGATGAATGCACTTACGGATGTCATGTTGGTGCAATCCTTGGTTAAAGCGGGTCGGGCAGGGGTGGAAATTGACTTAATACTGCGCGGCGCCTGTATTTTGCCGGTCAATGCCCCAGGCCTGGATGGCCGTATCCGTGTTAAATCAGTCATCGGCCGATTGCTGGAGCACTCGCGCATATTTTATTTTGAAGTGGATGGAGAAGGCAGTATGTGGCTTTCCAGTGCGGATTGGATGAACCGCAATATGCTGCGACGTGTAGAAGTAGCATGGCCTATCGTAGATGCTGCTAATCGTGCACGCATCCTGCAAGAATGCTGCGAAATGTATTTAAAAGATAATCAAGACGCCTGGGTGTTGAATAACGATGGGACTTATAGCCCTATTGCGCAGGATACTACGGCGACATTTATACCTATTAGTGCACAGCAGCAATTGCTGCAGAAATATGCAAATTAAGTGACTTTCTAAGGATAATCATGGCAAATCTAATCCTATGGCGTCATGCCGAAGCTGAAGATATTAGTACTGCAGATGTGGATCTTCATCGCGCACTTACCAAGCGTGGCCGTAAAGATGCGCTCAAAATGGCCAAATGGCTAAATGCGCATATCCCTAAAGAAGTGGAAGTATTGTGTAGCCCTGCACGTCGTTGTTTAGAAACAGCAGATGCGCTGAATAAAGGCTTAAAAGGCTCTCGTAAACGCGAAATTGAGATGGTGGATTTCTTGGGCGTTGATAGCCCGGTGGAAGCCATAATCGAACAGGTCTTAAATGAAGACAGCAGTAAAACACTGGTCTTAGTAGGACACCAGCCCAATCTTGGACAGTTGGTGGCAAAACTAATAGGGATGCAAGAGTTCGCCTGTGTGATTAAAAAAGGCGCAGTGTGGTGGCTGCGCCAGCGTTTGGTAGATGGGCATTTGCAAACCTATTTATTTACTGTGCAAAACCCGGATTACTAGCCTTGCACATATAGCATTTAATATTATTTCTTTTTAGGCCTGCCGGTTTTGATGGCTGGTACTTTTGCCAATGCCGCCTTGAGCGCTGCATCTGTCATCGCTGTCAGTTGCATAATGCCGGCACGTAACAATTCACTTTTCTTGCTTGGTTGACCGAGCTTTATCAGGCGCTCTTTCAATACGTACAATTGTGCGTATTCGGTTTTCGGCATGGTAAAGCTATCGCGTTCCATTTTCAGTTTTGGCGATTTATCTTTCGCTGCTTTGGTAGCGGCGATTTTTTCTACTTTTTTAGTTGCAGCTTTAGGCGCGGCTGGGATCTTGCCGGCCGGTTTCACCGCCGCAGGTTTGGCAGTGGTGGTTTTAGCCGCAATTGACCTAGCAGCAGGCTTTGCTGCGGCTTTGCTGGTGGACGTTTTGGCCGGTTTGATAGCGTTAGACGTATTTTCTGGACGGGTTTTGTTCTCTACAGGTTTTGCAGGTTCTTTTAACGCAGCAGCTTGAATGGGGTTGATTTTTGACATGATTACTCCTTTTTAAACGGTATAAACAGTTTATACCGTTTAATTAATTTAGCAATACGGTTTTAGCAATTTTATATTGCTTAAGTCCTTAAATTTAAAGGGTAATTATGACAAAAATGTTGCAGAATTATGACACTAAGCTGATTTCGAATTGCCAATTGGTTTTTTGCCAGGCCAGCGTCTCTTCATCCAGCAGGTAATAGGATTGCGGGTATTTATCCGGCCAGCTTTTTGGCAAGGACAAGATAAGTTTACCGTTTTTCTGTTCTAACTTGATACCGCGTAAATTGGGCAATAAGCGTGCATGGCAAAAAATTACTGCCAAGCGCAAGCACACCAGCTGGAACACAAATACCTGGTCACTGAAATCCGCTTCCAGCTTTTTCAATTTAGCTTTATGACCCAAGATCAGCAGGCTTAAGCAATGCAATTCACTTTGCGAGAAACCGGCCGGATCGGCATGATCCAGGATATAAGCGCCGTGCAGGTGGGCATCGATAGGCGAAACAATACTGCCGATTTCATGCAGCAAACTAGCCCAGCGCAATTTTCGCGTCTGCGACTGGCGTTCACCTGGTGCAAACTGGATATTTTCCGTGACTTTTTCAAATAGCTTTACCGCCACATCCGCCACGTTTTGCGCGTGCACTTCATCCACGCCGAATTTACGCGCTAGCCGGTTCACCGACGCATTGCGCAGATCCAGCATTTCGTCGTCTTGGGTCAGCATGTCGTACAGCAAACCATGCCGCAGCGCGCCTTTGGCCACTTGCAAAGTTTCGATCTGCAGAAAGTCGAACACGGCGATCATCACGGTTAAGCCGCCGGCAATCACCGGCTTGCGGTCTTCTTTTAATCCCAGCAATTGCAGTTTTTCCACATGGCGGGCGCGTAACAACTCTTCACGTAACCAATGCAGGCCTTCCTTAGTGATGGTATCCACCGGCCGGCCGTACTGCACCAACACATCGGCAATGGCACCCACCGTGCCGGACGCGCCGTAAGCAATGTTCCAATGGCTATGATTAAATTTGGTGCCCAAGGTGTCGAAAATAGATTCGGCTGCGATCTCAGCGCGTTCAAACGCGCGTTCGGTGAAATCGCCATTGGCAAAATGTTTGAGCGACCAGGCCACTGAGCCTACATGCAGGGAAGCTGTATGCTGTGCTTCAAAACCCTGGCCCAGGATGAACTCTGTAGAGCGGCCGCCAATATCTATGACCAGTCTTTTTTCATTGGATTGTGGCAGGAAACGGCTCACGCCTTGATAAATCAGTCGTGCTTCTTCAACGCCGGAGATCACTTCCACTTCAAAGCCCAAAGTTTTTTTGGCGAGTTTAAGAAACGTGTCGCGGTTATTCGCTTCACGCAGGGTTTGCGTCGCAACGGCGCGTACGTGGGAGGCATTGAAGCCTTGTAAACGCTCGCCAAAACGCGCCAAGCATTTAAGGCCGCGCTCAATCGATTCAGGTGTGAGGTTATGGTCCTCATCCAGATCGCCGCCCTGGCGTACCGGCTCTTTAAGATATTCGATGCGCTGAATGTGACCGCTATCCAGGCGACCGATCTCAAGCCGGAAACTGTTGGAACCTAAATCGATCGCAGCGAGTAAGTCATTGTCTGCAGGCGTGTTATTTATATTATTTTCCATATGGGTTTGATTCTACCTTGACCAGCCGCTTTGGCTAGAAACAATATTATTTTTTTCTATTTTGCGTGCGTCACTTGAAAGATTCATGACAAAGCCTAATTAAGTGTTAAGTATCTATTCAATATGTAGGAGTCCAATATGGCAAAGCAAAATCAAAATAATTCGCAAACCATGGCTTTTCAGGCAGAAGTTAAACAACTGCTGCAACTCATGATCCATTCGCTATATAGCAATAAAGAAATTGTATTGCGCGAGCTGATCTCCAATGCGTCGGATGCGGCTGATAAATTGCGCTTCGAAGCGTTAGCCAATGGCGCACTGTATGAAAACGATAGTGAATTGAAGATCCGTATTGCGTTCGATAAAGAAGCACGCACCGTAACGATCAGCGATAACGGTGTCGGCATGAACCGCGATGAAGTAATTGCCAATATCGGTACCATAGCCAAATCCGGCACCAAAGAATTCTTCAACTCACTCACAGGCGACCAGGCCAAGGATGCCAACCTGATTGGCCAGTTTGGTGTGGGTTTTTACTCGGCGTTTATCATCGCCGATAAAGTGACCCTGACCACGCGTCGCGCCGGTGAAACCGAAGCGGTGCGCTGGGAATCTGCCGGTGAAGGCGATTACTCTATTGAAACCGTGGAAAAAGCCACGCGCGGTACCGAAATTACGCTGCACCTGCGTGAAGGTGAGGACGAATTCCTTAGCGACTGGAAACTGAAAACCATTATTCGCAAATATTCTGACCACATCACGTTACCCATCGTCATGAAAAAAAGCGAATGGAAAGATGGCGTGGAAGTGCCGACCGATGAAGATGAAACGGTTAACCGCGCATCTGCCCTGTGGGCGCGCAGCAAAAACGATATTACGGAAGAGGAATACCAGGAATTCTACAAGCATGTATCTCATGACTTCGAAAGCCCATTGGCATATAGCCATAACCGCGTCGAAGGTAAACAGGAATATATTTCCCTGCTGTACATTCCAAGTAAAGCACCCTTTGACTTATACGACCGCGAGCGCCGTCATGGGATCAAGCTTTATGTGAAACGTGTATTCATCATGGAAGATGCTGAAAAGCTTATGCCGCAATACCTCCGTTTCGTGCGCGGTGTGATCGACTCCGCCGATCTGCCTTTGAATGTATCGCGCGAAATCCTGCAATCCAGCCGTGACGTAGATGCCATTAAAGCTGGCTCCGTTAAGAAAGTCCTTGGCTTGCTGGAAGACATGGCAGAAAATAAGCCAGAAGATTACACAAAATTCTGGAATGAATTTGGTCGTGTGCTCAAAGAGGGTCCGGGTGAAGATTTTGCCAATAAAGACAAAATTGCCGCTTTGCTCAGATTCGCCACTACGAAGGCAGATACCGCAGAACAGAATGTTTCACTTAAAGACTATGTGGCACGCATGCAGCCTGAGCAGGAAGCGATCTATTACATCACTGCCGACAGTTTTGCCGCGGCGCAGCATAGCCCGCACCTGGAAATTTTCCGTAAGAAGGGCATCGAAGTTCTACTGATGTCGGATCGTGTGGATGAATGGCTGCTGGGCAGCTTAACCGAGTTTGAAGGCAAGAAACTGCAATCGATTGCCAAGGGTGATTTGGATTTAGGCAAGCTTGAGTCTGATACCGAAAAAGAAACACAGAAAAAAATTGAAGAAGAAGCCAAGTCCTTGATCGAGAAAATCAAGACCACTTTGGGTGACCAAGTAAAAGATGTACGTGTGACACATCGCCTGACGGATTCTCCCGCCTGTTTAGTCAGTGATGCACATGATCTTTCCGGTAACCTGGCACGTATTCTAAAAGCTGCCGGACAGAATGCGCCTGAAACAAAACCTATTTTGGAGATCAATCCTACGCACAAGTTGGTTAAACGCTTGGAAACTGAAACTGACACCGTTTTCAATGACTTAACGCATGTGTTATTTGATCAGGCTTTATTAGCAGAAGGTGGTGTTTTGAACGATCCTGCGAGCTTTGTAAAGCGTATGAACAGCTTAATAAGTTAACTTATTTTATTAACTTAAGCAAAGACAAACCCGCCCGCGTAAGCAGGCGGGTTTTTTATTCTTGTAATTACAAACAATGGTCATGAAATAATGGCTTGACATATTAAATGAGAATCATTATCATTTGATCATATTGTTTAATTCGAGGGTGTCATCATGAGTAAACAGCTAAATCCCATTCAGAACATCAACCAGCGAAATGGCCAGGTGAAATTGAGCCAGGCCCAACTAAGCCAAACCACTTTGGCTGGTAACGCTGAATGCAAAGTGCTTTATCACAAAGCCAAAGATATGGTGGAACTGGAAGTAGGGGGCACCTCATTGCGATTTGAAGCGTGTAACTTTTTCATGATGAACGAGATGATGCGCAAAGCCGCTGCCAAGCTCATCATGCAAACCGAACTGCGCGTACTTGAAAGAAATGACGAGGATTTTTCCTTAAGGCCCAGTCATTAATGTGTGGAAATGACGAAATAACAAAATGTTTTCTAAGGAAGTAAACAAATGAATGACACCCGCTATGATCCGGATTTACCCAATGCCAGTGCTGTGATGGCAGCAATCTGCTGTACCAGTTCTCAGTTCGCCATGAATCCGTCGGTAGACCTTGCCAAGCTAGTGGCTGAACTAGCGCATAAGCTGGCAGCGCCGCAGTACGCGGAATCCAAACTCATCACTGAAGTCGCCAAGCGTCTGGTCAGGCAATGGGACGCCATCTTAGAAGATCAGCGGCAGGAGCTTGCTGAACATATGGTGCATTACATGCCTGGCGGTGACCTCGTTCACTAGAACCAATCTCATTAATTATTGAAAGCATTGTTATGTCCAGATTAACCGGCCCACGCCTAAAAATCATGCGCGCACTTGGCGTAGACCTTCCGGGCTTATCGCGTAAAACCATTGAAGACCGACCAACCCCGCCAGGACAGCATGGCATGAAAGCCACGCGCCGTAGAAAATCCGATTACGGCGTAAAGTTACAAGAAAAACAGAAGCTACGTTTCAATTATGGGTTAACCGAGCGCCAGATGCGCCGCTTGATCATTGAAGCCCGGAAAGGCAATGAGCCAACCGGTGATAACTTTCTGCAGTTACTGGAGCGCCGCCTAGACAATGTGATCTTTCGCGCCGGGTATGCGCCAACCATCATTGCAGCGCGCCAGTTGGTTTCACACCGACATGTCATGCTCAATGGCAAGTCGGTCAACATACCCTCCATGCGTATCAAAGTGGGTGACGTGGTCGCACTTAAAGCGACCAGCTTCAAAATTGCAATGGTGTTGGAAACCATGGCTCGGCCTGTTCTGGAAAGACCGGAATGGTTACAGTGGGATGAGACGACTACATCGGTAAAAGTGGCGCATCTGCCTGATGCGGATCAAGTACCGTTTCCTATTGATGTACAGCAAATTGTGGAATATTACTCAAATCGAATTTAAATCCTTGTTTAGGATAATCAGCATTTAAGACCTCGCCTAACAGGTCTTGAATACCAAGTAGCTCATTCACTTGGTTGTTGTAACTGCATGGCAACATGCATCTCCTTGCATTAATTTATGGCCGCCTTGAATTCGTTCATGTCAGTCGGCCACTTTTTTATTACCAATATGGATTAATAAAGGGCGCCATATGAAAAAAGATGAATCATGTAAAAGAGTTTTGTTGGCTGGGGCGGATGGTTGCAAAATTATTTATTGTGAGGGTTGTAATATCGCTGAAATGGAACTCGGAGCGATCAGCGTGCGTCTAGAATTAAGCGCATTGCATAACCTGCAAACAGTGCTGGGGCAAGCCGCCATGAAATTGTCGGTATTAAAAGCCATTCGCGTGTCACCTGATTTTGAATTTGGAAAGCTCGATTTGCATTAGCTATTTAGGTGATGCAAACGGGGGTTTGTAAATCACTTGTCATAAAGGTGGCGCATTATTTGCTAGAATAGCTAATTAACGATAAGACTTAAGCCAAATGAAAACGCCTGCAAAAACCTCTGTAAAACCTCAAGCCGAACTGTCTAATCCTACCAAAACCCCTTCTAAAAGTACTAAAGCAAAGTCTTCCACAAGCAAAACACCCGGGACGATAAAACCCGCGAGTACTGTTAAGCCGCCGAAAAACGAGAAGCCCAAGATTAGCGCTATACCAAAGCTGCCGCCTGTGACGCAGGCTTTGCAGAACCATCTGATCTTTTCTACCTTCAAAACAAGCACAGCTGCTACAGCCCGAGATTGGTATAACTCAGCCAGTTTTACCGTGCGTGACCATGTAGTAGAGCGTTGGCTTAGAACTGCAGAATCCTATTATCGTGATGACCCTAAGCGCGTTTATTATCTCTCCCTGGAGTTCTTGATCGGGCGCATGCTAAGCAATGCCGCACTGAATTTGGGCATGGATGGCGAATTAAAAGAGGGCTTGGCCAGTTTAGGCCGTGACCTCGAATCAGCGGTTGATATGGAAACTGATGCAGCCTTGGGCAATGGCGGCTTAGGCCGACTCGCGGCATGCTTCCTGGATTCCATGGCAACCATGGATATACCTGCGGCCGGTTACGGTATTCGTTATGAATATGGGATGTTCCGTCAGACGATAGAACATGGCCAGCAAGTGGAAAATCCGGATAACTGGTTACGTTACGGCAATATCTGGGAATTCCAGCGTCCGGAAGCCACCTATATTATTAAATTCTACGGACATGCCATTACATACCCGACTGACCATGGCGAAGAATGCCGCTGGGTAGATGCTGAACATGTGGTCGCCATGGCTTATGACGTCCCGGTGCCGGGCTATGGCACGGATACTGTAAATAATCTGCGCCTGTGGTCAGCCAAGGCAACGCGTGAGTTCGATTTGCGCCATTTTAATGATGGCAATTACGAAAAAGCCGTGGAAGAACGTAACGAAACAGAAAATATCTCTAAAGTACTTTACCCCAACGATGCTTCTGCGCTGGGTAAAGAGTTGCGCTTGAAACAGCAGTATTTCTTTGTATCCGCTTCTATCCAGGATATCTTGCGCCGGTTTTTGTCAGTGCATGAAGTTAAATCGGCTAAAGACTGGGAGTTGTTGCCTGAAAAAATTGCAATTCAGCTAAACGATACGCATCCTGCGATTGCTGTGCCGGAAATGATGCATCAGTTGGTGGATAACCATCATCTGCCATGGGCTAAAGCGTGGAACCTGGTAGTTAAGATTTTTGCCTACACCAACCATACCTTAATGCCGGAAGCGCTGGAAACCTGGTCAGTTGAGTTATTTGGCCGTTTGCTGCCACGTCATTTAAAGATTATTTACCAGATCAATCATGAGTTCTTGAATATGGTGAATCATCACTTCCCGGGTGATTGCGCCTTATTGACGCGCGTGTCCATTATTGACGAAGACCACGGACGTCGCGTGCGCATGGCCCATTTGGCAGTAGTGGGTAGCCATACCGTAAACGGCGTGGCCGCATTGCATAGTGAGTTGCTGCAAAAAACCTTATTTGCCGATTTCCATCGGATCTATCCGACCAAATTTACCAATGTCACCAATGGCATCACGCCAAGACGCTGGCTTAACCAAGCGAATCCCCAACTCACCCAGCTTATTGCACAAGCCATCGGCAACGGCTTCATTAAAGATCTTACGCAGCTGAAGAAATTAACGCCCTTAGCCGAAGATGCGGATTTCCGTAAAGCGTTTGCGCAGGTCAAACATGCCAATAAAGTGCGTTTAGCTGACCAGATCGAAAAAGTAACCGGTATCAAAATCAATACCCATAGCTTGTTTGATGTACAGATCAAGCGTATCCACGAGTACAAGCGCCAATTGCTCAATGTGTTGCATGTGATTACGCTGTATAACCGCATTCGTGCCGGTGAAGGTGACAAAGTCACGCCGCGCACCATTATTTTTGGCGGCAAAGCGGCGCCTGGTTATTGGATAGCAAAACAGATTATCCGGCTCATTAATGACGTGGCTAATATTGTGAATAATGATCTGGCTGTCGGTAACAAACTCAAGGTAGTGTATTACCCTAACTATGAAGTATCAGCTGCAGAAATCCTGTTCCCGGGCAGTGACTTATCCGAGCAAATTTCTACTGCTGGCACGGAAGCGAGTGGCACCGGTAATATGAAAATGGCTCTGAACGGCGCTTTAACCATCGGCACTTTGGATGGCGCTAATGTGGAAATCATGGAAGAAGTTGGCAATGAAAATATCTTTATTTTCGGTTTAACTACCCAGCAAGTAATGGACACGAAATCGAGCTACAACCCCAGGGAATACTACGAAAACAATCCCGCGCTTAAACAAGTGTTGGATATGATTTCACAAGGTTATTTCTCCGTGGATGAACCGAATCGTTATGAAATTGTGGTGAATAATTTATTGAGCGGGGATCAATACATGCTGCTTGCGGATTACGCCAGCTATATTGAAACGCAGGATAAAGTCGCAAAATTGTATAAAGACCAGGATCAATGGACGCGCATGGCTATCTTGAATGTGGCGAATATGGCTAAATTCTCAAGTGATCGCGCGATCGGTGATTATGCGCGTAATATCTGGCATGTGACCCAAGAAAAATCGAATGGCAGTAAAATCAAAAGCAGAAAAGCGATTAGTACAGAAATGATTTAGTCGTTAAAGCCCGGGTAGTAATTGCGGATTGAATGTGAGGAAAAATATATGCGAAATCGACTGATGAGTCTGCAGTTTCTGCTACCCGTGCTGTCAGCTTTTGTGATGAACTTGGGGCTGGTTGCAACCACTTATGCCTTGGAAGTAAGTGATCTGAGCAATGCTGAAGCGAGTAAAGGCCTGAAAGAGGCATTGATTGAAGGCGCGAGCAAGGCAGTGCAGCAACTGGGTACCACGGACGGATTTTATGGCAATAGTGAAGTAAAAATTCCATTGCCAGAACCTCTAAAAAAAGCTGAGAAAGCCATCCGCATGCTGGGCATGGGTAAGCAAGCAGATGAGCTTGTATTAAAAATGAATCGCGCGGCTGAAGCAGCGGTACCAGAGGCAAAAACCTTGCTTATTGATTCAGTAAAGAAAATGACTCTGGTTGATGCCAAAGGTATTTTGTCCGGTCCGGATGATGCTGCAACTCAATATTTCAAAAGGACTACTTCAGAAGCGCTCACCAACCGGTTTTTGCCTGTAGTGCAAAAGGCTACGCAAGATGTAAGATTGGCTCAGCAGTACAATAAATTTGCCGAAATGGGCAGCCGGTACGGTCTGGTGAAAAAAGACCAGGTTAACCTTGAGCAGTATGTGACTCAGAAAACCTTGGAAGGCGTGTATTTGATGATTGCCAAAGAAGAGGCTGCTATTCGTCAGGACCCCATCGGCCAAGGCAGTAAGTTACTCAAGAAAGTATTTGGCGCGGTAAATAATTAACATCCAATTAAGGCGATACCAAGGTCATTTCAGAGGCGGTTTTAATTGCCTTAAGTACATCTTTAAACAGACTTAATTTGTCTTGAATCTAGGCCAATGTAGGCCAATCTGATAGAATTCAGCCTTCCCAATTGTAGACAATTTAGCTGAGTTTTCATGACTGGTTCCCAAAAGACTTGCCCACCCGCTGATATGGTTTGTATACGAGGCAGCGCGGCCTTATCCCAATTCCGTATTGATAAAATACAAACAGTATTTCAAAACCTCAACGCTAATATCAGTCATCTTTACGCAGAATTCCGTCACTTTGTCTGGGGGGGAAATGCACTTGATGTTCAAGCAAAAAATACACTAGAACAAATTTTGACGTATGGTCCAAGCATGCAGTCAGAAGAACCAAAAGGCCAATTGCTATTAGTGGTACCACGTTTAGGCACGATTTCCCCTTGGGCGTCACGTGCTACAGACATTGTCCAGCATTGCGGCTTATCCCAAGTGCAGCGCATAGAGCGCGGGATTGCTTACTATGTCCAGACCAAGAATGGACAGCCGTTAACCGATGACGAACATCAATTATTGCTGCCACTAATTCATGATCGCATGACGGAAACGGTGCTCACCGATTTGCAAGAGGCTGCCAAGTTATACCATACCGATCAACCCAAACCGCTGAGTAGTGTCGATATCCTGCAAGGTGGTAAGGCTGAACTGGAAAAAGCCAATAGCGAATTGGGCCTGGCGTTATCCCCAGATGAAGTGGATTATCTGTTTGAGAATTTCAGCAAGATTGGCCGTAATCCTACCGATGTAGAGCTTATGATGTTCGCACAGGCCAATTCTGAGCACTGTCGTCATAAGATTTTCAATGCGGATTGGGTGATCGACGGCGAAGAGCAAACGTTGTCTTTGTTTGGCATGATCCGCCATACGCATAAGCTCAATCCTGGCAGCACTGTAGTAGCGTACTCAGACAACTCTTCCATTGTTGCAAGTGCAAATGGCACGATTAAACGCTTCTATCCGGATAACGGCGCCTACCGTTACAAAGAAGAAGAAATGCACTACCTGATGAAGGTAGAAACGCATAATCATCCGACCGCCATTTCACCGTTTGCGGGGGCTGCAACAGGTGCTGGCGGTGAGATTCGTGATGAAGGTGCAACCGGCAGCGGCTCTAAGCCTAAAGCGGGTTTAACCGGATTTTCAGTGTCAAATTTGAATATCCCGAATTTCACCCAGCCTTGGGAAACTGCTCAATATGGGGCTGCTGGTTATGGAAAACCTGGCCGTATCGCATCACCACTGCAAATCATGGTGGATGGTCCTTTAGGCGGCGCGGCGTATAACAACGAGTTTGGCCGCCCGAACATTGCCGGTTATTTCCGCACTTTTGAGTTAGAGACGACAGGCGCAGATGGTAAGGCCGAGATGCGCGGTTACCACAAGCCCATCATGTTGGCAGGTGGTATTGGTAACATTTCCGCGCAACACTCGAAAAAGAACCCGATTCCACCAGGCGCTGCCTTGATCCAATTAGGCGGCCCTGCAATGTTAATCGGCCTGGGTGGCGGTGCGGCATCGAGTATGGATACGGGTAGCAACGTTGAGAACCTGGACTTTGATTCTGTACAGCGCGGCAACCCGGAACTGGAACGCCGTGCGCAGGAAGTAATTGACCGCTGCTGGCAGCTAGGCGATAAAAATCCGATTCTAAGTATCCACGACGTCGGCGCCGGCGGTATTTCTAATGCGTTTCCGGAGCTGGTGAATGATGCCGGGGTAGGTGCAGTATTCCAGCTACGTGACGTGCATAACGAAGAGCCAGGCATGTCGCCGCGAGAACTATGGAGCAACGAAGCGCAGGAACGCTATGTGATGGCGATTCTGCAAGAAGACCTGCCGTTATTCAAGGAAATCTGCGAACGTGAACGTTGCCCATTTGCAGTTGTGGGGATTGCTACGGAAGAGCGTCATTTAACGGTGGCAGATAGCCACTTCGATAATAAACCGGTTGATATGGATTTATCGATTCTGTTGGGTAAGCCGCCAAAAATGACGCGTGATGTGAAATCCACCACGCGTCAATTGACGGCATTCGATACCAGCAAGATTGATTTGAAAGAAGCAGCTGCGCGTGTATTGCGATTACCCGGCGTGGCTGATAAAACATTTCTGATTACTATTGGTGACCGTTCTGTCAGTGGTTTAGTGGCACGTGAGCAAATGGTCGGGCCCTGGCAAATTCCGGTAGCGGATGTGGCCGTGACCTTGGCAGGTTACGAAACCTATCACGGTGAGGCGTTTGCCATCGGTGAGAAAGCGCCATTGGCGCTCGTTAATGCGCCAGCCTCCGGTCGCATGGCGATTGGTGAGTCCATTACCAATATTGCAGCTGCGATAATCGACGACATTAGTGACCTCAAGCTTTCTGCCAACTGGATGGCACCGGCCGGCCATGCAGGCGAAGATGCGGCCTTATATGAAACGGTTAAAGCTGTCGGCATGGAATTATGCCCACAATTAGGCGTAAGCATCCCGGTAGGCAAAGATTCCATGAGCATGAAAACGGTGTGGAATGATGCCGGAGTTAATAAAGCCGTAACTTCGCCGATTTCGTTAGTGGTGACGGCTTTCGCTGCGGTACCGGATGCACGTAAGACCCTAACGCCACAGTTAATTACTACTGTGCCTAATAAATTGCTTTTGATCGATTTGGGTGCCGGTAAAAACCGTATGGGCGGTTCCAGCCTGGCGCAGGTATATGGTGCCGTGGGCGATGTAGCACCGGATGTGGATGATGCCGCACAACTGAAACACTTTTTTACGACTATCCAAGCATTGAATAAAGCTGGCAAAATCCACGCTTATCATGACCGTTCCGATGGCGGTTTATTCACTACATTGGTTGAGATGAGCTTCGCAGGGCACTGTGGTGTCGATATTGATCTATCTGAATTATCGGGTGATACAGCTGGTATTTTATACAACGAGGAATTAGGCGCGGTTATCCAGGTAGAAGCGGCTGAAGCTGACGCTATTGCCGCCCAGTTCAACGGCCTTGCCCATGTGATTGGTGAAGCATTGCCAGGTAATCGGGTGGAGTTCAAGCAACACGGCAAAGCAGTATTCAGTGATAGCCGCATCAACCTGCACCGTATGTGGTCTGAGACTACTTACCACATGCAGAAATTGCGCGATAACCCGGTGTGTGCACAGCAGGAATATGACCGTATTCTGGATGACAGTAATCTGGGATTGTCAGTAAACCTTACCTATACCCCGAGCGAAGATATTGCAGCGCCTTACATTAACACCGGCGCCCGTCCAAAAATGGCAATTCTGCGTGAGCAGGGCGTCAATGGTCATGTTGAGATGGCGGCATCGTTTGACCGTGCAGGCTTTGCCAGTTACGACGTACATATGAGCGACATTATCAGCGGCCGTGTGTCATTGAAAGACTTTGCCGGCTTTGTGGCTTGTGGTGGGTTCTCTTACGGTGACGTGTTGGGGGCAGGCGAAGGCTGGGCAAAATCCATCCTGTTCAATGCACAAGCGCGTGACGAGTTCACTGCCTTTTTTGCAAGGCAAGACAGCTTTGCCCTAGGCGTGTGTAATGGCTGCCAGATGATGAGTAACCTGCGCGAATTAATCCCTGGCGCTGCGCATTGGCCGCATTTTGTACGCAATAAATCTGAGCAATTCGAAGCCCGCGTTGCCATGGTCGAGATTCTGGAATCACCATCGTTATTTTATAGCGGCATGGCAGGTAGCAAAATGCCGATTGCTGTGGCACATGGTGAAGGTTATGCGGAATTTTCTGCGCAATACAATGTCAACGACATGCTAGAGAAAAAATTGGTGACGATGCGCTTTATTGATAACGCGTCAACGCCAACAGAAATGTATCCGTTTAATCCTAATGGGTCTCCGCTAGGGATTACAGGATTAACCAGCACTGACGGACGTTTTAGTATTATGATGCCACATCCTGAGCGCGTGATTCGCAATGTGCAAAACACGTGGCAGCGTTTTACCGATACTGAAGATAGTGCCTGGATACGGATGTTCCGTAACGCAAGAAAATTTATTGCTTAACAATTTTAAATATAAGGCTGGAGATAAGTAGCATGAAATTCATTAAAACAATGTTGGCACTATTCGCTTTAGGGTTCTCAATCAATGCAATGGCTTTAACGGATGATGAGTCTGTAGAATTTACAGAGGCGTTGGGCAAAGGCAATATGAAGGTCATCAAGAAATATGTAGAAGGTGGCGTGAATGTTAACGACTCATATTTTGCATGGACACCGATTCAAATGGCGGCAACGAAAGGCCAGTTAGCAGCGGTTAAATACCTAACTGAAAAAGGCGCTGATGTAAATTATGTGCACCCACTGACTAAAATGACAGCGTTCCATTTAGCGGCCTATGATGGTTACGATGAAGTGGTGAAATACTTGGCCTCTCATGGTGCGGACATCAATAAGAAAATGCGCGGTGACGTGGATATCATTCGCATCGTACGTGACACGGGCAACACTAAAATGGTGGAATTACTTAAATCATTAGGCGTGCGTGAAGATGGCTGCCAAGGCGAATGTTTGTAATCTAAATGCACACTATTAGCTGCAAATCGCTAATTGTTCTAACATCTCTCATCGGGCTTTTAAGCCCGATGCGTGTTTATAGTGAGCCTTCTACATCCTCACTCGACTCTTCAAATCGCCAGCTGCACATCCGCAGCTTAGCCGCTTCATGTGCAGCTTGTCATAGTACCCAGTTGAACAATAGCGCTGTAATTATTAATGCTCCATATATGCCACTTGCTGGTATGGATAAAACCTATTTCCTTGCGCAGATGCAGGCTTTCAAAACGGGCGAGCGTGCTTCTACTATCATGCATAGGCATGCAAAAGGCTTAAGTACTCAGGAAATTTCTGATCTGGCAGATTATTTTTCTGTGCAAAAGTTGAGTAAAGCGCAGGCTTTGCCGCATCAACCTCTGTTAAAGACACATCCTAATTAAGGCAATGTAATGCATATGAATCGGCGTGACTTCATTAAATGCACCAGTTACAGCGCGAGCTTAGCCTTAGCAGCCAGTCATTTTCCCGCTATGGCGAGAGCTAGCAAGCCGCCGCTTGGCCGTATTGTGGTTATTGGTGGGGGCTATGCTGGGGCTGCTGTTGCCAAGTATCTGCGCTTGTGGAGTTTGGGAGCGCTTGAGGTAATTGTGGTAGAAAAGAATCCGCAATTCGTTTCTTGCCCGTTGAGCAATTTAGTCATTGGCGGTAGTAAAACCATCGATGAGCTGACTTTTGGCTATGATTTACTCAAAAGCCATCATGGCATCAAGTGGGTACAGGACGAAGTGATTGCAATTGATGCCAGCAATAAAAAAGTCACCTTACAACGCGGTGAGTTAAATTACGACCGACTGGTTATCGCACCTGGCATTGATTTTATTTACGATGATTTACACATGCTGCAAAGCCCAGAAGCGCAAAACCAGGTACCGCATGCCTGGAAAGCGGGGTGGCAAACGGTGAATTTACGACAGCAACTCGAAGCCATGCCAGATGGTGGCGTGTTCGTGATGAATGTACCCAAAGCGCCATACCGCTGTCCTCCTGGGCCGTATGAGCGGGCAGCGCAAGTCGCTTATTATTTTAAGCAGCATAAGCCTAAATCCAAGGTGATTGTGCTGGATGCTAATGGCGAAATCACTTCCAAAAAAGGCTTATTTACCAAAGTATTCAATGAGGTCTATACCGGGCTGGTTGATTACCGGCCGAACAATACGATTGTAGAAGTAGATATTACCCATAAAACCGTTAAAACTGAGTTCGATAGTGTAAAGGCAGATGTACTCAATATCATCCCGCCGCAGCGTGCGGGTAAGCCGGCGCAAATGGTCAAAATCGACCAACAGAAAACCGGCTTGAATAATATTGATCAGCGCTGGTGCGAAATTGACTTCCTAACTTACGAATCCAAACTAGCACGAGACATTCATGTGATTGGCGATGCTATTTCGGCCGCATTGCCTAAGTCTGCGCATATGGCGACTAATCAAGCCAAAATATGCGCCAATGCGATTGTGCAATTGATGGCGGGCCATGCGCCCGACCCCGCGCCAGTGTTTGCCAATACTTGTTATAGCTATGTCAGTAACACCTCCGCCATCCATGTGGCGCACGTCTACAGGTACGATCTAGACAAGAAAGTCATGGTGGCGGCTGAAGGCGGTGGCGTGTCATTAAAACCTAGCGAACAGGAGGGCCAATATGCAGCCGCCTGGGCGCAGAATATCTGGGCAGACACGCTTACTTAACCCATAACTTAATCAATAGTATTAAGTTAAAGGTAATGTACCTCTTACAGTTTTCTTCTTGAATACTTCTTAATGCCAGATGTGTGAAATTGTTTCATTTTCCAATGGTCACTTATTGATACAGGAGCCATGTCATGAAACCGTATTTATCTAATTTCAAATCACGCATTCAAATTAGCGTAAAGTTTTTTATCAGTGCATATATTTTTGTAAGTGTGCATGCAAACGCAGAGACCGACCTTTCCCGCCTGAAAATACCGGAAGGTTTCAAGATTTCAGTCTTTGCGGATCAATCCCTACCGAATGGGCAGTCTTTGCAGCGCCCCAGGTTTATGGCTTTTGACCCTGAGGGGAATTTATACGTGTCCTTACCCCAGTCCAACCAAGTAGTAGTGCTGCCTGATCGTAATCGAGATGGAGTAGCGGATGAAGTGATTACAGTGGCTAAGGATTTAAATGCACCACAAGGTTTGGTTTACACCGACAATAAACTGTATATCGCTAATGAAGACGGAGTAGTTGTCATCAATAAAGAGCGTGGTAAATGGGCTGCTAAGCCTACGCCATTGATTTCCGGCTTGGCAACAGGCGGCCATACGCTTAAAAGCTTGAAGCTAAGCCCGGATGGGTATTTGTTTATTAATGTGGGATCCAGTTGCAACGTGTGTATTGAAACTGACCCGACACGGGCCACCATGCTGCGCTACACCCTTAGTGGAAAACCGGCAGGCGCACTATTAACCGTTGGTCGCCATCAGCAATCGGCTGTCTGGGCGCGCGGATTACGTAATTCCCAAGGTTACACCTGGCATCCTAAGACAGGCGCCATGTTTGCCACTAATAATGGTTCGGATATGCGCACAAGTAGCAAAAATGGCCCAGTCAATGATGAACTGCCACCGGAACATTTGAACATTCTTGAGGGTGGCAAACATTATGGCTGGCCACATTGTTGGGGCATAGCATCGGATCAAAAAGGCGGCCAAACGGGTCAAATGGAAGATCCTAAATTTCCGGGAGAAGCGGGTTTTTGTAAAACGGTACAAGCGCCAGCGATTACATTTATTTCGCACTCCACACCTTTAGGCATTAGCTTTCTGGATAAGACAGCCTTTCCGGAGAGTTACCGCCAAGATGCTATTGTGGCCCTCCATGGTTCCTGGAACCGTAAACAGCCTTCCGGATATAAACTTGTGCGCGTAAAATTCAAGCAGGATAGACCCTTTGAAGTCGTGGATTTTGTGACCGGATGGCTACAAGGTCAGGATGCGTGGGGACGGCCCGTCGATGTGGTAGTGGGAACGGATAAAGCGATATATGTGTCAGATGATAAAGCCGATGTCATTTACCGGATTACCCATAATGCCAAGTAATTAAACGGGTATGTATGATAATCAAGTCTTGATAGAATGAAAAAGGAATGTATGAAAGTATCTCAACTATTATTCAAAAACCTGTTATTAGCTTCGGTGAGCCTGCCTTTTAATACGCTGGCATTGGAAGCTAAATCCAATACTTTGCTTTATATCAGCCCGATGGAGTACAGCCATAGCGTACGTTTGCTGAGTCCTTATTATGATTACTGGTTTGAGCAAGGCCCGATAGTTGAGCCTATCGCGCTAGAGGCTTTGAAAGCGAGCGACGCCTCACTGGCGATGTGTACTGCCAACGAAAAAGGGGACACTGTGATCCGCTTAAAACCACGCATCTTTTATAATCCTCAAATGCAGGTCTATCACAGTAAGCTTGAAGCTACGGTGTATTCAGGGAGTGGTGAAGTGATAGGCAGTTATAGCGGAGAAGCGCAACAACAAGGTTATGCCAGTATTGATACCGCAACGAAATACCACATTAAAAAAGCCTATGTTTTGGCGATGCGGGATTTGATGCGCAACATTAAGCTACAGCCTTTGAATAATACAGCTGACCAAACTGCCACTGCGTCAAAATTGCCATGTGGCATGATTGGTGCGCAAGCAGAACCGGTAATTAATTTTTACTAAACATTAAGGTATATCCATATGCAAACAAAAATTCTAGCAAGCGTATCGTTAATTGCGGCCATTAGTATGGGTTGCGCACATCAAATCAACACTTATCCAACAACAAAAATCACGGGATTAAAAACGCCAGAGTCCGTTTTGCAAGCACCGGATGGCAAAATTTACGTATCCGAAATCAATGTGTTTGATAAGGATGGGGATGGTCAGATTACTGTCATCCACAACGATAAAGTACGTGTATTCGCCCGGGGTTTGGACGACCCGAAAGGTTTAGCGATGGTTGGTGGCAACCTATATGTTGCAGATAAAAATAAGATTGTGAAAGTAGACCCGAATGGGCAAACCAGCATTTTTGCCGGGCCGAATTCATTCCCTGCGGCACCGATCTTTTTCAATGATCTGGAAGCCGACATGAATGGCAATTTATATGTGAGCGATACCGGTGATGTGTTTAATACCGGTAAAGGCGGTGCTGTGTATAAAGTTGATATTTTAGGTAAAGTAACTTTGGTTGTGAATAATGTGCAAGACAGCCGCATTAAAGCGCCAAATGGACTGCTCATGGATGACACAGGTGATGTGATTAGCATTGTGGATTTTTCAACTGGCATCCTCTATAGCTACAACATGAAAACCAAAACGCTGGTTGATATCGCTAATGGCTTTGGCGGCGGCGATGGCCTTGTGCATCACTCCAGTGGCAAGATGTATGTCAGCGACTGGAATAATGGCAAAGTGTTCAGCATTAATATGGCGGGCGACGTGAAAGAAATCAAATCCGGCTATAAAGCCGCAGCGGATATTGCGCTTACCCGCGATGAAAAATTCATCATGGTGCCTGATTTTAAAGCCGGTGAGCTAGATTTCATTCCTGTGCAATAAGTAAAAATATGCAAGTATTCAGCGAGCTCCGCCAGGCAGCTTTAACCTTGCTGGCGGAGAAGAATGCTGTAACCAAAGCTGTGTCTGTGCGCGCTTTGGCTGAGCAGCTTCAACAGCAGCCTATCAAGTTAGATGCTGAGGTGCATTTAAGCGAGATAGGTGCTATTCCCGGCCGTCCGGAAAAACCTGAACTTGTGTCACCATTAAGTTTGCCCAAACGCAGTATGCGTACCGTTGAAGGCCGTGCTGCGCTGATACATGCCTTGGCGCATATAGAATTTAATGCCATCAACTTAGCGCTTGATGCCATTTGGCGTTTTCCACAACTGCCGCAGGATTATTATCAGGATTGGCTCAAGGTAGCAGCAGAAGAGGCATACCACTTTGCGCTGTTAAATGAACATTTATTGGATATGGGCTTTCAGTACGGCGATTTCGCCGGGCATAACAGTTTGTGGGAAATGGTCGATAGAACAAAAGATGATGTGTTGGCACGTATGGCGCTCGTGCCCAGGACTATGGAAGCCCGCGGCCTTGATGCCAGCCCATCATTACGTAACAAACTCGCACAGGCAGGTGATGCTAAAGCCGCAGCAATATTGGATATTATCTTGCGTGATGAAATTGGTCATGTAGCCATCGGCAATCGCTGGTTTAACTGGCTGTGTGAGCAACGTAACGTGGAGCCGCTGGCAACTTATGACGAGTTGGCCACTACCTATCAAGCGCCTAAATTGCGCGCACCATTTAATCTGGAAGCCAGAAGGCAAGCAGGCTTTAGCGAGGCTGAGTTAGAAAAATTGCTTGGATAATTGTTTGCTTACGGCTTAAGACCTTCATAGCTTGTCTTAAACACTCGCTAAACGCATCCTGTCAATTTTCTCAACAACCGATTGATAAAGGTCGTGATCGGAATCGGGATTATTACGGTCTGGATGGTGAGCACTACGGATTTTTTTCAGTTGAGTCAGATCGTCTGGCAAGTCATGTACCTTGGTCACACGATCACCATTTTTTTCCATCAATCGCTGAAGTTCAGACTCTGCAGCTTCGCGTGTGGCATATAAAATTTTACTGCCGAGACGCCAACTATCCTGGTTTTTGCGTGGGGATAGTTTTTCCTTCCCATCAAACCAATGCCATTTTCCAGTATCGGCATCCTGTACAAAATAAATGGTGGTGATGGCATAGGTGTAAGCCGGCGGCTCGATTTCTTTTGCCAATAAATTAATGATCTTGCCTACCATTTCTACATTGAGAACGTAATATGCTCCCGCTTCATGCGGGATAAAAGTACTGCTGATAGTAGGTGCAGGCTTGTTGCCTGTAGCTGCTGAATTCAGCTCAGCCATGCGAGCAAGCGCTCTACGTTGTGCGTTAGTCACGAGTATTGTTCCTTTAAAATTTGAAAATAATTATGCTGAGTAAGTAAATACGCCATTTTTTATTGTTTTTCTGTTTGACCTTTACAAACTTGTGTTCTATTGTCGCATGACCCTTTTAATAAGGTTTAATACGTCTAACAACAAGTTAAGGAAATACAGATGGCAAAAGCAGAAAATAAAGTAATCGTAGGCAAACCAGAATTAGTTGAGTTATTAGCTACTAATGGCCGAAGCAAAAAAGAAGCTCAGGAAGCTTTGAATGATGTGTTGGCTGCGATTACAGAAACATTAGCAAAAGGCAATGATGTGAACATCATCGGTTTTGGTAAATTCAAAGTAACGCATAAACCAGCTTACGATGGTCGTAACCCTGCTAATGGCGAAACATTGAAAATTGCTGCAAGTAACCGCGTTAGCTTTTCTGTAGGTGCATCACTTAAATCTGCAGTAAATAAGTAAGCATTATACCGAGTGAAAAGCCCTCATAGCAGGGCTTTTTTTATGGATCCAACAGATCAATCATCATGAACGAAAATACTATTCCTAGGATGTCCGCTTAGGATCTTACCGGGACGCCTACTTCACTCAGCTCAAGTGGAAAGTAAACCAATCACACCATCTAAACCCACATAGTTCAGTGCATAAGTGGCTTGGCTTTGCACAATCGGTTTGGCATGATATGCAATGCCAATACCCGCCACCGCCATCATTTTCAAATCATTAGCACCGTCGCCGATAGCAATGGTTTGCGCGGCCGTCAGGCCAAGCTGATCACGTAATTTAACCAGTTCATCGGCTTTAGTTTGCGCATCGACAATCTCACCTAATACATTCCCGGTCAATAGCCCGTCCTTGAAATCCAAAGTATTTGAAACAGCGTAGTCCAAGCCTAGCATGGCCTTTACGCGCTCGGCAAAAAACGTGAAGCCGCCGGAAACTAACATGGTCTTGATGTTGTTTTGCTTGCAGGTTGCTATCCATTCTAGAGCGCCTGAATTAAGCTTTAAACGCTCGTCGAGTACATGTAGTAGGTCAGACTCTTTTAAATTTTTAAGCAAAGCCACGCGCTGGCGGAGGCTTTGTGCAAAATCCAGTTCACCTTGCATGGCCCGTTCGGTAATGGCAGCGATCTGCGGTTTGATCCCTACCATGTCGGCAATTTCATCGATGCATTCAATACTGATAAGCGTGGAGTCCATGTCCATGACGCACAGACCGAAATTCTTCAATAAATGTGTATCTTGCACATAGGCAACATCTATCTGCTGCTCTGCGCAAAATTGCTTTACTTGCTCTGATACAGACTGGTTCGCCAGGTAGTAAGCATGTTCTGCAGTTTGCACGAACTGCACATTAGTACCGCACATTTGGTGGATGTGAGCGAGGTGGGAATAGCTAATGGCCGGGCCTTGAATGACTAAACGCATAATCAGACTATAGAAAGTAAAGTGCGGATTATACACTTTGCGCTTTGCTTCATGGCTGGTGGGGCCGCCAATAATGTAGCTTAGACTGGCGCATTCGATCGAATTGGGCGAAAATGCACATAATCAATAATTAGAACTTTATTCTTATGAATTTGCACGAATATCAAGCCAAAACCCTGCTGCAAAAATACAATATTCCGGTGCCGCGTGGACAGGTCGTTTCTGTTGCCAAAGATGTACCCTCTGCTATCAGTGAGTTGCCTAATAATAGCTGGGTCGTTAAAGCCCAAGTGCATGCCGGTGGCCGTGGCAAAGCCGGTGGTGTGAAAGTGGTTAAATCCGCCAGTGAAGCACAGGCTGTGGCGAGCGAGTTGCTGGGCAAAACTTTGGTGACTTACCAGAATGCACCCGATGGACAGCCCGTTAACCAAGTGCTGGTTGAAGAAACGTTACCAATTGCCCGTGAATTGTATCTTTCGATGCTAGTGGATCGTAGTCTGGAGCGTGTTGTTGTCGTGGCTTCCAGCGCAGGTGGCATGGATATTGAAGAAATCGCACACACCAGCCCGGAAAAAATCCTGCAGGAGATCTGCGATCCCTTGAGCGGTTTGGTCGATTACCAGGCACGTAACCTGGCATTCAAATTAGAGCTACAAGGCGAACAGATCGCCGCATTCAGCAAGTTGCTGAAAAGCCTGTATCGCTTGTTCAAAGAAAACGACTTGGCCCTGTTGGAAATTAATCCATTGATCGTCACGGATCAAGGCAAGATTTATGCACTCGATTGCAAAATGAGCCTGGATGATAACGCGCTTTATCGCCAAAAAGTTTTGGCTGAGCAGCGTGATTGGTCGCAAGAAGATAGCAAAGAAGCCGATGCGCATCATGCCGGCATTAACTATATTGCCCTCAACGGCAATATTGGTTGTATGGTCAATGGTGCAGGCCTGGCTATGGCTACCATGGACCTCATTAAATTGCACGGCGGGGCCCCGGCCAACTTCCTCGATGTGGGAGGTGGTGCAACGGCGGAAACCGTGACAAAAGCGTTCAAGATCATCTTGGCGGACAATAACGTGAAGGCTATCCTGGTAAATATTTTCGGCGGCATCATGCGCTGCGACATCATTGCAGAAGGCATTATTACCGCGGTGAAAGATGTCGGTATGCAAATTCCAGTGATCGTGCGTTTAGAAGGTACCAATGTAGAACTTGGGAAGCAAATGTTGCAAAACAGTGGATTGAATATTATCTCGGCAGATGGCTTAACTGATGCCGCTAAACAGGCAGTAAAGGCAGTGGCATGAGCATATTAGTTGATAGAAACACCAAAGTACTGTGCCAGGGCTTTACCGGTAAGCAAGGCACTTTCCATTCCGAACAGGCATTGGCCTACGGCACGAAAATGGTAGGCGGGGTAACGCCGGGTAAAGGCGGCATGCAACACCTAGGTTTGCCCGTCTTCAATACCATGCGCGATGCTGTACGCGAGACCAGTGCCACTGCGAGTGTTATCTATGTACCACCTGCATTCGCCGCAGACTCGATCCTCGAAGCCTGCGATGCGGGCATCGAGCTGATCATTTGTATCACCGAAGGCATTCCGGTACTGGATATGCTGAACGTAAAACATGTGCTGAATTCTTATAATGTAAAGCTGATCGGGCCTAATTGTCCGGGCGTGATTACGCCTGATGAATGCAAGATCGGCATCATGCCGGGCAGTATCCATATGCGTGGCAAGGTGGGTATTGTGTCTCGCTCAGGCACATTGACTTATGAAGCGGTGCATCAAACTACCGCGCTCAAGTTGGGTCAAAGTACTTGTGTCGGTATTGGCGGTGATCCTATCAAGGGTTTGAACTTCATTGAATGCCTGCAGCTTTTTGAAGCAGACCCTGAAACCGAAGCCATTATCATGGTGGGTGAAATTGGCGGTTCTGATGAAGAGGCCGCCGCCGAATTTATTAAAAGTAATGTCAGCAAGCCGATTGCAGCTTATATTGCTGGCCAAACCGCACCTGCAGGTAAGCGCATGGGTCACGCTGGCGCAATTATCTCCGGCGGTAGTGGTAAAGCAGCTGATAAAATCCGCGCATTGGAAAAAGCCGGTGCAGTAGTGGCAAGCTCGCCTGCTGGGTTGGGCGAAGCGGTTCTTGCTGCCATGAATGCCAAACGATAAATATAAGCTCATCCTCGAATGATCCATTTAATAACGTTTCACTCTTAACAAATAGAAAGAAACTCACACCAATCCGTATGAATAAACCTCTAAAACATTGTTTAGCCATCTGTCTATTGTTAATAGCACTGCCCGTGATAGCTGCGGAAGAAGTGCCATATTTGCTTACTGTGGCATCAAAAGGCGATGTCGCGACTGTAAATGCATTATTGAATAGCGGTGCAAGCCCGAACGCTAAAGATGAAGCTGGTGTGACAGCGCTTATGTATGCGGCGCGAAAAGATCGTGCAGAAGTTATAACGGCCTTGGCCAATAAAGGCGCTGATTTGAACGCGAAAGACAAGGGGGGCTGGACGGCCCTTATGTTTGCCGCGAAAAAGAACCACGTAGCAAGCGTTAAAGCATTGTTGGAAAAAGGAGCGGACGCTACAGTGCGCGATGGTTATGGCTGGAGTGCTTTTGGAATGGCTGCAGTATCGGGCTATGCGGAGACGGTAAACCTGCTATTAAGCCACGGCGTGGATCCTAATAGCAAAAGCGACGATGGCAAAAGTGTATTGATGCATGCCGCACAAAGTGGCCATGTTCCCACCCTGCTAACATTATTGGACCATAAAGCCGATCCAGGTTTGAAAGATCGCCGTGGAACCACAGCATTGATGATTGCAGCGCGCGAGGGGCATGCGCCTGCGGTGGAGTTGTTACTGCAACGTGGTGCATCGGTAGATCAAAAGGACTTATCCAAGTGGACGGCATTAACATGGGCTGTGAAGAAGTCCCAGTTGGAAACAGCTAAAGTATTGATAGCCAATGGCGCTGATGTGAATAATGTCGATGGCGAAGATTCCCCTTTATTGCATGTTGCCGTAGATAATGGTCAAGCTGAAATGGTCAAACTCCTGTTAGATAATAAAGCCAAGGTAAAAGCGAAAGACCAATATGGTTTGACAGCGCTAGTCCATGCGCTTAAGTCTCAAAATACGGAAATCGTACGTTTAATTAAGGACGCAGGGGGTTCTTATTAACGTTAACCAGTTCACCGCTTTAATGCTGCAGACATGAAAATTGCCATTGCTCAACTGAACTGCGTATTGGGAGATATTGCTGGTAATGCAGAAAAAATTCTCGCCCATGCAGTGCTTGCCAAAGCACAGGGGGCTAGTTTATTAGTCACACCTGAATTGTCCTTATGTGGCTACCCTCCTGAAGACCTGTTGCTAAGAAAAGATTTTCTAATTGCCTGTGACAATGCCTTACGCCAATTAAGCACAGCGTTAAAAGACATCACCGTCATTGTTGGTCATCCACATTTGGTGGATGGGGAATGCTTTAATGCTGCATCCGTATTAAAAGACGGCAAAGTTGCCGCCACCTATCATAAACGTGCTTTGCCGAACTACAGTGTATTTGATGAAAAGCGCTATTTCATCCCAGGTGAAGAGGCGCTGGTAATTGAGCATGATGGAGTTCGAATCGGCATTCTTATTTGTGCGGATGTTTGGGAGCCTGAACCGGCACTATCCGCTAAATTAGCAGGGGCGGAATTATTAATTGCGCTGAATGCTTCCCCTTATCATATGGAAAAGCAATCGACACGGCTGGACACGGTACGCAAGCGTGTAAAGGAAACGCAGTTGCCCGTGCTATATACCAATATGGTGGGTGGGCAGGATGAACTGGTATTCGATGGCGCTTCTTTTGTGATGGATGCAGCAGGCAAACTGACCCATCAATTACCTGCATTCGTGGCTCAGTTAAGTGTTGTCGAGTTTGACGGTGTTAAGCCCTTAATGCCATTTAAATCAGAACCTTTAACCCTGCAAGCCTCGGTTTATCATGCACTGAAACTAGGCTTGGCTGATTACGTGAATAAGAATGGATTTCCCGGTGTGGTGCTGGGCTTATCTGGCGGGGTGGACTCAGCCTTGACCATGGCAATTGCCGTCGATGCTTTAGGTGCGGAACGTGTGCATGCAGTGATGATGCCATCCGAGTTTACTGCCGATATCAGCTTAGCGGATGCCAGGGAGATAGCGAATTTATTAAGCGTTAAGTACGATGAGATTGCGATCAAAGATTTATTTGGACAATACTTATCTGCATTGGCGCCTCAATTTGATGGATTAGCCATGGATGCCACTGAAGAAAATTTACAGGCGCGTATCCGCGGTATGCTATTGATGGCCATCTCTAACAAATTTGGCAGTATTGTGGTGACTACAGGTAACAAGAGTGAAATGGCTGTGGGTTATTGCACGCTGTATGGTGACATGGCGGGGGGGTTCGCATTATTGAAAGATGTACCCAAAACCTTGGTATATCAGCTATGCGAATACCGTAACAATATTTCGGCTGTCATCCCCCAACGGATTATCACGCGGCCGCCTTCAGCAGAGCTGCGCGCTGACCAAAAAGACCAGGATAGCTTGCCGCCTTATGAGGTGCTGGATGGGATTATGGAGGCGTATGTAGAGAATGATTTAAGCCGTGCTGATATATTGCAGCTGGGTTATACCTTGGCAGTTGTGAATCGCGTCATCACGCTCATTGACCGCAATGAATATAAACGCCGTCAGGCGCCAGTAGGCGTACGCATTTCTCACAAAAGCTTTGGCAAAGATAGACGTTACCCTATTACAGTAAAACTGGATTTTGATAAATACTTAAAGTAAGATTTGATAAACTGCCTAGCGAACAATCAATAAGATGAATCAATCAAAGGCATTAATTTCGGGAGTCCTGTCGTTATGAAAAAAATCGAAGCAATCATTAAACCATTTAAGTTGGATGAAGTACGTGAAGCGCTCTCTAACATTGGGGTTAACGGCTTAACTGTGACAGAGGTCAAGGGCTTTGGTCGCCAAAAAGGCCATACCGAGCTTTATCGTGGTGCCGAATACGTGGTGGATTTTCTGCCTAAGATTAAACTGGAATTGGTACTCACTGATGAAATGGTAGAGGCTGCAGTGGATTCGATCATTAAAGCGGCACATACCGGTAAGATTGGTGACGGTAAAATCTTCGTCAGTGCTGTAGAGCAAGTTATCCGCATCCGAACTGGTGAAACCGGTGAACAAGCCGTTTAGTTCACATAGTTGATCATAAAAAAGCCGCAATTTATTGCGGCTTTTTTATATTTAATGTTATGTGCAAAGGATTTAGATGTCCCTATCGTTGATCAAAACCCAGTTATTGCTGACATGCGCTAATGTGCTGATGTCGTTTGCCTGGTATGCCCATCTTAAAGAGTTAAGTCATAAACCTTGGATCATTGCAGCGTTAATTAGCTGGGGCATTGCCTTGCTAGAATATCTATTCCAGGTGCCGGGTAACCGGATTGGCTTTACGGTGTTGACTTTGGCACAACTCAAGATATTGCAGGAAGTCATTACGCTGATGGTATTTGTACCCTTTGCCGTTTTTTATATGCAGCAGCCCCTTAAGCTGGATTTTTTATGGGCCGGACTTTGCTTAATGGGGGCGGTATATTTTATGTTTAGGCAATAAATAAAACCTATAAGCGGGTTAAGTAGATTAATAACCTAATGCCCGCGCACCTTGGTAAAAAACAAAACTGACTATCCATGCCAGGCTTAGAGACCAAGCAATGGATAGCCACATAAAACCACTGCTTTTAGCTTCATTTTTTAAAGTGGCAATCGTCGATAGGCAAGGGGTATAAATCAAAGTAAACAGCATGAAACTCATGGCTTGTACCCAGTCGATCTGCGTGGCCATTTGCAGCATCAATGCATCACCCTGCAAGCCGTAAATAACCGCTAACGCACCCACTACGATCTCTTTCGCAACAAAACCGAATATCAAAGCAATGGCCAATTGGTTGTTAATGCCCAGCGGGTCTAATACCGGGGCAAAAAATGCACCGACTTGGCCGGCTAATGTACCGACGCTAGCTGGTGGCACGTTAGTTGGGTAGTTCGTCATCATCCAGACCAGCACCACACCGATCACGATAAATTTACTTGCTCTGGTCAGGAAATGACGCACTTCTTGCCAGCCACGCAGCACGATCTGACGCAAGGTTGGAAAGCGGTAAGGCGGCAGTTCCAGAATGAACGGCTCGGCATTTTTATAACGACCCTGAAATAAAACAGCCGTCAAAAACATGGTGATGAAGCTCATGACGTAGAGGGAAAACAAGACGATAGGCGCATGCTGCGCGGTAAATAAAGCAGCAATGATAAAGATAAAGACTTGTAACCGTGCCGAGCATAAAGATAGTGGAATGACGAGCATGGTCAATAAGCGCATGGGGCGCGATCGCATGATACGGGTACCCATTAAAGCCGGCACGTTACAGCCGAAACCCATGAGCATCATCACAAAGCCACGTCCGTCCAAACCCATTTTTGCCATTAATGCATCCATCAGGAAGGCGGCGCGAGATAGATAACCGCTGTCTTCCACCATCGACATCACCAGGAAGAACAATACGATAATCGGTACAAATGCCGCCACAGTGGCTACGCCATTATAAATACCGTCAAGCATAAAGCCGCTGAACCATGCAGGTGCACTGGCGAATAATGGTTCTAACAGACCAGTTCTCACCAGGTCCAGCAACCAGGCTAGTCCATCTTGCAAAGGCTTGCCTGCTGTAAAGATAAACTGGAATAGCAAATACATCGCTGCAAAAAATAGCGGTAATCCTAACCAGGGATGCAGTAGTACTTTATCGATTTTGTCTGTGAGTTGATTGCCTAAATTTTTTGGAATCTGCACGTGATGTGAAACCAAAGTTTCCATCTCTTGTTCAATCTGGCTGTCTTCGATCAATAGGTCATTAATGGCTTGCGGGCTGACAGTCTGACCTTGATTAATAAGCTTGGTCGCTTCCTGCATGGCTTTTTGCATGCCTTCGCCATATTTAGCGCTGATTTGCACGACAGGCATTTGCAAATCACGCGCCATGCTTTCAGTATTAATGGTAATACCAGCGTGGGTCGCTTCATCTGTCATGTTCAATGCCAGCAACATGGGCAGTTTCAGTTTTTTGATCTGCAACAATAAAGATAGTTGCCGGTCAATTTGTGAGCTGTTCAACAATACAATCACCAAGTCTACGGTGTTGTGGGAAAGGAAATGACGTACGACTTGCTCATCATCTGAAAAACCATGTAAATCATAAATGCCAGGCAGGTCAATTAACTCTGCGATATGCCCACCCATTAAGATTTTGGCGCTCATGAGGTCAACGGTGATACCAGGCCAGTTACCTACGCGAGCTGATGCTCCGCTCATGCGATTGAACAAGGTGGATTTGCCCGTGTTGGGCATGCCTAATAGTGCGATACGTTTCATGCGTTACCCGGGAACGGAGGTGATTTGGATGCGTGCAGCGTCGGCTCTACGCAATATAACGTCGGTAGTACCTAAGCGCACATGCAGCGGGCCATTAAAGGTGCCGCGCCTTATAATGCTAAGTGGTTTACCAACCCGGAATCCTAATGCCGATAAGCGATGAAACAGAAACTCTTCGGCCTCAATGGCAGCAATATAAGCGGCTTCGCCCGTCTCGAGTTGTGATAAAAATCGCATGACTTAAGTAAATTCCACGTTAAGGTTTAATTTATAAATGATAACTATTCTTATTATCTCATGAATCTTAGCTTGAAAGATAGGCAGCTTTGATTAGAGAAACACAGCTACACTTGGCGTTATGCGCAATAAAAAAGGCCTGAAAATCAGGCCTTTTAAGTGGATCAATACACTAATTGCTTACATTAATTATTTGGCAATATCGATTTTGGCTTTGCTGCGCAATTCCGCCATCATTTTTTCCAAATTACGTTGTTGCAGATTTTTTTGCAGACCTTCTTTTACTTTATCGTAAGCTAAAGGTTGTGCAGCGCGTGTATCTACCAGCTTGATGACATGCCAACCAAACTGCGTTTGTACAGGCGTGGGTGATACAGCGCCTTTAGACAATGTCGCAACTGCATCGCTGAATGGTTTAACCATGGTCGCAGGAGAGAACCAGCCTAAGTCACCGCCTTTTTCTTTAGAACCAGGATCCAGTGATTTCTCTTTCGCGATTTTGGCAAAATCGCCGCCTTTGCCTAATTGCGCAATAATATCTTTAGCTTCTGTTTCTGTTTTCACCAAGATATGACGTGCGCTATATTCTTTATCGCCATAGGCTTTTTTGTATTGCTCATAAGCCGCTTTAGTATCTGCATCGGAAATTGGGTTCTTTTTCACGTAATCTTGCAGGTAAATGCTGGTTAACAGTTCGCGGCGTGCTAATTCTTCACGGGCTTGATAATCGGCTTGTTTATCTAACCCCAATTTCTGTGCTTCTTGATAGACGATTTCTGAATCGATTAACTTGTTGACGATGGCTTCTTTCACAGGCGCATCTACTTTTTGCCCGCGTGAAGTGGCATCTTTAGCTATGTAATCGTAAACAGATTGTTTGATCTGTTTGCCGTTTACAGTTGCGACTGATTCAGCAGCGAACGCTGAAGGTGCTAACGATAAAACGGCAACGGCGATTAAAGTCTGGGTAAATTTCATTCAAACATCCTCTAGATTTAATAATTATGGAAGGGCTGATTAATTTGTTGTTAGATTAAAAGGTTCTGAATCGAACGCTGGCTTAAAGTTTAGGATTTCAGTTCATCCGGTGCGCTTGCATGAATACTCAATGCATGAATTTGGCCAGGAATAAGATCAGAAAGTAATTGATATATAAGACGATGTCGCATTATCTGCGATTTTCCAGAAAAATGCGAGCTAGTCATTTTCAGCTTGAAATGACCGCCACCGGTGTTACCTTTGTGCCCGGCGTGCATTGCGCTTTCATCTTCAATCTCCATATGAATGGGGTCGATAGCCTGTAAGCGCTGAATGATCTCCTGCTGTAATGACATAGTTTTAAGTAGTATTAGGGTAAGGTTTTTCTAAAAGGTTTCACATCCACTTTCAGATATACGCCGGCTTGAACAAAAGGGTCGTCATTTGCCCATTGCCGTGCTTCTTCCAGCGTGGAGAATTCCGCAACGATCAAGCTGCCGCTGAAACCAGCAGGGCCCGGATCAGTGCTATCAATTGCAGGAAAAGGTCCAGCCAATAACAATCGGCCTGCTTCCTGCAAAGCTTTAAGACGCTCCAGATGCGCTGGCCTGGCTGACAGTCGCTTCTCTAAGCTATTTGGCGTATCTTCCGCCATGATGGCATACCACATTATTCTTTATCTTCCTGACCTAGGTATTTACTTAACATCATGGTTTGCCCGATGATAAAAATAAACATGATGCCGGTGATTCCAAACAGCTTAAAGTTTACCCAGGTATCCTGGGAATAATTAAACGCCACGTAAAGATTCACTACTCCCAGGGCTACAAACAACACGGCCCAAGCCAGGTTAAGTTTGTTCCAAACCGGGTCGGGCAGTGAGATTTGCTTTTCCATTAATGCGCGAATCGGATTCTTTTTAAAGAAAAATTGTGAGCCCAGCAAGCCTAGGGAAAATAGCCAATACAATATCGTCGGTTTCCATTGAATGAAGCTTGGGTCTTTGAGCAATAAAGTCGCGCCGCCGAAGATGGTGATAATGACGCCGCTGACCAGTAACATTTTATCCACGACGCCGTGGCGTAACTTGCAATAAATTATTTGTGCAATTGTGGCCACAATCGCTACGGCAGTGGCGATATAAATACCAAAAAATTTAAACGCAATAAAAAATAGAATGACGGGGAAGAGGTCGAACAAAAACTTCATATGGACTTTCGTAACTGGTATAGATTAAGTGCACTTTAAGCTAGACTACATAAGCTAAAGTACATTTTGAGGCTAAAGCACTATTTTGCTATGATTGAGATTGTGTCACAAGGTTTAATTTCAAGCAGCATACACCACTTACCTCTAGGTTTATCTAATGTCCATCAGTATCGATCTGCACGCGCACTCTAATATCTCGGATGGCCTGTTAACGCCTGCTGAATTAATGGAGCATGCCGCCATGCAACGTGTTGACGTGTTCGCACTGACAGACCATGACGATACAGCCGGTTTGCAAATCGCTGAATCTGAGGCTGCACGCTGGGGTATGCAGCTCATAAAAGGCGTGGAGATTTCGGTCACATGGAAGAGGCGCACACTGCATATTGTGGGCTTAAAGATTGATCCTGAATATCCGCCTTTGAAAGAAGGTTTAGCTAAAATTCGTGCAGGTCGCCATGTGCGGGCGGCTGGCATGGCTGCCGGGCTAGAAAAGATTGGGATTAGCGGCAGCCTCGAAGGCGCTTATGCGTATGCCCAGGAAGGCATTATTAGCCGTACGCATTTTGCAAGGTTTCTGGTGGAGCAGGGCATTGCTAAAGACAATAAAGCCGTGTTCAAACGTTATCTGGTTAAAGGTAAACCGGGTTACTTTGAGCATGAGTGGGCCAACCTTGAAGAAGCAATCAGCTGGATCACAGGTAGCGGTGGTGTTGCCGTGTTAGCACATCCGGGTAGATACGAGCTGGGCAGGACGAATATGCTGCTATTGCTCGAAGAGTTTCGTGCTTTAGGCGGTACTGCAATCGAAGTGGTGACCGGCAGCCACACAGTGGATCAATATGTTGAGTTTGCCAAATATGCACATCAATTTGGACTTAAAGCATCGCAAGGCTCAGATTATCACGGTAAAGGCATTAGTTATATGGGCATGGGCCGTTTACCAACGCTGCCTGGAAAGTGCATTCCAGTGTGGCAGGATTGGGATGAAGTAAAGCACTTTGTGCGTAAACCAGAACAAGATAGCCCACCTGTTCAATTAAGCTTGTGATGAGCGCATCCTATAGCGACCATAGATAACGACACTTAAATTTAGCAGACCATGACTCAACTTTTTAATATCAATCCGGATAATCCGCAAGCACGCCTGATTGAGAAAACTGCAGTTATTTTGCGTGACGGCGGGGTGATTGCCTATCCAACTGATTCTGGTTATGCACTAGGGTGTATGCTAGGAAACAGTGATGCACAAGCGCGCATCCGACAGATGCGCGGTGTGGATGATAAGCACTTTTTTACCTTGGTATGCCGAAACCTGAGTGAGCTTGGCAATTATGCAGTTGTGTCGAATAGCCAGTTCAGGCTGCTAAAAGCCAATACACCGGGTGCTTACACTTTTGTGCTTAACGCGACCAGGGAAGTGCCGCGAAAATTGCAGCATCCTAAGCGTAATTCAATCGGTATTCGCGTACCGCAGCACGCGATTGTGCAGGCGATTTTGGAAGCCATCGATGCACCTCTGTTGAGTATGACCATGCTGCTGGAAGGCGATGAAGAAGTACTAAGCGAAGCCTGGCAGATCCAAGACCGTCTGGAGAATCAAATCGAGTTGGTCATTGAAGCGGGCTATTGCATTGCCGCTGCTACCTCTGTCATTGATCTGACTGGGGAATCCCCTGTGTTAATCCGTGCTGGCTTAGGCGATTTAACGCCTTTTGGCTTGGAATAAGGTTAAAATCTGTTTATAAATATAAAGGGTATTTAAGAGCACTTAATGGAATTATCACTCGTACAAAAAATCGTCATTTACGCCATTCCTGTTATATTTGCCATTACTGTCCACGAAGCCTCTCATGGCTATGTCGCAAAATATTTTGGCGATATGACGGCACAAAATGAAGGCCGCATTACTTTAAATCCTTTAAAGCATATCGATCCGTTTGGGACGATTTTGTTGCCAGCGCTGACCATTATGCTGGGCGGTATCCTGTTCGGTTGGGCAAAACCTGTGCCGGTGAATTTTGCGCTGTTACGCAATCCTAAAAAAGACATGTTATGGGTCGCCGCGGCAGGTCCCGCATCCAATCTGGTCATGGCTTTTTTCTGGGCACTGGTGATGAAATTCTCCTCCATGGCGCCGGCTGCATTCGAGATGCCGTTGATCCTGATGGCGAAGGCCGGCATCACGATTAACGTGGTACTCATGATCTTGAATCTATTACCGCTGCCGCCTTTGGATGGCGGACGTATCGCAGTGAGCTTATTGCCCGGGCGTTTGGCCTATTCATTTTCTAAGCTTGAACGCTATGGATTTGTGATTTTGATTGTGCTCTTATTCACCGGGATTTTAAGCAAGATTTTGGAGCCATTTATCAATGCGGCTTACCGCGTATTATTTAGCTTCGTTTAAGCATTCAGTTTGAAAAGCAGTTAGCAAATAGCCGTTATGATTAACGGCTTATTTGTATAATAATGTGGTTAATTTTTTAGGCTATACCGTTTTACTTTATAAGGTTTCTCATGGCAATCGATCGCGTTTTATCAGGCATGCGCCCCACGGGCAACTTGCATTTAGGGCATTACAACGGCGTCCTCAAAAATTGGATACGCCTTCAGCATGAGCAGGAATGCTTGTTCTTCGTTGCTGATTGGCACGCGTTGACTACGCATTATGATACGCCAGAAATTATTGAAGAAAGCGTGTGGGAAATGGTCATTGATTGGTTGGCAGCCGGCGTAGATCCTGCCAGTGCAACCATTTTTATTCAATCCCGCGTGCCAGAACATGCAGAACTGCATACGCTTTTGAGCATGATCACGCCATTAAGTTGGCTAGAGCGTGTGCCTACCTATAAAGACCAGCAAGAGAAGCTCGCTAGCAAAGATCTGTCCACCTATGGCTTCTTAGGTTATCCATTGCTGCAGAGCGCCGATATCCTGATTTATAAAGCGAATCAGGTCCCGGTTGGCGAAGACCAGATTCCGCATATCGAATTCACGCGCGAAATCGCCCGCCGCTTTAACCATATTTACGGCAAAGAAAAAGGCTTTGAAGAAAAAGCGGAAGCCGCTATCAAGAAACTCGGCAGCAAACGTGGCGCATTGTATGAAGAGTTGCGCATGGCGTACCAGACCAGCGGCGATGAAGAAGCGCTGGAGTCTGCACGTGCCTTGATCGAAGAGCAGCAGGGCATGAGCATGGGCGACAAAGAGCGTTTGCTTGGTTACCTGGAAGGCGGCGGCAAGATCATCCTGGTCGAGCCTGAATACAGCCTCATGCCAGCCTCAAAAATGCCAGGATTGGACGGTCAAAAAATGTCTAAATCCTATAACAACACTATTTCACTGCGCGAAAATGTAGACTCAGTGGCCAAGAAAATCAAAACCATGCCGACCGACCCGGCGCGCGTACGCCGTACTGACCCGGGCGATCCGGAAAAATGCCCGGTCTGGCAACTACATGAAGTGTATTCAGACAAAGCAACCCAAGAATGGGTGCAAGTGGGCTGTAGAACTGCAGGTATTGGCTGTATTGAGTGTAAAACGCCGGTCATTGAGAGTGTGCTGGCTGAATTAAAACCAATCCAGGAACGCGCAGCACAATATGCGGAAGATCCAACTTTAGTGAAAAATATTGTTGCAGAAGGCTGCGAAAAAGCGCGCAAACTAGCGCGGGAAACCATGCGCGATGTGCGAGATGCAATGGGGCTGAATTACAGTTAAGTATTGCTAACTTACCAGTGCAGAAAATGTGGTTATGAATTTTCCCAAGCTGATAAGGCTTGGGATCATGCGGTTTTATATAGAGCTTGCACTAAGTGTAATAATGCTTTGAATGATTTTCATGCGAGTCATGCACATTCAATAGGGATAGAAGAAAAATTTGAAACTCATAAAAAGAGATTGAATGAAACAGAGAAGCTAAAAATATTTGCATTTGTCTTGTGCTCATTTCTATTTCTGTTGATGTTATTTTCGGGGCAGTTAGTGGAGTTATTGAATGAGCCCAAAGGTTTTAAAATTATATTATTCGGAATTGCTGGCATAATTTTTGGCTTTAATGCATTTAAAAGATTTATTAATAAAAAATAGTTTCCGCAGAAAGCAGCCTTGTAATTTTTAGCTGTCTTAAAAAAGATCATATTGGAGCTGGTATGAACCCATGGTTAGCGATTTCCATCGCCATCGTTGCAGAAGTCACTGCCACCAGCGCGTTGAAAGCTTCAAAAGAATTTACCGTGCTACTGCCTTCTTTGGTGGTGATTATCGGTTATGGCATTGCATTCTATTTTATGGCCATCAGTTGCGCGTATTACCTGTCGGCATTATGTATGCGATCTGGGCAGGCATGGGCATTGTGCTTATTTCGCTCATTGGCTGGCTGGTATATAAGCAATCATTGGATGTACCGGCGATCATAGGCATGGGCTTAATCATCGCCGGTGTGATTGTCATTAACGTGTTTTCAAAGTCAATTACCCATTAAGCTATGTAAATATGTGGATGAGGGAATGATATGCAAGCTACTATTCAAGCCAACAGCCAAGCTAAGCTAACGACGGTCGATGCAAAAATTCGCGGCGAGGCGTTCACTACGCTTCCATTGGATTTATATATCCCGCCTGACGCGCTTGAAGTCTATCTCGAAGCGTTTGAAGGCCCGCTAGATTTACTGCTTTACCTGATCCGCAAACATAACCTCGATATCCTCGACATCCCCATGGCGGATCTCACCCGCCAATACATGCAGTATGTGGAAAAGATGCAGGCCATCAAACTGGAGCTGGCAGGGGATTACCTGCTCATGTCAGCCATGCTAATTGAAATTAAATCACGTATGCTGCTACCTAAGCCTGCTGAAATTGAATCAGAAGATGATCCCCGGGCAGAATTGGTGCGCCGCCTGATGGAATATGAAGCGATCAAGCTCGCAGCGCAGCGCTTGGATGAAATGCCCAAAGTCGACGACGGCATCAGTGTGGCTAGTGCTTACTACCAGCATATCAGCGAGGTCAAGCCGCCGGAAGTGGATTTAAACGACCTCATTGAAGCTTGGCGTAATGTACTCAAGCGCGCAAAACTGCACACCCATCATAAAGTTTCACGTGCTGAACTTTCCGTACGCGAACACATGAGCATTATCCTGCGTCGCTTAAAAAGCGATCATTTAGTCGAATTTTCTGATTTGTTTGATGTGGTGAACGAGGGCTTGCCTAAGCTGGTGGTGTGTTTCTTGGCAATTCTGGAACTGGCGCGCGAAGGCTTGTTACGCATTACTCAACAAGCGCCTTTTTCACCCATCTATGTGCAACTGTATGGACATGATTAAGTGATGAACCAGACTTCAAATATCTCGAACATTAATGAGCTTAAAAATGTGCTGGAAGTAGCTTTGCTAACATCGAACACGCCCTTGTCGCTGGACGATATGACGCGCTTGTTCAGTGAGCGAATGGAGCGTGCAACGCTCCGCATGCTGCTGGATGAGCTTAAACAGGATTGGGCGAACCGCGGCAGTCCCACCATGGAACTTGTACAGGTTGCTTCCGGTTACCGCTTCCAGGCACGTGCTGAATACAGTGTATACCTGGCACGACTTAATCCGGAAAAGCAGGCTAAATATTCGCGTGCAGTGATGGAGACTTTGGCCATCATCGCATATCGCCAGCCAGTGACCCGTGGCGATATAGAAGAAATCCGCGGCGTGGCAGTGAACCCAAATGTTATGCGCCAATTACAGGAGCGCGACTGGATTGATGTCGTTGGTCAGCGCGATGTGCCAGGCAGACCATCGCTGTATGCCACCACTAAAAACTTCCTGGATGACCTCAATTTAAGGTCACTAGCCGAATTGCCACCCATGGAAGATTTTGCCCAGCAGGAAATTCCACTTGATACTTAATGAATTAACGGTTGAGATTTTGACACCGGACATTTAATCCGGACATTTAATCTAGTTTTAGTCTTAACTGCTGTAAAATTACACCATTACAGTCAATCAGTTACCCTTATGGCACGCCCCTTCAAACAACAACGCGACCCGCAGCGCACCGTGCGTCGACCCACCACCAATTTCACCAAGGTGGAATCAGACCCAAATGCGCCACCAGAGCCAACCCAGCGCTTGCATAAGCTGCTGGCATTAGCTGGCCTTGGTTCACGTCGCGACATGGAAACGCTCATCGCCAGTGGCCGTGTCACCGTCAATGGCCAAGTGGCTACAGTAGGTGCAGGTGTCACGCAGCATGACGTAGTGCGGCTGGATAGCCGGCCTCTGCGTTTACAGTTTGAGCCAGAATTACCGCAAGTATTGCTTTACCATAAACCAGAAGGTGAAATCGTCAGCCAGGATGACCCTGAGGGCAGGGCGACGGTATTTGAAAAGCTACCTAAGGTGAAGCACGGCAAATGGATCGCCATTGGACGTTTGGACATGAATACCAGCGGTTTACTGATATTTACCACTTCCGGTGAATTAGCCAACCATTTCATGCATCCACGCTATGAAGTGGAGCGTGAGTATGCGGTGCGTATCTTCGGTGAATTAACCGAAGGACAAATGACACAACTTAAAGAAGGTATTGAGCTGGAAGATGGCCCGGCTAACTTTGATAGCATCACACCCCAAGGTGGCGAGGGTGCCAATCATTGGTATCAAGTAATTTTGCGTGAAGGTCGTAATCGTGAAGTGCGTCGTTTGTTTGAAGCATTTCAATTGCCTGTCAGCCGCTTGATGCGTGTACGTTTCGGGCCGGTTAACTTGCCGCCACGCGTGAAACGTGGACAGATGCTCAAGCTGGATCAAAAAACCGTAGTAGGCTTACTTGAATGGGCTGGCTTGGCAGTGCCAAATGCGCCTCTGAAACAGTTATCGCAACGCGAAAAAGATAAAGCCAGTGCAGTGTTTATGCCTAAAGTACGTAAACAGCGCCCAAGTGTATTAGATCGCGTACCGCGTGCTGAAGGCGAGCCCTACGCACATAAACCGGCTGCACCCCGAAAGGGACCTGACAGTAAAAAGCCTGGTCCTAAAAAATCTGTAAATCGACGCGTACGGCAAACCAGCGATTTGAATCCGCCAGCCATGCAAAAGAAGAGTGATCGGAATAGAGGGCGCGGTTAAATTAATAAGAAACAAAAAAAAGAGGATGCAATATGCATCCTCTTTTTTTTTGGCCATCAAACCTTAATGCTGAATTATGGTTGAATCGCCAAGCGCCATAAGGAAGTGACTTCCGCTTTACGCGCTGCATGCAGTGGGTCGCTGGCATCGAGCACTTTGCTGTGTTTAGCTTTTACATCAATTCTTTCCAGCACATTTAAACCTGCAGCGCCAATCCAGTTCAATAGCTCTTCACGCGTTCTTAAGCCTAAGTGTTCCGCAAAATCTGACAGAATCAACCAACCTTCGCCGTCTTTGCTTAAATGCGCAGCCAAGCCATTTAGAAAGCCTTTCAGCATTTTGCTTTTATCATCGTAAATCGCAGACTCTAAAGCAGAACTAGGATGGGCGGGCAGCCATGGCGGATTACAGACAATCAAGTCCGCCTTGCCGTGAATCGCATCCGGGAACAGGTCTGCTTCAACCACCGTCACGGTATTTTTCATCTCCAGCAGCGTAATGTTTTTCTGAGCGCAATCCAGGGCGCGTTTCGAGTTATCTGTTGCAATAACTTTTTTTACACCACGATTTGCCAATATTGCGGCAAGCACCCCAGTACCAGTGCCAATATCAAACGCTAAATTACATGGCGAAGGTAATGGTGCAATATCGACTAAATCCAGGTACTCACCGCGAATCGGGGAGAACACGCCATAACTTGGATAGATTTTATTATTAATAACGCTGATATCGACGCCATTTTTGCTCCATTCGTAAGCACCGACCAAGCCTAAAATCTCCCGTAATGAGACAATAAAGCCATGTGTGCTTTTGCCATAAGCATGTTCGCAAGCGGCTTTCACATCCGGCGCCCGACGCAGATTAATGTTGTAACCCACACCCATTTCTATCACCAGCATGCCAAGAATGCGCGCTTTCTGTGATTGTGCCTGGCGGTGCAAATGAAACGCTTCTGTCATGCTTGCCGGTGTTTTTTTCGGTTTCTTATGTGGCCGGTCTATTCTGCGTGATAAAGCCTGCATGAGTAGTTTGGCATTCTGGAAATCGCCGCGCCATAATAAAGCTGTGCCTTCACAGCAGAGCTTATAGGCAGCATCAGCTTTCATGGTATCGGTAGCGATTTGCATGCGTTTAGGCGCAGAGGCGCCGTTCTCGGCATGCCAGCGCGCAGTTTTAGTTTGATTCGCTTCCGTCCAGCTGACGGTTTGAGGAGTGATGTTAGATGGTGCAGAAGTGTTGTTCAAAATTGCCTATTCGAGTTGCGACTTAGTGAGTAAAAATACAAATTGATTGCCGGAAGACACTTCCAGCCAGGTAAATGGCAAGTCGGGATAGGCTTCCAGTAGCGCATCGCGATTGTGGCCAATTTCGACGATGAGCAAACCATCGTCTGTAAGGTGTTCTGCAGCCTCGCGCAACAAAGTGTGTGTATGGTCTAAACCGGCATCACCGCTGCCCAAAGCAATTTGCGGTTCATTACGGTATTCGGCGGGTAGTGTTGCCATCGATGGCGCGTCAACATAGGGCGGGTTACTGATAATGAGATCGTACTTTTTGCCTTTGAGGGCGCTGAACATATCAGATTTAACGGCGGTAATCTGTTCTTGCAGGCCATAGTTCTGGATATTGATGTTCGCCACATCAATGGCATCCTGCGAGATATCAACAACATCGATTTTGGCATTCGGGAAGCTATTTGCAAGTAAAATGCCCAGACAACCGCTACCCGTACAGATATCGGCGGCGCTTTCGATCATTTCTGGATATTCAATCCATGGTAACAGGTCTTCGCTGAGCAGTTCCGCAATAAACGAACGTGGCACAATGACGCGCTCATCCACATAGAACTTAAAGCCTTGTAGCCAGGCTTCTTTGACAAGATAGGCGGTAGGTTTATGCTGCATGATGCGCTGGGCAATAAAGTCGGCCAGTTTGTTGCGTTCAGTAGAAGTTAAACGTGCATCCAGGAAGTTATTCAGCGTGTCGTGCGGCAGATGGAGCGCACTTAAGATTAACCAGACAGCTTCATCGTAGGCATTATCAGTACCGTGGCCGAAGAAAATATCCGACGCTTCAAACTGGCTGACTGCAAAACGTAGCCAGTCGCGTATGGTATGCAGTTCTTCTGTGACGTGGTGGTAAGTGGTCATGTTAGGCAATCAATTTTTTAAGGGTGAGCTTGTAAGTGTCTTTCAGCGGCTCAATATCCGCCACCCCCACGCATTCATTGAGTTTGTGGATGGTGGCATTGAGTGGGCCGAATTCAATCACCTGCTTGCAGATGTCAGCGATAAAACGGCCATCTGAGGTGCCACCGGTAGTGGAAAGCTCAGGCATTACGCCGTAACAGGTTTCAATGGCTGCACTAATCGCTTCAACCAGGTTGCCGCGGGGGGTGATGTAGGGCGGTGAATATTCCCACTCCAAATCATAGCTAAGCGCATGATTGTCCAAAATGGTATGGACGCGCGATTTAAGGTTTTGTTCGGTGCTGCCTTGACCATTGAGCTCCGGGCAAAAGCGAAAGTTGAACAGTATTTCGACTTCGCCAGGCACTACATTGGTCGCCCCAGTGCCGCCATTCATATTGGAAATCTGCCAGGAGGTCGGTGGAAAGTATTCATTGCCTTTATCCCATACGGTTTCTACCATGTCTTTAATGGCAGGTGCCACCAGATGGATTGGGTTTTTTACCAAGTGCGGGTAGGCGATATGGCCTTGCACGCCTTTTACCGTCAACTTGCCTGAAAGCGATCCGCGACGGCCGTTCTTGATCATGTCGCCGACCACTTTATTGCTGGTCGGTTCGCCGACGATGCAGTAATCAATCATTTCGCCGCGTGCTTTCAAAGCCTCGACCACTTTGACTGTGCCGTCAACGGCTATGCCTTCTTCATCGGACGTGATCAGCAGGCCAATTGATCCCTGGTGCTCAGGGTTCTCTATAATAAATTCTTCGATACTAGTGATAAATGCCGCCAACGAGGTTTTCATATCTGCTGCGCCGCGGGCATATAGCATGCCGTCTTTGATGGTCGGCTCGAAGGGTGGCGTATGCCATTTATCCAATGGCCCGGTAGGCACTACATCGGTATGGCCCGCAAATACTAGCAAAGGGCCTTGTGTACCGCGACGGGCATAAAAGTTATCGACATCGCCAAATCGCATACGCTCAATTTTGAAACCCAAAGGTTCCAGTCGCGAGATCATCAGTTCCTGACAGCCTGCGTCTTCCGGTGTATTTGAACGACGCGATAAAAGATCAATGGCAAGGGATAAGGTTTTGCTATCGGTACCTAAGATATGGCTCATAGTAATAACTCTTTATAAGTGGCTTCAGAAAAGCCCAAACTGATAATGTTGCCGTCTTTAACCAATACCGGACGTTTGATCACGGATGATTTTGTCAGCATTAAATCCTGTGCAGATTTAGTGTCTTTAATAGCGGATTTTTCCGCGTCCGTAAGGTTACGCCAGGTCATACCAGCCCGATTCACAAGTTTCTCCCAAGGCATCTGTTTTAGCCAGCCTTCAATGAGCGAGCTATTAATCCCTTGTTTTTTGAAATCGTGAAATTCGTAGGCAATACCATTTGCTGTTAGCCAATCGCGGGCCTTTTTGACGGTATTGCAATTGGGGATGCCATATAGCTGCATTGCGAGGAAAAAGACGAGTAAAACGACATTTTAACAGCAGGGCGCGGTTAAGTGTGTTTTAAGACTTTTTAAATACTGAGCGAACCTTACAGGTTTTTAAGTTCATCCATAGAAAATTCGCCCCCTGATTCAAAATGCGTACTTAATTTTTTGAGCAAATGTACGAGATTCTCTTCAGATACCGGCCGCGATATCAGGAAGCCTTGCATCTGGTCACAGCCAATCTCAGCCAGAGTCTGGCGCTGGCTTTCTGTTTCTACACCTTCTGCGACTACATTCAATTCCAATACGTGCGCTAACTCGATGATCGCTTGAATGATGCCGCGTATTTTGTAATCGTTTTCCACATTCGCGGTAAACGTATGGTCCAACTTCAGCTCGCTGATATCCAAATGCTGCAAATAAGCCAAGCTGGAAGGCTGCGTACCGAAATCATCCAAAGAAACTTTTAGTCCGGCTTCTTTAAAACGTTCCAGTTGCTTGTTAAACAATAATTTATTCTTGACCGCTGCCGATTCGGTGATTTCAAAAATCAGGCTGGCAAGGGGTAAATTAAAGCGTTTTAGCAACTGCTTAATTTCATTCACTAAATTATTATTACGTAGTTGCTGGTGTGAAATGTTAAGTGCAATGCTAAACGGGATATGCAGGTAGTTCAGTAGGTGTAAGGTGCGGCAAGCTTCTTCGATCACCCAGAGGTTCATGGCATAGCTTAGGCCAAAGCGCTCTGCGGCAGGCATGAAGTCAGGTGGCAACAAAGTGCCTTTCACTGGGTGCTCCCAGCGTAACAAGGCTTCAGCCCCTACTGGTTCACGTGTAATGCTATCTATTTTCAGCTGGTAGTGTAGTTTCAGTTCATCGTTAGCAAGCGCATTTTTGAGGTCGTGCTGGATTTCTAACAGTTGATCTGAAGTCATGGCAATGTCCGCATCAAAAAAACGGAATTGGTTCTTGCCATCTTTTTTGGCACGGTACATGGCAGCATCCGCTGCACTAACAATCTGATGGATGTTGCCATCGCGCGGAAACATTGCAACACCGATGGAAGCGGAAACGTTAAGATCAATTTGGTTGGCAATAGAAACTTCTCGTATCGAGTTCACCATCCTGTCGACAATGGTCACCGCATCTTCGTCATATTTTACGTCTTCAATGAGTGCAATGAATTCATCACCACCTATACGCGCCACTTCATCGCAACCTCGCACAGCAGCCACTAGGCATTTCGCAACTTCCTGTAAAACTTGATCGCCAACATGGTGACCTAATGAATCATTGATATTTTTAAAGTTATCGATATCAATAAAGGCAATAGCGAGACTAACACCTGAACGCTCACTACGGCGGGTAGCAGCTTCTAAATGCTGCATAAGGGCACGGCGATTAGGGAGTTGGGTGAGGGTATCCACCATCGCCATTTGTGAGAGATTTTCCCTAGAGTGCTGTGAGGAAGTTTTCTTAGCTCTTAAAAACATATCCAGCATGGATATCAATAGGGTTATCAGGATTAAGCAGGCGATACTCAATGCAGTGGTTAAAGCACTCACAGTCGCATTGTCGTTAAATACATAAATACAGATGGCGTATAAAAACCATGCGCCTAAAGTGGTGGTTGAAAGTCCACCTGTCAGCCAAGCTTTCGCTTGGTGAGGTTTAGTAAACCATAAACGTGTAGTGAAGCGAAAAGCCACAATAGTTGCAGTTAATGCGATCAATGAAGCTATAGCAATCCACCAAAGATTATTTGTTGTAATAAACCCCAGCATATTCATCCCATAATTTACGAATACTGGGTATTGTGCAACTTCTATACCTTGTAGGAATTTGTTTTAAATGTAGATGTCATTTAAAACAAAAGCTATATATAACAGTAATTTAACTTAAGTTAACCGTTTTATAGTGACAAAAATTGTTAACTTGGAAAAGACAAACGCCCGTGTAAAACGGGCGTTTGAGGAAAAAGCATCAGTGAGTGTCAAATTACTGACACTCGTTTGCATTCTATGTATTTAGATGCCGCGTAATAGTTCGTTGATGCCGACCTTACCTAATGTTTTTTCATCCACTTTTTTTACGATCACTGCGCAATACAAGCTGTAGCTGCCGTCTTTAGATGGCAAGTTACCGGATACCACTACAGAACCAGCCGGTACGCGACCATAAGTTACGCTGCCGGTTTCACGGTCGTAGATTTTGGTCGATTGACCGATATACACACCCATGGAGATTACGCAGTTGTCTTCTACAATCACGCCTTCTACTACTTCTGAACGGGCGCCGATAAAGCAGTTGTCACCAATGATGGTTGGGCCGGCCTGCACTGGCTCCAGCACGCCGCCAATCCCTACGCCACCGGACAAGTGCACGTTTTTACCGATCTGTGCGCAAGAGCCTACAGTCGCCCAAGTATCGACCATGGTACCTTCGCCCACATAAGCGCCAATGTTCACATAAGATGGCATCAACACTGCATTTTTGCCAATGTAAGAACCACGACGTACGATGGCGTTAGGCACTACGCGGAAGCCACCAGCTTTGAAGTCTTCTTCAGTATAGTTGGCGAATTTTGGTGGCACTTTGTCAAAATACTTGGTACAGCCGCCATCCAACAGCACGTTATCTTCCAGACGGAAGGACAACAGCACGGCTTTTTTCAGCCATTGATGCGTTTCCCAGTCTTGCGTTGTACCAATACGGGAAGCAACGCGTAATTTACCCGCATCCAAGTCAGCCAAAACACTGCCAACAGCGTCCTTCACTTCTTTGCTGGCATTCGCCGGGTTGATATTTGCACGGTCTTCGAACGCGCCTTCGATGATGTTTTGTAATTGACTCATGATGTGATTAATATTGTTCCAATAAAGATGCGGGAGTTAAGATAAAAAGCAGCCGCTATTTTACCCTAACTCCCGCAGTTTTCAGAACAGACCGATCCTAGCGCGTAGCAGTTAGGATCAAGCGATGACTAATTTATGATTTTTTAGCTGATTCGTATAAAGGGCGCACTTTTGGGGCGAGCGCTTTCAGTTCAGCAATCCTTGATTCATTGGCCGGATGAGTGCTTAAGAACTCAGGCGGTTTGGAGCCGCCTTGTGCGCCCATTTTTTGCCATAACGTGACAGCAGCATCAGGATTAAAGCCAGCGCGTGCGGCTAACTCCAGGCCGATTTTGTCGGCTTCAGTTTCCTGTTTACGGCTGTTCGGTAATGCAAAGAATAAGCTTGTACCCATTGCCGCAGCTTGCGTACCCACCGCTGCAGCAGTTTCGCCTTTGGTGCCTAAATACGCAGCAATACCTGCAACCCCCACTTGTTGAACCAAGGCGGTCGACATACGTTCACGACCGTGTTCGCGTAAGGCATGGGCGATTTCATGGCCTATCACCGCACCCAGTTCATCATCCGTCGCATTTAGTTTTTCGATCAAGCCGCTATACACCATGATTTTGCCGCCTGGCATACAGTAGGCATTCACCTGGTCGCTTTTCTCGACATTCACTTCCCAATTCCATTTTGCAGCATCAGGCCTGAAAATGCCGACCTGTGCAATAAGACGGTTCGAAATGCGGCGCACGCGGTCTACTTGTGCTTTATCAACATTCAATGCTTTTTTACTATCTGCTTCTTTTAGCGTTTGTAAGTAAGCTGCGTTGGACATGCTGGTAATTTGAGATTCAGGCAATAGCAGGAACTGTGAGCGGTTAACGCCGGACACGCTATCTTGCGTAGTAGTTGCGCAGCTGGCGAGAGCAGATGCCATTGCCAAGGTTAAAACAATATTTTTTATCGTCATGATATTTGAATCCTTTATATTCTTAAAATTAGTATTCAAAAAAGTTAAGTGACTGAACGTGATAGATTCAAGTAGTAAATACTCAGTTGAATTATTGGGTTAAAGCCAGCTTTACCGCTTAATGCTTGAACTCGTTAGAATGATACTTGCGAACCTAGTTCCACAACACGGTTAGCAGGTAGCTTGAATTGGTTGGTAATGGTCTCTGCGGTACGGAACAAGCCAATAAATATTTTTTTACGCCAGATTGCCATTTCCGGATTGTCGCTTACCAGCAGGCTTTCCTTGCCGATGAAGAATGAGGTATCCATTGCATCCAGTGTTAGTCCATATTGGTCACACAAGACTAAATCGCGTGGTAAGTCCGGTTCATCTTTAAACCCGTAACGTACTGAAACGCGGTAAAAATCATGCGGCAGCATTTCAACTTCCACACGTTCCTCTTCCGGGGAGTGCGGAATATCCAGGAAACGCACGGTCAAGATTACTACTTTTTCATGCAGCACCTTATTGTGTTTAAGGTTATGCAGCATGGCATGCGGAACACCTTCCGGGTTCGGCGTCATGAAAATGGCCGTACCAGGTACACGTTGTGGTGGATGTTCGCCAATCACTTCAATAAAAGGGTCCAGCGCCATCGCATCATTTTTAAGGTGTAGATATAGCAGGCTGCGTCCGGTTTTCCAGGTAATCATTAGTGTGAAGATCACAGTGCCAATCACCAGTGGCACCCATCCGCCATCCGGAATCTTGAGGACATTGGCGCTGAAAAAGGCGATATCGACCAGGATAAATAAGGTCACCAACAGGCCTGTACGTAATTTGCTCCATTTCCAGTAGCTATGGAAAACGATGCCTGCAAGCAGGGTGGTAATCACCATATCACCGGTAACCGCAATGCCGTACGCAGCAGCAAGATCACCGGATGATCCAAAGCCAATGACTAAGGCCATTACACCAATCATCAGGCCCCAGTTCACACGTGGCATATAGACCTGACCCATCTGGCTTTCTGATGTGTGCTCTACATGCATACGTGGTAAATAACCTAACTGCAACGCCTGACGGGATACTGAGAATGCGCCGGTAATCACGGCTTGGGACGCAATGACTGCTGCCAGAGTAGCTAACACGATTAAAGGAAATAGCAGCCATTCGGGGGCAAGGAAATAGAAGGGATTTTTTACAGTTTCAGGGTTGTTGAGTATTAACGCGCCTTGACCAAAGTAATTCAATATCAAAGCCGGCAACACAAAACCAAACCAGGCCAGTCGAATTGGCACGCGGCCAAAATGACCCATATCGGCATACAGCGCTTCTGCGCCTGTTACGGCCAGCACCACCGCACCTAGTGCCACAAATGCGATCCAGGGGCTTAGCATAAAGAATTTCACAGCATAGATCGGGTTAAGTGCAAAAAGGATGCTGGGATTTTCCATTACGCCTAATAAGCCTAAAACGCCGAGTGTCCCAAACCACAATACCATGATGGGGCCAAAAAACGCGCCGACCAAGGCCGTGCCTTTGCTCTGTGCCCAGAACAATGCAAATAAAACAATTAAGGTAATGGGGATAATAAGCGAGTGCAATGCTGGTGCAGCGACTTCCAGTCCTTCTATAGCAGAAAGCACTGAAATAGCCGGTGTAATCATGCCGTCGGCATAAAACATACAGGCGCCTAATATGCCTAATAGCATGATGATGTGTTGCTTTTTACGGTCTGTACCGGCATGGCGACTAGCTAAAGCCAGCAAAGCCATAATGCCGCCTTCGCCGCGATTGTCTGCCCGCATCACGAACGCCACATATTTAATGGACACCACCATGATGAGTGCCCATACGATGAGCGACAGGATACCGAACATGCTGGCTTCACTAAGCGGCACAGGATGAGGCCCTGCGGAGAAAACTTCTTTCATTGTGTACAACGGGCTTGTACCAATATCACCAAAGACTACGCCTAAAGCTGCAAGGGTTAGTGCGGAAAGTTTTGTTTTACTGCCAGTGGTGGATGACATTAAAAATATGGGGATGTGGAATGTGACAAGGTTGACATTATCAATCAAGTTAAATACTAAACCAACAGGTTTTTGATGAAATTTAAAAGACTTAAGTAAGTAAGCCTAAATTTAAGAGCCGGCCTCATTGTTGGTTTTATTAATTTTTGCCTCTGCCGAGCCTTTGCCAAAAGTGAGCTTTACATCGTCGCCCACCCGTACTTGCTCACTGCTGGCGATAATAGCCCCAGTGCTATCTTGCACAAATGCATAACCGCGGGTCAGCACGGCTCCAGGATTTAAGTGCTGCAAATTCTGCGCAAGACGTTGCACATGATGCTGCTTCACCTGCAGTTTTCGATTAAAAGTGGTATCTAGCCGGTAGGCCATCTGTACCAAAAGCGTTTTTTGCTGGGCAATTAACTGCAATGGCGATATTAAACGGCGCGCCAGGTAATCCAGCATCTGCTGCCGTTGCTGTAGTAGAAACTGCATATTACGGCTGAGCTGTATTTCAAGACGGGTAACGCCCTGCAGCATGATCTCACGTGAGGGCGTGACCAGTTCGGCAGCAGCGGTGGGTGTTGCAGCACGGATATCTGCGACAAAATCACAAATGGTAAAGTCTGTTTCATGGCCAACCCCACTAATAGTGGGGATATCACAAGCAGCAATGGCGCGAGCAACGGACTCTTCATTGAAAGACCACAAATCTTCAATGCTACCGCCCCCGCGGCAGATGATCAGCACATCGCACTCATGTCGTTCACTGGCCTGGTCGATGGCATCAGCAATCATCCGAGCAGCGCCTTTACCTTGCACTGGGGTCGGGTAAATAATGACCGGGATATTGGGCATGCGCCTTCTGAGGGTAGTGAGTACATCGCGCAAAGCCGCAGCATCGGGAGAAGTGACAATGCCGATTTTTTTAGGATGCAAAGGGAGAGGCTTTTTAAAATCTGCATCAAATAAGCCTTCTGCTTGCAGTTTCGCTTTAAGCTTTTCAAACGCTTCAAACAGCGCGCCTAAACCGGCACGTTGCAAAAACTCGACGGTCAGCTGAAATTCACCGCGCGCTTCATAAAGAGTGACAGTCGCCCGCGCCTCGACTTTATCACCTTCTTTTGGTATCCAGTCCAGGTAGCTGTTGCGGCCTTTAAACATCACGCAACGGACTTGTGCACCCGTATCTTTTAACGAAAAATACCAATGGCCGCTGGCAGCGCGTGTCAGGTTGGAAATTTCGCCGGAAACCCAGAACAAAGGAAAATTCTGCTCGAGCAGATTGCGCGCGAAACGATTCAGTTCGCTCACAGTCATGACTTTACGACTGACAGGTGTGGGGGTCGGAATTGGGTCGTCTAGGGAGTATTGGTGGCCTGGTTCTGTCAAAATGCGTGTAATCCGTTACAATTCAGCTAAATATTATAGGGGTTTCGATGTGATGATGCGTCAATTTTTCGGTGGCCGCCGTGGTTATTTGATCGGGTTTTTGGCTAGCTTCGGGTTGGTTGGCTTGGCTTTATTCATTCAAACCCAATATCACCTTGAGCCTTGCCCACTCTGTATTAGTCAGCGCATTGTATTCATGGCATTAGGCTTGTTATTCCTACTGGCGGCGATTCATAAACCTAAACTCACTGGCCGCAGAATATATGCACTATTACAGGTGCTAACTGCTATTGGCGGCGCAGGCGTGGCAACCCGCCATTGGTGGCTGCAAGCCCATCGCGAAAGCATGATTGCCGATTGCGGTGTAGGCTTTGATTATATGTTCGAGAATTTCCCGCTTAAGAAAGCATTCACTTTGATTTTCCGAGGTACAGGCGACTGTGCTGCGATCGATTGGACCTTCCTGGGCTTAACGCTGCCGCAATTATCGCTCATTGCGTTTACCGTTTTCGCTGTATACGCCGTTTTCCTGATCAAAAATAAGTAATTTAAAAAAATAGAAACTAGATTCATGACTTTTAAAACCATTAATGACTTTGTCGGCAACACGCCGCTCGTTAAATTACAGCGCATGCCCGGCAACACCAGCAATACTATTTTATTGAAACTGGAGGGTAATAATCCGGCTGGTTCAGTGAAAGATCGCCCGGCATATTCGATGATTACGCGTGCTGAAGCACGCGGCGACATTAAGCCTGGCGATACCTTAATCGAAGCGACCAGTGGTAACACAGGCATTGCACTGGCGATGGTAGCAGCCATGCGCGGCTATAAAATGATTTTGGTGATGCCGGAAAACCAGAGTATCGAACGCCGCCAGAGCATGAAAGCCTATGGTGCGGAGCTGGTTCTCACGCCGAAAGACGGCAGCATGGAACTCGCGCGCGACGTGGCCATGAAAATGCAGGCCGAAGGCGAGGGCATCGTGCTGGATCAGTTCGGCAATAGCGATAATCCGCTGGCGCATTATGAAGGCACGGGCCCGGAAATCTGGCGCGAAACCGAAGGCAAGATCACGCACTTTATCAGCAGTATGGGCACCACAGGTACTATCATGGGCGTGTCGCGTTATTTAAAAGAACAGAATCCGAATGTGCAGATCATCGGTGTGCAACCTGAAGAAGGCGCACAAATCCCGGGTATCCGTAAATGGCCTGAAGAATACCTGCCTAAGATCTACGATGCGAAACGCGTTGATACACTGATGTATGTCGGCCAAACCCAGGCGGAGAAAACCATGCGCAGGCTCGCAGAAGAAGAGGGCATCTTCGCGGGCGTTTCATCCGGTGGGGCTTTGTATGCTGCATTGCAGCTTTCCAAGCAACTGGAAAATGCTGTGATTGTCTCTATCGTATGCGATCGTGGTGACAGATACTTATCTACAGGTGTTTATCCATCTTAAAGCTATATTGATGCAACCATTAGCCAAGTGGATTGGCTTTTGTTGGCTGATGCTGGCCTGTATATCGGCGCATGCTGTCAGCCAGGTAAGCATTTCTGCAGATCGCATCGAACATCCGCAGTTTGATGCGCAGCAAGTAAAACTTGCACTCACTCTAAACAAGTCCCCCATACTGCAGATCAAAACCCAAGTAAAAGCCAAAGCCGATAAGGATTGGGCGCAATTAAATGTTAACTGCCAAGTGTCTACCAAAATTCAAACTGGTCGTTGGGATTGCACGCAAGGCCAGTTCAAAACCAGTCGTATCGACATTCCGTTCGACCTTCAAATCAGCCGTCTATACACGCAAGGCGTGCCTGATGTTATTGCTGGTATCCATTTCAAAAACGCAAAATATGGGGATGAAGCCGGCCTACATGCCATTGAGCAATTTACTGGCGATTTGAATATTAATGCCAAACAGCAAGGTGAGGCCTGGCTATGGCAGACCACTGTAGATTGGCAAAAAGGCGAAGTGTTCTGGCAACCTTTTTATGTGGCGGAGGGCGGTCACAAATTTACTGCAAAAGGCCGATATGAGAATGACTTATTGAGCTTTGACACGACGCGACTGACGATGGCTAAAGTAGGGGAACTGGCTTTAGAAGGCCAGCTGCGCACCAGCGATTTAAAATTGATTAATCTCAAAGCCAACCTGCCAAGCCTTAACCTTGCTACTGCTTATCCCTTGTTATTTAAGCCTTTATTGGAAAAAACTGCTTTCAATAATGCGGAAATGGAAGGCAAGGTTTCCTTGAAAGTGGATATCCAGGATTCTGAAGTGAAAACCTTTGACCTCTTGCTCAATGATGTCAACGTAGCGGATAACAACCAGAAATTTGCGTTTTATAAATTGAACGCGCATATCCCTTGGAGCTACGATACACCACAAAACGTAAGTCTTAACTATGAAAGCGGTGAGTTACTTGACATGCCTTTGGGTAATACCGCTGTCAAAGCAGAGGTTAATCGTTATGCTGTCACCACGCCAAATATTCGTTTGCCAATTTTAGATGGCGCCTTAAATCTTTCTGATGTTTCCGCGGCGCGGGTAGGCGGTCAGTGGGTGTGGCACTTGCGCGCTGAAATCGAACCTATTTCCATGGCTGAGCTTTCTACCAGTCTGAAACTGCCACGCATGGAAGGCCTGGCTTCTGCAGCAATTCCACTGGTGACGTATAACAACGGTAAGGTCACCACGGATGGCAATATTCAGCTGAAATTATTCAATGGCGTGACCACCATCAGCCAGCTCACTTTGCAGGATCCGCTTGGCAATACGCCTAAACTCAATGCCGATATCATCATGCGCAATCTGGATTTAGGGGACCTTACCCGTACGTTCTCTTTCGGTGCTATTGAAGGCAAGCTGGATGCGGATATCGCCAACCTGCAATTACAGAACTGGAAACCGGTTAACTTCGATGCAGCTATTAAAAGCAGCCCCGGCAAGTACCCTAAAAAGATATCTCAACGCGCAGTAGAAAACATTTCAGCATTGGGTGGTGCTGGAGCAGCGGCTGCTGTTCAGCGTAGTGTGCTGCGCTTTTTTGAGGAATTCAATTACGAAAAAATCGGTTTGAACTGCAAGCTACGTAACGATATCTGCTATATGAGCGGAGTGGAGTCAACGGCACAGGGGTATGTAATCGTTAAAGGGAGAGGTATCCCAGCTATCACTGTCATGGGTTACAATCAAACCGTAGGCTGGGCTGATTTAATAGGGCGTCTCAAACGGGTCACAGATAGCAATTCAAAACCCATCATTAAGTAAATGCCTTAATCGATATATGAAAAGGAACACAATGGAAAAGTTGATCAATTTTAAAAGCAGTTTGCTAGGGGCAGCGCTGCTAGGCACGATGGTGATATTGCCAGCTTGCGTCACTATCAATATTTATTTCCCGGCGGCGGCGGCAGAAAAAGCGGCTGACAAGATTATCGACGATGTTTGGCAGCTCAAGGATGGCCAGCCCAATGGAAGCGAGCCGACCGTAAATACCAAAGAGCCCACAGCGCCAGCTAAATAAGCCCCAGCAAAATAAAAGGACACACTATGAAAAAGATATTATTCGGATTACTTTTGGTTTCAGGTTTATTAGCAAGTCAGCTAGGCATGGCAGCAGCGGACTTGGAAATCAATACGCCAGCGATTTCGGCACTACAAAACAGCATGCAAAATCGCCACGGGCAATTAGCTAGCTTCTATACGAGCGGTGCCATTGGCCTGACTAAAGATGGCTTGATCGCCGTTAAAGATGCGAGTGCCGTGCCATTGAAAGATCGTCAAAGCCTTAACGCACTAGTGGCCGCAGAAAATGCAGATCGCAACAAACTCTATAAAGAAATCGCAGCGGCCAATGCACACCCGGAGTGGGAGGCGGAAATTCGCAGTACGTTTGCGCAACGCTGGGTGCAAAAAGCGCAGAGCGGGTGGTATTACCAGGATGCCAGTGGTTGGGTTAAACGCTGAGGTTAAATAATCTCATTGTTTGGGCGCATCGCATCGTTACGCGGTGCTAATAGTCTCGTTGTATTACAAATGCTATCTCGACTATTGCGCTCCAGGTGCCTTGCGCTGCATCCCAAAAATGAAATTCTAGACGTCCTTTAGTGATAGGAAATAATAAAAATGACACCTACTCTAGTGTTCGACATTGAGACCATCCCCGATACGGATGGTCTTCGTGTTTTATATGATTTGCCCGCCGATACCAGTGCCGAGGATGTAGGCAATATCGCCTTGCATCAGCGCCGCCAGCATAACGGCAGCGAGTTTCTCCCATTGCACCAACATCGCGTAGTCGCCATTTCATGTGCACTACGTGAAGGTGATAACTTCAAGGTGTGGGCACTCGGTGCTGCGGATGCAAGTGAAAAAGAAATTATCCAGCGCTTCTATGATGGCATTGATAAATACAAACCCAACCTGATTTCCTGGAACGGCGGCGGATTCGATTTACCCGTATTGCATTACCGTGGACTGATTAATCAAGTGAACGCTTGCTGCTATTGGGATATGGGTGAGGATGATAAAGACTTTAAATGGAATAATTACATCAGCCGCTATCATGCTCGCCATCTGGATTTGATGGACTTATTAGCTATGTTTAATGCGCGTGCAAATGCGCCACTGGATGATTTGGCTAAGCTCTGCGGCTTTCCCGGCAAGCTAGGCATGGATGGCAGCAAAGTGTGGGATGCCTATAAAGCCGGCAAGATCGAAGAGATACGTAATTACTGCGAAACCGATGTGGCGAATACCCACTTGGTATACTTGCGCTTCCAACTCATGCGCGGACAATTAAACCAACAATCTTATGAACGTGAAATTGGGTTAGTCAGAGAAACGCTGCAAGGCTATGCAGCACCGCATTGGCAGGAGTTTTTAGCGGCTTGGTAAGAAGGAGTTAATCTGCAGTGCAAGCGGGGTTCAAATCCCCGTGAGAACGCCAATTAAGAACTACTTGAATTTAAAAGTATCAACTAGTTGCATACCCTATACTGCAATGGACTAGATCTTCGTTACTTCTTCTCATTGTATTCCTAATAACTCTTCAGGCTTTTCAAGGCGATTATGGCAAATGCAACCAGGCTAGGCGACTTTATTTTAAAGAATATGGAGTCAATCTTAGAGCAATGGGTAGAGTTTGCTCAGACCATCAACCCACCTGCGCTCACGATGGATGATAAATCACTTCGCGACCATGCTGAATGGATGTTACGCGCTATTGCAAAAAATTTAACCAAACATCAAACAGAAGAGCAACAAATGGCTAAGTCCAAGGAGGACGCACCTGTTTATCCTAAGACAACAGCCGCTGAGGAGCATGCGGAAGCGAGGCTTCATTCTGGGTTCACAATCGGGCAGTTGTTTTCAGAGTATCGCGCACTACGTGCAAGTGTGTTGCATCTATGGGATAAGAGTTCTAAAGAGGGGCTCACTACTGATCCAGAAGATATCACCCGTTTTAATGAAGCCATAGATCAAGCGATTGCGGAGTCTGTGGGGCGTTATTCAATGCTGCTTAAAACTTCGCAGGATATGTTTTTGGCCATACTTGGCCACGATCTGCGCAATCCGTTATCTACGACGATTATGGCTTCAATGGTGTTAATGCGCTATGAAGACTCTAGCGCTAAAGTCATTTCGGCAGCCGCACGCATTTACAATAGTTCACAGCGCATGAGTACATTAATTACCGACCTGATTGACTACACGCGCACTCAATTAGGCCAAAAGTTACCTGTCACTCTAGCACTTACCAATCTAGCCAAGATTTGTACGAATATTGTCGAAGAGCAGCAAATTGCCAATCCTGAACAAACTATATTATTAGAAACGCAAGGCACGTTCGACGGCAAATGGGATGAGCACCGAATGGCCCAAGTTTTTTCTAACCTACTAGGAAATGCAATTCAACATGGCGATGTTTCGAGCCCAATTGAGGTCAACTTAAGCGCTTCAAAAAGATCAGTTATCATTAAAATAACTAATAAGGGCAACCCTATCCCGGCATCTAAAATCAAGCACATTTTCGATCCTCTCGTTCGCCACGAGCAAAATGAACATGTGGATTTTTCAAAAAAAACAAGTTTAGGACTGGGCTTATATATCGTTAGGGAAATCGTCTTGGCACATAACGGCACAATCAGCGTAACTTCTACTAAAGCCAAGGGTACAACCTTTGAAATTACGTTGCCCCGTTAAATCACGTTTCTGAAAACTCGCTGCTACGGTAAAATGGCAGCATGAGAAAACGCCGCAATCGCAACGCCCAACCAACTGTCCCAGCTCCCATCCTCACTGCCGTCATCGAATCGCTAGACCAAGAAGGTCGTGGGGTTGCGCACGTGGATGGCAAAACCATTTTCATCGATGGTGGCTTGCCTAATGAGAAAGTCACGTTTCAATCCCACTACATTAAACCCAGCTATGAAATTGCCAATGTTGTTGATGTATTAAAACAATCCAACTTGCGCGTGACGCCGCGCTGCAGGCACTTTGGTAAATGTGGCGGTTGCAAATTGCAGCATCTGGATTTTACCGGGCAGGTGGCGACTAAGCAGCGTCTGCTGGAAAGTGACCTTTGGCATATCGGCAAGGTGAAGCCGGTGAACATGCTGCCTGCGCTCTATGGCCCTACCTGGGGTTACCGCCATAAAGCGCGCTTAAGCGTGAAATATGTGGAAAAAAAGCAGCGCGTATTAGTAGGTTTTAATGAAAAAGGTACACGTTTTGTGGCAGATATGGATAGTTGCGAAGTCCTAAGACCGGAAGTCTCTGCTTTGATCGCACCTTTGCAGTCCTTAATTCTGCAGTTAAGCATTCGTGATAAGTTACCGCAGATTGAGCTGGCCGTCGGTGAGGCTGTGGTAGTTGATGGTGTGGCTAAGCCGGTCATTGTGCTGATCTTGCGGATTATGGATGTGCTGACAGCCCAAGATGAAAGTCTGCTGAAACAATTTGCCGATGCGCATCACATCCAAATCTGGACGCAGACTAAAGGCCCGGACACCATCAAACCGTTTTATCCATTGACGGGTCCTGCGCTGCAATATAACTTGAATGAATTTAACCTGACTTATCCTTTCAAGCCCAATGAATTCACGCAGGTGAATCCGCAGATCAATCAGGTGATGATCCGTCGCGCCATACAATTACTTAACCCGCAGCCGGGCGAAAAAATCGCCGATTTCTTTTGCGGCATCGGTAATTTCACATTGCCCATCGCACGAAGTGGCGCCCAAGTGTTAGGTTTGGAAGGCCTGGCTAACCTGGTGGATAGGGCCAATGAAAGTGCGGCTTTAAACCAGTTGCAGGGCAATACCGAGTTCGGTGTGGCCGATTTGTTCAAGATGACGCCTGAGGCACTCACTTCTCTAGGCCACTTTGATAAATGGCTGGTGGATCCGCCACGCGACGGTGCGTTTGAACTCATCAAGTCGCTGGAACTGGAAAATAGCCCGAAATGCATCGTCTATGTGTCGTGTAATCCAGCCACATTGGCACGGGATGCTGGCGTGCTCGTCAATGATAAAGGCTACAAACTCAGCGCTGCTGGCGTGATTAATATGTTCCCGCATACTTCCCATGTGGAATCCATCGCTTTATTTGAGCTTTGAATACACTAACGCCAAATTTTAAGAATTTTTTTGCCTGTTTATTGGCGTTAAGTACCTGCATGCAAATGGCTTGTACACAAAGCGATGAGGTGAGTGCTGCTTCAAGCAAAAAACCGATACGTTTTGCTATAGCCCAAGCCCCGTTGAATCTTGACCCGCGTTATGCCACTGATGCAGCATCAGAGCGCGTAAATCGTTTGCTATACCGCTCGCTAGTGGATTTTGATGCGCAGTCAAAACCGGTTCCGCAACTTGCCAGATGGCAGCGCGTTAGCCCTACGCAATATCGATTCACTTTAATCGAAAAAGAGTTCCAGAAATTCCATCATGGCAAACCCTTAACTGCGCATGATGTGGCGGCCACGTATGCGTCTTTTGCTCAGATGAAGAACTCACCGCATAGTGCTGAATTTTCTAATATTGATAGCATTAAAGTAAGAGATGCTGCATCGTTGGATTTTCATCTAAAAATTCCGGATCCGCAGTTTGCAGCTAAATTGATTATCGGCATTTTGCCGGCAGATTTAATTGCCGCTGGGCATGATTTTTCCCATCAGCCCGTCGGCAGTGGTCCTCTAAAGTTCTTTGCCTGGGACAACACGCTCACTTTGCAGCGCATTGCAGACGGACAGTTAATCACCTTGTCCGAAGTGCGCGATCCTACAGTGCGTGTGCTTAAGCTCATACGCGGTGAGGCGGATATTCTGCAAGGCGATTTGCCGCCCGAACTGGTGAAATATTTACAGACTCAAGACCGCATCAAAGTCGCTACTAGTGTCGGCAGCAATTTTTCTTATCTCGGTTTAAATCTACAGGATCCAGCCTTGAAGAACCCCTTAGTACGTCAGGCGATTGCACATGCGATTGATCGCCAGGCGATCATCAAGCAAGTGCTAGTGCCGGGGAGTCGCGAAGCCGCTGCGATTCTACCGCCCGAGCATTACACTAATCAGTCAAGCTATGTTGCGAATGACTATGATCCGGCTTTAGCTAAAGCCTTGCTGCAAAAAGCTGGCATTCAATTGCCGTTAAAGCTTGTGTATAAAACTTCTACCGATGCGCAACGCGTGCGACTCGCAACCATTATGCAAGCACAAATGCGTGAAGCTGGCATTGCGTTAGAAATCCGTAGCTTGGATTGGGGTACTTTTTTTGAAGAGGTTAAACAGGGTAATTTTCAACTTTTTGGCCTGACATGGGTCGGTATTAAAACTCCGGAGATTTATGCCAAAGCGTTTGGGTCAGACCAGTTGCCGCCAAAGGGTTTTAACCGCGGCAAGTTTATTGACCCTGAATTAGATTCATTAATACAAACAGCGATGCTGCAATCCGATGAAGAAAATAAGGCCTGGCAGGCAGTGACGCAGCACATTCATGCACAGTTGCCCTATATCCCGCTATGGTATGAAGGGCAATTTGTAGCAATGCGCAATGATATCCAAGCTTACGCGCCAAAAGCGGATGGTAACTGGGATGATTTTATGAGGATTAAACGAGCGGATATTCAAGATTCGGATATTGAAGTTACAATAAACCATGCACATTGAAATTTCGATTACTCAGCAGCTATTAACCTTATTCGATGATCTCGGCACTGTAAGAGCGCGATACAGTATTTCAACGGCCGCGAACGGCATTGGCTGCATGAAAGATAGTGGCTGCACGCCGCTTGGCAAACATATCATCCGCGCCAAAATTGGCACAGCAGCCACGCGAAATACAGTGTTTGTCGGCCGTCGGCCCACAGGTGAGCTCTATACGCCTGAATTGCATGCTAATCATCCCAGCCGCGATTGGATTTTGACCCGCATCCTTTGGTTATCAGGCACGGAAGTCGGCTTCAATCGCTTAGGTAATGTCGATACCATGCAGCGCTATATTTACATCCACGGCACACCGGATAGTACCGAACTAGGCAAACCAGGCTCGCATGGCTGCATCCGTATGGCGAATGATGACATCATTGAGCTGTTCGACCTTGTAAATGTGGGCACATCCGTCAATATTTACCTTGAGTAATATTTACTTGAATAAGCTAAGTTACACACTGCATGGTTAAACAATTCGCCAATTTCGTGATTGTGGTTTTTGGCGTATTGCTACTCACTTTTCTATTAGTACATATGGTGCCTGGCGACCCCGTCGAAGTCATGCTGGGCGAATCCGCAGCGCCCGCGGACCGCGAAAGCCTTAGGGCCGAATTAGGTTTGAGCCAGCCGCTATATCAGCAATTTGGCAGTTACCTTAGCAAGCTTTCCCAGGGCGATCTTGGTAAATCAATTCATACGCAAACCCCCATTATCGAACTCATTAAACAACGTTATCCAGCCACCCTTAAACTCACTTTTCTTGCATTGATTATTGGGTTGTTGATTGGCGTGCCGGTCGGTATTTATGCTGCATTAAAGAACAATCAATGGCAAGACTGGATGGTGATGCTAGTCTCGGTCCGCTTATCCTCGATGCCAGCCTTCTGGCTGGGGCCTATGCTCATGCTCGTGTTCGCGGTTTGGCTCGGCTGGTTTCCTGTCAGCGGCATGGAATCGCCTACTTCCATCATTCTGCCTGCTGTAACGTTAGGCATAGGATTGAGTGCCATACTGAGCCGCATGACGCGCACCAGTTTGCTGGAAGTGCTGCATGATGACTACATTCGCACCGCACGGGCCAAAGGCGTGAGCGAATATCGCGTGATCATTCGACATGCTTTGCGCGCTGCGCTGCTACCGATTATCACTATCGTCGGTTTGCAAATGGGTAGCTTATTGGCCGGCGCGGTGATTACCGAAACCATTTTCAGCTGGGATGGCATTGGCCGTTTATTAGTTGAAAGCATCGAAAAACGCGATTACCCGGTGACACAAGCCTGCGTACTCATCATTGCGCTGAGTTATGTATTGGTCAACCGTGCGACTGATATCGCTTATCGGTTAGCTGATCCCCGAGTCAGGTTTGCAGCATGAACAAGGTTTCGGAATGAAGTGGGGTTTGGAGTGAACTGGGGTTTGGAGTGAAAAAGTACGCTGCACTGATTTTACTGCTGTGGCTAGTAGCAGTGGTTGGCGGCCGCTTGTTGCAGCTTAATCCTGACTTCATCAACTTAAATGCAATTCTGCAAAGTCCCAACGCGCAGTATTGGCTGGGTGCCGATGATTTGGGGCGTAGTGTCGGTGCACGTTTACTGGCAGGGGTAGAGGTTTCATTATTGGTTGCCTTAATTGTCACGATCGTCACAATGACGGTCGGTATCGCCATTGGCGTATTGGCAGGATTCTACGGTGGCAAAATCGACCAGGCACTTATGCAGCTGACCGATGTTTTCCTGGCGTTCCCAGGCATCTTGTTAGCAATCGCGTTTGCTGCCATATTAGGCCCTGGCATTAATAATCTCATCATTGCCCTGAGTATCACCGGTTGGGTCAGTTATGCCCGTTTAACCCGTGGGCAGGTATTAAGTTTGCGTTACCGTCAACATGTAGTCGCTGCGGAATCATTAGGCGCAAATGTGCCGCGCTTGATCATGCAGCATATCTTGCCGCTGCTCATTTCCATTCTTATTGTTGAAGCCACGTATAGTATCGCCAGTGTAATGATCGCCGAAGCAAGCCTGTCATTTCTCGGCCTGGGAATCCAAGCGCCGCACGCTTCTTGGGGCGGTATGTTGCGCGACGCAGTGCGTTATATGCTTATTGCGCCGCATTATGTATTGATTGTCGGCACGAGTCTCATGAGTCTTATCCTAGCAGTAAACTTGTTGGGTGATTACTTGCGCGACCGCATGGATGTGCGTATTGAGGCTTAAGTGAGATATCACCAGCGGAATACAGGTATCATTGTGAAATACTTCCATCTCATTAATCACTATTCGACCAAATTATGTCATTAGGCCCAATCATGTTGGATGTTGTCGGCACCGAGTTAACTGCCGATGATATTCGCCGCTTGCAACACCCTTTAGTAGGTGGCGTTATTCTATTCAAACGAAATTACCTTAATAATGCACAATTAAAAGCACTTACATCAAGTATCCATGCGGTTCGCCAGCCACCATTATTGATTGCTGTGGATCATGAAGGTGGCCGTGTACAGCGATTTCGCGATGGATTTACCAAGATCCCACCTATGCGGGAATTTGGCAAAATCTGGGATAGCAATCCCAAAAAAGCCAAAGAGCTTGCCACGGAGGCGGGCTGGATATTGGCAGCTGAATTACGTGCCCACGGCGTGGATTTCAGTTTTACGCCGGTACTGGATATGGATTATGGCGATAGTCTGGTGATCGGCGATCGTGCATTCCACTTGAAACCGCAAGCCATTAATGATCTGGCGTTTGCCTTGATGCAAGGCCTCAAAAAAGGCGGCATGCCAGCAGTAGGCAAACACTTTCCCGGACATGGCTTTGTGGTAGCGGATTCGCATGTGAGCATGCCGGTGGATGACCGCGAGTTCGACGACATTGCCCAGCATGATATGCAACCATTCCGTATGCTCATTGATGACGGCATTCCAGCCATCATGCCCGCCCATGTGATTTACCCCAAAGTGGATGATAAGCCAGCAGGCTTTTCACAACGCTGGTTACAAAAAGTGCTGCGAGAGCGGCTAGGTTTTAATGGTGCAATTTTTAGTGATGATTTGAGCATGGAAGCTGCCACTGCAGGGGGAGATGTGACCGCGCGCGCCTTAGCTGCTTTGCAAGCAGGTTGCGATATGGTGCTGTTATGCAATCAACCGGCAATGGCTGATGAGTTATTGGAAAATCTGCAATGGACAATATCAGCTCAGAGCTTGAGCCGACTCGCACGTATGCATGGCCAGAAACATCCTCTGAATATGGACGAACTGCATGAACGTGCGGATTTTGTGCGGGCATTACATCAAGTCGCAGAAGTAGGAAAAACAGAAGGCGAGCTGTTCACTTAACAAGTTAAATAAGCACATTCTATGAAATATGCAATTTGTAACAAATAAGCACTTGAAACTTATGTGTTAAATCGCTATCTTAACCACTAGTATCAACAGTAATTTTTTACTTAAAGGAAACAAAAAAATGTTTGACGAAACACCTGTATTAGGTCGTTCAGAATCCACCGAATTAGTGAAAAACAAAGTAATGCGTAACACCTACGCATTACTGGGTTTAAGCCTTGTGCCAACTGTGATTGGCGCGTTCATCGGCATGACGATGAATTTTACTTTCGCGGCTCAGCATCCTTTCATCTTCGCAATCGGTTCATTGGTCGTGTTGTACGGTCTGTTTGCGGCAATCAATGCTAACCGCAATAGCAGCGTAGGTGTAGTTTTGTTATTAGGCCTGACGTTCCTGTTAGGCTTGATGTTAGGCCCGATTTTGCAGCACGCCTTGCAATTGCGTAATGGCGGCCAGATTGTCGGCCTTGCTGCTGGTGGCACGGGGGTTATTTTCCTGACTCTGGCCGGCATTGCGACCACGACCAAAAAAGATTTTAGCTTCATGGGCAAATTCTTGCTGGTCGGCATCATCCTGCTTATTATCGCTTCATTAGCCAACATCTTCTTACAGATCCCTGCGATGGCATTGGCGTTATCTGCGATTGGCGTGTTGCTGTTCTCTGGTTTCATTCTTTATGACGTGAGCCGTATCGTGAATGGTGGCGAAACGAACTATGTGATGGCAACTTTGAGTCTATACATGAGCATCTACAACTTATTCACCAGCTTGTTGCATTTGCTGATGGGTTTAATGGGCGGCGACGATTAATACGTCAAAGTGTTAAACAAAAAAAAGCTGACGAAAGTCAGCTTTTTTTATGGATATTCATCGTGTAGCACCAAAGTAATCTGAAGCCTTGTATCTCGTACTTTAATCAGGTTTTTTTACGCCGCGCACTAAAGAATGTTGAAAGTGTATGTCCACACTCTGTAGCTAAAACACCACTTGTAACTTTCGTATGGTGATTCAGTTTCTCTTCATTCATGAGGTTGATAACGCTGCCGCAAGCACCAGTTTTTGGATCGCTCGCGCCGAACACTAATCTGGCGATACGCGCATGCTGGATAGCGCCTGCGCACATCGCACAAGGCTCTAGCGTAACGTACAACGTGCAACCCACTAAACGGTAATTGCCTATTTGCTGAGCGGCTTGGCGGATCGCGTTAATCTCGGCATGTGCAGTTGGGTCATGCGAATCAATCGGGGCATTGCCGCCGCGCCCAATGATAGCTCCATCCTTCACAACAATCGCACCCACAGGCACTTCGCCTGCAAGCGCAGCCTGCTGCGCCAGTTGTAAAGCCTGCAGCATAAACTGATGATCTTGCTGGTCTTGACTTTTTAAAGCCAAGGTTTCAGCAGGTAAGGCTTCTATTGAACAAGGTAGGTCACTCAATTGATTTTAAAATTCTTAACAAGTTGTTTAAGTAATTGCAGCGCAGTCTGATGGCGATTATCTGTTTTATCTAAGGATGCATACTGCAGGTCGGAATACAGGCGGGATATGGCCTCAATTTCGCTAACCTGTTCAGGTAAACGTTGGGCTGCGCGTTCACCGAATTCAATAGCGCCTTCATGGTTCGCCTTGACTAAGCCTATCTTACCTAATTTCGATAGAAACTGCTGATAGGTTTTTCTAAGCGGGTCCAGGATGATGGTTTTATTGCGTAACAATAAATAGCTGATCACCAGCATCAACCCAATGAGCACGGACATTAATAGCAGACCAATATCGCCCCAGGCTATTTTTTCGCCTAATAGTTTTTTTAATAACTGCAGTTGTTTTTGTTCATCGTAGCCAAGTACCCACTGATTCCAGCCGTTATTGATGGCATCCCAATTCAGGTATAGCTTTTTCAAGATGGGGTAATCCTGTCGTGCCAAGATAGGTAGTAAGTTAGCATCAGAAACCGAGTTTGAAATCCCATATTCAATGCGGTTAGGGGCTACGGCTGAAGTTGGGTCTACCCGCACCCAGCCTTTATCTTTTAACCACACCTCAGCCCAGGCATGGGCGTCTGATTGGCGCACTATTAAATAATTGCCATTGGGATTGATTTCGCCGCCCTGGTAGCCCGTGACGATGCGCGCCGGTACGCCAGCGGCGCGCATGAGGTATACAAAGCTACTTGCGTAATGCTCACAAAAGCCACGACGGATATTAAACAAAAAATCATCGACAGGATTTTCACCCAAACGCGGTGGGGCCAAGGTGTAGATGAATTCCTGTTCCCGAAACATCCTTAATGCCGCATTGACGATATCAAGCGGCGCTGCAAGGTCTTTTCTCCATTGCGCTGCGAGTTGAAGCGTCTTGGGGTTTTCATCCTCCAGCAGCTGTAAGGCCAGGGTCCGTTCGCGCTCACCCAGCGTTTGGCCAAGCTTGTATTGCGGATGGGCTTGGCCCGCATAACGAATGCGTGTGCGCACCGGCTGTTTGGTCAGTATTTGCAGATCATGTTTTGCATAGGCATCGGCAGGCAATGCAATTGGCATATCCAGTAGTAATAGCCAGTTTTTATTATGAGGCTCTAGCGTGATGGTGTAATCCACACGGCTCCCGAATACTTCCAGAGACTCTTGCTTAAGTGGCAGGGTATCACTGGTCATGCGCCAACGTCGACCTTCCTGATGCCATAACACCGGCCCACGCCAATATAGGGCGCTGTTATCTGGAATTGCAGATTGAAATTCAGCTCGAAATGCTATTTTGCTGGAAAGGCTTAGGTCACTGATGGTGCCAAACTCCATGCTATCGGACAAGCCCGTCATGCCTTTGTAGGCATCATGCGGAATACCCCAAATAGGGCCGGGAATACGCGGGAACAGCACAAATAACACCAGCATGATAGGCACAGATTGCAGCAAAAGCTTACCGGATAGCTTAGCCTGTGTAGCCCAAGGCAAAGTCGCATTTGGATGGCTGACGGCGATCAAGCAGGCCGTGAGCGCCATAATCGGCAGCAATATCGCGAAACTCACCCACATGGCCTGTGAAAACAGCAGGGTATTGATGGTGAGAAAATAGCCCAGCATGATCATGACAATGTAGTCGCGGGCGTTGCGTGTTTCCAGCAGTTTGAGTGCGATCATTACAGCAAACAGCGCTACACTGGCATCGCGCCCAAACAGACTGCCATAGGTGCCTAACACCGCCACGCCGCCGAGAATGGTCATCGGCAAACGTAACCATAGCGGTGGATAAGGCCATTGATATTTTTCGATCAGGTAACGCCAGATGGCTAAACCCGCAAATGCTATCGATATCCAGTAATGCAAGTTAAACGCATGTAAGCCAAACGTGCAACTCAAGGCGAATAACAGCCAGAGCAAGTGTGGCATGCGGGGTTGACTTGGCGCTTGCATTACATGAGTGCCAAGGCAGTCATGCACTGGTGATAATGTGCGCTGCCGCTATGAGGCTTAACTTCCAGCTGTGGCAATCGTAAGCCATAGCTCAGATGATTATTTTCTGCGTCCACCACCCAGCGTGCTAATTGGCTGATGCGAGATTCAGTGTTATCGTCTGTGGTTGTGCGCCAGTCCAGCCATAAAGTGGAAGTCGCTTCTCCTTGAAATAGTTTAGTCAGTAAGCCTTGTTCACGTGAAGAGGCCTTCCAATCGACCCGTTTTGGCGAATCCCCAAATTGATAAGTCCGGTGCCCGGCAAAATCATCATTACCTTGCAGGCTATGCTGTTGGCCTTCCTTGGCCTGCATATCCGGGCTGGCCATTGCCAGGCTATGAGGCCCGGGGGCGGGATAGACCAGGCAATTGTGGTCTATCTCTGCATAAGCCCATACGTTAAATAATGAAAGAGGAAACTGGGTGGAGAAAACGACGCGTGGTGCTTTGAGCCAGCCGCGACGCTGGGTTGGCAAAGTGAGCTTGAAAATGCTGTCAGCCAAAGCCGGGATGTCGCGGCAATCTTGCCCTTGTCCTTGAAACATTGCATTTACCGCATAGCGGGCGCGGTTATTTTCTTCCGAAACTTTGAATTCAAATAGCGCTGGCTGGCCTGCAATGACGGGTTGTGCCCGGTAAGGTGAGATTTTTAAATGGGCCAAATTGCGCCAAGTGTGCAGCATACTAACGGAACCTAATCCTGCCAGCCAGAATGTCATCGCGAACCCCATGCTGAGTGAGTAATTGATAGCGCCTGTGAGTGTAGCGAGCAGCAGCAAGGCGTATAGCCAGCCATAGCGGGTAGGCAAGATATAGACATGCCTGCGGCTTAACTGTGTGGATTCGCCAGATGGTTGTGCCACGCGAAACCAGGTACGAGGTTCCGTCCATTTGAAGTCTGCTGGCATGTGGCTTGTCCTAATGCTGGTTACCTGGGCCATAATCTGGACATGCTTAAGGAATGGCCACAGCTCTAATTAGGGCCGCAACCGTCTCGGTGCTATTTTCCAGATGGCTGCTATTGAGCAGGCGGTGACCAACCACACTGGATAAAATGGCCTGGATATCTTCCGGGATCACATGATCACGACCATGAATCATGGCCCATGCTTGTGCGCATTGTTTAAGGCTCAGCCCCGCTCGCGGTGACAAGCCGGACGTAAATTGTGTGGCTTCCCTGGAGTATTTTAGGATGGCTTGCAGATAATCGAGCAAGGCGTCAGATACATGAATTTGCTGGCAAGCCAGCTGCAACTCCAGTAACTCATTACTGGTAATCGCCGGGCTTAAATGTGCCAGTTGTTCACGGCCACCATTGCTTTGTAGCAGGCGGCGCTCAGATTGTGCATCGGGGTAATCCAATGTAATGCGCATTAGAAAGCGATCGAGCTGTGATTCAGGCAATGCGAAGGTGCCGATCTGCGAACTGGGATTCTGCGTGGCAATCACAAAAAAAGGCTGAGGCAGTAAGTGTGTGACTGCATCGATGGTGACTTGGGCTTCTTCCATGACTTCCAGCAAAGCACTTTGCGTTTTGGGCGTGGCGCGGTTAATTTCATCTGCTAGCAACACGTTAGTAAACACCGGGCCGGGATGAAACTTAAAAGCCGCTTCATTTCTGTCATATACAGAAACACCTAGGATGTCGGCAGGGAGTAAGTCGCTGGTAAATTGCACCCGTTGGAATTGCAACCCCAGTACTTGCGCTAAGGTATGCGCTAAAGTGGTTTTTCCCATGCCGGGTAAATCTTCAATCAACAGGTGGCCGCGCGCTAAAATGCAGGCCAGCGCCAGTTTGATTTGTTGTTCTTTGCCTAAAATAATCTTGCTGGTTTTGGCAATAATGGTGTTAATTTTATTTTGCATAATTCCGGTCGTCAGCTTGGATGTTATGTAGAAATTAGAAGTGAAGTTTAAGTGTTAGCGTGACTTAAATTCGGGCACGTTTGATTCTATAAACTCAGGCTATTCTTGAGGCTGCTTTTGTCCCCAAAGAATCATGATGTAGATTAAGCCCAATACGAACGCCCCACCAACCCAAATACTGATTTCTTCAACAGTGGGGGAGGCATCTTGTACCGGCATGACGATCAGTTTACGTAAGAACAGCACCAGCACCACTTCAACGAAGGTTTCAACCAAAAGTTTGCTACCGTTCAGATAGCGAATCTCAGCCGAGATAAGTGCTGAAATGGACCACAGCAACATTAGTGTACCGAGTGCGTGCAAGAATCCGTGCACCAGGTTATGCGCATAGGCTGCATCGCGTACATCGAGGAAAAACAACCAGGTAAACATGATGACAGACGTTGCGAGCGCCAAGCCGATCACGATATGAGCAATGCCATTCAGCCAAAGCATGGCGCGGATCGCGATTCTGTTAAGTGGAGCAAATTCCTGGGGTAACTGGTCTTGAGTCATGCTTGAGCCTTTAATGATATTTGACTGTATTATTTTAGTGTTGATGGTGATCTACCACTAACGAAAGCAATGTATCTTATAAAAGTAATGCATCTAGCGTTAATTGCTGCAATTCATTGAGTAACCATTGTTGCGCCTTGCCACCCTTGCTGCGCCAAGCTAAAAAACTGGTAGCTTCGGGTTTAGGTTCTGCCACTTGCTTGATCACCAACTGCCCGGTCGCTGTATATTGTTCTGCGAGGTTTCTCGGTAGATAACCTACCCCTAAGCCCGCAACTTGCGCGGCCAATTTGGCTTGCATATCGGGTACGGTTAACACATCTTGCCCCGTTAAAATCCCGGAAGTGCGTGGTGCCAGATTGCGCGACGTGTCTGCCGCTGACACAGAACGATACCGCATTATATCGAGGTTCTGCAATGGTTCTGGCATTCTGGCCAAAGGGTGATGCGCGGCAACCGCATAATAAAACTCGATTGTGCCGATTGGACGTGTTGCATAACCCCCACCCGGTGGACCATCACCTGGCGCGCCCAGTGAAATATCGGCACGTCCACTGGTCAATGCATCCCAGCTACCGCCATAGACTTCGCGCAAAATTTTTAAACGAGTGCCAAAATTTTGTGCATAAAATTGATCTAATACCGGATAGATCGCAGTGAGTTCGAATAAGTCACTCACAGCGATGGCAAGCTCGGTTTCAATACCACTGGCTACGCGTTTTACACGTAACTCGAGCTCGGTGGCGGCATTCAACAGATGCCGGCCTTCGCTGAGTAGTTCTGCCCCGGCTACGGTCAAGATCGCGCGATGACCACTGCGGTTAAATAACTTAACGCCCAGATCTTCTTCAAGCTTGCGCACCGTGTAAGTCAGCGCGGAGGGCACTTTGAATAAAGATTCTGCGGCTGCGGCAAAACTGCCTTTGCGGGCAATCGCATCCAGTACTTCCAGGGATTCCAGCGATAACTTAATTGTCATACTTAACTATATCAAATAATTTGAATGATTAATGCAAAAATATTTGCTATCAGTTTGATATTCATGCGCATAACATGCATATATAAACTTTAATTTGATTCAAACAAATTGAATAGGAGCTAAATATGAATACTGCATCACAACTCAGAAAGTCTAATGATCGGGGTCATGCTAATCTTGGCTGGCTGGATAGTTACCATTCTTTTTCGTTTGCCGAATATTACGATCCGTCCCATATGAACTATTCCGTATTACGCGTGATTAACGAAGATGTCGTCGCGCCTGCCAAAGGGTTTGGTATGCATCCGCACAACAATATGGAAATCATCACGTATATGTTGGGCGGCGAGTTACAGCATCAGGATAGCCTGGGTAACGGCTCGGTGATCAAGGCTGGTGATGTGCAGCGTATGACAGCGGGTACGGGCATCGTGCACAGTGAGTTCAATGCGTCGAAAACACAGGATGCACATTTGTTGCAAATCTGGATTTTGCCAGCACAGCAAGGCTTGACACCCAGCTATGAAGATAAACATTTTGATGCAGCGCAGAAACAAGACCGCTGGTGCCTGATTGCATCGCCAGATGGCCGTGAAGGTTCGTTACACGTGCATCAAGATATGGCTTTGTATGCAACTATTTTGAATCAATCAGCGTCATTGGATTATGACCTTAGTGCTAATCGCAGTGCCTATCTGCAAGTGGCAAAAGGCCAATTGCTTGCAAATGGTGAACTGCTTATTGCAGGTGATGCCTTGATGCTGGATAACAGCCAAAACTTACATATTGAAGCTGTGGAAAACGCGGAGATGTTGCTGTTTGATTTGCCAGCACATGTGCCTCATTAACCAATTCTAAAATTATTTAAGGGGTACATCATGTCTCATGTAGCAGTTGTTTATCACAGTGGTTACGGCCATACAGCCGAACAGGCAAAGGCCGTTGCACGCGGTGCTGAAAAAGTGGCGGGTACGAAAGTCACGTTATTGACAGCTGAGGAAGCGCAACAGCAGTGGGATGTGCTTAAAGCGGCAGATGCCATCATTTTTGGTTGTCCAACTTATATGGGCAGTGCTTCCGCACCATTTAAAGCCTTTATGGATGCATCATCCAAAGCCTGGTTCACGCAAGACTGGAAAGATAAAATTGCTGCAGGATTCACCAATTCCGGTAGCCAAAGTGGGGATAAGCTTTCAACGTTAACGCAACTGGCGGTTTTTGCAGCCCAGCACAGCATGATTTGGGTAGGCATGGGCATTATGCCCGGTAATAACAATAGCAAGGGTTCGGTTAATGACTTGAATAGATTGGGTAGTTTCTTGGGAGCAATGGCGCAATCGAACGTAGACCAAGGACCAGAGGCTGGTCCTATTCCCAGTGACTTGCTGACAGCCGAACATTTAGGCGAACGTGTCGCCACTACCGCAAACCGTTTTAAATAATCAACTCTTAATTTTACTCTCAGGGAAATAACATGAAAAGAATCCTACTTTCGCTGGCATTAATAGCGATTAGTTATGCAGCGTATGCGGATCAAGAAGCTTACCGTATTGACGATAGCCACAGTTTTGCAAACTGGACGATCCGTCATGTCGCCTCTAAGACCTCAGGCACATTTAGCGATATCAAAGGCAAAATTCTGATTGATCGGAGCAACCTGGCGAATTCATCCGTTGAAGCCAAAATCAATGTGTTGAGTGTCAATAGTAGCCATGCTAAGCGCGATGAGCATATCAAAAAAGACGATTATCTGGATGCCGCAAAATTCAGTGAAATGACATTCATCAGCAATAAGATTGTAGCCACGAATAATACCGAAGGCGTGCTGACAGGCACTTTTACACTACACGGCGTCACTAAGCAGATCAGTTTTCCATTTAAGGTGTTGGGCTTTGGTACCGACCCATGGGGTGGCTACCGCATGGGTTTAGAAGCGCATACCAGCTTGAAAGCTAGCGACTTTGGCTTTACCTGGCCGCTCAAACCTAATCCATCCGTGGGTGACGATATCGAAGTAACCTTGCTGATTGAAGGTGTGAGATTGCCTGCCGAAAAGCCTATTAAGTAACAATATCTATAAGTAATTAATATGTTCGCAGTAAAGCGTTCCCAATAACCCAATTTTGTTTGGAGAGTTACATGACCTCAGATTTATTCAGTCCCGTTAGTTTAGGTTCTATCAATTTAAAAAATCGTATTATCATGGCGCCACTCACGCGCAACCGTGCAGGTGAGCACGGCGTGCCGCAGGACATCAATGTGAAATATTACGAACAGCGTGCCAGCGCCGGGTTGATTGTGACAGAAGCTACACCGATTTCCGCAATGGGGCATGGCTATCCCGCTCTGCCTGGAATTTATACAGAAGAACAAGTAGCGGGCTGGAAAAAAATTACCGACGCCGTGCATGCAAAAGGCGGCAAAATTGTCTTGCAGTTGTGGCATGTGGGCCGCATCTCGCACCCGAGTTTATTGCCAAATAACGAATTACCGGTCGCACCTTCAGCCATTAAGCCTGCAGGGCAGGCATTCACTTACCAGGGTTTGGTCGATTACGTTACACCACGTGCGCTCGGCTTAGAAGAGATTCCCGGCATCGTCGGTGAGTACGCTTATGCTGCTAAATGTGCGATGGATGCAGGCTTTGATGGTGTAGAAATTCATGCTGCCAATGGTTATTTGCTAGATCAGTTCCTGCGCGATGGAACCAATAAACGCAATGATCCCTACGGTGGCAGTATTGAAAACCGTAGCCGCTTATTGCTCGAAGTGACCAGTGCTGTGGTAGATGTCGTAGGGTCAGATAAAGCCGGCGTGCGTATTTCACCCGTTAATCCTTTCAACGATATGAAAGATAGCAATCCTCAAGCACTCTTTAATTATGTGGCCGATGCTTTGAGTAAATTCAACCTGGCTTATTTGCATGTGGTGGAAGGCGGTATCCATGGCGGTGGCGATTTTGAGCCGTTTGATTTCGTTGCTTTGCGTAAGCATTTCAATGGGCCTTATATCGCAAATTTAGGCTACGACAAAACCACTGGCAATACTGCCATCGCTAAAGGTGATGCCGATGCTGTGGCCTATGGCGTGCCGTTTATTGCGAATCCTGATTTGGTGCAACGTTATAAGATCGACGCGCCATTGAATCAAGCGGATGAATCTACCTTTTATGGCGGTACTGAAAAAGGTTACACTGACTACCCCACTTTATAAGGAAAATTTAATGGATAAACCAGCAATTACCGAAGCCCCGCTAGAGACTACAATCGCTAACCGTTGGAGCGGTCGTGCTTATGATGCGTCTAAACCAGTTAGCCGTGAACAAGTGATCACTTTGCTAGAAGCTGCGCGTTGGGCACCTTCCTGTTTTGGTGATCAGCCTTGGCGGTTTGTCGTTTGGAATAAAGGCATTAATCAAGCTGCTTGGCAACTGGGTTTTGAGTGTTTGGTTCCTGGTAATCAAAGCTGGGTAGAGAATGCACCCGTGTTAATGCTTATTTGTGCAGACACCGTATTTAATCATAATGAAAAACCAAACCGTTGGGCCCAATATGACACCGGCGCTGCGGCTGAAAACCTCTGCCTGCAAGCCAGGAGCATGGGCTTGATGGCACATCAGATGGGTGGTTTTGATGCGGATAAAGCCCGTGCAGCATTCAATATTCCTGAACGTTACACGCCAATGGCGATGGTCAGCATAGGCTATCAGGCGCCTGTTGAGGGTTTGGAAGGTGAAACATTGACTCGTGAAATCGCGCCACGTACCCGCCGTCCATTAGATGAACTGTTTTTTGCTAATAGTTGGGGTCAAGCAGTTTAAGCCTCGATATAGTGGCAATATTGCAGTCGAACTTAACTTAAGGTGCCAGCTCTGCTAAACTCCTATAATTATTTAATTAACCCATTGAATTAGGACGTAGTTATGGCTGTGCTGGCACTTAATAAAACGAATTTCAAAGAAACGATTGAAAAAAACGATTTCGTGATCGTGGATTTCTGGGCGCCATGGTGTGAGCCTTGTGTAGCATTCAGCCCAACCTTCGAAGCGGCTGCAGAAAAAAATCCTGATATCGTGTTTGGCATGGTCAATACTGAAACTGATCCAGAAATCAGTGAATATTTTGAGGTGAACCAAATCCCAGGTATTTTAGTGATACGTGAGCAAGCGGGCATTCATGCGCAGGTTGGCGAAATCGGCGCTCCGGCATTTGATGAAATTATTAAATGGGCACGTGATTTTGATATGAGCAGTGTGCGTCAGTACTATAAAGATCAAACAGTTAAAGCGAATTAAGCACAACGCATTACTTTAAATTCATTGGTATCAATAAAAAAGCGGCTTAAGCCGCTTTTTTATTGCCTAATTAAAGATTAGAATCCGCCCGTAGTAATAAGCTTAAACAAATAATATGCGCCAATCCCCATCATGATATACATGGGTAAATCACCGCTTTTATTAATCTCCCCTTTTTTGTTAGAACTCATCATGCGATTCAGCAACCACAACCCAAAAATAATCACGGGAATAAACAGCATGGTAGTGGTTGATTGAAACAATTTGGCGAGTAGGGTTTTAAGCCAGCCGTCTTCCCTGAAAATTTCCATGGCGATGCCGATCAAGCCTAATATCAATAAGCCCATTTTAAGCGCGGCCAATATGCCAGACATTGCCGTTTCTGGTTTGATGTCCTTGTTTTTACTGTATTTATTTGGATCAACGCTCATAAAATTCCCCTGGAATTAATTTTAATTTGCCGCTAAATACTTAGCTGGGTCTACCGATTTACCCTGGTGACGGATCTCAAAATGTAGTTTGACAGTACTGCTGTCCGTATTGCCCATTTCGGCGATCTTTTGTCCACGGTTGACTTGCTGGCCTTCTTTAACCAATATCTGGCTATTATGCGCATATACCGAGAGGTAGTTTTTATTATGCTTGATAATCACAAGCTTGCCGTAACCGCGCAGGTCCGAACCGCTATAGATGACTTTGCCACTAGCAGCTGCTTGGATACTTTGCCCGGTGACGCCAGCAATATCTAGGCCTTTGTTGCTGCTTTCACTGAAGTTGCCCACTACTTTACCTTTAGTTGGCCATAGCCAATCTATTTCACCAGCCTCTGGTGGATTAGCTTTGCCGTTTGTTTTGGTATCAATTCCAACATCCTTGGCATTCGCATCGGCTACGGGTTGTACAGTAGAAGCGGGAGCAGTAGCAACTGGTTTAACACCAGGCACTATTTTTTTATAGGCTTCATCGCTATAAGGTTCGCTAATCGCTTTAGGCTCAGAAATCACCATAATGCTGGGTTTAGTAGGAGTGCCTGTTGTGCTGGTAGATGTACCTGGAGTCAAAACCGTTTTAGGCGGTGTTGAAATGGACACCGGCGCTTCTTGATTGATGGGGGTAATCACTACCCCGTCTGCATCGGCTGCAGGCGGCGCGGCAGTTTTATCATTCAAATTGCCTAGATTAAGGATTTGGCCGATCCTGATAGTATAAGGTGCAGTCAGGCCATTTGCTTCGGCAATCTCTTTATAGTCATAGCCATATTCCAGGCCTATGCTAATTAAAGTATCGCCTTTTTTAACAGTGTAGTTATCTGGACGCCAATCGTCTGGTTTAACTACGGGTTTTGCTTCCGGGGTTACCACTGGCTTTGGAGTGACGGCTGGTTTTGTGGGCGCACGATCAATCACGGGAGCGGGTGGAGTGGTGCTACAAGCTGAGATGGTTAGTAGTAGCCACAAGAGGCCAAATCGACAGTGATGATGCATTTATGAAGTGCCGCCTAACAAGGGTACGAATTTAACTGCTTCCAGCTTGGTTTGGCGGTAATCGTATTTAGTAGTTCGTTCTACTAGATATAACATTTGCTCATCAGTTCCTACGGGGATGACCAGACGGCCACCGATGGCGAGTTGATCCAGTAAATCCTGCGGGATATGACTCGCGGCAGCGGTGACCATAATGCCGTCAAACGGGGCGAGTTGTGCTAAGCCCATGTTGCCATCTGCATGGTCAAGCTTCACGTTCACGCATTTGAGTTCGCGCAAATGGCCGCGCGCTTTCATGACCAGTGGGCGAATACGTTCTACTGAATACACTTCTTTGGCCAAGCGCGACAGCACAGCAGTTTGGTAACCACAGCCGGTGCCGATTTCCAGTACTTTAGTGAGAGGTGCACCATTGCGTAAGATTTCTGACATACGCGCCACGATATACGGCTGGGAGATGGTCTGGCCAAAGCCAATCGGCAGCGAAACATCTTCATAAGCGCGAATGGACAGGGCTTCATCGACAAAGATATGACGCGGCACGGTACCAATGGCGGACAGCACCACTTCATCTTTAATGCCTTGCTCCCGCAAGCGGGTGAGCATGCGTTCGCGCGTGCGCTGCGACGTCATGCCAATGCCGGTTTGGCTTGAGGGTTTGCCTAAGATCGCCATTATTTGTCCAAACTTTTAATATTGAGCCAATCCTTGATTTCAGATAGCTGTGCATGTTTGGTCAGGTCCACCTGGATAGGGGAGATGGAAACATAATGATTGGCAACCGCATAGAAGTCAGTCCCTTCGCCGCCATCATTTGGCTGGCCTGCGGCACCTACCCAATAAACGGTTTCATTGCGAGGTGTCGTAAGCTGCACGACTGGTTCGGCTTTATGGCGCTTGCCTAAGCGCGTCACAGAGCGGCCTCTTAATAACTCATAAGGAACATCCGGCACGTTCACGTTCAATAAAGTTTTCGACTTAAAGCCGACTTTTTTATAATGCTCCACTAATTCTACTGCTACACGGGCTGCGGTTTCAAAATGCGTGGAATTATGCTGCGACATCGAGATTGCAATGGAGGGAATATCCAATAAATAACCCTCGGTAGCTGCTGCGACAGTGCCAGAATAAATAGTGTCATCGCCCATATTGGCACCATCATTAATGCCGCTGATCACCATATCAGGCATTTCCTCCATTAAGCCAGTCAAGGCAATATGCACACAGTCAGTGGGTGTACCGTTGACGTAAAAAAAGCCATTACTGGCTTTACGCACGCTCAAAGGTCGATCAAGTGTGAGTGAGTTGCTAGCGCCACTGCGGTTTCTTTCGGGGGCAACAACGGTAATGTCTGCAATTTTGGCGATATGCTCAGCGAGGATATTGAGGCCAGGAGCAAAATAGCCATCATCATTGGAAAGTAAAATTCTCATGCAGTAAATTATAGTAGAAGACTAATGATTTCCTAGTGATTTCGTGCGCTCACCTGTGTAAAAACATTCAATTCAAGCATAAAACCTTAATTCAAAGATAAAACATGGTTAAGTTTGTTTTTCATCATGCATTGTACGGGTGTGACGCGCATAATAAATTGCACAAAAGAAGAAGATTACGGACAGCATGACTTCCAGCATGGCTAACTGCGCCGATAAACCATTATCTGACCAGGCGCGTACTACGCCTTCAGTAAAATAGAACAAGATGAACATACACGCCCATTGATAGGTATAACGTTTGCCGCGCAAAATACCAAACAATGGCAGTAATAGCGGCACGGCTTTTAGCATCAGTAAACTGCCGCCTGGCTTTAGTGGCGCCAGTACGGTTTCCCAAACGAGAGAGAGTAGTATCAGCGCGATTAGGCTGCATGATGCACCTAATTTAAGAGCGTTAATTAACTGCATTTAGCGGTTAAGTTTTAACGCGGTTTCAGCAAGGCGTTTGCCTAAGGCTATACAAAGCTTACGCTCGTCATCGCTGATGGGTTTATCATCGGCAGTGCCTCCGATATGGCTGGCGCCATAGGGTGTACCGCCGGTCTGAGTCATCGAAAGCGCTGGTTCGGAATAGGGTAAACCAACCATAAGCATCCCATGATGCATGAGCGGCAGCATCATGGTTAACAGCGTGGTTTCATTGCCACCGTGCATAGAACCTGTGCTGGTGAATACCGCGGCTGGTTTATTGATGAGTGTGCCTTTAAGCCATAAACTCGTGGTGCCATCGAGAAAATATTTCAAAGGCGCAGCCATATTGCCGAAGCGCGTCGGGCTACCCAATGCAATGCCGTCACATTCTTCCAGGTCTTTCAATTCGACGTAGAGATCCCCTTTTGCCGGGATGTCCGGCTCCGTCGCTTCGCAGTTAGCCGATACTTTAGGCACGGTGCGGATACGGGCTTTTGTGCCATCCACGCTTTCAATCCCGCGCGCGATGAGTTGCGCCATCTCGCGTACTGCGCCGCCTTGAGAATAGTAGAGTACGAGGATTTCGCTCATTGGACTGCCTCAGTCAATATGCTTTGTTAACTGCACTGCTTTACCAATATAGCTCGCTGGCGTCATATCCAGCAACGCTTGTTTGGCAGACTGCGGAATATCCAGTGTTTGGATAAACACGTGCAAGGAGGTTTTATTAATGCCGCCTTTACCGCGTGTTAGTTCCTTAAGTTGCTCATATGGGTTTTCAATGCCGTAACGGCGCATCACGGTTTGTATCGGTTCTGCAAGAACTTCCCAGCTATTATCCAAGTCTTCAGCTAGTTTCGCTGCATTGATTTCTAGTTTATTCAAGCCACGCAGACAGGAATCAAAACCTAGTAGGGTGTAACCGAACGCTACGCCCATATTACGTAACACGGTGGAATCCGTCAGGTCACGCTGCCAGCGGGAGACCGGTAATTTTTCGGATAAATGGCCTAACACCGCATTCGCCAAACCTAGATTGCCTTCAGAATTCTCAAAGTCGATCGGGTTGACTTTATGCGGCATGGTGGATGAACCGATTTCGCCGGCTTTCACCTTCTGCTTGAAGTAGCCAACTGAGACATAGCCCCAGATATCACGGTTGATATCAATCAGGATGGTGTTGATGCGGCTCAGGCAGTCATACAATTCCGCCATGTAATCATGCGGCTCGATCTGGATGGTGAGCGGGTTGTAAGTTAACCCCAAGGACTCAACGAATTTTTTCGCAAAGCTTTCCCAATCAAAATCTGGATACGCGGATAAATGGGCATTGAAGTTACCGACCGCGCCGTTGATCTTGCCGAGGATTTCGTTGTTTTGTAATTGTTTCTGCTGGCGTTGCAGACGATACACCACATTCGCCAGTTCTTTACCCATGGTGGTCGGAGAGGCCGTCTGGCCGTGGGTGCGGGATAACATTGGCTGATCTGCCAACTCTTTGGCCAATTCGCTTAAGCGTGCAATCAGTTTCGCCAGGAAAGGCAGCATCACGCTATCGCGTGCGCCTTTTAACATCAGGCCATGGGACAGATTGTTGATGTCTTCGGAAGTGCAGGCGAAATGGATGAACTCAGAAGCTTTCTTAACTTCAGGATTACCGTCAAATTTTTCTTTCAGCCAGTATTCCAGGGCTTTTACATCGTGATTGGTACGCGCTTCAATGGCTTTTACCTGTGTCGCATCCGCTTCACTGAAATGCAAAATCGCGTTATCCAGTTCTTTAACCGTATCTGCGCTAAACGTAGCTATTTCAGCTAAAGCCTGCTCCGCGGATAAAGCTTTGAGCCACTCCACTTCCACCCAGGCGCGGTGTTTGATTAACGCATATTCGCTAAAGTAAGGTCGGAGGGCATCAAGTTTGGATTGGTAACGGCCGTCAAGAGGGGACAGCGCATTGAGGGTGGTCAGCGACATAAAAGCTCAAGTAACGATTGGAAAGGCGCTATTTTACGCTTTTTATGCCGCTTAATCCATGGACGCAATTACACCACTAGCATATCGACAAAAGCATTGACTGGCGTGCTTTCCAGCTTGGCTTGATCCTGGCATAAGGCCAGGATTTCAGCTTGACGCTTCGCATCAAAGCGGCGAGCCAAATTGACTTGGAATTTTTTCACCAACTCAGGGATGCCTTCACCGCGACGACGGCGATGGCCGATTGGATATTCCACTGCGATATTATTGGACTGAGTGCCATCCTTGAAGAAAATTTGGATCGCATTGGCGATGGAGCGTTTTTCCGGGTTATGGTAGTCAGCAGTATATTCGACTTTTTCCACGCATGTCATTTTGGCGCGGATCGCATCAATACGTAGGTCAGAGGCCGCCTCATCTTCATAGTCTTGTGCGGTTAAGCTGCCTTTGAGCAAGCCAACTGCGGCCATGTACTGAATGCAATGGTCGCGGTCAGCCGGATTATCCAGCGGCCCAGTTTTATCGATGATGCGGATCGCGGATTCATGCGTCGTGATGACAATTTTGTCGATCTGTGCGATTTGTTCCAGTGTTTGCAGTTTATTGCCAACCTGGGCATTTAACTGGAATGCGCATTCCACCGCAGTCTGCGCATGGAACTCAGCCGGGAAGGAAATTTTGAACAGCACTTGTTCCATCACATATGATCCATAAGGACGTTGGAATTTGAACGCGTTGCCTTTGAACAATACGGCATAGAAACCCCAGGTTTTGGCCGTTAATGCGGATGGATAGCCCATTTCACCTTGCAATGTCATCCATGCCAAACGCACGGCACGTGAGGTGGCATCGCCCGCAGCCCAGGATTTACGTGAGCCGGTATTTGGAGAGTGACGGTACGTGCGCAGGCTTTGACCATCGACGAACGCGTTGGAAACGGCATTGATGATGTCTTCTTTATTGCCGCCTAACAATTTAGTGACAACGGCTGTTGAAGCGATTTTGACCAAAATAACATGGTCCAGCCCAACGCGGTTAAAGCTGTTTTCTAATGCCAGCACCCCTTGAATCTCGTGCGCTTTGATCATGGCGGTCAGCACATCTTTTACGGTTAATGGCGCTTTGCCTTCATTGATATTCTTGCGTGACATGTAGTCTGCCACGGCCAGAATGCCGCCCAGGTTGTCAGACGGGTGACCCCATTCGGCGGCTAGCCAGGTATCGTTAAAGTCCAGCCAACGAATCATGGCACCGATGTTGAATGCGGCAAGAATCGGGTCCAACTGGTAGTTGGTGCCTGGTACTTTTGCGCCGTTTGGCACTACGGTTCCTGCAATCACTGGGCCTAATAATTTTGTACATGCCGGGTAATCTAAAGCTTCAAAACCACAGCCTAAAGTATCCATCAAACAGTTACGGGCGGTATCGAATGCCTCGTCGGAATTGATTTCAAAATCAGCGACGTAGTTTGCAATATCTACAATCACTTGGTCGGGCTTTGGTCTTACATTCGAAATATGGGCAGACATTTGTTGCTTTCTAATAATAATTTTACTAATTAACGATTTGCTAAAGGGATGTAAGGTCTGTTGTCTGGACCGGTGTACTCCGCATTCGGCCGAATAATCTTGTTGTCGATGCGTTGCTCGATCACATGCGCCACCCAACCCGTAGTCCGTGAAATTACGAAAATAGGGGTGAACATGCCAGTCGGAATACCCATCATGTGGTAGCTGGAAGCGCTATACCAATCCAGGTTAGGGAACATTTTTTTCTCGCGCCACATGGTTTCTTCAATGCGGGCGGACACGTTAAACAGCGTCATATCGCCATTGTCTTCGCAGAGTTTGCGGCTAACTTCCTTGATGGATTCATTGCGCGGGTCGGCAATGGTATACACCGGATGGCCAAAACCAATGATGATTTCCTTGCGCGCCATCCTTGCCATGATGTCGGCTTCCGCCTCATCCGCCGTTTTGTAGCGTTCAATAATCTCCATGGCTGCTTCATTAGCGCCGCCGTGTTTCGGTCCGCGCAGGGCGCCAATGGCGCCGGTGATACAGCTATACATATCGGACAAGGTGCCGGCGACAACGCGACCGGTAAAGGTCGAAGCATTAAACTCATGCTCGGCATACAGCACGAGCGAAGTATTCATGGCGCGGATATGCAGTTCGGAAGGCTTCTTGCCATGTAGCAGATGCAGGAAATGCGCAGCGATGGAGTCTTCGTCAGTTTCCACTTCAATGCGTTTGCCGTTATGGCTGAAGTGGTACCAGTAGATGAGGATACTGCCTAAACAGGAGATCAAGCGATCCCCCAGCGCTTGTGCAGCTGCCGTGTTGCGGTCAGCCGCTTCGGGTTCTAGCGTGCCCAGCATGGAGCAGCCGGTACGCATCACATCCATTGGATGCGCGTTAGCGGGAATTTGCTCCAATACTCTTTTAAGGCCATCGGGTAAGCCGCGTAATTTCTTGAGCTTTTGGTGGTATTCAGTGAGCTGTGCCTGATTTGGCAACTCGCCATGAATCAATAAATAAGCCACTTCTTCAAAAGTCGCGTATTTGGCAAGCTCGATAATATCGTATCCGCGGTAATGTAAGTCGTTACCGGTATGGCCGACCGTGCAGATGGCCGTGGTGCCAGCTGAAACACCCGCGAGGGCAACACCTTTTTTCTTTTTAGGTTCTTGATGAGTAGTAGTTGCGTCCATAGCTACTTTTCTCCCTTGAATAGTGCATCTAATTTTTGTTCATAGCTGTGATAATCCAAATGCTCATAAAGCTCGGCTCGCGTTTGCATGAGGTTTAGCACATTCTGCTGTGTGCCTTCTTTGCGCACGGTTTCATACACTTTCAAAGCTGCTTGATTCATGGCGCGGAAGGCGGATAGCGGGTACAGCACCATGCTCACATCGGCTTTGCGCAAATCATCCACCGTGAATAAAGGTGTAGCGCCAAACTCGGTAATGTTGGCCAAAATAGGCACGTTTACGGCTGCCGCAAATTGTTTATACATGCCTAATTCAGTAATCGCTTCGGGGAACACCATGTCGGCACCAGCCTCTACGCAAGCACAGGCGCGGTCGATGGCAGATTGCAGGCCCTCTACAGCCAGTGCATCAGTACGCGCCATGATCACGAAATCCGGGTCGGTTTTAGCATCCACGGCGGCCTTGATGCGGTCGACCATTTCCGCCTGGCTGACGATGGCTTTATTCGGGCGGTGACCACAGCGTTTGGCCTGTACCTGGTCTTCGATATGCACAGCAGCAGCACCAGCCTTGATCACGCTTTTGATGCTCCGCGCGATGTTAAATGCACCGCCAAAACCGGTGTCGATATCGACTAACAAAGGCGTCTCTGTCACATCGGTAATGCGACGCACGTCAATCAGGACATCTTCCAGCGTTGAAATGCCTAGATCGGGCACGCCCAGCGAACCGGCTGCTACGCCACCACCCGATAAATAAAGAGCTTTATAGCCAGTTTGGGTAGCGAGTAGCGCATGGTAGGCATTGATAGCGCCAATGATTTGCAGCGGCTTTTCTAAAATCAGGGCCTGGCGAAAACGGGCGCCGGCTGAAGTTGCTGTGTTCATATTAAATTCTCGTTAAGTGTATAAATGACGATTGAAATGCTTAACTAAAAAATGCTTGCTCTGCAGCGTCTGGAATTTCAACCTTGGTCAATTTCGCTTTCTGCAAGACTTCCCAGAAATAACGATAAGTCGCACGGTCGTGCAGTTCGCCCTGATACTGGATCGGGCCCCAATCCGCTGCTTGCGCCGCCAGCAGGATATTGGCCGCATCCGTCACTTCGTCGAAGTTGGGTTTCATGGCATCGACAATGGCCTGGATCTGCGTCGGATAGATACTCCACATGCGCATAAAGCCGAACTCAGTACGCGCGCGGAAAGCGTCGGCATAGGTGGTTTCGGCATTTTTCAGGTCCAGTGTCACGTTATGTGCAGGCACGACACCGTTAGCCAATGCGGCTGCTACCACTTCCGTTTTAGCGCGGGCCAGTAACCTATGTTCGAATTGCTCCGGGCTGCGCATCGCTGAAGCAGGAATGGCACCATGGTGGGCGCTGACAAAATCCATGAGGCCGAAATCCAATACCTGTATCCACGGCAATGCTGCCAGCTCATGCACTTGCCTTAAAGCGCCATGCGTTTCAATAAGTAAATGCACAGGAATTTTGCGGCTGATGTTGTTCGCCTTGGCCACCGCCTGGATGTAAGAAATCATCTCGCTAGCTTGGTTAATATCCGTGCATTTTGGAATAGTGATATAGCTCAACACCTGACCCGCGCCTGCCACCAGGATATCGATATCCAGCCGCCAGCCGCTATGCGTATAGTCATGGATGCGAGCCCCTGCCATATGGTATTTGTTGGTATCCGAATTCAGCACACGCACGATCATGTCGGCATGTTCGCGCTCTTGGCCAGCCGCTGCGCCGTCTTCGCAATCGCAGGTGATATCAAATACAGGACCTATCGTATCTTGTAACGCTAAGGCCTTAAGGATGAGCTTTTCACTTCCGGCAAAATGCTCGCAGGATGGAATGACAGGGAATGGTTTTTCGCCGCCGAATAAAGCCTGTGATGGATGAACTGCCATATGATTGAAATCCTATGCTCTTTATAAAGGTTTACGAGGTATTAATACCGTGTAATCGAGGTCTAGCACCACATTCGGGTGATAAGATTTTTTGCCGTCTTTTTCGATGTGCGTACTGGCTAGCGTGTCTGCCGGCTGGTTTTTGACCCCCACCATGCGTAATCTCAATGCACCTAGATCCAGGCGATTATCGAAAGTCCATTTATCCAGCACTTCGGTCCAGGTATAAATCGTATCGTCACCCAAAGTCGGGTTGCAGTGCGTGCCCCCATTGATCGCGGCAATGGTCAAGGCGTTTTCCAGGCCGTCATGCGAAAGTGTGCGGCATAATGAAATCACATGACCGCCATACATGAGGCGGCGCCCATAATTGCTTGATTTCATCATCAAGTCATCAAAATGCAGGCGTGCATTGTTCTGGTACAGTTTGGTCGCCAAGGTATGGTCGGAATCATTAATGGTCATACCGGCCGGATGGTTGATGCGCTCTCCGATGGCGTAGTCTTCCCATAGGTAAGTGCCACCCGTGAGCGAGGTATCGAATTTGCGGGCATTTAAAAAGCTCGGCACCGTTAAGGCCTTGGCTGCAACAAATTCAGGTAATTCAGGCACTACAGTTTCCGGTGCCAGCGCATCCCGATTCTTCTTATGTACCATCACCCAGCGCACCCAGGAGAGTACCGGTTGCAGCAACTGGTTGACGGATACCGAGCGCACGTACACCACGCCGGACTTGCCGTTGGAATTTTGTTTGAGGCCGATGACGGTCGAGCTGGTCCGCAGGGTGTCGCCGATATATACCGGGTGCAGGAACTGCACATCGGCATAACCCAGATTAGCAACCGCATTCACGGAAATATCCGGCACGGTTTTGCCGAACGCGATATGAAATGCCAGCAAATCATCAACCGGACGCGATTTATAACCTAAGGTCTGCGCCGCTGGCTCAGAAGAATGCAACACCTGGCGTGCACCGGTGAGGGCAATATATAGTGCAACTTCGCCTTCGCCAATCGTGCGTGGCGTGGCGTGATGAATGACTTCATTGAGGGTGAAGTCTTCAAAAAATCTGCCAGCATTGATTTTGGCGCTGGCCTGAGATTGGTTTGGATTAGAGGTCATAGCCTTCTTCCAGTTTAATGATCATTTCGCTTAATTTAATGAGCCGTTCTGCAGCTCGCACATGGTGATGTTCCACCAGTTTGTTATCAACCACCACGGTGCCTTTGCCTGCTTCATTGGCTTCTTTAAGTGCTTGAATAATCTCGCGCGCATGGGTCACTTCCGAAGCTTTCGGTGTATAAGCGTCATTGCTGTAAGGCAATTGCGCAGGGTGGACCAAGGATTTGCCGTCAAATCCCATATCGCGGCCGAGGCGGCAGGCATATTCAAATGAATGCATGTTTTTAAAGTCGCTGGTGATGCCATCAACCACCGCACGGCCATAAGCGCGTGCAGCCAGGATCACTAACGAGAGTGAAGTCAGGATGGCATAGCGCTCATGCGTCACGCGGGCATGCAATTGTGAAATCAGGTCTGAAGTGGCCATCACGATACATACGATGCGGTCTGAGGCGCTGGCAATTTCCTTGGCATTCAATACCGCGATTGGGCTTTCTATCATAACCATGATCGGCAAGTGACTGCCGCCTGCTGCATCCAACCTGGATAGAGCAGTCAATACATCCTCACGAGATTCAATATTCGGAAACAGCACTGCGTCGAGATTCAATGGAGCCACGGCTTTAATATCATCCGCGCCCCAGAGCGAATCCAGATCATTCACCCGTACCACTACTTCGCGTGAGCCATATCCGCCCTCCGACACATAGCGCACGATGTTGTCGCGCGATTCTTCTTTGCATCCGACTAAGATCGGGTCGCCCAAATCGAGGATGACAGAATCTGCGTGCAAGGTTCTGGCACGTTCTAAATAATGGGTGTTGCAACCCGGCACATATAGCATGGAGCGGCGAGGCCGAAAGTAATGATTCATTTCAATACCTTATTCTATGAGTAACTTTGTTCTTCTATAGCTTGGCTATATTTAGCATGCACATATACATCAGGTTACAGTTTTTTACGCAGCTTGCTCACTTTTTGATTCCCTAATCCTTCCAACCTGCAATGCCTATATCTGTAGGCAAACACACTTTGGGAATCTTTATATTGGTGTTGTTTCGATTATATAGAGGACAATTTGCAAGTGTCAACATATATCTTATGTCTTATATAAGATATAAAACACTAGACACATTAAAATGTGCATGTTATAAATACGCTAACTGAACAAAAGCTTGCTTGATAGGGATTTTGTCCTTGTTAAGAATGCGTGTAGATGGAAATAATCATGAATGACAAACAATACAGTTCTCCAAGTTACAAACCCTTATACGACCAGATCAAAGTGCTGATCACGCAGAGCTTGATTGGCGGTGAATGGCGGCCTGGCGACATGATTCCCAGTGAGATTGAATTGGCGAGTCGTTATAAAGTCAGCCAAGGCACCGTCCGCAAGGCAATTGATGCACTTGCCTCGGAAAACATCCTGATTCGGCGCCAAGGTAAGGGCACGTTTGTCGCCACCCATAATGCCGAAGGAATCAAGCTGCGCTTCCTGCGCCTCACGTCTGCGGACGGGCAAAAAGAAGTATTACAGAACGAGTTCCTTTCCTGCACCAAAGGTAAAGCGGATTCGCGCATGGCGCTGATTCTGGATTTAAAAGCAGGCGCATCTATTATTGAAGTGAAGCGCTTGTTGTCATTCTCCGGTAGACCCTTGATTTACGATCACATCGTGGTACCGGCGAGTCCATTTAAGGGTTTGAATGGCGCCAAGGTTGAGGAAAGCAATGGCTCCATGTACAGCATGTACGAAAGCCAGTTCGGTGTGCGTATGATCCGTGCGGAAGAGCGTTTAAAAGCTGTCGCAGCCAGTGGAGAAGTGGCAGAGGCGCTGGGCCTCAAAAATCATGAGCCTTTGTTAAGCATTGAGCGTGTGTCATTTACGTACGGTGATAAGCCGATGGAATGGCGGTTGGGGCTGTGCGTAACCGATAACCATCACTATATGAATGAGCTCGAGTAAAAATGTTTATTTCATCTCAACTACATTGTTATAAATCGATTTCTTCGCTTGTGTATCAAACATACATGGCGCATTAGAAATCAATTTATGCCTAGTATTTGAGCGAACTAACCATTTCTAAAGTGATAACGATTATCTAAGAATTAGGGTCAAAAATGGATTTAAAACAAGCCGCACTTGATTACCATCAGTTTCCGACCCCCGGTAAATTGAGTGTGGAATCGTCCAAGCCTTGCGCAACGCAGGATGACCTATCGCTGGCCTATACCCCGGGCGTAGCAGCGCCTGTACGTGCCATTAACCAAAATCCTGCAGATGCGTATAAATATACTAATAAGGGCAACCTGGTAGCGGTCATTACCGATGGCACAGCCGTGCTGGGATTAGGTGACATGGGCGCGCTGGCCAGCAAGCCGGTGATGGAAGGTAAAGCCGTATTGTTCAAGCGCTTTGCCGGGATCGATGTGTTCGACATTGAAGTGAAAGCGCCCAGTATCGAAGCTTTTATCGAGACTGTGGTCAATATCTCGCCGACATTCGGCGGCATCAACCTTGAGGATATCGCCGCGCCGCATTGTTTCCGCATTGAAAAAGAATTACGCGCGCGTTTGGATATTCCGGTGTTCCATGACGACCAACACGGTACTGCGGTAATTGTTGCAGCTGCTTTAACCAATGCGTTGGCGATCCAAGGAAAAGAACTTTCCAATGTGAAGATTGTGTTCCTGGGCGCAGGTGCCGCAGGTTGTTCTTGTGCGCGCTTATTAAAATTAATGGGCGCGACCAATATCACCATGGTTGATCGTTCCGGGGTGCTGGATACCGAGCGAAGCGATTTGCACGACAACAACCGTCATTTAGCCATAGCCCCAAGTGCAGCGAAAACCTTGGCTGATGTGATGCCGGGTGCCGATGTGTTTATCGGCGTTTCGGCTGCCAATGCATTCTCTGCCAACTTACTCAAAATCATGGCTGACAAGCCTATCGTATTCGCACTGGCGAACCCTGATCCTGAGATTCTGCCTATCAACGCTCATGCCGTGCGTGATGATTTAGTCATGGCGACTGGCCGTTCCGATTTTCCAAACCAGGTGAATAACGCGCTCTGCTTCCCTTATTTGTTCCGCGGCGCTTTGGATGCCAAAGCCAAGCAGATCACCGATGAAATGCAGATCGCAGCAGCCAATGCACTCGCAGCGCTTGCGCGTGAACCGGTGCCGGCTGCCGTATTGGAAGCTTATCAGTTAGAAAGCTTAAGTTTCGGCAAGGATTACATCATTCCTAAGCCGTTCGATGCGCGCTTGATGGAACGCGTATCCGGTGCCGTGGCTGAAGCCGCACGCTTGCAACCTGACAATATCAAAATCGTAGATGCTTAAGCCGTCCGCACATGCAAAACCGTAAACCCAATAACCGGCCGAAAAACCTGAATCTATTAACGATTCGCCTGCCTATCAATGCGCTGGTGTCTATCCTGCATCGCGTCACTGGCTGTGTGCTATTCCTGATTTTGCCTGTGTTGCTGATCGCGTTGCAGTGGTCTTTAAGCTCTGAGCAAGGTTACTGGACGGTAGCCAATACCCTGAATTCACCTTTTACAAAGCTCATGTTTTTTGGGTTTACATGGGCTTTTTTTCATCATTTCTTTGCCGGTATTCGACACCTGGCCATGGATGTGCATTGGGCAACGACACTCATGAAAGCGCGCTTTACTAGCAAAGCCGTACTGGTCTTGGGCGTGGTGGCTACGATATTAGTTGCGGTTAAATTATGGTGATTGAGTTACTCACCAGGCGCTACCCCGGCATGCGGGCGTGGCTCATGCAAAGGTTAACGGGTTTAGTCATGGCGATTTACAGTGTCATGCTGATCGCAAGAGTTTTTGATCTAAAGCCGCAAGATTACCAAAGCTGGCTCATGTTTTTTGAGCCATGGTGGATGAAAGTTGCCAGCCTGCTGTTCTGGATCAGCTTAACGATTCATGCCTGGCTTGGTATCCGCGATGTGCTGAAAGATTATGTGCCTAACCCACAAGTGCGCATGATGATGCTGAATGTGGTGGTCGCGCTGTTATGGGTGTACCTGGCTTGGGCTACTTGGTTATTTTGTACTTTATAGATTTTATTATTTGATCAATTTTTGAAAGTGAAGTGATGGCATTAGCAACGCAGACATTTGATGCATTGGTGGTAGGCGGCGGTGGCGCAGGTCTGCGTGCCTCTTTGCAATTGGCCCAGTCCGGCTTGAAGGTCGCGGTCTTATCCAAGGTATTCCCAACGCGTTCACACACAGTAGCGGCGCAAGGCGGCATCGCAGCGGCATTGGGCAATGTGGCGGAAGATAAATGGCTATGGCATATGTACGACACCATCAAAGGCTCTGACTACTTGGGCGACCAGGATGCGATTGAATTTATGTGCAAAAACGCGGCAGCGGCCATTTATGAATTAGAGCATTTCGGCATGCCGTTTGATCGCCTGGAAAGTGGCAAAATTTTCCAGCGGCCGTTTGGCGGCATGACGCAGAATTTTGGCGAGAAAGCCATTTCCCGTACCTGCGCCGTGGCAGATAGAACCGGCCATGCCATGCTTCACACGCTCTACCAGCGCAATGTGCAATCCAACACGCAATTCTTTGTCGAATGGTTGGCGCTGGATCTACTAAAAGACTCCGATGGCGATATTCTGGGGGTCATCGCACTGGAAATCGAAACCGGCCAGATTCACTGTTTGCGTGCCAAAGCGACTTTATTAGCCACTGGCGGTGCGGGGCGTATTTTCCAGGCCAGTACCAATGCCTTCATCAATACTGGCGATGGCTTAGGTATGGCAGCACGTGCAGGCATTCCGCTACAGGATATGGAGTTCTGGCAATTCCACCCAACAGGCGTACTCAATGCCGGCGTGCTGATTACTGAAGGCGTGCGTGGCGAAGGCGGCTATTTGGTGAATTCCGAAGGTGAACGTTTTATGGAGCGCTACGCGCCGCATGCCAAAGACCTGGCCAGCCGCGACGTGGTCTCACGCGCGATTGCCACCGAAGTAAAAGCCGGCCGTGGCATCGGCAAAAACAAGGATGCGGTATACCTGAAACTGGACCATTTGGGCGAAGCGCTCATTAACAGCAAATTGCCGGGCATCCGCGAGATCGCCAAAACCTTCGCTAATGTTGACCCCGTCAAAGACCCAATTCCAATTGTGCCAACCGCCCACTACATGATGGGCGGTATCCCGACTAATTTGCATGGCCAGGTGGTCGTGCCCGGCCAGGACGGCACGCAAAAAGTGGTGAACGGCCTGTATGCAGTGGGTGAGTGCGCGTGTGTCTCCGTGCATGGGGCAAACCGACTTGGATCTAATTCATTGCTGGATCTGGTGGTATTTGGCCGCGCAGCAGGTGACAAAATGGTTGAAGAAGTGCGCAAAGACAATACGCATAAGCCATTGCCAGGCGATGCTGCCGATAAAACCCTGGTGCGCCTGAACCGCCTCGATATGCAAACTGAGGGGGAAAGCGTCAAGGATGTCGGGGCTGCACTGCGGCACACCATGCAAACGCATTGTGGCGTGTTCCGCTTCCCGGATCTGTTGCAAGCTGGTGTGAAAGCGATTGACGAAGTGGCCGAACGTGCACGCCATACCGTGATTAAAGACAAGAGCCAGGTATTCAATACTGCAAGAGTAGACGCGCTGGAGCTGGATAACCTCATCGAAGTCGCATTGGCGACCATGCATGCAGCAGAAGCACGTACCGAAAGCCGCGGTGCCCATGCGCGCGAGGATTATCACCAGCGTGATGATGAACAATGGCTTAAACACTCTTTGTACTACCGTGAGAACAACCGCCTTGCATACAAAGCCGTGCGTTTGCAGCCGCAGACGGTGCCGTCTTTCGAGCCGAAAACTCGGGTTTATTAAGGATTCATGATGAAAAAGATGAAATTTTCGGTGTATCGTTTTAATCCTGATGTCGATAAAAAACCTTATATGCAGGATTACGACGTGGTGATTGAAGATAGTGACCAGATGTTGTTGGATGCGCTCATTCGTATTAAAGACCTGGATGAGACATTAAGCTTACGCAAATCCTGCCGTGAGGGTGTGTGCGGTTCCGACAGTATGAATATTAATGGTAAGAATGGCCTGGCCTGTATTACAAAGTTATCGGAGTTAGTCGAACCCGTGGTGTTGCGGCCCATGCCGGGCTTGCCGGTGATCCGCGATCTGGTCGTGGATATGACGCAATTCTTCGAGAATTACAACTCGGTAAAACCTTATCTGGTGAACAATGACCCGCCACCAGCCACAGAACGTTTGCAATCGCCGGAAGACCGGGCAAAACTGGATGGCCTATATGAGTGCATTTTATGTGGGGCTTGTACGACTTCATGCCCGAGCTTTTGGTGGAACCCTGATAAATTTGTGGGACCGGCAGGACTTTTGCAGGCATACCGGTTTATGTCCGACAGCCGCGACCAAGCCCTCGATGACCGCCTGGAAAACCTGGAAGCACCGGATAGGTTATACCGCTGCCACAACATCATGAATTGTGTTGACGTATGTCCGAAAAAGCTTAATCCTTCACTAGCCATTGCCAAGATTAAGGATCTAAAATTTGAGCAGGCGCGTGAACATAAGGCAGCTAAAAAAACCACTAAAAAATCCATCGAAATCAAGGCTTTGTGATGTTGGTAAGTCAATATATGAGTGAAGAGGAATTGCGCAGGTTAAACTGGCGTTGTCGTCGCGGCATGCTGGAGCTGGACATCGTACTGCAGCGTTTTGCCGAACACCAGTTAATGACTTTGGATCTAGCGGAGTTATCGGCTTTTGATGTTTTACTGGATTTTCCGGACAATGAGTTTCTGGATGTGGTGACGGATAAACTGCATGTGAATGCGGCAATCAATACACCCGCCATGCAAAGATTGATGCGTAAATTAAGAAATCAACCTAACGACAACTGCGACGAAGTGAAAGGCTGATATGACAAAACCACATCAAAGCTTGAGCAATATACAGACGATTCAAAGCGCCAATGTCAACGATTCGGCGCAGAATAACCACGGGCCTATCAAGTGTTATACCAACAGCTCGATGCTAGGCGAGTGCTGGCCCGGTATCCAACTGTACTACCCGCCTGTCAAATATTCACCTGCACAAGGCATCTACGAAGACCTGACGCAAGCCTCTGCGCGCATGAAAAAACATGCGCACAACACCAATGCGCATACCCTCATTTTCGACTTGGAAGACGGCTGCCGGCAGAAGGAAATGAGCCGCGAACTGCTACGTCAAGAATTGCCGCAGCTTAAACAACACAAAGATGTGACGATCGCCATCCGCGCCAATTCATTCCGCACTGAGGAATACGAGCTGGATATGCAGCTCGTGAGCGATCTGGGCGATAGTATCGATGTGGTGATGCTGGCTAAGGCCGGTGAAGCCTATGGTGCTGCCGAAGTGCGGGATTTATCAAGCTTTCTGCTCAATATCAACCCGAAAATCACTATCCAGCCAATCATCGAGCACCCCAAGTCTCTCAAGATTGCACCGGAACTGATGCAGTACAGCACAGTGCAGCACGTGGTATTTGGTATTCATGACTTTTCCAAGGCGATGGGCATCCATATCACGCCGGAAAACTGGATCGAAGAACTGCAGTTCTATATGAACCAGCTCATGTTTGAAGCGCGGATTGCCGGTAAAGGTGTGATCGGCGGCGTGGAAACACTCATTGGCTCCAATATCATGCCTGAGAAATTTGTCGAGCCGCACGACGTGCGCCGCTGGCTGGACCTACACGGCGATTATGAATCGCGCGTAGTTTACAAACATGCCTGCCAAGAATCAGCCATGGGCTTGACCGGCAAACAGGTGATCCATCCCGGCCATATCCATCTGTGCAAAACCGCTTATACACCATCACCTACTGAGGTGAACCAGAAAGTACGCATCCTGAAGGCTGCCATTGAAGCGGATGCCTTGCTAGGCGGAGCGATCAAGTTTGAAGGCGAGATGCTGGATCCGCCGATGTTTGGTAAAGCCTTACAAACCTTGTTGCGTGCACACGCTTTGAAAGCACTCAACCGGGAAGACATGGATTTCGCACTGCATGTGCTGGAATTGTTGCCAGCTCAGGTCATCCGCCAGAACTGGCCATATGGGGTGCTGCTATGAGTCAAAGTATCATCAGCCGGCTGGCAGAAACCATCAAATATTATGGAGTTAGGGGCCTGATCCGGGTGATCTTTTTCCTGATGCGTACTGCCTGTAAATGCCTGCATATCAATAAAGGGTTGAAATGATGTTCGAACAATTTCCAGCGTGGCAGTGGCAGGTGCCCAAGCATTTCAACATTGGCAGCGCATGCACCGATAAGCACCTGAATAGCCCGGTTGCACAAACCATCGCCATGATCGTCGAGGATGACCTGCAAGGCACTTCGCAAATCACATTTGAACAACTGGCAAAACGCACGGATCGTTTTTCCCAACTGTTGCGCAATTTGGACGTGGCCTTTGGCGACCGCGTATTGATCCGTCTGCCGAATTGCCTGGATTACCCGACCGCATTTTTAGGCGCCATGAAACGCGGCGCGATTTCCGTACCGACTTCAACTTTGTTAACCGCCGAGGAAGTGGCCTACCTGGCACGCGACTCTGGTGCGACTGTGTTGGTCACGGATAAAGCGGCTTGGGTCCAGCTTCAGGACAATCTCAACAATGGCCAGTATGAATTGCCTAACCTGAAGCACATATTATTATCCGGTCCGGGAGAAGTGTTGCCGCATGAAACATTCAACGTGCTGGATTTGGAAACAGCACTGGTTGCCATTGATTACTGCTTGCCTGCGCAACTGACTGAAGCCGATGATCCGGCCTATCTGGTGTATACCTCCGGTACGACGGGTTATCCTAAAGGCGTATTGCATGCACATCGCGCACTGATTGGCCGAGAGCCAGCTGCGAAATACTGGTTTAACTTTTCCGAAGATGTGCAGGACCGCATCATGCATTCCGGCAAATTCAACTGGACCTACGTATTAGGGACTGGCTTGATGGATCCGCTCTACCTGGGCAAAACTGTCATCGTGCATGAGGGCAAGAATGATGCGGACACCTGGATCAAATTGATTGCCAAGCATGCGGCGACGATCTTTATCGGTGTGCCGACCATCTACCGCCAGCTCATCCAGAAAACCAAGGCGTTTGCGGCGGATGTGCCTAGTTTGCGCCACTGCATGAGCGCAGGTGAGCACTTGTCGGATGAAGTGCTGCAGCAATGGCGTGAGCGTTTTGGTCGCGACATTTATGAAGCAGTCGGCATGAGTGAGTTTTCTTATTATTTAAGCCAAAGCAAATTCCGGCCGATCCGGCCCGGTTCTGCCGGTTTCCCGCAGCCTGGTCATGACGTGCAATTGCTCAATCCGGAAACTTTAACGCCGGTGGAGCAGGGCGAAGAGGGCATGATCTGCATCCCTGATACCGATCCTGGATTATTCCTGCGTTACTGGAATTTGCCGGAAGAAACCCTCAAATACAAACATGACGGTTGGTTTTTTACCGGCGATTATGCGCGTTATGATGCCGATGGCTATATCTGGTTTCTGGGCCGCAAGGACGACATTATCAAAAGCTTTGGCTATCGCGTGTCCCCTTACGAGATCGAGCGCGTCTATAAATCGCATCCGGCTGTTGCCGATTGCGCGGCGGTCGGCGAAGAACTGGAAAAGGACAAATTGCTGGTGGTGGCCTACGTCATTCTGCAAGCTGGTACAGAGATCACTGCCGATGCCTTATTGCAGTTTGGCAAACAGCATCTCGCGGCTTATAAATCGCCCAAAACGGTTTATCTGACGAAGGATTTTCCACGCACCAAGAATGGTAAAATCCTGCGTAAAGATATCAATAACCACATCGCTTACGCAAAATCAGAGAGATAGCACTTCAATGACTACGATTAAACAGGAAGATTTTATCCAAAGTATCGCTGATGCTTTGCAATACATCTCCTATTATCATCCACTGGATTATATCCAGGCATTAGGCAAAGCTTACGAAGCGGAGCAGTCGCCCGCAGCCAAAGATGCTATCGCGCAGATCTTAACTAATTCCCGCATGTGTGCAGAAGGCAAACGTCCTTTGTGCCAGGATACCGGCATCGTAGTCGCCTTCGTCAAAATCGGCATGCAGGTGGCCTGGGATGCGAGCTTGACGGTGGAAGAAATGGTCAATGAAGGCGTGAGCCGCGCCTACCTGTTGCCGGATAACAAATTACGCGCTTCCATGGTGATAGACCCGGCCGGCAGCCGTAAAAACACCAAGGACAATACACCTGCGATGGTGCATATCTCGCTAGTGCCCGGCGATAAAGTCGAAGTGAGTATCGCAGCCAAAGGCGGCGGTTCCGAGAACAAGGCCAAGCTGGCGATGTTGAATCCGAATGATTCGATTGTGGATTGGGTGCTGGAAGTTGTCCCGCAGATGGGCGCAGGCTGGTGCCCGCCAGGCATGTTGGGCATTGGTATTGGCGGCAGTGCAGAAAAAGCCATGTTGCTGGCGAAAGAATCACTGATGGCGCCCATAGATATGCATGAACTCAAGGCGCGCGGTGCGAGTAACCGCATTGAAGAGCTGCGACTGGAGATCTTCGATAAAGTGAATGCTTTAGGCATAGGCGCACAAGGACTGGGCGGCTTGGCGACCGTGCTGGATATCAAAATCCTGGATTACCCAACGCATGCAGCCTCACTGCCGGTTGCGATCATCCCGAACTGTGCGGCGACGCGCCATGTGCATTTTGAGTTGAATGGCAGTGGAGTGGCCCATCTGGAAGCCCCCAATTTAAACGACTGGCCGGATGTGAGCTGGACGCCTAGTGAGTCTGCTTTACGCGTCAATTTAGACACCATTACCAAAGCCGATATCCAGGCCTGGCAACCGGGACAGACCTTGCTATTAAGCGGTAAATTATTGACCGGGCGTGATGCCGCACATAAGCGCATCGCCAATCTGTTGGCGAAGGGCGAGCCTTTACCGGTGGATTTTACCAACCGCTTAATTTATTACGTCGGGCCAGTGGATGCAGTGCGTGATGAGGCTGTGGGGCCTGCCGGACCGACCACAGCCACGCGCATGGATGATTTTACAGAGATGATGCTAGGCAAGTGCAACTTGCTAGGCATGGTTGGTAAGGCCGAACGCGGCGATGACACCATCGCCACCATCGCCAAGCATAAATCCGTGTATTTAACGGCAGTAGGTGGTGCAGCCTATCTCGTCAGCAAGGCCATTAAAAAAGCGGAAGTGCTGGCGTTTGCAGATTTGGGCATGGAAGCAATCTATGAATTTACCGTGCAGGATATGCCGGTAACGGTCGCTGTAGATAGTGCTGGAAATAGCGTACATACGACAGGCCCCGCATTATGGAAAGCAAAAATCGGCCAGATGCAGATTCCCATCCAGGCCATTTGAATCAGTGAACGCTAATGCACTATTTGAATTAATATTAGTCTTAACTTGTGCATCTGGTAGCTTGGGCATCTCTAGTAAGCGTAGGGGAAGCGATGAATAAACGATTATTGATAGTAACCTTGGGGCTCAGCCTTGCCACGCTTGCCTCATCGGCCAATGCTGATGCTGTGCTGGATTATCTGACGGATTTTAATGGCAAATATATTGGTCCTAGCTTAGAAGATAATGTACGCCGAATGGATACCGATAAAAATGGCTTTGCCGACGTATTTGAAGTCCGTGCGTTCCTGGAATTGCAACACGGTGCTGGCTATGAAAAACAGTTGCTGGATAAGTGGGAGGCTTCGGCGAGCGGAAAAAGCTGCAGTACGCCTTTTGCTAAAGAGTTGTATTCGGATAAAACATACTAGCTGTTGCGAATGGCTGGATAGTTGACCAGGAAGTTTGTTCAAGCTGGATCGTATTAAACACTTAGCTGGCCGAGCGCTTAACGATAAGCCAGGCTGTATAATGACTATGAATTTATATTAAGCATCATTTTTCTGTTAAATCTTCACTTTAAGACTTCAAAACCATGTTAAAAGCCTATGCCGCGCATGTACAAGAACGTGCAGCCCAACAATTACCACCACTTCCTTTAAATGCCGAACAAGTTGCCCAACTTGTTGAACTGTTGAAAAATCCGCCAGCGGGTGAAGAATCATTATTGGTGGACTTACTGGAAAATCGCACGCCTGCAGGTGTTGATCAGGCGGCTTATGTGAAAGCAGCTTTTTTATCCGATGTCGCAAGCGGTAAAGCTTTGTCGCCTTTGGTAAGTCCTGAACATGCAGTCCGCTTATTAGGCACGATGTTGGGTGGCTATAACGTGCAGGCCTTAGTTGGTTTACTGGATACAAATATGGCTGCTAACGCTGTACAAGCATTATCCCAAACCATCCTCATGTTCGATGCCTTCCATGACGTGGATGAGAAAATGAAGGCCGGTAACCCGCATGCGAAAAAACTGATTAAATCCTGGGCCAATGCCGAATGGTTTACCAATGCGCCCGTCCTGGCGGATGAAATCAAGATGGTGGTATTCAAGGTGGACGGAGAAACGAATACCGACGACCTGAGCCCGGCGCAGGATGCCTGGAGCCGTCCGGACATTCCTTTGCATGCTAAAGCGATGCTCATCAATAAAATGCCGGATGGTTTAAATACGATTGAAAGTCTGAAACAACAAGGCTTACCATTGGCTTATGTTGGGGATGTGGTCGGCACGGGTTCCTCACGTAAATCCGCTATTAATTCCTTGCAATGGTATATGGGTAATGACATCCCGAACATTCCGAACAAGCGCACTGGCGGTGTGATTCTAGGTGCTAAGATTGCTCCAATTTTCTTTAATACTGCAGAAGATTCTGGTGCTTTGCCGATTCAATGTGATGTTTCGAAAATGCAAACCGGCGATGTCATCACCATTCAACCGTATACCGGAAAAGTGCTGAATGCGCAGGGCGATGTCATTTCCACATTTGAATTAACACCATTGACCATTGCAGATGAAGTGCGCGCTGGTGGGCGTATTCCTTTGATTATCGGTCGCGGCTTAACCACGAAAGCGTGCGCAAGTTTAGGCATGCCCGCACCAACAATTTTTATCACTGCAATTGCACCTAAAGATTCAGGTAAAGGTTACACACTTGCACAGAAAATGGTGGGTCGTGCTTGCGGTTTACCCGAAGGTACTGGCGTTCGCCCTGGTACTTATTGCGAGCCTAAAGCGACTACTGTGGGCTCACAAGACACTACTGGGGGCATGACCCGCGATGAGCTGAAAGAACTGGCTTGTTTAGGCTTCAGTGCAGACCTGGTGATGCAAAGTTTCTGTCATACCGCAGCGTATCCAAAGCCGGTCGATATCAAATTGCAGCATAGCTTGCCGGAATTCATGTCCAGCCGTGGCGGTGTGTCCTTGCGCCCGGGTGATGGCGTGATCCACTCATGGTTAAACCGCATGATCCTGCCAGATACAGTAGGTACCGGCGGCGATTCCCATACCCGTTTCCCGATTGGTATCTCGTTCCCGGCAGGATCCGGTTTAGTGGCGTTTGCCGCGGCGATGGGCGCCATGCCACTGGATATGCCGGAATCGGTATTGGTGCGCTTCAAAGGTGAAATGCAGCCTGGCATTACCTTGCGTGACCTCGTGAATGCAATTCCTTATGCGGCCATCCAAGCCGGTGAGTTAACCGTAGGTAAGCAAGGTAAAAAGAATGTATTCAATGGCCGTATCCTGGAAATCGAAGGTTTGCCGGATCTGAAAGTCGAGCAGGCATTTGAGTTTGCCGATGCTTCAGCCGAACGCTCAGCCAATGGTTGTACCGTGCGCTTGAATAAAGAGCCGGTGATCGAGTTTCTGACCTCTAACATCGTGCTCATGCAGAATATGATCGATAACGGTTATGAAGATGCACGTTCCTTGCAACGTCGTATCGGCAAAATGCAGGAATGGCTGGCGAAGCCGGAGTTGCTGGAGCCGGATGCTGATGCTGAATATGCGCATGTTATTGAGATCGACTTGAATGAAATAAAAGAGCCATTGGTCGCTTGCCCTAATGACCCGGATGACATCAAGCCATTGTCAGCCGTAGTGGGCGACAAGATTGATGAAGTCTTTATCGGCAGCTGCATGACCAATATCGGCCATTACCGCGCAGCGGCAAAAGTGCTGGAAGGCAGCGGCAATATCCCGACACGGTTATGGATTGCACCACCTACACGGATGGATGAAAACCAGTTGCGTGACGAAGGTGTGTATTCTGTATTTGGTGTAGCGGGTGCGCGTACCGAAGTGCCGGGCTGCTCACTATGTATGGGTAACCAGGCACGTGTGGCCGATAAAGCGACGGTATTCTCCACCAGTACACGTAACTTTGATAACCGCATGGGTAAAGATGCACGTGTTTACTTAGGCTCAGCCGAGTTGGCGGCAGTATGCGCTAAGCTAGGTCGCATGCCATCGCATGCTGAATACCTGGAAACGGTCGGTAATAAATTGCAAAATACGGCCGAAATTTACAAATATCTAAACTTTGACCAAATGCCAGATTATTCTGAAAGCATGGCTAAGGCTAAGAAAATTATTCCGATTGCGGAAATCGCCTAGCGCAATTTGAAACCAATTTGAAAAAAATCATCCAAAAAGGCTTTGAAAAGCTGACGGCGGAAAAGATTTTCGCCAAACCTGATATGAAGCACTGGCGCTTCATGACCTTGTCTATCGTGCTGATATTGCTGATCATCGGACTGGGGATTCATTACCAGATCGATGAGTTAGTAGTAGCGAGTTTCGCGCTGGTGGTGGCCGTAGTGTCCGGCGCTTTTGCCTGGGGCGTTGGTGTGGTCGGCCTGGTGCCGATCATCGGCCCGCTGGTGATCAAGATTTTATCAATTCCACTAGTGTGGCTGATCAACGGTATCGGCTATTTGATTTCATTTATCGCCATCAAACGCGGTTATTCCAAGGATGTACTGACTTATCGTGGATTAACTATTACCCTAATCGTGGGTATTGTAATTGGCTTTGTTCTTTCTCATTTGATCAGATAACCTGTAGCGTAATCATTTGAACTTATCTAGCAAAAAATATCTACCAGCTCTCGCGTTCTTTGGCGGATTTGTATGGGATGCTATGACCATAGGTCAGCGGGTGAATGCCATTGACCTGCTGATTCTATCGGTCTATTTATTAGGTACGATTCCTATCATTATGTGGCTAGTACATAAATCCAATCTGCTGCGAAACAATGCAGCGGCTACTACTTTAGCTACCCATCCAATGGAAAGTGATGCACCTTTAAAAGATCGCCTGCCATATTTACTACTCCAGTTCCTGTTTGGTAGCTTGTTCTGTGCATTGTTTATTCTGTATTTCAAAAGTGCATCGCACCTGACTGCTTTATTCTGGTCGCTGATATTAGCCGCATTACTGATTGCAAATGAATTCCTGGAAAACCATTACAAACGCTTTACTGTCATCTGGACGCTATTTGGTTTTTGCCTGATTTTGCTGCTGAATTTTGTCTTGCCCTATATTCTTGGTAGCGTGCATTGGGTATGGTTCTACATTAGTATCTTACTGGCATTGTTTATCACGGCGGCTTTAAAACGCAGTGTGTCTCCACACCTAGGGCGAATTTACCCAACCTATCTCATTGCCATTATTGTGGCGTCTGCTTATGTATTTGATGTGATTCCCCCCGTGCCATTAGTCAAACGTGATATGGCCGTGGGCACGCATCTTGAAAAAGTGGAAGGTAAGTATGTGCTGGAGATGGATAAAGCACCGCTATTTCAATTCTGGCGATACTTCGCGACAAGGATAGTCCATATCAAACCAGGGGATAAAGTGTATTGCATCTCGGCCATATTTGCACCCGCAGGCCTAAAAACCAAGCTATATCACCGCTGGCAATACCTTGACCCAAACATGGGCTGGCAATCTACAGAGCGCATTGGTTTTGAGCTTAATGGCGGCCGTAATAATGGTTTCCGCGGCTACACCTTTAAGCAGAATGTGCAATATGGCAAATGGCGAGTGGTTGTAGAAACTGAGAATGAACGCACGATTGCGGTGGAAGACTTCTTCTTGAAAAGTGACGATAATAATCAACGCAAAGTACTTAAGGTCTTTTAAGTCTAAGTATTGGTTGGCTACAAGGCGTAAAGGGGTTAATCGCAAGATAATTGTTCTTGGACTTAACCCCTTTTTTATGCTGGTTTTATAGTTATTTTTCGGAATGCGCCATCAGCTTATCGATATATGCTATGGCCACGGCTGAGATTACAAACGTGATATGGATAATGGTTTGCCACATCATCACTTCTTGAGAAAGATTAGCCGCATTGATAAAAGTTTTTAGCAGATGAATTGAAGAAATGCCGATAATGGCAGTCGCTAGTTTCACCTTAAGCAAATTGGCATTTACATGAGACAGCCAATCCGGCTCATCCGGATGACCAGCTAGGTTCAAGCGCGACACAAACGTTTCGTAGCCGCCGACAATCACCATTATCAACAAGTTGGAAATCATCACCACGTCGATCAAACCCAAGACGATCAGCATAATGTCAGCCTCGACTAGCTGTGTGGCCTTGCCTACCAAATGGTAAAGCTCTACCCCGAAGAAAAATACATACACTGCTTGTGCGACGATCAAGCCTAAATAAAGCGGTAATTGCAGCCAACGGCTTCCAAAAAGAATATTGGTCATAATGTTGCTTTGCTTGTATTCAGTAGGAGTTGGTCTATTGTTTTGTTGCATATTTTAAAAGCCTTATTCGTTTATACGGGGTTAAAAATCGAAAATTGTATCAGCTAACTGTGATGAAATTGATGACATCGGGTGTAATTATTCAGTCCTTAAATAAGGAACCTCATTAAAATTCGCTTAAGCAATTTGGTAATCCAGCGCGTAATGTGCAGCCTCATCCAAGCCTAATAATTGCGTCATCACTGGCATGATAGTTTTCAAGGTCTCTGGCAAGGTCCAGGGTGGGTTGATGATGTACACGCCGCTACCGTACATGCCGTAGCCATCACTAGAGGGCGATTCAATGGTCATAGTTACATTCAGCCAATTCTCAGTGTTTAGTTTTTTGAGATTTCTCACCATCTCCTGCGGTTCAGGACGCTGTAATAGGGGATACCAGACCATATAAGTGCCCGTCGCAAAACGGTTTAGGCTATCTTGAACACAATCCACGACATACTGGTAATCCTGCTTATCTTCGTAAGGTGGATCAATCAATACCACAGCGCGCCGTGAAGGAGGAGGCAGGCAGGCTTTTATGCCGGCAAAACCATTGGCTTTCTCAATCTTGACTTGCTTGCCTTGACCGCGAAAATTGTCCAGTAGCAATTCCAGGTCAGTGGGATGCAGCTCAAACAAACGCATGCGGTCATCCGCACGCAATAAATCCTGGGCAATTAAAGGTGAGCCAGGGTAAAGGCGGGTGCCATTATTGCTATATGCAAGAATCTGCGTCACATATTCCGCTAACGGTGGCGGGAGATTATCCGCAGCAATCAGTTTGTCTATGCCTTGGTTATGCTCTGCATTTTGCGCTGCATAACCTTCTTCCAGGCTATATAAACCAGCACCTGCATGTGTGTCGATGTAACTGAAAGGTTTGTCTTTTTGCAGCATGTATTCGAGCACTAGTCTCAAAACACAATGCTTTAAAACATCAGCATGATTGCCTGCATGAAAGGCGTGGCGGTAACTGAGCATTACGTTCTTTTTGTGAGTTTTGAATCAAGCTGCTTATTTAAGCAGCTTGACCTAAGTTTTGATGGAAATTGTGACCGGGAAATTCGCTAGCTACCGTTTTTAATGCGTCAGTGTATGCTTTCCTGATTTATTGAATTATACCGCAAGCAATACGTCCGGCACCGCCGCCTAATGGCTTAGGTTTGTCACTATAATTATCACCGCCTTCGTGGATGATGACGGAGCGATTAATGACATCCGACAATTTTAACCGCGGCGCAATTAAAGGCTGGGTAGCGGAGCCATCCTTAGCGACCGCAAGCACGGGCAAATCACCATGGTGACCAGCGCCTTTAGGGCCTTCATGTTTATTTGAGCTTTGCGGATCATAATGGCCCCCGGCAGCATGGCCTGCTTCCATTTTCCCATCTTTTAAGCCAGCATCGCAACTTGGGTTGGTGTGAATATGAATGCCATGTGAACCAGGTGCCAAGCCTTTGAGGTCTGGCATTAGTACCAGGCCACTTTCGTTATCTGAAAATTTAATGGTGCCGATGGCTTCGCCTATACCGGTCGGACTAATCTTGTGGACCTCAACCGTTTTTTCGGCCGCTAAGGCGATACTTGGGAGTGTCAGGCTTGTCATTAAGGCAGTAGCAGCAGTCATTATGGCTAAATTGGTTTTCATCATGTATCCCTCATTTATTAAGTGTAGCGCTGATATTAAAGTGCAGCGCTCGTATCAAAATTGATTGCCTATATTGATTAGTAATTGGGGTGTTAAAATCTATACATTGTGATGTTGCGATTAATCAAATGCATCACAAATAAACCATTAGTCATAAGCCGTGAAAACTAAGTTCCTGCTAAGCAGTACATCAAAGCGCTAATTAAGTTAATGGGATTTAAGAATACAAATACTTATTCTAATTTATTAATCTAAACTACCTAAAATACTAGATCCCAAAATATAAGACATGTCTAAGCAACCCTCATCAGCGCATGAAGCGCACCACCATTACGTAATCCCTTTTTTCCTGATTTTGGTATTTGCCATTATTGAAGTGATAGGAGGCTGGTGGACAGGCTCATTGGCTTTACTAAGTGATGCCGGACACATGTTTACCGATGTAGCCGCTTTAGGCCTGGCATGGGTAGGGGTGTTTATGAGCAAACGGCCGCACCCTGCACGGTATGCTTCTGGGGTGAGCTACGCAGAATTAGCGGTATCCATCATTAATGCATTAACCATGCTCATTGTGATTGGATTTATTATTTTTGAAGCGATTGACAGATTTAAAGCGCCGCAACCTGTGCAAGGTTTTGAAGTGATGATCATTGCTATTATTGGCCTCATTGTGAACTTGATCGTGGCAAAGCAGCTGCATCACCAGGCGCATCATCATGGAGATAGCCTGAACAACCGGGCGGCACTCCTGCATGTGTTGGGTGATGTACTAGGCTCAGTCGCAGCCATTGCCGCGGGCCTGGTAATTTACTTAAGCGGCTGGATGCTGATCGACCCGATCTTATCTTTGTTGATTTCTGTGCTATTGCTGGTGTTCACGCTCAACCTCATACGGGACATCTGGCAAACCTTACACGGTAAAACGGGTCACAATTCGCATGTTCATTAATCGAAAGGAGTTTCGTCATGCCTTATGTCAACATTAAGCTGGCCGGTAGTGTCACCCGCGAGCAAAAGCAGCAGATCGCCAAAGAGATTACTGAAACGCTGGAGCGTGTGGCCAACAAGCCTAAATCCTACACTTACATCACGTTTGAAGAAGTGGCTTATGAGGATTGGGCGATTGCCGGTCAATTGCTAGATGAGTAGGGCGGCCAAATATCGTGAATATATAGCTAAACGATTGATACTTTTAACTACATTATTTTAATTTGACCGAGTTAATTGTTTCAGAACTGTTGTATATTTTAGCCCGCCTATTGCGGGCTTTTTATTAATCAAATTTTTGAGGTATTTCATGAGTAAATTTTTTGCAATGCTGCTGCTGTCGGCATTCGGTTTAACAAGCACTGCCCAAGCCGCTATCGATGAAACAATCCGCTTGAAGGAAAGTATCGAGATCAATGCTACGCCAGATAAAGTGTGGGCAAAAATTGGCAATTTTGGTGACATGAGCTGGCATCCCGCAATAGCCAAAACCACTATTAATAGTGGTAAGGCTGAAGAAGTAGGGGCTATCCGTACATTAACCACTCAAGATGGTGGCGCTATTAATGAAGTGTTAACTACTTATGATGCAGCTGGCATGACCATGAAATATGAGATTTCAGACAGTGTGTTACCCGTACGCGAATATGGTGCAACATTAAAAGTTGAAGCAGCGGGTGAAGGTAAGAGTCTCGTCACATGGCGTTCAATGTTTAAACGCAAAGACCCGGCAAACCCAGGCGCTGCGGGTCAAGATGATGCTGCAGCTAAAGCGGCCATTGGCGGTATTTTCAAATCTGGCTTAGAAAACCTGAAGAAAATTTCAGAATAACCATTGCAAGATTAAACCTCAAAGCTGATTCCCAGGAATCAGCTTTTTTATTGCCGTTTTTGGCAAGCGGTGGATGCGACCAAATTTACACGTTACTTTAACTATAAGCTTCCACTGAGTGACTTTGTTTTCACATAGGCTTATGTTAGATTTAGCAAAAGCGCGTGAGGCACATCATCTGAATTTGAATGTTTCATTCCGCTCACTTGATATTAATTTGGGTGTTAATTTGGGTGTTAATTTGGGTATTAATTAAGGACAGCTAACATGAAAACTTTACTCGTATCGATCGTTCTCTTTGCTTGTTCCATCAATGCCATTGCAATGGCTCAAGTCAATACGACGCAACAGGATAAAATGAAGACCTGTAATACGGAAGCATCATCCAAGCAGTTAAAAGGCGAGGCCCGCACAGCTTTTATGAGTAATTGCCTCAAGAGCAAACCGACCCTAACTGCCCAACAGAATAAGATGAAAACTTGCAATGAGGATGCCGCTAAAAAAGAGCTGGCAGGTGATGCACGTAGAACCTTTATGAGCAATTGCTTAAAAGCAGATGCTAATGGCTTGACGTCTCAGCAAAATAAAATGAAAACGTGTAATGCCAAACCTGAGGCCATTAAATTAAAAGGCGATGCACGCAAGGCTTTTATGAAGGCGTGTTTGTCTAATTAATTCTCTTCCAACAGATAATCTTCACCTGTGTAACCAGCCTTAAGGCTGGTTACCCATCAAACAATTCCTCTATTTGCGGTAACGCACATCTAAGCAAAATCAAGCGAAGGAACTCTAACAGCGTGATTGGACTCTCAATAGTTCTGGGAAGCTTAATAATTATCTGGCAAGGAGATAGATATGCAGACCCAAACTATCAAATCCCTATTACTCAGCTTGAGTATTCCGTTGTTATTTGCCAATGGGCTTTCTTATGCCGACCAAAGTTTTGTTGATACCAAGACTGGCCAGCCCTTAAAAATAGATTCCAAGCTATTTAATACGGAGCAATCCAAAAAATTCTTGAGTACCGGTGTAAATCCATACACTGGAAACGCAGAAGCGATTGCGAGCGGGAAAAAGCATTACCAGACTTATTCCTGTGCACAATGCCATGGTGCCCAAGCTCAGGGCCAGACCGCTGCTGGCCTTACAGGCCCAAGATTTAATCACGCCAAGAGCGCAACAGATAAGGGCATGTTCGAAATTATTTATGCGGGCACGAATGGCGGGATGAGCGGCAAAGGTCAAGGGATAATGGATCCAGGCAATCATAGTAACGGACTATCCCCTGATGAAACCTTAAGGGTAATTGCGTGGATTAGAAGCCAAGGCGGAAAGTAAGAATTCCCCGGTTCCTACTGGTGCCTATTTTTTATGGATTTAAGTTATGGCTGACTTGAACAGAGCTTAGGTCGAACTGCTTTTGCCATTTTGCCATTCCTTGGTCTAAAGCCACTTGATCCAAATGTGCTAATGGAAGCGCTGTAAATAGATCAACGCGATTGCGTATTTGTTGAAAAGCTTTTTTAAAAGCCTCTTTCTTTTCTTCAAAAGAACCACCTATAGCAGTTGGGTCTTCAAATCCCCAATGGGCCTTCATCGGGTTTCCCCGGAAAACTGGTAGAGGCTGACTTACTAGCTCATCGCAGACCGTAATTACAAAATGCATGGTGGGTGATCGGGGCAGTAGAAACTCATTCCAACTTTTGCTTCTTAAGTTTTTTATTGGATAGCCAGTATTTCTAATTTCTTCAACACCAAAACGATTTACCACCCCAGCAGGTGAGCTACCAGCACTATATGCTTTAAAAACTCCATCCCCTGTGGTGTTAAATAGGGCCTCGGCCATAATACTTCTTGCTGAATTATGCGTGCCTAAGATAAGCACATTGTAGGTTTTTAGAATCATAAATATCTTCCATAAAACAACACTTAATTAAGTCATGCTCAATTAATTAGAATTTAAATTCATTATTTAAATAGCATCTAACTTGTAAGTATGCACTTGATAAAAAAAGAGCGCCTAAGCGCTCAAAGAGGGTGCAGGAGATGCAATAAAACGATTAAATATTACGCAGTAAATATGTCAAAATTAAGACAGAAACGAATTTGAAATAATGTAAATAGATATTTATTATGTGTCTGCAGCAGAACAAGGCTTAAGTATCTTTGGAATATGCGTAGATCTTTGACCGAACAGGATATTGAGCAATGACATCCTTTGCTCAGCTGGATAAGCCGCATTTCCACCAGCGAAAAATAGGTCGAGTGCGGCTCTAATCTTTCTTCTTGGATTTATCTTTTGCTTTAATTTCGCTCATCTTTTCGCGCCATTCCGCAAGGTCGGCATCTTCCATTTCGAGTTGAATCGCTAATGCTTCAGTCGTGCGAAGCTTTTTTTCTTCTATGCGTCGCGTTAATTTACCCCGCATCCTGCAAAGCAATCTGTCTTTTTGGTCGGCAGTTAAATGTTCGGCAATTTTTAAATACTCTTCCTTGGCAGCTCTGATTTTCATGATCTTCCTTTTATGACTCAATTATTTGTCGAATATAAATTAACGATGCACCCGATTTATTACAATTGTATGAAGGTTAAATAGTGAGATTAATTCATTTAACATCAGTCTCTATTCGTCTTAATAGAAGTTACCAACGCTCTAAAAATATAACTGATAAAATATTTACATGTTTGATCCCAAACCCATCTTAAAAAATCTGCCTAATTTGCCTGGCGTCTATCGCATGATTAATGCGGCAGATGAAGTAATTTATGTGGGAAAAGCGCGTGACCTCAAAAAGCGTGTTTCCTCTTATTTCAACAAGAATCTCTCAAGTCCACGCACCAGTATGATGGTGAGCCATATCACCAAGATAGAAACGACAGTGACCCGTAGCGAGGCCGAGGCTTTGCTACTTGAAAATAACCTGATTAAAGGCTTGATGCCGCGTTACAACGTGTTGTTTAGGGATGACAAGTCTTATCCCTATATCACTTTAACGGGGGATAATTTTTCAAGGTTAGCTTTCCATCGCGGTGCGCAACGCAAAGGTAACCAGTACTTCGGACCATTCCCAAGCTCTTATGCGGTACGTGAAAGTATCCAGTTGCTGCAAAAAGTATTTAAATTGCGCACTTGTGAAAATACCGTGTTTGCCAATCGCAGCCGCCCCTGTTTACAGCACCAAATCCAGCGTTGCACTGCACCTTGCGTTAATTTAATTTCAGAAGAAAATTATCGCAACGATGTGCATCAGGCGGCATTGTTCTTAACAGGTAAAACCAATGAGGTGATTGATGCATTGGGCGTGCAGATGAATGCTGCGGCTGAAAGTCAGGATTATGAGCGCGCTGTGGTTTTTCGTGATCGTATGCAAGCGTTACGGCAAGTCCAAGCCAAACAGTTCGTCAGTGACTTCAATGTATCTGACGCTGACGTGATTGCCTGTGCCGAACTACAAGGCCAGCATTGTATTAATCTGGTGATGATCCGAGGCGGCAGGCACCTCGGTGATAAAAGTTATATGCCTAAGAATTCAGAGGGAGAAAGCTTGGAAGCTAGCGTTGAAGCTTTTATCTCGCAACATTACATTCCGCATAACACTCCGCCACTCATTGTCATTGGCGTGAAAATTGAGACTGAAACGCTGGAAGAAGCTTTAAGTGAGCAATGCAATCGTAAAATCCGCATTAATACTAATGCGATTGGTGATAAGCGTGTCTGGCTGAAAATGGCACAGACCAATGCAGAGTTGGCGCTAAGTCAGCGTGCGTCCACTTCTGCCAATCAGGCCGCTAAACTGCTCGCTTTGCGTGAAGCCTTACGATTACCAGATAGTACGGAACGCATCGAATGTTTTGACATCAGCCACACCATGGGCGAAGCGACAGTCGCAAGTTGCGTGGTGTTCGATCGGGGCGATATGCAGAATAGTGAATATCGTCGCTACAACATCACCGGTATCACGCCAGGGGACGATTATGCCGCCATGCGGGATGTCCTCACCCGGCGCTACAAAAAAGTCGCAGCAGGCGAGGGCGTGCGTCCTGACTTGATCTTCATTGACGGCGGCAAAGGCCAGCTAGGCATTGCGATTGAGGTCATGCATGAAGTTGGCCTTGAGGATATTTTGTTAGTTGGTATTGCCAAAGGTGAAGAACGTAGGCCGGGTTTGGAAACCATGATTTTTTCTGATACAGGTGAAATGCTTAATCTTGAAAAAGACAATCGTGGCTTACATTTATTGCAACAGATTCGCGACGAAGCGCATCGTTTTGCTATCACCGGCCACCGGGCTAAACGCGCCAAGGCTCGCCTGCATTCCAGCCTGGAAGATATTGAAGGTATAGGCGCAAAGCGGCGTAAAGCGCTGCTAACGAGGTTTGGTGGGTTAGATGGCGTAAAAAATGCTAGTATTGACGAAATCGCACAAGTAGAAGGTATAAGCTTCAGCTTAGCGGAAAAAATTTACGGCGAATTACATTGAGAAAGTTTTGTTAATGACGTGCAATATTCCCACCATGCTTACATGGCTGCGTATTTTATTGATCCCAGTCTTCGTCGGCGTGTTTTATCTGCCCGGTAATCCATTAGGTTTGGGCGAATTTCCAGCGCAATGGGTAAATGTCACAGCGACGGCTATTTTTGCCTTTGCTGCTTTTACGGATTGGCTGGATGGTTATCTAGCTCGTAAATTAAATCAAACCTCTGCGTTTGGCGCCTTCCTGGATCCCGTCGCAGACAAGCTTATGGTGGCTGCAGCTTTGCTGGTGCTGGTTGAGTTTGAACGTGTTGGCGCTGTGATTGCCTTAATCATCATCGGGCGGGAAATTGCCATTAGCGCTTTACGAGAATGGATGGCGACAGAAGGACAAAGCAGTAAGGTCAGTGTCGCGATGGTGGGTAAAATCAAAACAGCGGCTCAGATGATCGCGATTCTGTTTTTGCTGTATTGGGATGACCTTAATCTGGGTGCCTTTGGTAATTTCGAAATTAAATTTTATGGCCAGGTATTAATCGCTTTCGCGGCTTTTTTAACATTGCTATCAATGGCTTATTATCTGCGCGCAGCTTTGCCAAAAATAAAAGCTAAATAAAAGCACTAAAAGTCAGTTGACAGCTTTGTG
>PERG01000001.1 GCA_002928535.1 Methylotenera sp. | reverse complement strand
CATTTTGTCACAACCTTCAGCATCCTCCATCTTATCCACACGCGTTCAAGCCATCAAAGAATCGCCTACCCTGGCCATTACTGCAAAAGCTGGAAAATATAAGGCGGAGGGCCGCTCTATTATTGGATTAGCCGCTGGTGAGCCTGATTTCGATACGCCTCAGCATATTAAAGATGCAGCGAAGCTTGCGATTGATAACGGTTTTACTAAATACACGCCCGTATCAGGCATTCCTAGCCTTAAAAAAGCAATCGTCAATAAATTCAAAAATGAAAATGGTTTTGACTATGCAATCAATGAAGTGATTGTAGGCGTGGGCGGTAAGCAAACCATTTTCAACTTGTGCTTGGCAGTACTCAATAAAGGTGATGAAGTGATTGTGCCGGCACCTTACTGGGTTTCTTATGCAGATATTGCATTAGTCGCAGAAGCCACACCGGTGATTGTGGAGTGCGGCATTGAACAAGGCTTCAAGTTGACTCCAACCCAATTAGAAGCTGCAATTACACCTAAAACCAAGCTGTTCATGATCAACTCACCATCCAATCCAACAGGGACAGTGTATAGCTATGATGAACTGAAAGCTTTAGGCGAAGTATTGCTGAAGCATCCGCATGTATTGGTTGCAACAGATGATATGTATGAGCATGTAAACCTTACCGGTGACAAGTTTTATAATATCCTCAATGCTGCACCTGGCCTTAAAGATCGCTGTATCGTACTTAATGGTGTTTCAAAAGCATATTCAATGACCGGCTGGCGCATTGGTTATGCGGCTGGACCGGCTTACATCATCAAAGCGATGGAAATATTGCAATCCCAATCCACCAGCAATCCGACTTCAATATCCCAAGTAGCAGCCCAGGCTGCGCTAGAGGGCTCACAGGATTGTATTAAACCGATGGTCACAGCGTTCAAAGAACGCCATCAATATGTGGTGGAACGGTTTAACAAAATGCCAGGCTTAAGTTGCTTGATGGCAGGTGGTGCTTTTTATGCTTTCCCGGACGCGCGTGCTGCAATCGCAAGCTTACATAAAGCCGGAAAAATCAGTGCGGCAACAGATATGGCATTTGCGGAATATTTACTGGAATCTTTTGATGTTGCCGTAGTGCCCGGCTCGGCATTTGGTGCTGAAGGCTATTTCAGGATTTCGTTTGCAACGTCTATGGATAACTTAAGAAATGCACTCGATCGTATTGAAAAAGCACTAAACTATTAAGTATTATGGTTTTAAAATAAAAGGCCTGGTAAAGGCCTTTTTTAATGTTTAGGTTTTTTTTCATAGCCCTGCACAGTTACTTTACCATTCGTTTCCAGGATGGCCAACTTAACCTCATGAAGATCGAAAAAGCCTGATTGGCGTAAAGTAGTATCAAGTTCCAATCGGGTTAGCTTGGCTTCTGCCATGACGTCTTCGAAAATTTTGCCTTCGTGTACCAACACCTGCGGTCTGCCTTCAATCAGCTTTTCCACGCGCTTATTTTTATAGCTGATCACTCCCACCCCATAATTGATCACGATAAGTGTAGTGGCTAGGATAAGCCCACCTATCAAAGAATCATCACCACCGTTCATGGCATTCTCTACTCCATTTGAAATGATGAGTAACAGCACTAGGTCGAATGGAGATAGTTCACCAATCTGTCTTTTGCCCGATATACGCAAAAGAAAAATCAAGAATAGATAAATCGCCACTGCTCTTAAGATGAGCTCCCACCATGGTATGGACATTTCAAACATGTGCAATCTCCTTTACGGATTCTGACTGCCAAAACTATCTTTAATTCTATTCAGTGCTGAACCGGCTTTCATGCCTAAACTTGTTCCCACCCCAGGGCCAAGCAATGCTGTCCCTGCCACGGCGCCTGCGATTGCAGCTTTTGAAGGATAGATCACCGGATTTTTAACCGTACCCGAAACAATCAGCGGGATGGCTGCAAGACTAACGCTATTTTTTACCTCCACATCAACTTCACCATCCAGCGTTTTATTCGGCATCACTTTAATTTGACCACTACCTGCTAGCAAGCCAGAACTCACTTTCAAATTCCGCAAGTGATACTGCTTGCCAGATGTTTTAAGTACGCCTGAAAGCTCTTCAAATTGGGTCATATCGCCTTTTTGGTTTTGCTTCACTAACAAGCTTGCCATTTTCATTAAATCCATTCCATGCAAAACACCATCATTGATATTAAACTTGAAGTTAGCTTGCATTTTTTCGGCTATGCCCCCTGCATCTTTGGCTGACGCTGAAAACTGGCCTTTGCCAAATAAGTCGCCGCTTAAATAAACAGATTGGCTCACCAACTTGCTGGGTTTTTCAACCGCTAACTTGTTTATGTCTAATTTTCCATTGAGTTGCCAGTCTTTTCCCCAAGTGAGTTTTGTATTGCCTTTTAACTTGCCCTGGTAAAGCGATAAATCAATATGCGTGATATCCAATACGCCCTCGCTTAAAGTGCCCGTCATTTTGCCGGAATCAATCAGTAATGGCAGGCTGATTGGCGATATCCAGTCTTTAACGTCCAAAGTAATTTTTTGTAGCGGTCCTTCAGGAGCCACATACAATTGCAAATGCCCATCTTGCGTTTCTAATTTTGCAGATTGAAGTTGTGTACTATCAATAAATGCAATTTCCGCGTCAATTAACGGCCATTTCTTTTCGGGCCAGAGCACCATTAAATCGTCAATATAGATGGTGCGAAGATTAACGGGACTAGAGGCACTTTCTTTTGACTTGTTCTGGGTCAAGGCCGAAAGAATCTCCAAGGCTGATTTTTTAAAGACAGGATTCGTAATATGAATATCCACTGTTTTAAAATCAGAAAATATTGAGCTAATTGTAGGAACAACAGTGACTTTTTCAATCCTCACTTCATCATTATCGCCAACTTTAATATCGTCAATCGCCAGGCCTATGCTCGGTAAAAAAGTTAAATGACCGTTACCAAGTTGTACTTTGGTTTTAAGTTTTTCGCTCGCGATTTCTTCAGCTTGTTGCAAATAAGTTTCTACCGGAATTAAAAAAGGCAGAATAATCAACACACTAAATAATGCTAATAAAACCATAAATATTATTTTAATTTTTTTCACTTAATTACCTTTAAATTATGTGTAGTAATGATTGACCAAACACCGCTTAGCCAGTATTATCACGCCTTCACCGATTCCTCGATAGCTCAGTCGGTAGAGCAACGGACTGTTAATCCGTGTGTCCCTGGTTCGAGCCCAGGTCGAGGAGCCAGTATCTAAGGGGCTGTAGAAATACAGCCCCTTTTTACGTCTGCAGCTCTCATGAGAATGTAAGCACCTATGTAAGCATTTTCTTCATAATCGACTTCATATTAATTAGTTCTGAACTAAATTACTGTAGTTTGACCAGCAAAAAACTACCTAGCAATATTTTTTAATTGTTTATTATCTACCCTAATTTGCTAAGCAAAACTTATCATTTCAGTTAAGAAATTAAGGTAGCTAATCATTATGATAAAACTAAAAAATAAATTTAAAGACTTCCTTAGAACTTCAAATATTCAAGCCCACAAGTTCATTCTTAAAAAACTGTTAGATATACATTGTGGAGGTTCAGTTTCTACTAGTGGCGAAGAAGCTAGAAAAAATAATTGCTTTTGGGTGAGCACCAAAAAAGACGTTAATAACTTCTACGGTTTTGATAGATATGATGAAGAAGCTGGATTTATCTGCAAAAGTTATATCGATAATCAGTATGTGGATGAACAGACTATTGATGAAAATGAATTGATTAATTTAGACATTGAGATAGTCCATTATTACAAATCCAACCGGATCGATATACATGGGGTATATACATTTTTATACTCATTCATAATTTTTAAACTGTTAGTTATTGTTACTAATTTTTTAGGTGATTTATCTCAGTTTTTTTCAATCAACGCAGCCTAGCTTCCAAGAAAAGACATGAGTTTCTAAAGCTTCTAGTAGATAATTTCACCAATTACAACGGCGGGTTTTCTTATATCGAAGTGATGAATTCAATGTATTCAATGAAAGTTTTTGTACATCCCGATTTCAACAAAGAAGCTTCCAGGATAGAAGCGTTACTTATGGGCTTAGTAGATACCGATGAGTTAAGACGAATTAATGGAAACTACGAATTAACTGGGCATGCATTTAAGGCGCTAGATGATTATGAGGAAGAGGACCGAAGGCATAAATCAATGAATTTTGCTCAATGGGTTCTAATATTTATAACCATAGGCATGTTATTTGCCACCTTGATGCAAGCTCAAATAATCAAACTCCCTACTCTGCTAGACTTTACTTAAAGAGGCTTCAAACTTGTGGAAGCCCTACCATATATGCAGCAGCATTTCAACTAATATTTCAGCAAAAAATACACTGATATGTTTTAACTCAGATTCGTTAATAGTTTGGTCGTTTATCGGTAGATAGGCGACGATTAGCAATTCGATGATCTCTTTGCTCAATCATGATGGCACCCCCTTTCGTGCACAATCTATTCTCGCCCATTCCCATTTTTTACTGAGTGATTTCCTTCACCTAGTAATTTACTTAATTCTGACTCTAAACCTTTTTGCCCAAGCTCATCCAACACTAGGCTTCTAAAAGCAATGTATTGACTTTCTGACAAGCCAACTTTTGCATAGGTAAGAATCTTATTCTTGCGTGCATTTAGCAACAATAAGATCGCCTTGTATAAATGTTGCGTTACCATTCGCCCAGCTTCATTTCTTTTATGCGCTTATTGACATCCATTTGCCAAGAAAGCGGATCGTATATTTCCATAATACGATTCTGTAAATTAGTGAAAGCTTCATCTATATATGACTTCTCATTTTCTGCACCTTTATAGATGGCATCAATCGCTGCAACCCTCTTAACGTAACCTAATACGCTAATAGAAATTCTAGTCAGTCGTTCTTCGAGTAAGGCAAGCTCGTTAAGCTCCCGCGCCACTCCTAAGCCTTGCATCTCATTCACTCGTTCAATCAAGTCGAGCCATAGAGGATGCATAGACCAGCGTGAGCGATTGGTATCGCTAGATTGAATTCTTAATGTCGTATGTTCTTTGACTAGAAAGCGCATGAGATCGCCTTGACGTTCTAGCAAACTTCCAACTGAGGTGATACCAAATTGCCTGAGTATGCCTTTCCTGACTTGGAACTCAGCACGCCATACATCGTGATCAATACCCCATAAATCAAAGAACCAAGTTTTTTGACTTTTCTCATTTATTTCATCGACCTTGTTATAGAGGCGCATGCCAATATCATCAGTACCAAATTTGAAGTTCTGAACTTTCCCATTTTTACGATATTGGTTATCTTTCTCTGCTGTGGATATAAAGCTATCAGCATTGAAATCTATCTCTGGTAAGTAATAATCAAAAGCGTAATCAATGCGGGAGAGCCGCTCTGGCTGGGATGGAGCCATGCCAATAGATTCAGCCCAAGCCATGAAACGATCATGTAAGGCTTTTGCACCGTAGTGCCATAAGGCAAAACTACGAAATTTAACGAAGAAATTAGGCTGATTGAATTCACCGAATTGGATACTGAAAACTTCATTTTCAATCAAATAAGGATAACCACTTCCAGTGCCATGAGAAGCCAGCATAAATTCTTCTGAGCCCAGCTGAATAGCTTTTTGCTTGGCCTTAGTTTGTCTTGCCAAACCTTCTTTCTGAGCAGCTAAGTCTAGAAAATCCAAACTAAACGAATCTGTAGGGAGCAGATAATAGGCAAAAAGCTGGCGAATTTATATCTAGAACTGGAGATATAAATAACGAAGATCCTAGAGCAATAATGGTAGAAAGCTCAGAATTTTCTAATGCTGTGTATGAAAGTATGTGGTTACAATTGAAAAAATATAAAGGATTAAATTGATGTCTTTTAAACCATCTTTTACTTCACATCAATTGAAGACGATGACTGATGAACAATTAGTGCATCATTGGTCTGGTTACAAAGAAAATACTGGTGATTGGCACTTAGCTAAAAACGAAATGATACGTCGTCAAAATAAACCAAGTGATATTCGAGGTTGGATTTCAATCTTTATATCAATAGGCGCTTTGCTAGTTTCTATAATCGCTTTGATTTATTAATGAATCAATATGACTAGCTAATTAATAAGTTGAAACACCCAGTTCTCTTTTTCGTCTCTTCTGGTGAGCAATATCTGTTTACAATGAGTCTTTTTATCTAATACTTTTCTAATTCCTTAAGTTAAAACGTAAAATGTGATTTAGATAATTAACGAGATTACTTTTAGTTCACTAATCATTAACTACCTGCGTAATATGGGTTAAACTCTAGCCAAACTTTACAGGTACTTGTAATGAATGAATATGAAAATCTTAAATTAGATCATCAGCTATGCTTCGCGCTTTACGCCGCCTCGCATGCCCTAACAAGAGCTTATAGAAATGCACTTGAGGATACTGGGCTGACCTATACACAGTATTTAGTGATGCTCGTATTATGGGAATCAGATGGCACAAGTGTAAATTCGATAGCACAACGTCTGGAATTAAATTCTGCAACTTTAACGCCAATGCTAAAAAGATTAGAATCAGCAGGATTTATTGAGCGTTCACGCAGCAGTATAGATGAGCGAATTGTTGAAATTAAACTGACAGATATTGGTAAGAATCTTAAAGATCAGGTCGCAAAAGCACAGCAAAACGTGGAGTGTCAAACAGGCCTGTGTGATGAAGAGTTTACTCGCTTGAGAGAATCCTTACATCGACTAACTGAAACAATGGCAGAAAGCGCTAAGAAGGCACAAGCGGCATAAGTAAAAAAGGCCAACAATATATTGGCCTTTTTTTTGTAATCTCGTAATAATTAATTACTTAGTACGGTATTCAACACCATCCCTTTTGAGTCTTGATGTAAATGGTTTTTCGTCTTTTCTAGTTACGATAACTTTACGATAACTTTCTAAGTCATCCATTAGTTGATCAATCTCATGGTTACCAACATTAAAATGATAGAAAGTCGCTAAGCATAGTGTTTTGATAATATCAAACTCTCGATCACTGATGTTAAGATGTGGGTGACTGTCTTTCATTGATTTACCGCGTCCAAATGGATCGGGTTGATAGATTTTAGGACCGCCTGTTTCTTGCACCACCCAGTTAGTTAGCATGACTTTGAAACCAGCCTTAGTTTCTTCTCTGTCATGCACTGCTTTTAACATTGGGTTTGCGTTTAATCCTTTGTTGATGTAAATCAAATCTACAAGATGGTCTACTGTTTGAGCTATATTGTAAGTTCCACCAAGACGCTCATATAAGCTCTCTTCTTCAGCTATTGCAGTTTTCGCATAGGAAAATAATAGAAAAATAATTCCAGCAAACGCAATAACTGTATGCTGAAATTTTTTTATTTTAGATAAGTTCATTACTGCCCCCTAAACATAGTTATAAACAGTGTTAATTAAGATTTAATATGTTGTGATGAGGTAATTCGTTCATCAGTCGTTTTTATATCACAATATTAATTTGTGTACAATCATTTAGCACACAAATTAATTAGGTCTTCTAATTATTTTTATAAGTCTTTATTTGAGGTTCGTTGATACTAACAATACCCAGTTCTCACTTTTATCCGAACTGGAGAGCCAAAGAATTTAAGCCCTGCAGGAATGCGGGGCTTTTTCATTTCTGCAGCGTGACAAAAATGTGACAAACTTACCACGCTATCGTTTAAAGGACATCTCATATAGCTATGAAATTGTTGAATCGCTGTTTTAGGCGTTTAAGCCCAGCTTGAAATTAAAACTCACTACTTCTTACTTTAAATTCGTAAAGATCTGCAAGCTTGATTGGCCGTGAGAAGTAATAGCCTTGTGCAAAGTCACATTCCACCGATTTAAGTAATTCTAATTGTTGTAAAGTTTCCACCCCTTCGGCAATGACTTTCATTTTTAGTTTATGGGCCATTACAATGATTGCCTCGCACAATATAAAGTCTTCCGAATCGGGTAGTAGGTTTTTTACAAACACCTGATCTATTTTGATGTAATCGATATCGTACTGTTTTAGATAAGATAGTGATGAGTAACCCGTGCCAAAATCATCTAAGGCTATTTGTATCCCAGCATCTTTAAAAGCTCTAAATTTATCGTTCAAACTTTCACTTTTATCCAACAATAAACCTTCTGTTATTTCTACAACTAAGCTATTACCTGGAAGATTTAGCAAATTCAAATACTCAAACCATGATGAATGAGGTTTAGTATCTACACGAAACTGCACAGGAGATTTGTTGATACTAATCTGAAATTCAGGATGAATTTTCTCACGGCAATTTTTAATGGCTGCTGCTGCCTCATGAAAGACCCATTCGCCGATTTCCACTATTTGTCCTGTTTCTTCTGCAACTGGTATAAATAATGCTGGACTGATAATGCCTTCATCGGGATGTTGCCACCTGATTAAAGCTTCTGCTTTGTGCATCTGGTAAGTTTGTAAATTTATGATTGGTTGATAAAGTAATAGAAATTCATTTCTACTTAAGGCATTTCTAAGATTATTGGCAACGTTGATTTTCTCAAAAATAGTTTTTTGCATTAATGGTGTAAAAAAAGCATAGGTATTTTTCCCATTGTTTTTTGCACTGTACATGGCCTGATCAGCGTTTTTAAGTAGTTCGTTGATATCTGTAGTGTCATTTGGATATAGAGTAATCCCAATACTTGCAGTGACATAAGCTACATTACCATCTAACAAGTAAGGTGCTGACACACGATTTAGAATCTTGGTAACCAATTGTTCAATATCATTTAAATGATTCAATTCAGTTAAAATGATTGTGAACTCATCGCCACCTATCCTTCCAACTGTATCTGTGTCACGAACACAGTTCACTAACCGCTCACCAACGATTTTAAGTAAAAGGTCACCCTTTTGATGCCCCAATGAATCATTGACCTCTTTGAACCGATCAAGGTCCAACATTAGCAGAGCAAATGATTTTTTATTTCGATTAGATTTCTTTTGTTCTTGATTTAGTCGATCTAAAAAAAGTGTTCGATTTGGTAGATCAGTAATGCTGTCAAAATGCGCTAATCTTAATACATCAGCTTCAATTTTTTTTCTTTCACTTATATCGGTATAAGTGCCGATTACCCGCAAAGGCGCATGCAGCTCATCGCGTTCTACAACCATCCCTTTAACTTGAATCCATTTCCATGTACCGTCGGATGTCAATTTTCTATGTTCGTTTTCAAAGCTTTTAACTTCACCCTTAAGGGCTAGCATTCTGGCAGAGACTAGACAGGGCAAGTCATCGGGATGAATAAGTTTTACCCATTCATTCATATCCGTGGAAATTTGCTCTTCTGGGTAACCAAGCATTTCTTTACAGCGTGGCGAAAGAAATATTTTATTAGTGACAATATTGAGATCCCATACACCCTGATTTGAGCCATCCAGTGCAAAACTCCAGCGCTGTTCGCTTTCTTGTAGCGCGATTTCAGCCAATTTTTTGTCAGTGATGTCCTGCACAATGGAAATATGTACAGAGGGAGTTTCTCCGGGTCTCCATAGTGCTGTACAGGTAAGGTCTACCCATACGATGGAGTTATCTTTGCGTTTATATCTCTTTTGAAGGTTGTACTCGGATATATCACCTGAACATATTTCTTGGGTCATTTGACGTTGTGCTGCTATGTCATCAATATGCGTTATCTCATACAAATCTAAACATTCTAGTTCTGAAGAGGTATAACCTACGATTTCACAATATCGTTGATTTATCTCAATAAATGCCCCAGTTAAAGCGTTTGCTATTGAAACGCCCACACCCGTCTGGTCAAACAATGAGCGAAAGTGTTGCTCACTTAATTTAAGGTTTCTATTTAAATCAGATATTTCTAAATTTCTAGCGTGTAACTCAATGGCATCAACAGCCATGTTAGATAGTAACTTAAGCGTCTGAAGTTCATTATCAGTTAGGTATTGACGAGGCTTGAAGTCAATAACGCATAAAGTACCGAGGTTATATTTACCCCGAACATTTAATGGGATACCCGCATAAAAACGCACCCCAGAATTCTGTTTAACTAGAGGATGATTAACACAACGTGGGTCTGTGCTTGCGTCATAAACAATGTAAGGTTCTGGCTCAAGTATGGCTGTGGAGCAAAAACCTTCTATTCTTTCGTACTCCTCAACATCAGTGCCTAGGTGGGATTTAGACCAGATTCTATCTTAGTCTACAAAACTGATGAGTGCTACAGGCGCGTTGAGAAGTTGTGAAGCAAGTCTAGTGATATTCTCAAAGGTTGGGTCAATGCGAGTGTCGAGGATTTGATATTGATGTAATACTTTAATACGTTCTTTTTCAGACTCTAAATTTTGAAGCTGAAGAAAGTGGATATCCATTATTTGTACAATTAATCGTTACAGGTTAAATTTCTAACTCATAGCTTCTTCTGTTTCCCTAAAATATTTAGCCAACGATTTGATTCTACACTCATACAATTACAAATTGTTACAAATTATTATGTACAAGTAGTTGCGGCGCGGAACCAAACGCTATTAGCGTAAGTATCAGTATCGCTATGAAATAAGAAAAAAGAGGTAAAAAATAAGATCCAATTTATTATTATTTTGCTTACATCAAAATAAATTGCTACAGGAATTAATTAATGACAACCTCATGCTAGAAGTATTAGTGAACTAAGGTGCGGTACTTAACATACTTAACAACTAAAACATGTCATCATGAGGATCGCTTAAAAATGTAAAAGGAAAATAAAAATGGACGTTTTAGTAAACCTAATTGTGTATTTGGTAGTGTTTGGTCTGATTTGGTGGTTGGTAGGTATGTTGCCATTACCTTCGCCAGTGGCACAGATTGTACGAGTCCTTTTCATTATTTTGCTGATAGTCATTATCTTGTCAGCATTCGGAATCTTGCCGGGAGGCTATTTCCCCTCAATAAAACTATAAAACTAGAAACTCGAAAAAGAGTGAGTGTGTTTTTATTAAAACCTAGACAAGATATTGTCTAGGCTTTTTAATTGAATGCTCCTTAAGTAGTAGCGTAGTCAATTACACATCAAGTTGATTGAAGGTCAGGTTTGCTTTCAACTGGAGTGACTAGCCCCCATGGCGATGTCTCAAACCAATCATTTAGATCATCAGCAGCTTTTGGTTCACACACGAAATAACCTTGAATTTCATCACATCCTAAGGTGGTAAGGGTTTCAAGTAGTTCCTGCGATTCAATTCCTTCTGCCACCACCTTCAAGCCTAAGTTATGACCAAGGTCTATCACTGAGTGCACTATCAGCGCTTCTTTATTATCGATGAGCATATTGGTGATAAATGATTTATCGATCTTTATTTCATTAATTGGGAGCCGTTTAATACTGGCTAAAGAGGTATAACCAGTACCAAAATCGTCAATTGATAAGGAAAATCCTAGGTAACTTAGTGCCAATAGGGTTTCCTCTGCCCTGTTCGGATCCAGCACAATCGCACTTTCAGTCACTTCCAACATTAACTGGGCAGGACTCGCGCCGGTTATCATTAAGGACTCATTAATCATATGGAGCAGCCGAGCATCATGCAATGATCGGGCAGATAGATTCACGCTCACCTTTAGATGAATGCCCTGTTTCCGTAGTTTTTCACTATACGTTAGCGCTTCAATAAGCACCCATCTGGTTAAAGGCGCTATTAATCCTGTGTGCTCCGCAGCAAGGATAAATTGATCAGGGTAAAGCATACCTAAGCGAGGATGAATCCACCTTACCAGCGCCTCTACGCCTACAATCCGACCCGTTTTAATCTCTAACTTAGGTTGAAAGTGTAGTAGAAGCTGTTCTTGTTCGATGGCTTCTCGAAGCTCTGCCATAAGCCCTAATTGTTCATGGGTCTGAAGTTTATAGTTCGAATCATAAATGGCATAGTTACATGCCAGTTCTTTTGCATGGTACATTGCTATATCTGCTTTTTGTAGCAGCATATGCGGGCTTTGAGCGTGTTCTGGGATAGTTGCGACGCCAATGCTGGCCTCTACCGAAATTGGAATCCTATCAATGATAAAAGGAGGAGATAAGGTGTCTAGAAGATCTTTAATGACTTTCTGAATATAGTCAGGACTGGGCATTTGTGGCAATAGAATACCAAACTCGTCGCCACCTATGCGTGCAATGATATCGGGTTCAAATAACACACTTTTCAAACGCATACCAACCTGCTTGAGTAATATATCGCCTCGATCATGGCCCAAGGTATCATTCACATCTTTAAAACGATCAAGATCCATTAATAAAAGTGCAATTGATCTCATCTCAGATTGCGCTTGCCCCATGGCTTCGTTTATGAGCTCCAGAAATCTGGCCCGGTTTGGCAAATCAGTAATAGGGTCAATATAGGCCAGGCGATGGATGGTTTCGTCAGCGCGCCTGTGCTCCTCACGTACTATTGCTTCTCTTAACTCACGTTCAGTTGCAGGTATTAACCTTTTTAAGTTGCCTTTTAAGATATAGTCATGTGCGCCTGCTTTCATCGCTGTAACTGCCCGGTCTTCTCCTATGGTCCCAGACACAATAATAAAAGGGATATCTAGTCCGGTATGGTGTAATAAAGCTAATGCATCAAACGCGCTAAACCGTGGCATTGTAAAGTCGCAGAATATGATATCCCAGCTATGATTGGTCAGTTCAACCTCCATTTCCTGTGAGGTCTCTACCCTCATGTGATAAGGCTCATATCCTCCTGCTTTTAACTCCATTAAAAGCAGCGTGGTATCGTCTTCAGAATCTTCAACAATTAAAGTGTTTAAACGCTTCATTAACTATTCCTTGCAAGAGCGGGAGGCGCTTCGTTAATGATCAGCCAATAAAGCCCTAGCTGACGTACAGCTTCAGTAAATTGTATGAAATCAACCGGCTTTCTGATATAGCTATTAGCTCCCAGTTCATAGCCTTTTATGATGTCCTGCTCTTCTTTAGAGGATGTCAAAATTACTACTGGTTGCAAACGGGTACGTTTATCGCTACGAATGCGGCGCAATATTTCCAAACCATTTACTTTAGGCAGCATCAGGTCTAATAATACAACCGTAGGCATCGGGTTAATTAAACCTTGATCTCCAAAAAAGTAATCCAGCGCTTCTTGACCATCGCGTGCTACTTTTATATCACTCTGTATTTCATTTTTTTTAAGGGCCCGTAAGGTTAGTGCCTCGTCATCCGGATTATCTTCAATAAGCAGTATGAGCTTGCCATTCATAAAATGACTCCTGTCGTTGGCATGGTGAGTGTGAAATAAAAGGTAGCCCCCTGATCGGGAATGCCTTCGCCAGATACCATGCCACCGTGGCGATGGATGATACGTTGCACAGTAGCCAGCCCTACCCCTGTTCCTGGAAATTCTGCCACAGTATGTAGCCGTTGAAATGCCCCGAATAATTTTCCTGCGTAAGTCATATCGAAGCCAGCTCCATTGTCACGTACAAAGTAAGTTGTAATGCCATCCTCCCCTTTTATAGCGCCAAACTCAATAAAAGGATTAGGTTGCTTTGAGGTATATTTCCATGCGTTACCAAGTAAATTATTAAATACAATCCGCATTAATCTGGCATCTGCCTCTGCTAGTAGGTCAGGCTGTACATACCAATCTATTTTTCGCTGCTCATCATTCTTTTGAAGCTCTTGCAGTACACTTGTCACCATCTCACTAAGATTAATAGTCTGATGGTGCATTTCTACTCTAGCGATCCTGGATAGTTCCAGCATGTCATCGATAAGATCGCCCATTCGTTGCGTGGCTGAACGAACACGGTTTAGATGATTTTTACCAGTATCATCCAAGCCCTCAGAATAATCTTCCAATAAAGCCGCACTAAAGCCATCTATGGCTCTTAATGGGGCTCGTAAATCATGGGAAACCGAATAACTAAAAGCTTCCAGCTCTTTATTCGCAGCCTGCAATTCTGCTGTGCGTCGATTAATTTCCAATTCGGCTTGTTTTTGTGCAGTCACATCACGTGCGACGGCTACTACACCAAGAACGTTCCCCCGTTCACTCTTATAAACTGCCGCGTTGTACAGCACATCAATTAATTTACCGTCCACATGTCTGATAGTGAGTGGGAAATCGGTAATCAAGCCTTCGTTAAATACCTGCAGATATATCTCACCTGCTTTCGCAGGATCAGTAAAGTAACTAGAAAAATCTGTCCCTATCAGCGCCTCTCTTTCCAAACCGGTCGCTTTCACAGTCGCTAAATTGACATCAGTGATTTCTCCTTTGGGATTGATCGTTACCAGCGGATCAATACTCGCCTCTATAAGGCTGCGTGCGTACACAGGATTAGCAATTGCATAATGCAATCGCATTGCAATAGGTAATGTAATTAACAATGAAGCGAGCATGGCCAAGAAAAAAATTCCAGAATAACGGAATATTCTTGTCATCAATGGCTCTATACTGGCTTGCAAATAAACGCTGCCTACGGTCTGTTGGTTTTGTAATACCGGCCAGAAAATGCTGAGTTTGTTGCCCTCTGCTTTTATTCCATGCGCGGCAGCGAGAGAAGGCGGTGGATTGACAGAGGAACGGGAATAACTGGCAAAAAGTACTCCATTGGTTTTATACACCGCACCAGAAGCGATATCGGGGTTGGCCGAGAGTGGCGTCAGGTAATCATTTGCGGCTTGTTGATCATTGAACTCAAGAGGTGCACTCAGGCCAGCTGCTAATATTTTGGCTTGAGCTGTAAGCTCACCTACCTTTTGAGTATGGTAAAGGTAATTGTCATAAGTCACGATAATTACGCCAGCCAAAACAATAGCAATAATGCTAGTCAGGATGGAGATCACCGTCAATTTTGCTCTAATGGTAAGTTCAGCTAGCCATGATTTCGCCATTCGTTATCCCCGTTTCTTAACGTTGACGGCCAATTTTAAGAGCCTTGAACTAATGATGAGCCCATTCTCAGCTGCCGCAGCATCATTAATATTAAAGCGCAAACGATTATTGGTGATGGTAAATCCGATAATACCTTGATAAGCGTTGTCACTCACGGTTAACACATTACTTCCTCGAACAGTATCGATAAGCACTGCAGACTGTTGCGGGTCAATGATTCCTATATATAAAATATGACAACCAGGATCTTTTTCCAGAGTATTAACTTGGTTGACCTCTATTGTTCGTCCATTCACACTCTCACCCTGGACAATTTTTTTGAGTGTTGCGTTGAAACGCTCATTGCCCCCTAACACGCATAGTTTAAAGGGACTATTAGCGCTATCAAAAGCGCCAGACGGCCAATCGACATAAGAGCTGAACTTATACAGATAAGCCGCTTTAACTTCATCTTCCAAGGTTTCGTTTGCAGCAGCTGCGTGACAAGGAAAGGCAAGAGTCGCCCAGGCGATTAAACTGAACTTAAATAAAAGCTTAAAAGAAATTAAACTCGATAACCAAGAGACGATTATTTTCAAAACGAATACTCTTTTAAAAATTAGAGTCTTCATTGTGCTGACCTTAGGGCAGTCGTGACCTTAATATTGGTGACACTATATACAAGTGAGCAAAATCTTTTGCCGGATCAAGTTGGATTGTTTGATGGGTGGTGGCTACTTCAATATGGATAAAAAAAGTAGCGGCAAAAATGGAGCAAAGGGATATATGAATAAACAAGCTGTGTTGAATGGCTTTGACACTGACTTTCATCATCCTTTTCATAAGGTGCCTTATATTTTTTTATGATTACTTAATATTACTCGCTCTGTATTAAATATCCAGGGATGAGCCCCTGTAGATTCAAAGCGATTTGTTATTGGTATATTAAGGAATTAATACAGTCTGGAAACCTAATAGATACACTAGTATTCTTTGAATGTAACTGCGGACCGCTGGAAAACTTGAGGATTATAGTAGGAATAGGAGGATAATTACGCCAATAGAAAGCTATGATATAGACAGTGAGGCGATTAAGGTTGATTGATTTTAAGTCAAAAAAAAATGACCCTTATGGGTCATTTTTTCAGTTTCAAAACATTACACTTTTTGAATGTTTGAAGCTTGTTTGCCTTTTGGGCCTTCGGTTACTTCGAAAGAAACGCGTTCGTTTTCTTTCAAGCTTTTATAACCGTTATCCACAATTGCTGAGAAGTGGGCGAATAGATCGTCTCCACCTGCGTCAGGGGTAATGAAACCAAAACCCTTAGCATCGTTAAACCATTTTACAATTCCTGTTGCCATATCTTACTTTCTGCTTCTAAAAAAGGGGGCACCCTAAAAGTTTGGGTTTTTAAAATCTATATTGTCTTGCAGACTCTAAATTTGAAAAATTCAAACGCCTGGGTTGACTTTTTACGTATAAGTTGAATTTATGTCAAGCTTTATTTAAAGACATTATTTGATTACGTAAAATCATGACGAGCTATTCACTAAAAGCCTTACTTTTTTAATTAGATGAAGTGATTATATGTTCCAAATGTTTTTTTCAAATTCTGATGCCGGAACAGGTTTAGAAAACAAATAGCCTTGGCCATAATCACACCCCGCCGCAATCAGCAAATCCAATTGCTCCTTGGTTTCTATCCCTTCTGCTATGACCTTTTTGCCGAGCTTATGCGCCATAACAATAATAGCTTCACAAAGTACATAATCGCTGGAACCTATGTGAATATTAGAAGTGAAAGACTTGTCTATTTTCACGTAGTCAATGTTAAATTTCCTTAAATAAGCGAGTGAAGAGTACCCAGTACCAAAGTCATCAATAGCAACCTGGATATCAGCTTGGCTAAACTCATTTAATTGATTTACGACGCTATCCCGAGCATCTAACAGTAAACCCTCTGTAATTTCAATGCATAAGCAGCTGCCAGGCACCCCTAATGCGACTATGTGGTTAACCCAATTAAGATAATGCCTACTGGAACTTCTAAACTGGACCGGAGACCGGTTTATGCTTATCTGAAAATCAGGATGATGCGATCGCCATTTAAGCACCTGATTGACAGTTTCAGCAAAAACCCAATCGCCAATCTCGATAATCATGCCCGTATCTTCGGCAATTGGGATGAACTCTACAGGACTCACTAGCCCCCGCACCGGATGCTGCCAACGGATCAACGCCTCAGCTTTATGAATATTGCCCGTTTCCAACTCTACGATAGGCTGGTAATAGAGCTTGAATTGATTAGCGGTAATTGCCACACGCAGGTCGCTACTCAAATGCATGCGGTTTAAAGCAGCATCTTGCATTGATGAAGTAAAGTAATGATAGCGATTGCGCCCTGCTTCTTTTGCTGCATACATGGCCTGGTCAGCACTTTTCAGTAAGTCTTCAACTTCTAAACCATCTACAGGATAAACACTGATGCCGATACTCGTAGTGATATATACCAATTCATGACCTAAATGGAAAGGTTCTGCAAATCTATCAAGGATATTTTGCGCGATGCGTTCAGTGCTAAGTTGATTTTCTAAATTATTCAAAATAATGGTGAATTCATCACCGCCCATACGTGCTACCGTATCTGTTGCACGCACACAGCCCAATAACCTTGCAGCCGTCTCTTTTAACAGCAAGTCTCCACTATCGTGACCCAGAGTATCGTTGACCTCTTTAAAACGATCCAAGTCGAGATACATCAGCGTAATCGCGCGACCGCTTCTTTTGCTTTTCTTAATCTCTTGCTCAAAACGATCTAAAAAGAGTATGCGATTAGGCAGATTGGTCACTTGATCATAGTGTGCAAGGCGGAAAACCTGGGCCTCGGAATGTTTCCGCTCACTAATATCAGTATGGGTGCCTATCATGCGTAGCGGCCTGCCATCTTCAGCCCTGCTAATCACCATGCCTCTGCTTAAAGTCCATTTCCAGCTACCGTCTTTACAGCGAAGGCGAAACTCAGATACAAAGGTTTCTTTTTTGCCTTCCAGGTAAGCTTGAGTATCGGCAAGTGCAAGGGCTGCATCTTCCGGATGAATTAAGGTCCGCCCATCAGTGGCAGATGAGTTCATTTCACTATCAGAGTATCCATAGATTTCCTTCCAACGGGCAGAACGAAAGACCTCATCTGTTTCCATGTTCCAATCCCAAACCCCATCGCCGGCGCCCTCTAAAGCGAATTTCCAGCGATCTTCACTTGCATGCAAGGATTGTTCGGTGTCTGTTTTCTCTTTTAAGGTTTTACTGATCAAAATGTAGAGTAATATGGAGATAAAGGTGATATAAAACCAACCTTTATAAATACTATACTGCTTGAATTTCTCATGGTCGGAGACCAGTATGCCTAAAAGGGAGTCACTGAAGAATATCCAGACCAATCCAAAACAGAGATAGATCGCCACAATGCGTAATGCAGTTACATCTAAATTGGAGAGAATTTTTTTTATCAATTTTTCCACCATGGCATACTTAAAACCGATAGTGCGTCTTTAGCTTATATTAAAAGTTCATTCAATCGTCCATCAGATGCACACATTACCATCGTAAGGGGCTAGCATTAAATGCTATCCAACCCAAAATTTTTCAATCAGTCTAATTGTTAGGGTATGCCGCAAAGTATTCTTATATGTAGCAGCCTGTAACCATGACTAAACTGGTTTGAATACGGCGGTAAATTAGATAATCTTGGCTTTTTATCAGCATTGGATGACTGGTATAGAATAGGCTGAAAAGCCGCATAAAACAACACTCTTATTAATATTGATAATTTCGCTTAACCTGGTAATTTAAGGTAAAATCTTTAGTGAATTAATGCCATTAATAGACACATTGAGCCTGGTAATCAGGCTTTTTTATTGTGACTACTGTTTAATATTATGCAAGCAAATACACAACAAAAGACGATAAATTTTCAATGAAACAAGCGCAAAAAGTAGATGTGTTATTAGTAGGCAGCGGCGTGATGAGTGCGACGCTTGCAGCGCTTTTTTCTGAACTCGCTCCCTCATTAAATGTAATGATGGTAGAACGGCTAGGTGAAGTGGCCGCTGAGAGCACTGATGCCTGGAATAATGCAGGTACCGGCCACGCAGGCTATTGCGAACTTAATTACACACCTGTCAATCAACAGGGGCAGATTGAGATCAACCGCGCACTTAATATAAATGCCTCATTTGAAGTGTCACTGCAGTTTTGGTCTTACCTGGTTGAAAAAAGTATTCTTCAGTCACCTGGGAGCTTTATTAATGCCACACCACATCTTAGCTTTGTGTGGGGTAAAGACGATGTGGAATTTCTACGCCAGCGCTATGCGCTTTTGAAGCAGCACCCTCTTTTTTCCGATATGCAGTTCAGTGACGACCCAAATATCTTGCAATCCTGGATGCCGCTCATCATGCAAAATCGGAAAGCGAATCAAAAAGTAGCAGCTACACGGGTTGATTATGGTACGGATATTGATTTCGGCGCCCTTACCCGCCAGTTGATTAATCATCTCAAATCACGCCCCAACTTTGAACTGCGCTTACATACAGAAGTAAAAAGCTTAAAAAAGCTTAAAAACGGGCGCTGGCAAATTTATCTACGTGATATGCAAAGCAAAGCCACGCAACGCATAGATGCAGGCTTTGTATTTCTCGGTGCAGGTGGGGGCGCTTTGAAGTTGCTGCAGCGATCAAAGATTGCTGAATGCAAAGCGTATGGAGGCTTCCCCGTCAGCGGTCAATGGCTGGTTTGTAACAACCCAAAGATCGTCGAGCAGCATAACAGCAAGGTTTATGGCAAGGCCGCGCTAGGCGCCCCGCCCATGTCTGTTCCCCATCTTGACACGCGTATTATTGATGGCAAGCCAGCTTTACTTTTCGGCCCCTATGCGGGGTTTACTACTAAGTTTCTGAAACAAGGCTCTTATTGGGATCTATTTAAATCTATTAAATTTAATAATTTGAAATCCTTGTTGAGTGTAGCCTGGCACAACTTTGATTTAACGCGCTACCTGATCAGTGAGGCACTGCAGACACATTCATCGCGCATGGCGACCTTGCGTCACTTTTATCCAGATGCTAACAATGCAGACTGGCATTTAGAAAATGCCGGTAAACGCGTGCAAGTCATCAAGCATTGTGAAGACAAAGGTGGAAAGCTGGAATTTGGTACTGAAATCGTAGCTTCCGAAGATGGATCAATTGCCGCCCTGCTCGGCGCATCCCCTGGGGCTTCAGTATCCGTACAAGCCATGATCAATGTGATCGAACGCTGCTTTGGTCAGCAGATAAAAACTGAACCTTGGCTACAAAAAATGAAAACTCTGGTGCCAAGCTATGGAGAGTCTTTAATTGACAATCCAGAGCTGCTAAAAACCGTCAGGACTCGTACGTTAAAAACGTTAAATTTAAACAAATTACGTTAACTTATCATTTCAAACTACGCTGGCGGCGCGCTTCGTATAAGCAAATACCGCTTGCAACGCTGACGTTAAGGCTTTCAACCGATCCAAACATCGGGATAGTGACCAATGCATCGCAAGTTTCTGCCGTTAATCGGCGTATACCGTCACCTTCTGCTCCTAAGACAATTGCAATTGGACCATCCAGCTTGGTGTTCAATAAATTACTTGGGGCATCCATGGTGGTGCCCACTACAAATACGCCCGCCTCCTTAAGCTCACGGATAGTTCTGGCTAAATTGGTAACCGCGATAAAAGGCACAGTCTCTGCTGCGCCACATGCGACCTTTCGTACCGTTGCATTCAAACCTACTGCCCGGTCTTTTGGCGCAATCACCGCATGCACCCCCATGGCATCTGCAACACGCAAGCAAGCGCCAAGATTATGCGGGTCTTCTACGCCATCCAAAATCAAGAAGAAAGGCGGTTCTGTTAAATCAGATTCCAGAATATCGTGAATATCTTTATAAGGTATTGGTGTATCTATTACCCGGGCAATTACACCCTGATGCCGCCCATTCATGCCAGCCATACCGTCTAAGCGACTGCGCTCTACTTCCATTGTGCGCACACCTGCGCTTTCTGCCATTTTAAGCAAATCTTTCATGCGGGCATCTACACGATCCCGATCTATTAAAATCTCTTGAACACTTGCACTGTGCTGGCGTAAACGGCTTAATACGGCATGGAAACCAAATAAAATACGTGCGTCACTCATTCTTTACCTTAATTATTCTTTAACTGTTTAAATACTTAACGAACTAGCGTTGCGTTTTATTTTTTCCCGTACTTTTAGAGGATTTGTTTTTAGATGGTTGAGAGGTACCACTTACTTTTCCACCCACTCCACTTTTTGACTTGATCGCTGGTTTACCAAAACTTTTACCCTTAGCCTTACCTTTGGGTTTACGACCGGAAGGCGCCTCAAAAGGTGACTTACTCGCAGGATTAATTTTTACCGTAGATCGCTTTTCAATTTTACCATCAATGTGATCAATAATAGATTTCTCATTAGGATTTACTTCACGATCTGAATCTAATGAATTGTTTTTATTGACTAAAGTGAAGTCAATTTTTGTCGTCTCCAAGTCTACTCTAACCACTTTTATGGTTAACCTATCGCCCAAACGATAACGTACACCGGTACGCTCCCCCGCCATTTCATGGCGCGCCTTATCATAATGGAAGTAATCGTTGCCAAGTTCGGTTACGTGCACCAAGCCTTCGACATAAACACCATCTAGCGCAACGAACAATCCAAAGCTTGTAACGCCTGCAACGGTCCCCTCAAATACCTCACCAATTTTATCTTGCATGTAGAAGCATTTGAGCCAGTTGGTAACATCGCGCGTGGCTTCATCTGCCCGCCGCTCTGTCATGGAACAATGCGTTCCCAAGTTATTCCAATCACCAGCTTTGTAGCGATCACCATTCAATACGGCTTTGATAGCGCGGTGAATCAACAAATCAGGATAGCGTCGAATGGGCGATGTGAAATGCGCGTAAGCTTCGTAGGCGAGACCGAAGTGCCCTACATTGTCAGGACTATACACAGCTTGCTGCATGGAGCGTAATAATACGGTCTGCAATAGTTGAGCATCAGGCCGTTCCTTAATACGTGTCAGCAGTTTGCCATAATCCTTGGCATGCGGTGAATCACCGCCGCCCACGCCAAAGCCAAACTCCCCCATAAATGCACGTAACAATTCCAGCTTCTCAGGTGTCGGGCCCTCATGGATACGGTATAGAGCTGGATGCTCATTGCTGTGGAGGAAATCTGCCGCACAGACATTAGCCGCTAGCATGCATTCCTCAATCAGTTTATGGGCTTCATTACGGGTACTGGGTTCAATGCGATCAATCTTGCCTTGGTCATTGAACACCATAATGGTTTCAGATGACTCGAATTCAATCGCACCGCGTTTTTCTCGTTGTGTCAGCATGAGTTGATACACGCTGTAAAGATTTTGTAAATGTGGCATCAACCATGGCAATTCCTGCGCCTGTTTGCCTTGCGGGTTTTGCAACATCTCATAAACTTTGGTATAGGTCATGCGCGCTTTAGAGCGCATCACGGATGGGTAAAACTTGTATTGTTTTACCAACCCTGCGCCATCTACTTGCATATCGCAAATCATGCAAAGCCGCTCTACATCAGGATTGAGCGAACATAAGCCATTTGAAAGGGCTTCCGGCAACATCGGAATTACGCGACGCGGGAAGTAAACGGAATTACCGCGTTCAAATGCGTCTTTATCCAGTGGGTCACCAGGTTTTACATAGAAACTCACGTCGGCAATAGCGACAACTAGACGCCAGCCTTTGCCTTGGGGTTCTGCGTAGACGGCATCATCGAAATCTCGAGCAGTTTCACCATCAATGGTGATCAGCGGCATTTCACGCAAATCAATACGGCCTTTATAGTCAGAAGCCTGAACTAGTTTTGGATAACTTTCAGCTAGCTTCACCGCCTCTTTGCTGAACTCATAAGGTAATTTATGTTTACGCAGCGCAATTTCGATTTCCATCCCGCTATCAGCATAATTACCCAGAATCTCAATCACTTTGCCCATTGGTTGGGCATAGGCTGAAGGTTGTTCAGTTAATTCCACTGTTACTACTTGACCGGGCTTTGCGCCCATATCCAGATGATAAGGAATTAAAATGTCTTTGTTGATGCGCTTATCTTCCGCCGCCACAATGGTGACGCCAGTGGTGCGCATAACGCGGCCTACCAGTTTTTGCGTGCGGCGCTCCAGCACTTCAACCAATTTGCCTTCGGGTCGCCCTCTTCGATCTAAACAACTCATGCGCACGATGGCACGGTCACCATGCATAACTTGTGACATCTCTTTAGGGCTTAAAAAGAGGTCTTCCCCTTTTAACTTGGTTTTATCATCGGGAATCAAGAAACCAAAACCATCAGGGTGACCTTGTACCACTCCGGCAATAAGGTCTAACTTATCGGCAATACAAAGTGCGTTCTTGCGGTTGCGAATAATCTGGCCTTCGCGCTCCATGGCATTGAGACGCTTGTTAAATATTTCTCGTTCTTCAGGGTTGATTTCCAGCAAGGTATAAAGCTGCTCCACGCTTAATGGAATGCCTTGGTCACTCATCGTCGATAAAATTAACTCACGGCTAGGTAATGGTGACTCATAACGGCTTGCTTCACGCTCTGCATGCGGATCATGACTTCTTTGAGATTTATTGTTTTGATTGTTGGTTTTTGTCATTGACAAAGCTACCCTTTGATATAAAATTCAACGCCTGTTTCCAAGTGATACAGGTCGGATTTGCCCAGATGGCGGAATTGGTAGACGCGCTAGTTTCAGGTACTAGTATCGAAAGATGTGGAGGTTCGAGTCCTCTTCCGGGCACCAATACAAATAAAACAGCTTGTCGTAATAGTTTGCGTGCAATGCTCACTTCATGAAATTAGGCTGATTAATAATAACGATTAATCTAGTCTGGATTAAACATGAATTTTTCTTCATCGATCAGATTATAACCCCGCGTTTGTTTACGTAACATTTGGCGATCATTCAATCGCTGCTGTGCGGCTGAATGAAAATCTGTAAAGCGTATAACGTCGCGCTCGATTAATAAGCCAATGAGATCTTCTAGAACCCTTACTAACTGTATGTCGCTTTCGCGAAATGGGTTTTGCGTTTGAAGTGTATTGTCCACAAATTGTGTATATTCTATATCAGTCACCTCAATATACTCCCACCCTGGTAGTGGATTATCCACTAAGCTAACCGCTTGAATGCTTCCATCTATCGACCTATTAATGTAAGGCATTACCATTCCTTTATGCTGTACTAACATTGTTATTATGATATTGAGTATGAGTAACTGAATACTCTATAGTTTTGCAGGTAATGCAGATTTCTTATATGGATTATAAGAGTAAACTTCATTTAAACCCATGATTGAAAGACCGTATGACAGATAATATTCAATTTGATTTAGCTAGCGAATACATAGCAATATGTGATCTATTAAAACTAGTCGGCTTGGCTGATAGTGGTGGACGAGGAAAAGCCATGGTCGCCGAGGGGTTGGTACAAGTTGATGGGGTAACGGAAACTCGCAAAACCGCAAAAATCCGCAAGGGACAAACTATTACGGTAGAAACGACTAGAATCGTAATTACATAATATCTATTGGCCAGCCAGTATTGCTACTGCCTGCGCGCGCCGGGAAACATTTAGTTTACTGAATATTCTTTTGAGATGGCTTTTAACCGTGTTTTGACTGATTTGTAAAATCAGACCAATTTCGTGATTGGTCTTGCCAGACTTTACCCAATGTATAATTTCAAGTTCGCGAATACTCAACTCTGCTAAAGTCGCTGTTTGCACTACAGCGGGTTCTAAATGTTGGATTCGACGCAGCACATTATCTATATGGGGCATCAACAGTCCCATCACAAAATCTTGAACTTCAAACACCTTTTCTCGGCTAAAAAATACATATAAGCATTCATTCTGACCGCGGACATCGCTTACGCCATAGATTAATAAAGAGTTAAGTTGTTTTAATCTGTTAAAAAAAATGGAATCTGAATTAGAGCTTATCTCATGGTTATTAAGATCATTTATAGTGAGCCAGCGCCGGCAATTGTTCATCCAACATTGATGAAGATATAAAATTAAGGCGTCAATTTCGTGAGGTGCTTCGAATATAACTTGTGTATTAATATCGCTAAGGTTAGACGCGACATCATATTTAAACTGAGGTGACTCATTGCTCGAGAAATCCCCCCATCCAGTGAGCAACATGTCATGGGGGATATACTCATTCACATGCTCTTGAAGCCATGTAAAGAAATCTACATGCTTCTGAATGGAGTAAGAATGCTGAATAATGGAAAATACATTTTCCCAATGTATATTCTTAACTTCCATATCCATAGTTTATACCGTTAAGTTAACAAGTTATTTACGCAATATGATGTAAAGCAGATGCAGGTTTATCAATTTTATGCATCATATTTTTAAGTTAACACTATGATAACTGGAAATATCGTTATTAATCCGACTATTAAAGCGGAATTTAAGATTTAGCGATTTATTGCGGTAAATAATAAATTGCGGGTAAGTTACGCCACCAGCCGTAGGCGTCCATTCCAAATCCAAACACATACTGATTTGGCACTTCCAGACCGATGAAATCAGCTTTAATAGGCTTTGCATGCGTTAATTTCTTTTCTACTAACACTGCAGAGTATACTTTTTTAGCCCCTAACTCTAGGCATTTCTCTTGAATTTCTTTAAGTGTAATACCTTCATCCAAAATGTCATCTACCACCAACACCGTGCGATCTTTTAAATTAGATTTTGGCAGCACATGCCATATCAATTTTTTACCTACTGTTTCATTTTGGTAGCGGCTTGCATGTAAATAATCCAACTCAAGCGGAAACTCTAGTTGAGTTAATAATTGCCCTGCAAATATTAAACCCCCGCCCATTACGCAAATTATGATTGGACATTCGTCATGAAGCGCCACAGTTATGTCTTTACTCAACGCTGTAATGGCAGATTGTATCGCTTCAGCTGGATACACTAATTGGGCGTTGGCTAGTAAGGTTTGTGGATTCATCGTTATGAAGTTTATGATGTGGAGTATTTAATGAATTGTTACTTGTTCAGCACTCAATGCTTCCAAAGCTTCTAGTGGAATATGTTGCTGGGGATTATATTCCTCAACCCAAGATTTCAACTCTGTCTTAATCGAAGCTTCATCTAGTGATGGGCAGGACTCTATCCATTTAAGTAATTTTTTCACCCAAATTTTGTCTACTGAACGGGCAACGGCGATCCGTAATTTCTGATGTGGTGTTGGCATGGTATGCTCATCATGCGCCAATAATTCTTCATACAGCTTCTCGCCCGGACGCAAGCCTATATATTCAATCTTAATTTCATCAGTCTGTAAGCCTGATAACCTTATCATGTCTGCGGCAAGCGCTGCTATTTTGACCGGCTCACCCATATCTAAGACAAAAATATCGCCGCCTTTACCCATCAAGCCTGCTTGCATGACTAATTGAGCCGCTTCAGGGATTGACATGAAATAACGTGTAATTTCCGGGTGTGTAATCGTTACAGGACCGCCTCTGGCAATTTGCTCTCGGAATTTAGGAATGACACTACCGCTACTACCAAGCACATTACCAAAGCGCACAATGACGAATTTAGTCGCTATTTTTTTTTCTTTAGCTTGTTCTTGCAAGCCCTGGCATACCATCTCGGCCAGACGTTTACTTGCGCCCATCACATTGGTCGGATTGACCGCTTTGTCCGTAGAAATCAAAACGAACTTTGGCACAGCAGCCTCTTTGCAGGCCTGGGCAATGGTGTAGGTTCCAATGACGTTATTAGAAAGTGCTTCCCACACATTACCATTTTCCATCATGGGCACATGCTTATAGGCTGCGGCATGGAATACAACTGAGGGTTGATGATCGGATAATAGGCTTTTTACCCGCGTGGCGTTTTTAACGTCACCAGTGATGTAAATAAGTTTTACTGCACTTTTAAGCTGACTGAGTTCTTGCTCGAGTTGATAAAGTGCATATTCCGAGATATCGAAACAGATGAGAGTAATAGGATCATATTTCACAATCTGACGGCAGAGTTCAGAACCAATCGACCCTCCCGCGCCAGTCACCATGACCGCATGTCTTTCAATTAACGCATGCAACCCGTCATTATCGAGCGCCACAGGTTCGCGCCCCAATAAATCTTCTACTTCAACTTCACGTATCTGGGAAATATTGACTTTGCCACTCATTAAGTCATCAAATGCTGGAATCGTCAGTACGTGAAGATTTTCCTGTTTAGCCAGCAATACTGTTTCTCTTCTGACTATATGCGATGCAGATGGCATAGCGATAATAATATGTTTCACGCCAAGCTTTTTGGGCAGGTGGCTAATGCCAGCCAAGGTGCCAATTACCTTTACCCCAAGAATCTCGCGGCCCTGCATCGATTGACTATCGTCCAGCATACCTACTACACACCACTGAGTGCTGCGCGCTAAATCTTTAACGAGAGCGATTGCGGCCTCTCCCGCACCCAGAATTAGTACAGGGTTTCCTTGCTTTTTTGTAGTGCCATATAACTGATGTTCTCTCCAGCTACGGTATAGGAAGCGACTACCACCCATCATTAGCATTAATAATATAGGATCCAGTAGCAAAACGGACCGAGGCACTATGCCACGAATCTGGAACATGAATAATATCGCTGCGAGCAAAATTGCTGCGGACATTACTGCAAATAGAATACGTTTAAGGTCGGATACACTGGCAAAACGCCAAACACCACGATATAGACTGAAAAAAATAAATATGGCCGCTTGGCCCGGTACCACAAACACCAGTGTTAATAGCATTTGATCAATATACTCGGGAGGCATGTCAAAGTTGAATCGTAATTGATAAGCAGCAATCCATGCTACCGATGCTGCTAATACATCGTGGATTAATGCTAGAAAAGTACGAGGATTAATTATTGTTTTTTTCATTCACTAAACAGTTAATAGATAGCTATTAATGCTGAACTCCTTCTTTACGTAAAACTTTGACCAATGTTAAAAAAAGTATTTTTAAATCAAACATCAAAGATTTTTTTTGCATGTATTCAATATCCAGACTCACTTTTTGCGAAATTGGTATTTCATCCCGACCATTGATTTGAGCCCAACCGGTTAAACCCGGCAATAAAAAATCAACCCCGTTCTGAGTACGCAGGGCTATCAAATCGTCCTGATTATATAACGCAGGCCTTGGGCCTACAAAGCTCATATCCCCCTTAATAATACTCCAAAGTTGTGGCAATTCATCCAAGCTAGTTTTACGCAAAAATGTGCCGATAGGTGTGAGGTATTGTTTAGGGTTATCCAAAAGATGAGTGGCTACTGCTGGCGTGTTGATTCGCATTGTGCGGAATTTTGGCATTAGGAAAATTTTATTGGACTTTCCCACTCGCTCAGACCAATATAACGCAGGTCCTCTAGAAGTAATCCTCACCAGAATACCCACGACTATTATGGGCAACAATAGAATGCCGCTTAACAAAAAAGCTAACAAAAAGTCTAAGGCACGCTTCATTATATGTTAACAACTTCAAAGGTTTTCTTGAGGCCTTCCGAGAAACTAAATTTCGGCTTCCAGCCTAAATCATGCATGAGTTTACGATTGTCCAACTGTAGAGAGTCAAACAACCTGTTCATCTGCTCTTTCTTCCCTACCAAATTACTTAAGCATTTTAAAAGAAAAGTTGGGCAGCTTATTAGCCTGGCTTTGTGTCCTGAAGCTTCAGCCATCGCCTTTATGAGACCTGGGGTCGAAACATCGTCCCCATCGCTGATTAAATAGGTTTTGCCGGCGGCATTTGGATGCGTAGCGCATAAAATCATAGCATCGACCAAATTGCCAACGTATAACAAACTACGCAAATTGTTGATTGAAGCAAAGGGCAAAGGAAATCCTGTATTAATTACTTTGATTAACTGCAGGAAATTACCTTTTACTCCTGGACCATATATCAATGGCGGACGGACGATGACGATTTCTAATCCCGTGTTTGCAGCAACTTCATGCAAGGCTAATTCAGCCTCATATTTAGAAACTCCATAAGCATCTTGAGGGTCTACAGGATCTGACTCATCAAAAGGTTTGTCCATGGTTTTTTCACCATTCACCTTTATAGAGCTCACATATACTAAACGCTTAATGCCAGCATTTGCAGCTTGAATAGCTAACTGCCTAGTCCCTTCAACATTCACCTCCCGAAACTCAGCAAGCGGATTAGCACTCTTTTCTTCCATAATATGTACACGAGCGGCAAGGTGTATAACCACATCAATATCTTTTAAAGCTTCTGACCAGTCAGTCTCACGATTGACGTCATTGATAGTTATCCATTCTAAATCTTGTTCACTTTTAATTTGCGAACGTACGGCGCCTCGTACGTTCCAGTTTTGCTTAGCCAAAGCCTCACATAGAGGGTTTCCAACAAAACCATTGGCGCCTGTAACAAGGACACTATTAATATTGGCTCTAGCCATATAAATTAAAAAATACCTAACAAAATACTACCAGCCAAATAAATCCTATCTTTTAGACCTCTTCTCATTTGGGGTAAGAACTTCAATAGCGCCAGTCTATTTTTGAGCCCTGGCGTAGTAAGCGTACTGTAAATTTTTCTAAGTTCTGGGTCAGGAGATAAGAGCATAGAAACTTGCGTCACTTTAATCACTTCTTGCCGATACCAGCCGTTCGTTAATTTTTTAAATCGCGACCAAAAAGCCTTAGCACCACTGTTAGCGCCTATCACATTATGGCTATGCTGCCTGTAACGCACTGAAGGAATAGGATCGATAATCCACTTTTTCCCCAAGGATCTACATATGGCATAAGTTAACCAGTCGTGTAATGTAACTTGCTGAGCGATATCAGCGTGGTCAATTAATATGTTTTTGACTTTTACAAGAAGACCTGCAGTGATTAGAAATGTACAACCTGGGCCGGCTGATTCAAATAAAAAATCATATCCTCGTTGAGCTTGTGCTTTGTCGATTAACTTTACTTTTCCATCAGGCCAGAAAGCTAATACATTAGAAGATACGCCATCAGCGTGATGTCTTTGGATTAATTCAATATGACGTTCTAATTTCCCAGGGAGCCAAATATCATCTTGATCGGCAAAAGCAACATAATCATAATTTGAAAAGTCAGAATCGATAATCAGTCTGTAAAAGTTCCGGCCCGCACTCCCAAATTTATGAAAAGAGGGTAACAGGACAATTCTAGGGTCATTAATTATTAATTGTAGATATTCAATTGTTCTATCTATAGATAGATCATCAGAAATGTTGATGGATATAGATATATTCCTCTGATTAAGAATACTTTCTATTTGCTCTTGAAGATAATAAAATCCATTATGTGTGGCTAAACATATTAAGACTTTTGGTAAAGCTTCCACATTCATATCAATCTTTGAAAATTTTCAATTTTGAAACTATTTATATCTTTTTGGTAACATTTGTATAGAGCTTTTGAAAAATATAATCAAAAATCTATTCAATAGACTCGCTAGCAAAACAAAACGAATTTTGATTTTAGTAAATAACCTACTATTACTTTGCATAGGCGATAAGTTAGCTTTGTGCCTCCTGTATAACAATAGTCTTTCCTTAGTAAATACAACGTCTCCGACTATATCTGCCAATAGCCCTATCCAAATATCGTGCATAGGAATTGTTTTCGGAAACGGCAATGCAATATCCAATAATTCTCTTTTGAACGCCATGCAACAACCAATATAACTATTTTTATATATGTTTTTCAATACACCTTTTTTTGAATTCTTTAATGCAAAAAAAGACGGGCTCAAGCTATTTAGATTGGAATCTACAACAGCGCAGTCTGAAACAACTAATATATAGTTTACTAATAGTGTCTTACAAACTTGAACTTTATTAGGCAACCATACATCATCCTGATCGGCAAGAAAAATCAAATCTCCTTTTGCAGCAAATAGTGCGCGCTCAAAATTTTTAACTACACCCAGCGTTGAGTCGCCCTTAATTACTTTAATTCTAGCATCATTGATATTAGTAATAATTTCAATTGTATTATCAGTAGATAGATCATCGGAAATTATTATTTCATCATTCTGGGCTAGCTGATTCAATATTGAAATGATCTGAGCGTGGATATAAATACTTGCATTATAAGTAGCGATGCACACCGAGATCATTTGGATAGATTTAGTTCTAATTTACTTCAACGACTTCAAGAGTCGGTAAGGGGAAAACAAGTTTTGTACCTGTTAGTTTCTTATTTGATATAAAAAACTGCTTAAAATGCCAAGGCAACACTATTAAATAATCAGGTTTTTTAGTAAGTAGTTCACTTTCGGAAATGATTGGAATCCAAGTTCCAGGTGTATAACAACCATACTTCTCAGCGTTTACTTCTCCAACATAGTCAACATCATTTGTGGTTAAGTTGCAATATTGTAGTAATACATTGCCTTTAGTTGACGCGCCTAAGACCGATACCGTTTGATTTTTAGAATGTGCCGTCTTAATAAAATTTAATAGATCAGCTTTTGTTCTAACTACTCGTTCTGCAAATGCCTTATAAGGAGCTAAAGTATCTAATCCAGCAGCTACTTCATCATCTAAAATTTTCTGTACGGATGGAACAACAGTTAAATCACCTTTTCCCTTAGTAACCGTGATTGAAAAACTGCCTCCATTAACATCATTGAACTCAACATCTAAAATCTTAAATCCAACTTTATCTGCCATCCATTTAATTTGGCGAAGTGCGTAGAACTCTAAGTGTTCATGGCAAACTGTATCGTAAGAGTTAGTATTAAGCATAGTGGGCATATAGCTTTGCTCAAATACCCAAATGCCGTCATCAGCTAACACTTCATATACCTGTTGCATGAAACCCATAGGGTCTTCAAGGTCATAAAACATTGAGAATGATGTGACCACTTTGGCTTTTCTCTCAGGAAATTTTGCTTTTACTAGCGCAGCACTAAAAAAATCAGGGATTAGTTGTATGTGTTGTGGGTAATAACTATGAAATTTAATTCCTGTTGGATCAACTCCAACCAATATTGGACCTTTGGAAGGATAAGCTTGTAAGGTTGTACTATCATTACTCCCGATATCTATCACCAGATCGCCAGCTTTTAATTCAACTAGCTTTAAAATCCGCTCAACTTTGCCATTGAGGTGAGCTACCATGCTTGCATTTAAACCAGAGCGATATCCATAATTTTCACCATACATCTCCCCTAAATCATAAGAGTGCTCCATTTGTACTAATCCACAAGCATCTGAACCGCCCAAACATTTTACTAAACGTAAAGGGCCCGTAGTCACTTTAGCATTTTCATACTTAGGGAATATGCCAGTGAGCATTTGCTCGCCTAAGTCTAGAATGCACTCTAAATGTGTATTTCCACAAATTCTACATTTTTCAATTTTTTTATACATCTTATAAGCCTTTACCAACAATTATTATCCCCTAAGTGATTGCATGTCTGCATCCACCATCATTTTTACTAACGCATTAAACTTTATCCTAGGATTCCATCCAAGTTGAAACTTAGCCTTTGTTGAATCACCTACTAAGATAGCGGATTCTGAAGGACGGTAAGAAACTGCATCCTCACGAACATAATCTTGGTAATTCAAGCCTAGATAGCTGAATGCGCACTCACAAAATTGTCGAACCGTATGAGTTTCCCCTGTAGCTACAATGTAATCATCAGGGTGACTATACTGGAGCATTAACCACATAGCATTAACCGTATCACCAGCAAATCCCCAATCTCTTACAGTGTCCAAGTTGCCCAGAAGCAATTCACTAGAAAAACCAAGCTTAATTCGAGCTGCTTCGTGAGTGATTTTTCTTGTTACAAATTCTATTCCTCGCCGAGGGCTCTCATGATTAAATAAAATGGCCGAACAAGCAAACATATTATATCGCTCGCGGTAAATCCTTATCATTGAATCCGCATAAAGCTTGGCTGCCCCATAAGGACTTCTTGGTTTGCATGGAGTAAGTTCAGATTGTGGACTTGCTTGTGCTTCACCAAATACCTCCCTACTAGATGCCTGACAAAACCTTATTTTAATATCGACGGTGCGTATCGCCTCTAATAGTTTAGCTACTGCTAGACCATTGATTTCTGCAATCTCCACAGGCTTGTCGAACATGCCAGCGCCAGATGAAAATGCAGCCAAGTTGTATATTTCTGATGGATGATGTTCTCTTAGCAGGTTTGTGATCACCTCTTGGTTAATGAAGTCCCACTCAACCAGCGTCACTTGATTTAATATAGGTAACTTTTTATTTTTAGCATGTTGAATGTTTCTAACTACGCCAACAACAGCATAGTCCTTGGCAATTAATAGTTCGGCAAGGTATGAGCCATCCTGCCCTGACACACCTGTGATTAAAGCAATTCTTTTCAACTTCAAACACCAACTACACGAGAAGCCCATCGGCTTACAGGATTTTGATATTTGCTGTTGTTAAGGCTATACAAAGCCATTCTCATAGATTTAGTTTTAAATGCGCAGTACACAGAAGTTATCATATTCAACAATTTTGCGGGGAATAACGCTATCAGTAAATAACATAAGGTGCTAAAGCAACTAGATTGTGGCGCTAGTAAACTCTTAAACTCTGTGTATGTATATGCGCCCGAGGCCCGATAAAAAGCCAGTCGTTTTAGTTTTTTGACAAAGTCATCTGGGCATACGGCAGCTTTAGCCTTTATAGAATAGCCGTTAAATGACCAAATCAAATTTGGCCATTTAATTAGCCAAATCTCTAATCCTCTAGGAGTCCACATGGCATTGCCGTATCTAATACTGATTAGTGGTTCTGCAATCAGCATGATATTTTTTAATACAGGCTGTTGGAAAATGACACCTACATGGATAAATAAACTTCCGTAATAGGCCGTCCTCTCTCTAGTTAACCATAATTCTCTTTTAATAATCACACATCCAATAAAAGACAGGCCATGCCCTGCGTCCGTCATAAACCTATCATTATCATTTTGAGTGTAGGATTGATCAGCATCCGCTCTGATAAGTTTACTGTCTAATATTTTGGAAAAGTCGACAGTGGTTACTTCTGCATTCACTACTACTAAATCATTGATGCCGTTGAGCTTGGTCAATATGGTATTCAAAGCGCTTGGTTTAACCAAGTCATCATCAGTCATCAGCCAGCAATATTGGCCATGCGCATAAGAAACTGCTTTATCGTAATCTTTATCAATACCAGAGTTTACTTGCTCCCTGTAATATTTAACTTCAGGATGTTTAGCTACATATTGACACATAACCTCCTCAGTGTTGTCAGATGAGCAACCATCCACAACAATTAACTCAACAATTGGACTCAGTTGAGGCAAGAGCGAGTCTAATGTCTGGGCAATAAAGTTGCCTCTGTTATATGTGGTAATACAGATTGATAATGTAATGGGGCTAAGCATTTTTAGTTCTTAAATTTTAGTTTTTTGTAGCATCTGAAAAAATATCTTGCCATTAAAAAAATACTATAAGGAAACGTTTTATAGAGGAATATCACTAAACTGTTTTTTAGTGACTTATCACCATATGCCATTTTTACTAATTGATCTAAAAGCGGACGGCTTTCTTTATTTGGATTTCTGATAGTCTGTATTTTTGCAGAGAGAAACGATTGCAATTTAAACTCGTTTCTAATCACACGCCTAATATGAAATGCCTCTATACTTTCTGAACCATAAAAATGGTTGGCTAAGTTGTGATAACCCTCGATCCCAATTCTGTAGCGATTAACTACACCTCTGTCTGCAAACGAATCGTTATCACCTCTTTGGTCCAACAATATAATTGGGATATGTTTCACTTTTAAACCACTCTTCGAGATGTCAAACAGTCTGGCTACGTGAGCCCAGCAACTACCATCAAACTTAGGCATCAATGTCCCCAAATCCCAAGTGCTTTTTTTAATAATTAAACTACTCATAAAACTAAAAAAAGCTTCAGTTGTAGCTGCATTAGCAAACCAGTTTAGTCTCTGTTCGGCAATTGTAAAGTCAGCTTCAAGCACTTTATTTGTGATTAAAACAGGATGCACATTTAATAAATTCATATTTTTACTACATATTGTATGTTTGCAAACGTAAACATCATGATTAGACTTAATTTCGCTTATAACTTGGGTAATGGAGCCAAGTCGCATTACATCATCACCGCTAAATAACCAGCAGTAATTTGCATTAGCTTTACTTACACAGCTGGCCATGTCAGCATCAATCCCACCTCTTTTTTCTGCGCGGTAATATATGATTGATTGCCAAGTGCTTGTGTACTGCTCCATTAAATTGCTTGTATGGTCTGTAGAGCCGCCATCATAAACAATAATTTCAATATTATCTGTTGATTGCTTTAGTATTGAGTCTAGCGCTTGTTCTAAATAATCAGCGCAGTTATAAACGGGAATGCAAATAGACAATATAGGTTTCATTTTATTTTTATTATTTAGACTGGTTTAGAAGTTTTTGGTAAAACTGGAAATGACTGCTACTAACATCTTCCCAGCTATATGACGTATTTGGCGTAATACGATTCCCAATGTAGTGATCCAGCACCCCTACCATGCTGTTTATATCATCGTATGCACAATAATAGATATTTCTATCCTTTTGGTAGCCTAATAATTCAAGCTGCTTTGTTGTTGCAATTGTAAATACACCAGAGTTTTCCGCAGCTTTAAGTGAGGTGTTCCACACGCCAGTACCATCTGGAAAGGGAAAAATAATTGCATCAGATGCCGCTAAAATTTCACCTACCTCTTGGTTAGGTAAGAAACCAGTGACGGTTACATTGTTTACCCATTTTTCTTGTTTAATAATGTTGAGAATTTTTTCTTGATAAAGGTTCCTAACATCCAAATCACAAATGAGCACCAAATGCTGTGTCTCAGGATTGACAATATTAAATAGGTTTTCTAGCCCTTTATTTTCATTAGCAAAACCAAAAAAACAAACAATCCTTTTGCTTGCAGATAATCTATTCCTGATTATATGAATTTGATCTTCGTTTAGAGAAGGGATGCAAATGGTAGCAGCATTAGGGACATACATTTGAGGTGTCGACTTTAGCCAAAACTTTGCCCATTTTGGCAGTAATACTGGCAACTCTGGGCGTACATAAATCAGACCATCACATGACATTACATTGGGCCAGCCTATAGTGCCACAACCAACATAATGCTCATGCCATGTTTGTATAACCTTTATCCCCATCATCTTACATAAAACTGGTAGGTACTTTGCAAGTACTCCAGTGTATCCAATCGTTGGATACTGAATGTGCACTATATCAGGATCAAATTCGGCAATTAAACTTCTGGTGTTGAATAGGTTTCTTAACCTCCAGCCGTACTTGTTATATAAAATCCTTACATTTTCTACATGATAATCATCTGCAGGATAGGTCGATGTCAATATAGCAAGTTCTAAATGGTTAAGTGCAGACAGCGATTTTACCAAGTGATAGGTGTAATCACCCACACCACATTTGTCGGGAGGGTAAGAACCAGTGATAACAAGAACCTTCAATTAAAACTAGATTTTTTCTAATACCAACCAGCCAAAAGTATATTTTTTCCCACCACATTCGATGGGCGTGTCTTCACTATTGGCATTGAAATCTCCCACAGCCTTAAAACCATAGCTGTTAGCTAGTTGGATGAAATTGGCTACATCATCTTTAGAAAAAATCAGCCAATCCATACCAAAAAATTTAATACCTGCAGTATCAATTTTTTCAGGCCAATAATCAAACGATGCTATAAAGTAACCACCTGATTGGAGTAAACGTGACATTTCTTTGAGCAGAGCATGCGCGTCAAACCCATGTTCTATTACAGATATAGAAGTGATTGCTTTAAAGGAAGCGTCTGGAAAGGGGGTGTGCATGAAATTTGTTGTTTCATAACGTATGCTACCTTGACCAGGCATTAAATTTAATTCGGGGTTTAAGTCCGCGCCAGTAAGGTTGGTATAGCCTTGTTTATGTAGTGCAACGATGATCTCTGATGCGTAACAACCAATGTCTAATACTGGATCGTGTTTTTGTATATTCTGATCAAGAAATTTTAAGGTTTCTAACACGTCCCAACTTTTAATTTTGTCGCCCAATTTTACGCCAGAATGCAAACGGAATCTTCTGAGCAATGTCTGGAAAGGAGACTCTAAGCAAGAGGCGCCCCTATTGATTAACTCTTTTCGTGCACTCTCGATTTGAGAGTTGTTTTTTAAAACTTTCATACTCATTTTTCGACCTTAAGTTTTTTTGATATTAACTATTACTCAAAACAGATACTTTGCGTTCAAAAATACCTTTTGATAGTAATCTCAATTTTGGAGAAATACAGATTGTAATTATAAAAGCAATTATTACTAACATGATGCAAGCCAATAATTGAACATATATCGGAAGTGAGTAGTTTTTTATTACGAAGGCAACTAGACCTGCAAAAGTGGCAACACATAACGGCAAAATAACATCTCCAAGCAACCAGCTTAAGCTAACTCCCTTTAGTAAGGTTCTATGTGTTAACCAAGTACCAATGAGTAAATAAATAAAGTTGAGTATAGCCCATGAGCCGGCGCCACCTACTGCACCATACGTTTGTCCAAGTACTATTGTCATCGGGACTGTGATTATAATTAGAATTAAGTTGATTCTAATTGGTAATTTTGTTTCGCCATAGGCCAATTGCAGCGCATATGGGAAGTGCATTACACCATTCAAGGCAGTGCCTATTAAAAACAAAGATACAATTGGAGAAGATTTGATAGCTAGCTCTTGATTGCCCGTCCATAAATACAATAAGTTTTCTGAGAACACTGCGGTGACAATCGCAATAGGAAATAATGCTCCTAAAAAAAGCCTAGTTCCATTCTTGTAAAGGTCAACTAGCTTTTCAGTATCATTTGAGGCAACTAGAGCCGACATTTTAGGATAGATAGTATTGAATAGAGGGGTCAATAATATATACAAAGAGTTTGCCACTAACGCAGCAAGAGTGTAGTGGCCAAAATCACCTAAGCTTAAAAGTTTACTTAGCAACAGTTTGTCTGCTTGTATCAGTATTATTCCTGTAACAGTGACAGCACTCATACCAGCTGAGAATTTCCAGACTCGCTTTAAATCATCGAATGAAAACTGACGTTTTTCATGTTTACCTTGAACAACATGCCATGCTATGACGTGCATCACCAATGCATAACATACACCAACACACGCTTGCCATATGAAGAATGCTTTTATGGTAGGTGAAATTAAAATCAGCACGGCAACCGTACCTAGGCTAGACAGTGTGCCAAAAGCAGTGTTGATTATGCTAGACAAAGCCACACGTTGCATTCCCATTAACGCACCCATATATAAACCAACTGGCCAGCGACATGCTACAACTAAACCCATGAGCATGAGGGCCTGGGTAATAGTTGTAGTAGGTAATGCTCTTGCTTGTAACCAATGATTTGAAATCAATGGCGCTAATACAATGATGATAAGTCCTATTACAAAAGCCATTCCCCAATAAACAATTGAGAGTGTATGCAAAAGACTCCTAGCCTCTTGCATTTTGTTGGTTGCAGAGCATCTTGCAACCTCACGATTAATTGTTGGAGATAAGCCTAAGTCGAGTAGTTGAAGTAACGCTTGGGTTGTAGCAAAAAAGCCAATGAGCCCATATGCCTCGGCACCCAAATATTTGATATAAAGAGGTATTACTGCTAATCCGAGTAATGCACTCCAAATAGAACCAAATAAACCAACAGAGAAATTTCTTTTTAATGCCACTGAAAATTACTCATGGTAGTCATACGCACCAAAACCATGATGTTTAACCAGCTCATCACGTTGTGCTGATTTGAAGTCCTCACTGACCATTTCTGATACTAGCTCTTGGAATGTAATTTTAGGTGTCCAGCCAAGTTTTTGTTTTGCCTTGCTCGGGTCACCTAGTAAGGTCTCAACTTCAGTTGGTCTAAAATAACGCGGATCTACTTTTATGACCACATTGCCTTGACCATCTGTACCAGTTTCATTTACTCCGCTACCTTGCCAAGTGATTTGCATATCAAGTTCTTTCGCGGCAATATTCACGAAGTCTCGAACGCTAAACTGTAGTCCAGTAGCAATAACAAAATCCTCTGGGGTATCCTGCTGTAACATAAGCCATTGCATTTCTACATAGTCTTTAGCATGACCCCAATCCCGTAACGAGTCTAAATTGCCAAGATATAGGCAATCTTGTAACCCAAGTTTGATACGTGCGAGTGCTCGTGTGATTTTACGCGTAACAAAAGTTTCTCCACGAATTGGGCTCTCATGATTAAACAAAATGCCATTGCATGCATAAATGCCATAGGCCTCACGGTAATTTACAGTTATCCAGTAAGCATATAACTTAGCTACAGCATAAGGGCTACGAGGGTAGAAAGGGGTTGTTTCTTTTTGGGGTGTTTCTTGTACTAAACCATATAGCTCAGAGGTGGATGCTTGGTAAAATTTTGTTTTCTTTTCAAGACCAAGAATGCGTATGGCTTCTAAAATTCTTAATGTGCCTATTCCGTCTGCATTTGCAGTATATTCTGGAGTATCGAAACTCACAGCCACATGGCTCATTGCTGCTAAGTTATAGATTTCATCAGGTTGGACTTGTTGAATAATTCTGATTAAGTTAGTTGAGTCAGTGAGGTCTCCGTGATGTAGAAAGAACTTGACTTCTTTTTCATGAATATCTTGATACAGGTGATCGATCCTATCAGTATTAAACAAAGATGCTCTGCGCTTAACACCATGGACGATATAGCCCTTATTTAATAAAAGCTCCGCTAAATAAGCCCCATCTTGCCCGGTTACACCCGTAATTAATGCAATTTTTGCCATGCTTAGTTACACCTTCCGTAAGTATCTTCAAACCTAACAATATCGTCTTCACCTACATATTCCCCACACTGCACTTCAATAATACTCAAAGGCTTATCTGCATTATTGGCTAAACGATGTTTATGTGTTTTAGGGATATAAGTTGATTGATTTTCTTGTAATGTATATTCAATTTCGTTAATGGTAATAGTGGCCGTACCTGAAACTACCACCCAGTGTTCAGAACGATGCTTGTGCATTTGCATCGACAAACTCGCACCCGGATTAACGACAATTCTTTTAATCTTAAAATTTTGGCACTCTTCTAGAACAGTATAACTGCCCCACGGCCGTTGCACTGTTTGATGTATTTCAGTCAGTTGCGGTGATTTTTGTTTGATTTCGGCTACGAGTGTTTTGATGTCTTCGGTTCGGCTTCTATCGCAAACCAAGGTTGCATCAGGCGTTTGTATAATTACTACGTTTTCAAGACCTAATGTGGCAAGCATGCCAGTTTCAGACCAGATTAAACTGTTGCTGGTATCGACACCAATGGTGTTGCCATGCAGGACATTGCCGTTCTGGTCTTTTTTATGGCGGGTATAAATCGAATCCCAGCTACCCAGGTCGCTCCAAGCCATATCCACTGGAACAACAGCGACCTTTTCATTATGTTTCACTAAAACTTCAGCCAAGCCGTAATCCATGGAGATACTTGGTAAGTTTGTGTAATCATCAATCAGGCTATCATTACTTATATTGGTAATTACCTTGAAGATTTCCGGCTGATGCTGCGAAAGCATTTGCATAAATACATTTGCTTTGAAAACAAACATACCGCTATTCCATAAGTACCCATCACTGACAAACTGTTCAGCCTTAGCTAAATCTGGTTTTTCTACAAATTGCGCCACCTCATATACAGGCAGGGAATTTCCCTGTAGCAAGGTATTAGTAGGTTTAATATAACCGTATCCAGTTGCAGGCTCATGAGGTTTGATTCCCAGCAATACCAGATAATCGTCACTCGCAACTTCTTCAGCTGCTTTCCAGGCAGTTAAAAAAGCCTCTTCATTATCAATCGCATGATCGGATGCGAAAACACCAATCAAAGCTGATTGATCTTTAAGATATATCTGATGGGTAGCCCAAGCGATTGCAGGCAAGGTATTTTTGGCACATGGTTCAGCTAGAACATTCGCTAGTGCTTCAGGGATTAAATCAGCTAGCTGACCTTTAACTTCAAATTTATGGTCATCATGTGTAACAGTGTACAAATTAGCGGGTTTTACATAGCGTTTTAAACGATTTGCAGTTTGTTGCAATAAGCTTTGTTCACCGTTTAGCGCCAATAATTGTTTGGGCCTGAAGGTACGGGATAGTGGCCATAAACGGGTGCCGGATCCACCACATAGAATGACTGCATAATGATTATTAACTGGGGACATAGTCACTAACTTTCTTTACCCTTAATTTCGGGTTCTTTTTTTGTTTCTACTAAAAGTTGGCTGATTTCTGCTTGAAGTTGCTCGTATTCCTGCATTTTTGACTTTAGAAAACGTACTGCGATACTTGATTTTTCTTCTATACCTTTAGGGGTTAGCAAATACATGTAAGCTAATTTGTGCTGATTATTGCGAAAATTGGTGGCTTTTAATAAGCCCCTTTCAATTAATGCTTTAATGCAAAAATTTGTTTTTCCCAAACTAACGCCAAGCTCACGCGCTAACTCTCGTTGCGTGATTTCCGGTTTTAAAGCTACAAGCTTCAAAATCTTATAACGGTATTCGTCAGTGAGCATAGGCGTGTGTTCATAAACTGAACGGAAGTTTAGCAAACTAATGGGATACTGACAATAAAAGGCTATTGATTAAGAAAGCGCTTTAATTAGTGAGCTGATTTCTTTTGTTTTGCGCATAACCAAACTAATATCGCCTCGCGTTTCAATATTCAAACGCAATAAGGGTTCTGTATTTGAACCACGTAAATTAAAGCGCCATTCTGGAAAAGCCATACTTAAGCCATCAGTCATATCCAATACGGGATTAAATGGCAAATAGTGATGTTGTATCGCTTTCAAAGCTTCACTTACGTTAGCCACTTTGAAATTGATTTCACCACTACAAGGAAATAATTGGATACGCTCTGCTACAAGATGAGATAAAGGTTTGCGAATGCGACTTAAAAGATCGCAGACCAATAGCCAGGGAATCATGCCACTGTCACAGTAGGCAAAATCCCTAAAGTAATGATGCGCACTCATTTCCCCACCGTAAATAGCATTCTCAGTGCGCATACGCTCCTTAATAAACGCATGTCCAGTCTTGCTCATGACCGCCTGACCGCCAGCACTGGTAACAATATCTACAGTGTTCCAACTAAGGCGTGGGTCATGAATGATTTTTTCATTGGGATGCTTAGATAGAAAAGCCACAGCAAGCAGTCCTACGATGTAATAACCCTCTATAAACTCGCCGCGCTCATCGAATAAGAAGCAACGATCAAAATCCCCATCCCAAGCAATGCCCATGTCGGCTTTATGGGAAAGGACTGCTTCTGCTGTGGCAGCCCTATTTTCCATTAATAATGGATTGGGAATGCCATTGGGGAAATCACCATCTGGATCGTGATGAATTTTTATAAAAGAAATGGGTATTCCTGCATTCTGAAATTTCAGCTCGAGCGCATCGATAACATGTCCAGCTGCACCGTTACCGGAATTTACTACTAGTTTAAGTGGCGTAATCTGCTTAACGTCAATGTATGTCAAAAGATGATCAATGAAAGCAGGCAAAATGCTTAGTTCAGTAAGATTCCCACGTTGTTTAGCTGCGGAGAATTGGTTGGCTTCAGCGATTGCTTTGATGTCATTGAGTCCGGTATCACCGCTGATTGGCTTAGCCCCCTCTCTCACCAACTTCATACCGTTATAATCGATTGGATTATGACTGGCTGTGACTTCAATACCGCCATCAACCTTTAAGTGAAACGTAGCAAAGTACACTTCCTCAGTACCAGTCATGCCAATATCGATGACATCAACACCTTCATCCATTAAGCCATTTGCTAATGCGTTTTTCAAACCTTTGCTACTGTGGCGTATGTCTGAACCCAATACTACAGATTTGGGCTTTAAGTAATTGGCATAAGCCCTGCCTATTCTATAGGCAACTTCCTCATTGAGCTCCTCACCTAGTCTGCCGCGAATATCATAAGCTTTAAAACAACTTAACAATGTAACCCTTTCAAAATCAAACCAGCCTAAAATTTAGATCAACCATAACTACCGCCCGTAAATTTCTTAATATCTCGCTGCTGGCGTTTAGTAGGCCTACCCATGCCTCTATCGCGCCGGGCGAATTGCCCTTCTCCCGTGGCTTTTGCATTTTCGCGCTTGTTAATGCTGGCTTGCGTTTCAGCATAAAGGAGAGCCGCTTCGGGCGCACCTCTGCGGATATCAGATAATGCCAGCACATCAACTTCGATTTCGAAATCCCTGTTGCGGATATGAATGACTTGGCCAATATGCACTTCTTTGGCGGGCTTAGCACGGTCACCATCCACATGAACTTTGCCAGTATCAATCGCTGTAGTAGCTAAACTGCGCGTCTTGAAAAACCGTGCTGCCCATAGCCATTTGTCCAGCCGGCATTTTTGATCTTCTGCTTCTAATTTGCTCATATGGAAGGTTTATTATCAGGCGTTACTCAGTGGCGTTTCGGTAAATTCATTTCCAGCGTAAGTTTGAATTCGTTTAGTTTGCCTTCTGCCAGATGATTCACAGTTTCCAGACTTTGGCCCATGAGATGCTGTACACCATCACCGATATTGCGCATGGTGGCAATATGGAACATGCCGTTTTTTACCGCATCGATCACTTCGTCATTCAACAGCAGATGGCGCAGGTTACGCTCTGGCATCAGTACGCCTTGTTTACCATCCAGGCCGATCTCTTTACACACCCTGAAGTAGCCTTCGATCTTTTCATTCAGCCCGCCAACCGGCAGTACCTCGCCGTGCTGATTCAGTGCGCCGGTCACAGCAATACCGAGCTTGATCGGGCATTCCGCCAGCGACGACAGAATGGCGAATAATTCGGCACAGGAGGCTGAGTCACCATCCACGCCGTTATATTCCTGCTCGAATACCAGCGATGCCGTCATGTTCAACGGGTTCAACTTGGCAAAATTAGTATGTAGCCAGCTTTGCAGAATCATCACGCCTTTATCATGCGTAGGCCCGCTCATGGCCACTTCGCGGTCTATAGTGAAAATACCGCGCTGGCCTGCATAGCAATTGGCCGATATGCGCACTGGTGAACCGAAACTAGCGTCTGCCAGGTCGATATGCGTTAAGCCGTTGATCTGACCAATGGCTTCGCCATGCACCGCGATCATCAGTTCATTGTCCACAATCGAATTACGCATATGCGCTTCAATATAACTATGCCGGCTATATCTACGATCAATGGCCATTTTGACATCTTCCAAGCCCACCACTTTGGCATTGCGCAACTCTGCACTGGCCACACTTTCCAGGATTAATTTTTCCAGTAGCGAAAACTGCGTGCTTAAACGGATTTGGTCTTCTTCGTGGCGATGCATGGCTTCTAACAACGCAGCCACAGCCACTGCATTGAAGTGCAGGCAATTAAACTGCTGACATTTCTGCGCGATGAATGCTGCATATGCGGCGTAGTTATCTGAGTTCGCTTTTACTTTTTCGGCAAACTCAATCTTAATAGGGAAATAATCGAAAAAATCCGGTTTTTCTTCCAGTAACTCGTAATAATCTTCGCGCGTAGCAATCAGCACCAACTTCACATTTACACTAATGGGCGCTTGTGCGTTGACGAAACCACCACCCTGGTTACTGCTGCTACCCAGGTCTTCAATTTGCAGGGTACGGTTACGTAAAAATCGGTGCAGCTTTTCCAGCAATTGGGCGCCGTTTTGATCATCCGCGAGAATATCGCGTAGGTGCAACAATAAAGTACCGCCATCCGCCCTTAATAAATTGCCGGCGCGTAAGCGTAAAAAATCTGGCATGCTATTGGCATCGCCACTACCTTCCACACCACCGAATAATGATTGCAGGCTAGGGTCATTGTCGTAAATCACAGGTGAGCCTTGCGTTTCAGGCGCGATCGAGGTCTGGATATTTTTCAGCACTTCAGTATTTTTTGGCTTTTGCTCTACAAGCAAATTCACCCGGTAGCGGCCTAAAAAGCTCTCACTCAATAAGGCCTCTATGTTGCTATCGGCCTCTGCGTTAGGTTGCCACGCCTCGAGATAATCCAAAATGTCTTTACGTACCCATTCAAAGTATTGCGTTAAAGCTTTGTCCTGGGTGATATAGCTTATATTAGTTTTGATAGCAGATAATTGCGTATCTAAAAATGCGCCGAAAGGTGCCAGTGAGCTTTGTTGGGTTTTAGATTCCAAAAGATTCGGCAGCTCTTTTATAAGCTGGCGGATCAATTGATCTTGGGCCTGCCAGAGCTGTGTACCCACACCTGCTGGCAGCTTCAAGTACAGGGGTTTACCGTTGGCATCAAACTGATATAAAGCCACGATATCGTTAGCCAAGGGTAGCTTGGCGGCAGCTTCCTGCATTGCGCTCAACATTAATGAAGTACGGCCAGTCCCAGCCTCACCTAGCGCCAGCAGGTTGAACCCAGGTTGCTGCAAGTTCAAACCAAACTCAGCGGCTTTCTTAGCCTCCGATTGCGCAATCCAGGCTTGTTGCTGAGCGCTTTTACTATTACTTGCGATAAGTTCCGAAGTATCAGCAAAACTGAATTGGTCTGCTGAGATCTGCAAGGTAAGCTGTTCTGGATTTAGTATTTGAGGCATGTGCTTAAATTATTACTTTCTAATGACTAAGAACTTAGAGTATGGGCTTTAATTTTTATGATGTTGCCAGCGGTGTTTTGCATCTTCGTCTGTATGCTTAGCTTCTACCCAGCGCGACTCGCCCGAAGTCATGACTTCTTTTTTCCAGAACGGTGCTTCGGATTTCAGGTAATCCATCACAAATTCACAGGCTTTAAATGCTTCACCACGATGCGCACTGCTTGCAATAACCAATACGATCTGATCCTGCGGTTTTAACTGCCCTATCCGATGAATGATCAATATATCAGCGATGTCCCAACGGGTTTTAGCTTGCGTAGCGATAGCCTCTAAAGCCTTTTCCGTCATGCCGGGGTAATGTTCCAGCGTGAGCTCGGTAATCGCGTCACCTTCATTCATATCCCGCACCTGGCCGACAAAGCTCACTACTGCGCCAATATTAGGCTGTGCGAGACGTAACTGCTGAATTTCCAATCCTACGTCAAAGTCTTCTGTCTGCACACGGATCACGGACTAACCCCCTGTCACCGGCGGAAAAAACGCAACTTCATCTCCATCTGAAATGGTAGCTTTATCATCAACCAGCTCATGATTGATTGCTGCCCGGACTTTTAATTTGCTCATCAGCATCTCGCCCCAGACATCACCGCGTTTCGCTAAAAAAGCCTTTAATTGCAAAATAGTGCTTATTTCCGTGGGTAAAGCCAGCTCTTCTGTTGAATATTTGAGCGTTTCTTTAAGGCGGGCAAAATAAAATAATTTGATGTTCATATGCATTAAGTTTAAGTAAGTTTGAAAGGATATTAATCCTGTTTATCGTTAGCGACCGCTGGCGGAATCGCCGTCTCGATATCATCAATGATATCCAATAGATCAGCTGGGTTCTTGGCCAGTTCCACACGCTCAATCTGTGCGAAACGTTGTGAGATTTTCTGGCTGGAAATATGCACATCCTGCGCGTTCTCATGTGCCTGGCGGATATTGTCGGCCAATTTCTTCATGCGGATATCGAAGCGGCTGAAATCTTTGCTAAGCTTGCCCAGCTCATCTTTGATCACATGCACTTGTTTACGGGTTTCCACATCTTTCAAGACGGCACGCGCGGTATTCAGTACCGCCATAAGCGTCGTGGGCGAAACCACCCAGACGCGCTTGTTCATGGCGTAATCGATTACATCAGGATGGTAGGCATGAATCTCTGCGAAAACCGCTTCCGCGGGAATAAACATCACGGCGCCATCCGAAGTGACGCCTGAAATAATGTATTTCTTGGCAATATCATCGACATGTTTACGGATATCAAGCTTGAACTGCTTTTCTGCCAACAAACGTTCTGCGTCGTTGGATTTGTTATCTAGCATGCGGTGGTAATTTTCCAGCGGAAACTTGCTATCGACGGCCACAGTGCCAGTTGGCTGCGGCAGAAATAAAGCGCAATCTGCACGGGTACCATTTTCAAACGTATGCTGCATGGCAAAAGAAGTAACGGGTAACACATTACGTACCAGCGCTTCCAACTGCACTTCACCAAAAGCACCACGTGAGCGTTTGTCGCCCAGCAATTCCTGCAAGCTCACTACATTAGTCGTTAAGCCATCGATTTTCTTCTGAGCCTCATCAATGGTCGCCAAACGCGCCATCACATCAATAAAGGTCTGGTTGGTTTTTTTGAAGCCTTCATCGAGGCGTTCTGACACTTTTCCACCGATCATTTCCAAGCGGTGATCTACCGCTTTGGTGAGGCTTTCAATGCTTTGCGTAAGCGTCATCGTCGCTTTCAACATGGTGTCATTAATCAACTTTTGCTGCGCATTACCCTGTTCACTTAAGGTGGTATGCAATTTTTCCAGCACAGTTTCACGCGTCAGGGCCAGGTTATTCTGCTGGGCGAGCTGTAATGCCTGCATCGCTTCGCGCGTGGCTAAGAGTTCAGCTGCAACGCTGGTCCGCAGGCGTTCACTAATGTCACTCGAAGACGCACTTAAGCGGTCGCCAAGTTTATTCATGCCATCGTTGAAATCACGCAGCATCTCGCGATGCTTTTCTTCCAATTGCTGCAAAATTACGATGTTTTTATCGAGCTGACTTGCTCGCCAAGTCTGCCATATCAATAGCAACAAAATTGCCAGCGCAATGACTAAAATAAGAATCTGTACCATAGCCTGGATTATACCCCATGCAATCAAATGCTTCCTTGCTGGGTAATTATCTTGAATAAGTTAGCGATATAAACCTATCAAAATTTTTAAAAATAGAAATTTGTGCCAAACTTGCAACTAAATAAAACCAAGGTCGCTTATGAATAAACTACGACTTGCACTTAATGAGTTTCTCGCATTCTTAACACGCAAACTTCGCAATAACTTTTACCTGTATCTTAGCGTTTTATTGACGGTATTCGTATTGCTGGATGCCAGCGTGTTCCATATTGGTGAAAACATGCGTGATCGCGCTTTTGACTTCATGGTCAAGAATCGCATCGTCGTACCAAAACCTGACCCTAATATTGTGATTGTCGATATCGATGAGGCTTCCTTAAGTGCGATGGCAAAAGAATATGGGCGCTGGCCTTGGCCTCGCCAAGTGTTTGGAGAGTTTGTAGAGAACATTCAATCCCAGCAGCCGAAAGCCATCGTATTCGATATTCTGTTTAGCGATCCCGATATCTATAACCCCGATAGCGATGCTTATTTCAACGAAGTGATTGCTGCCACTGACAATACATTTTTCCCGATGTTAAGGCTTTCTACAGAAAATGATCATCTCAGCAAGATCACGCCGGACATGATCCCTGGCATAAGACGCATAGAATCATCTAGCATTCCTAATAACACTCAGGCACAGCCAATCGCCATCGTACTGCCTTTTTTCGACGCCGCAGTTAATTCCGGGCGCTTAGGTACGCATAACATTTATCCCGATATTGACGGCATTTCGCGTGAGTACCGGCTATGGCACGATGAGAGCGGCTGGCGACTGCCATCATTACCGTTGGCTGTGAGTAGCTTTGTTAAAAAACCTGAGGGTACATTGCCGCAGAATATGTTGCTTAACTGGCGCGGCAAACCATTTAGCTATCAATACGTGTCGTTTAGCGATGTATTTACTGATATGGCGAGCAAAGATAAAAAGCGCGCTGCCGATGAGTTCGCTAACAAAATTGTCATTATCGGCTCGACTGCGCCATCGCTTTTTGATTTAAAAGCTACAGCCATGGCCAAGGCGCACCCGGGCGTTGAGATTCTGGCAACAGCCATCGATAACCTTAACCACAAAGATTACTTAAAAGTCTGGCGCGGCAAGATGCCTTACATTTTCATGAGCTTGCTGCTGATCTGGGTAACGGCCATTGCCATGTTCCGCAATGTAGATCGCGACCGCGTCAATACGCTATTTAGTAGCAGCCAGATTGGGCTATTAGTCGCTTCATATCTGGCGATGAATTTTACTGACACCTATTTAGACTTCACTGCGCCGATCACGTGGGCCGTAGTCTATTTCAGTGTGGCTAAGATCTATGCCTTAGCCAATGACCGCGTCATGCAACGCATGTTTACCAATGATGTGGAGATGGGCAAAAAAGGCTCATCGGTATTGCTGATGCCGATTGCGATTGAAGGAAAAGAGCCATTGAGTGAAAATAAGGTGAAGAAATTTCAGCGCCGCCTGGAACAACATTGCCGCTTGAAAGCTTCTGTGCAAGGCTTGAAAGGCACACAAACCGGCATATGGGGCTTATTCAGCGATGTGATTATCATTAGCTGGACTTACCATGCTGAAGATGCACAGGAAGCGCAGCTGGTAAAAGAAGATAGCGAACAATTAGCAAAAGCACTCAAAACTTTGCCGCATGAGTTTGGTCTTTCAAGTAATAGCCGGGTTCGTTACGCATTACACGAAGGCCACCTGAATATGAGTACGCAGGAGTCAGTTAAAGCTGATTTAAAGCATGACTCTAAAGATGATTTATCTGATATTGGTCATGATTTGGCAAGCCAATGGCGCCACTTATTTGCAGAAGCACTCATTAAATTAGAAACTGATTAAAGCTTAAGTAATAACTAGAAAGATTGAGGAAACTAAATGAAACGAAATATTGAGCGCCTGCTGATCGCAACAGCCCTAATGCTGCAAATGGGTTTGAGCTATGCAGCTGAGACAGGCAGCGCCTTGAAAAATGACACCTTGCGTTTTGAGCCCTATGCCGATGCCAAGGCCGTGGGCAATTTCACTCGCGGGGAAAGCTTGCAAATCCTCAAGAAAAAAGGTGCTTGGCTACAAGTAAAAGCAAAAAAAGGCACTGGCTGGGTACGGCTGTTGTCAGTTAAACGCGGCGTGGCAACCGGTTCTGGCAATACTGTTTCCGGCGCATTGGCTGTAGCTAGCGGCCGTGCCGGGACTGGGCAGGTTGTGTCTACTACCGGCATTCGCGGTTTAAGCGAAGCCGAATTGAAAGCAGCCAAATTCAATGAAACTGAAATCAAGGCTATGGAAAGCTATAGCGTGAGCGTAGCGCAAGGCCAAAAATTTGCCAGCGCCGGCAGTTTAAAAACTGTTGCATTCTCAAACCTTAAAGCGCCTGTACAACCGACTGGGAATCAAAATGAATCACGTAAAACAATCCAATAAGCTGACCAATAATTTATCCAGGCACTTCTATATTTCCGCTCTACTCGCCCAGTTATTATTGGGTTATAGCTTGAATAGCCAGGCTTTCGACTTTAAGGAAGCCATCAAAGGCGCAGTCGAAAATGAGCTTAAAAAATCCGACGGCGCCTCGGGTAGTACAGAGGCGAAAACAACGATTGAAACAGAGGTTAAAACAGATGCTCAAAATCCTAATACGCCTGCCGCCTCCGCAGAAGTAAAAGCAGAAGCCGAAACCGGTATCAACTGGAAGAACCCAAGCCAGGAAGAAGAGATTGCAATTGGACGTGAGATCACGGGCAACCTTTTAGGCGCTGCGCCTTTGGTAAAAGATGCAGCCCTGCAGAAGTATGTGAATTCGGTTGGCCGTTGGGTGGCTTCACAGTCAGAACGTGCTGACTTGCCGTGGCATTTTGGTGTGATCGACAGCGAAGACATTAATGCATTTTCAGCCCCGGGTGGTTACGTTGTGATCACCAAGGGACTATACCGAAAACTTAATAACGAAGCGCAGTTGGCGGGGGTATTGGGCCATGAGATTGGTCATGTGGTCAAAAAGCATCAGCTTAAAGTGATTCAGAAACAACAGCTGCTGAATAAAGGTGCCAGCTTGTTAAGCGAAAAATTTGCGAAAGACAATAAGATTGCTAACAAAGCCATCGGCACCGGAGCCGAAATCAGTGCACGTGGTTTGGATAAAAGCGCAGAATATGAAGCGGATCGTCTAGGGATTAGTGTAGCAACCCGCGCTGGTTATGACGCTTATGGTTTGGTGGATGTATTACAAAACTTAACGCAAACCAGCAAAAATGATGGCAGTGTGGCTCTGTTATTTAAGACCCACCCCATGCCAGAAGAACGGCTTGTGGCTTTGAGTGATGCGGTTGGGAGCAGGCTTGATAACGTTAAGCCCGGAAAAACTCTGGAAAACCGTTTTTATAAACTCAAAAACTAGCGTTAACCCATTAAAGCTAATAGCAAGCATGCGCCCGGATACTTGCTATTTACTTACGTTAATATTTACAGCAAGTCTCTAGCGAGCAACTCACCCTTAATATAAGCATAATAAATGGGCGCTGCAATCACACCAGCCAGTCCAAATACCGCTTCCATGGCCAACATGGCAATCAATAACTCCCAAACATTGGCGCGAATTTGGCCGCCGACGATCTTGGCATTCAGAAAATATTCAAATTTATGAATAATAACCAGGAACGCCAATGAGCCAATCGCTACTGTAAGGGATTGGCTCAAGCTGACAATGACAATCACGGTATTGGAAATCAGGTTACCCAGCACCGGAATTAAGCCCACGACAAATGTGATGGCAATCATCGTTTTAACGAGCGGTAAATGGATGCCCATCAACGGCAAAATGACTGCAAGGTAGATGGCTGTAAAAAAGGCATTAATTGCCGCAATACGAATCTGTGCAAACACCACGCGCCTGAAAGCATTGCTCAATAACTCCGTACGCTCAGCCATGGCCCGCGCAAAAGGCTTGTAATGATCGATTTTAACGAGGTCATGCAAGGCTAGGATACCGCCAATGAGCATACCCAAAATGACATGTGCCGTGACCCGCCCGGCTTCTTTCCCTGCGATACGCAAATCATTTGCATGGCTACGCAGCCATTCAGTGGCTTGCTGTTGAAAAGCAATGGCATCAGCAGGCAAATGATCAACTACCCAGGCTGGTAACGACTGGCGCGAATCTTCAATGATGTAAGCCATTTTTGATAACAGTACCGTCAAACTACCGGCATCCGACCTGAAAAAAGCCACTAGGCTTGCGCCTGCCAAACCAAGCACTCCGACGATAATCGCAATGAGGAGTCCGACTGCCCAAAACCTGGCACGGTTACTCGGATGGGTCGCCGGAAATCTGCGAGCAATCATGGGGGATATAATCTGCACCAGCTCAAACACTAGCAATCCACCCAGTAAGGCAGGCAGTAGCTTAAATTGCAAAATAAATAACAATGCCAGGCCACTCAATATCCACGCCGCAATCTCATAAGAGGTGGCGGGCGCAATTTCTGGAGCAGCAAATAATTTTTTAGCCATTACGTGTTTTATTCTTTCAGTCATTCATGATTAAAATGGTTTAAATCGCGCAGTAAAGCCTGGAATTTCCTCAACAGGTAAAGATAGCAGCACGTCGATCTGTGTATTAAAGGCTTTATCTAAAACTTTACCGTTCACTTGTGACACTGCGCGCGTCAACTGATCCATTTGTTTATAGTCGATGGTCATCTGGATTGTCTTCATCTCCACGAATGGGCTTGTACTTGCAGCATCAAGTGCCATTTTAGCTGTTCCACCGTACGCCCTCGCCAAGCCACCCGTGCCTAAATTAATGCCGCCATAATAACGTATGACGCCTACGCAAATATTCATAAGGTTGCGGCCTTCAATCAACTTAAGGATTGGCATGCCTGCCGTGCCTGAAGGCTCACCGGCATCCGAAAAGCGTTGAATGATGCCCTGCTCTGTTTTAAGCCGGAAAGCATAGGCAAGGTGATGTGCACTTGCATTATCATTCGCTAATTGACGTAATGCCTTTCCAACGGCATGTTCGTCACTGCAATAACTTGCAACAGCAATAAAACGCGATTTGGTGATGGTCTGCTCTGCAGATCCATTTTGACTGATCACAAGCACTTAATTCAAACCTGACTTAATTTAAACCGGTAATTTTACCTGCGGCATCCACACCAATATGCTCACTGGCCGGTTTAAGCGGCAAACCCGGCATGGTCATCAGGTCACCGCAAATTGCCACTACAAAACCTGCACCTCTGGATAAGCGTAGTTCACGGACTTGTAGTACATGCCCTTGTGGTGCGCCTCTCAAAGACGGATCCGTTGAAAACGAATATTGGGTTTTGGCAATACAGACTGGGTAATGGTGATAATCTTTTTCTAGTTGCGTAAGCATTGCCTGCGCAGCATCGGATAAGTGGATGGTGGATGCGCCGTAAATTTTTTGCGCCACATTTTCCAGCTTGTGTAACAGTGACATGTCATCCGGATAAAGCAACTTAAAAGTATTTTCCCGTTGTTCAAGCGCCTTTAAAACACTATTGGCTAAAGTCGTAGCACCTGCGCCGCCAAGCGCCCAATGCTTGCATACCACTGCATGTACGCCAATATTCGTGGCTTGTTCCTGCAAAAGTGCGATTTCAGCATCGGTATCACTGACAAAATGATTAATGGCTACCACCACATTTAGTCCGAAATGCTGCTGCAGATTCTGCACATGCTTATGTAGATTAGCCATGCCCGCTTTTAGGGCCGTCAAGTTTTCATTATTAAGATTTTTTACTTCAACGCCACCATGATATTTAAGCGCCCTGACGGTAGCAACCAGTACCACTGCGTCAGGTCGCAGCCCGGTTTTACGACACTTGATATCGATGAATTTTTCGGCGCCAAGATCCGCGCCAAAGCCCGCTTCCGTGACAACATAATCCGCCAGCTTTAATGCGGCTTGTGTAGCCACCACGGAATTGCAGCCATGCGCAATATTGGCAAAAGGTCCGCCATGCACAATAGCTGGCGTGTGTTCTAAAGTCTGCACCAGATTTGGCTGGAACGCATTTTTGAGCAAAGCCGTCATGGCGCCTTCAGCTTGCAAATGACTCGCCAATACAGGTGCTTGGCTAGTATTTAGGCCAATTTGAATGTTGCCTATGCGTTTCTGTAAATCGTCTAATGAGGAAGCCAGGCAAAAAATTGCCATCACTTCACTGGCCACCGTAATATCAAAGCCAGTTTGGCGATCAAACACTTGCGAGTCCTTGAGAAAGCTTTGCAGCGTGATCTTGCGTAACGCCCTGTCGTTCATATCCATGCAACGACGCCATGTAATGGTCGAAGGATCAATATTCAGCGTGTTCCCTTGGTGAATATGGTTATCCACTAATGCTGCGAGTAAATTATTGGCTGAACTGATGGCGTGAAAATCGCCAGTAAAATGCAGGTTAATATCTTCCATCGGCGCTACTTGCGCATGCCCGCCACCAGTAGCGCCACCCTTCAAGCCAAAAACCGGTCCTAACGAGGGCTCGCGAATACACACCATGGCTTGTTGTTTGGCCTGTTTGAGGACTAAATTCAATGCGTCAGCCAGTCCAATGGTAGTGGTGGTTTTTCCTTCACCGGCTGGCGTTGGGCTGATTGCCGTGACTAAGATAAGTTTACCGTTAGGTTTATTTTGTAAGGCTTGGATAGCTGCAGGATTAATTTTGGCAATATGATGTCCATAGGGAATGAGCGCTTCAGGGCTTAACCCTAGTGCGGATGCAACGGTTGAAATCGGTAAAAGCGTCGCTGCTTGTGCGATTTCAATATCTGACTGCATTAGCGGCGCCCTTTAAGCAAACTACCTAATACGCCGCGTACCACGCGCCGGCCGACTTCTGAGCCAATAACACGTGCAGCACTTTTAGCCGCTGCTTCTAATACGCCATCGGATCGACTAGAAGATTTCTTTTTACCCCCGCCAAACATGCCACCCCAATCGAAACCTTCTTCGGCTTGTTCCGCGGCAACTTTTTCTTCAGTAGCCTCTTCCGCACGTTTTTTGAGGATTTCATAGGCAGATTCACGGTCTAGTTGTTTCTCGTAATAACCCGCAACAATTGAAGTCCGTACCGATTCGGCGCGTTCGGCATCGGTTGCCGGGCCGATACGACTTCCGGGAGGACATATAAAGGTGCGCTCGACCGGGGTGGGAATGCCTTTTTCATCCAGAAAGGAAACCAATGCTTCCCCTACTCCCAGTTCGGTGATCGCGGTCGCAACATCCACTTTTGGGTTACTGCGGAAAGTATCGGCAGCAGATTTAACAGCTTTCTGGTCACGCGGTGTAAATGCCCGCAAGGCATGCTGAACCCGATTACCAAGCTGACCCAGCACGACATCCGGAATATCCAGCGGGTTCTGGCTCACAAAATATACGCCTACGCCTTTAGAACGGATGAGACGTACCACTTGCTCAATTTTTTCCAGTAAGGCCTGTGGCGCATCGTTAAATAACAGGTGCGCTTCGTCAAAGAAAAATACCAGCTTCGGTTTATCCAAATCGCCGGCTTCCGGCAGCTTTTCAAACAGCTCTGAAAGAAGCCATAGGAGCAATGTAGCGTATATGCGTGGTGAGTTGAATAACTTATCACTTGCAAGAATGTTAATGACCCCACGCCCCTGAGAGTCGGTCTGCATAAAATCATCGAGGCTTAAAGCTGGCTCGCCAAATAATTGGTCTGCACCTTCGGTTTCTAGCTGAATTAATGAACGCTGCACTGCACCGACACTGGCCGCTGAGATATTTCCATATTCAGCCTGGTACTCCGTAGCATGTTCAGCAGCGTGCTGCATCATGGCGCGCAAGTCTTTCAAATCAAGCAGCATCCATCCTTTATCATCCGCTATCTTGAAAATGGCATTCAGAACGCCGCTTTGTACTTCGTTAAGGTTAAGCAACCTGGAAAATAGCAATGGCCCCATTTCGGCAATCGTTGTCCGTACGGGATGACCCTTAAGCCCGAATACATCCCAGAAAGTCACCGGGCATTTAGTGTAGTTAACTTGCAGGCCCAGCTGTTGAAGGCGTGCCTCGATCTTAGCATTGCCACCTCCTGCTTGAGACATCCCCGAAAGATCACCCTTCACATCCGCCATGAACACTGGCACACCCAGCTTAGAAAAGCCTTCGGCTAAAGTCTGTAATGTGACGGTTTTACCGGTCCCTGTGGCCCCTGCGATTAAGCCGTGGCGGTTAGCCATTCTAGGCAAAATATAACTGGAAACGTCTTGATGTTTAGCGATGAGGATAGGTTCTGACATAACGCTCCTAATTTATTAGCTTGGTAGTTAACTTCAAAATGGCCGTTTAAGTTAACCCTTATTTTTCTAGAATTATAAATCGCCTTTGCGCGCTTTATCCATGATTTCGAGTAAGGTGGTTTCGAGTTCCTGGGCGGCTCTTTTTGCACGCTCTGTTGGTTGCTTGATATTTTTCAGGTCAAATGTTGGTCGGTCTAAGCCAAGATATAAACGCTTTATATTATTCGCGTCCATTTTTTCATATATTGCAATGCGACATGGTGCAAATACAATAAATTCGGGATGATCCTGCATAATCTCTGCACCCAAGCCTAAATTGCAGAATGCACGCACTTCCAGCACGCCTCCCGGATCTTGTCCGCGCAGCTTCATGTGTTCGCCTATAGGAAAATTAGCTGGGTTTACGAAATTTTTGCCCTCACTCAGACTTTTGAGACTATCGATCACATCCTGATGGCTGACGCCCTCGTTCACGGGCAATTCATAGATTGCATTGCCAGGATCAATAGCCGGCATACCTTTACTGACCTTACCTATCCATTTTGTATCATTGGTTACTAAAGCTTTCGGCTGATGACTGCAGCCGGAAATACATATCAGGACAGGTAATAAAAATGCAGCCATCAATTTAACCATCGCGGCTCCGCTGAATGAGTAACTTAATAGGATTATGCACTGATTTTTAGTGCTGTATTCACCACTTTACGATTTAAATGTGGCGCAATAAGTTCGATGAATCCATACATATAGCCTCGCAGAAAAGCATCTTTTCGCACACCGAGGAATGTCGTGCTATCCGGGAATAGATGACTTACATCAAGTCTTACAAGATTACTATCGCGCTCCTCATCGTAAGCCATATTCGCTAACAGCCCTACACCCAGGCCTAAGGTAACGTAAGTCTTGATGACATCGGCATCAATTGCAGTAAGTACAACATTAGGTGTTAAGCCTGCATCATTGAATATTTTCGAGACTAACGTGCCTCCTGTGAAAGCAAAGTCATAAGTAATTAAAGGGTAAGCCGTCAGTTTTTCCAGCGTCAATGGCTTTTCATTCAGCAAAGGGTGTCCGTGCGGCACCACAACACAACGATTCCATTGATAGCACGGTAAGCATAATAAACTCTCTTCATTGCTGATAGATTCTGTGGCAATGCCAATATCAGCTTCACCATTAGCAACTTGTTCCGCAACTTGGGTTGGGTTTCCCTGATGAATATTTAACTTTACTTCCGGATATTGCAACATGAAATCCTTAACGGCAGTAGGCAACTTATAACGTGCTTGCGTATGCGTGGTAGCAATAGTTAAAGTACCGCTCTCAATATTGCTGAATTCATCGCCTACCCGTTTAATATTATCGATATCACGAATGACTTTGGCCGCTAATGCCAGGATTTGCGCGCCTGGTTCAGTAATGCCGGTTAAACGCTTGCCATTGCGCTGAAAAATCTGCAAGCCCAACTCTTCTTCGAATAGCTGAATCTGCTTGCTAACGCCAGGCTGCGATGTATATAAAGCTTCAGCTGCGCTCGTAATATTAAGGTGATTACGGGCAACCTCGTGTAGATATCGTAATTGGTGTAATTTCATGGTGTGTCAATCATAAATAATAGTCATAACGTTATAACTAAAAAGAATAAATATAGAATAACATATTCTTAATTTTGCCGTTAATAACTGTTATAGTTCGCGGTCTTAAAATTTAACAATACTCCATATGGAATTTGGCTATATATTCGCCGGCTTTGTCGTCGGCTTGCTCGTAGGTCTTACGGGCGTTGGTGGTGGCTCTTTAATGACCCCGATCTTAGTGCTAGTGTTTCACATCAAACCCGCTTTTGCTGTAGGAACAGATTTGCTTTATGCCTCCGTGACTAAGTCAGTAGGCATCTTCGCACATGGAAAACTAGGAAATGTTGACTGGAAAATGGTGCGGTTACTAGCCTATGGAAGTTTACCAGCTTCGATTCTGACAACACTTTACTTAAGACAGATGGATTTTGCCTCTGATGCTGCGGTAAGTAGTATTAAATTCTGGCTAGGTGTTGCACTGATCATCACGTCATTCTCAGTGTTGTTCCGCAATCAATTAGCAGCCCTTTCCAAACGCGAGCATTTGATTAATGCCGAATGGACGCCTTACCTGACAGTGATATTAGGTTTGATTCTGGGTTTCCTGGTAACGCTTACTTCGGTAGGCGCTGGCGCACTGGGTGTGACTGCATTGTTGATTATTTATCCAAAGCGCCCCATCACTACGATCGTAGGCACGGATGTCGCTCATGCGGTCCCTTTAACATTATTTGCAGGTTTAGGTCACGTCAGTTTAGGTACGGTTGATTATAAGTTGTTGGGAATATTGCTCATTGGTTCTATTCCGGGCATTTGGATAGGCAGCCATTTGAGTTCAAAAATTGCCGAGCATTGGGTACGGTTTGCACTTGCCATGATCTTGATTTTTGTTGGTGTGAAACTGGTTTTACAGTAAATAAAGCATGAATCTACTCGCGTTTTCTATTAAAATAGTGGATTCCCAAAATTAAAGATTAAATTCAAGTAAATAACGCAATATGTATAAATACGATGAAATAGACCAGCAAATTGTCGATGAACGCGTCGCACAGTATCGCGACCAGACACAACGCTATCTCGCAGGCCAGTTAAGCGAAGACGAGTTCCGCCCTTTACGCCTGCAAAACGGTCTCTATATCCAACGGCATGCCCCTATGCTGCGTATTGCAGTGCCTTACGGTATGCTTTCAAGCAAACAGTTGCGCAAACTGGGCGATATTGCAAAACGCTATGACCGCGGTTATGGTCACTTCAGCACGCGTCAAAACTTACAACTTAACTGGCCGAAACTGGAAGATACCCCGGACATTCTGGCTGAATTATCCACGGTACAGATGCACGCCATCCAAACTTCCGGCAACTGTATTCGTAATATTACGACCGACCAGTTTGCAGGTATCGCGCCGGACGAAGTAATTGATCCACGCGCCATGGCAGAAGTCATGCGCCAATGGAGTACTTTCCATCCTGAATTCGCTTTGTTACCCCGTAAATTCAAAATTGCAGTTTCAGGGACCCAACAAGATCGTGCAATCGTGCAAGCGCATGACATCGGCATGGAGTTTTACCGCGACACAGAAAATAAAGTCGCCATCAAAGTCTGGGTGGGTGGCGGTTTAGGCCGTACACCTATTTTAGGCTCAGTAATCCGTGAACATTTGGAATGGCAACATGCCCTGACCTATTGCGAAGCGATTATCCGCGTATACAACCTGCACGGTCGTCGTGACAATATGTATAAAGCACGTATCAAGATTCTCGTGAAAGCACTGGGTATTGATGAATTCCGCAACCAGGTGGAAGCGGAATGGCTGCATTTGAAAGACAACCCGAACACCATTACCGAGGCTGAATTAGCGCGCGTGGCAAAACATTTTGAAGCCATGCCTTATGAGTCTTTGCCAGCCCATGATGCCAGCTTTGATGCTGCCATCGCCAGCAACCCTGCTTTTGCCGCTTGGGCAAAACGCTGCCTACATGCTCACAAAACACCAGGTTACCGTGCGGTAACTTTGTCTCTAAAACCTCACGGTAAAGCGCCGGGGGATGCGACATCTGAGCAAATGCAAGTGGTGGCAGATTTGGCAGAGCAGTACAGTTTTGGTGAATTACGTGTTTCGCATGAGCAAAACCTGATTCTCGCCGACGTAAAGCTCAGCGACGCTTATGCTGTATGGGAAAAAGCACGGGCTAGTGGCTTGGCTACACCAAATATCGGCCTGCTAACAGACATTATTTGCTGCCCAGGCGGTGACTTCTGCTCTCTGGCGAATGCAAAAAGCATCCCTATCGCTGAAGCGATCCAGATGCAATTTGATAACCTGGATTACTTGCACGACATCGGTGATATCGAGTTGAATATCTCCGGTTGCATGAACGCCTGCGGTCACCATCATGTAGGCCATATCGGTATTTTGGGTGTGGATAAAGATGGCTCTGAGTGGTATCAAGTGACCATCGGCGGTAAGCAAGGAAATGATGCCAGCATTGGCACTGTGATTGGCCCCTCCTTCGCAGCGGATGAAATGCCTGGCGTGATCCAACGATTGATTGACGTCTATATCAAAGAGCGTACTGATGAAGAACGTTTTATTGATACCGTACGCCGCATAGGTATCACACCTTTCAAAGCCCATGTATATGCTGATAAAGCAGTTAAGGATAATAAGCCAGAGGTTGCCCATGTCTAATTTGATATTAAATAATCAAATCGTGGAAGATGAATGGACTGTTGTTCAATTGCCCAAAGTTGAGCAAGAAGTGCGTATGCAGGCAGGCAAAGTGGTGATGTTTAAACTCACAGGTGAGAATACCGTCACTGCTGAACAAATTACAAATACTCAGGTTCCTGCTACTGGCAAGGTGCTGATCCCTTTATCTGTCTATGTCGCACGTAAAAACGAATTTACTAGTCGCCTTGCCAATCAGGAAGTTGGCATTTGGCTGGCTACGCATGAAGTAATTGATAGCCTTGCTGCAGTAGAAACTGACCTGAATGTGTTTCCATTGATTGCGGTATATGTAGAGCGCTTTGCGGATGGCCGCATTTTCACCATAGGTAATTTACTGCGTACCCGCTTTCAGTTTAAAAATACAATGCGCGCTTTTGGCGATGTATTGCGTGACCAACTGTTTTTCTTGAAACGCTCAGGTTTCAATAGTTATTTAATTCGTGCTGACCGTAGCGCTGAAGAAGCATTGCATAGCCTTAAAGACTTTACTCAACCTTACCAGGGTGCCGTAGATAACAGCCAGCCTGTGTGGCGTCGAGTTGCCAGAAGCTTATAATGTCTAACGAAGTCAGTCCTATTCCAGCTTCTCAGAGCGTCGTTTCCATTCTGCGCCCTGCTGCTAAGAACCAAGCTACATCTCCCGAGTTAACGCCGGCATTGCAAGCCGCTGTACACCAGAAACGCGCCAGTGTTATTGCACTACTCAAAGAAGCGCTTCAAACGTTTGGTAGCCAGCATGAAATCACCTTTGCCAATAGCATGGGTGCCGAAGACATGGTGTTGACCGACATGATCTTGCGCGAGCAACTGCCGATCGAAATTTTCTCGCTGGATACTGGGCGCTTACCCGTTGAAACATATGATTTGATTGCGGAAACTGAGAAGACTTATAGCACTAAACTTAAGATTTTCTTCCCACAAGCACAAGCCGTGGAAGCTTATGTGCGCAGCAATGGCATCAATGCCTTTTACGAAAGCATAGATCTGCGCAAAGGTTGCTGCCATATGCGCAAGGTGGAGCCTTTGCAGCGCGCACTTAACGGCAAAAAAGCCTGGATAACCGGCATGCGCGCAGAGCAGTCTGCCACCCGTACCGGTTTGCCATTCCGCGAGTATGACCAAAATAACAAGCTGGAAAAATACAATCCTTTAAGCGACTGGTCCGAGCAAGAAGTTTGGGCCTATATCCGCATGTTTAATGTGCCTTATAACAAGCTTCACGATCAGTTTTATCCGAGTATCGGTTGTGCACCTTGTACACGTGCCATTGCCATGGGCGAAGATGTGCGAGCTGGCCGTTGGTGGTGGGAAAATCCAGATAGTAAAGAATGTGGCCTTCACGTTAAAAGCTAACGTTTAAGTTAAACTAAAAAATTAAGTTTATAAATTAAGTATTTGAATATGATAAATAAAAAATCTTTGTCCCATCTAGATTGGCTAGAATCGGAAGCCATCTATATTTTGCGCGAAGTTGCTGGGCAGTGCTCCAACCCTGTGCTGCTTTTTTCAGGCGGTAAAGATTCTTTGTGTATCTTGCGCCTCGCAGAAAAAGCGTTTCGCCCGGGCAAGTTCCCTTTTCCGCTTATGCATATCGATACAGGTCATAACTATAAAGAAGTTATTGATTTTCGTGACCAGCGCGCCGCTGAACTTGGCGAACGGTTGATTGTGCGTTCGGTTGAAGACTCAATAAAACGTGGTACTGTGGTATTGAAAACGCCTGATGAGCCACGCAACAAACATCAATCTGTAACATTGCTAGAGGCAATTGAAGAGTTTGGTTTCGACTGCTGTATCGGTGGCGCTCGCCGTGATGAAGAAAAAGCACGTGCGAAGGAACGTATCATGAGCTTCCGTGACGAATTCGGCCAATGGGATCCAAAAAATCAACGTCCTGAATTATGGAACCTATACAACGCGCGTACTCACAAAGGCGAAAACATCCGCGCCTTCCCGATTTCCAACTGGACAGAGATGGATGTCTGGCAATACATCGAACGCGAAAAGCTTGAGTTACCTAGTATCTACTTTGCTCATCAACGTGACATCGTGATGCGTGGCGGTGCAATTTTCCCGGTAAATGTTCCGCTATCAAACGGCGAGACCATCAATAATCCTAAAGCTGGCGAAGATGTGATTAACATGCAGGTGCGCTTTAGAACTGTAGGCGATATTACATGTACCGCACCGGTGATTAGTGATGCTGATGACGTTTCTAAGATCGTTTTGGAAACAGCAACAACAACCATTACAGAACGTGGTGCGACGCGCCTAGATGACCAAACTTCAGACGCCAGTATGGAACAACGTAAAAAAGAAGGCTATTTCTAAAATGACTACGCAGCACAATGCCATGAACCAAAACGATAGCTTATTACGATTTATGACCTGCGGTAGCGTAGATGACGGCAAAAGCACGCTCATTGGCCGCCTGTTATTTGATACGAAAACAATTCTCGCTGATACGTTGACACAAATCACCAACACGTCTAAGAAACGTGGCATGGAAGCAGTCGATTTATCACTGCTTACTGACGGCTTGCAAGCAGAGCGTGAACAAGGTATTACGATCGATGTGGCCTACCGTTATTTCAGCACAGGCACACGTAAATACATCATTGCCGATGCGCCTGGCCATGAGCAATATACTCGCAATATGGTGACTGCCGCCTCGACTGCCAATCTTGCGATTATTCTGATTGATGCGCGTAAAGGTGTGCTCACCCAAACACGTCGTCATTCTTACCTTGCGCATCTAGTTGGTATTCCTCACATTGTGGTTGCCGTCAACAAAATGGACTTGGTCAATTTTGATCAAGCCGTTTACGACAAGATTTGTGCAGATTACCTGGCTTTTGCAACAGAAATCGGCTTACATCGTGCAGGCCATGACATCAGTTTCATCCCGATGTCTGCTTTAACCGGCGATATGATTGTGGATCGCGGGGACGCGATGCCGTGGTATACAGGTCCAACAATGTTGGAAACACTGGAAGCAGCACCGCCGGCACATTCGGAGCATTTAGAGCCTTTCCGTTTCCCTGTGCAATTTGTATGTCGCCCACATGCTTCTGACAATCCGGAATTGCACGACTTCCGGGGCTTCATGGGTCGCATCGAATCCGGTGAAATTGCCGTAGGCGATGCCGTGACTGTACTGCCTAATGGCTACCAATCGAAAGTGAAAGCCATTCAAATTGGTGAAGAGCAGTTGCAATCAGCCACTACTGAACAAAGCGTAACTTTATTGTTGGAAGATGAGATCGACACTTCACGTGGTGACATGATTGTAAAATCAGCTGAGGCGCAAGAACCGGTAAAACAAATCGAAGCTTTTGTCTGCTGGCTTTCAGAAACACCGATGTCTACCGCGCGCACTTATGTAGTCCGCCATACTACGCGTGAATCAAAAGCCAAAGTTGGTACAATTTTGTACAAGATTGATGTGAATACTTTGGAAGAACAACCAAGCCAGGGCTTGCAAATGAATGATATAGCCCGTATTACGTTCAAGCTTGCGCAGCCATTAATGATCGACAGCTATTGCGTTAACCGTGCAACCGGTGCATTTATCTTGATCGACGAATCGACCAACAACACTGTTGGTGCAGGCATGATTGTTTAAGTATTGCCAGGGTTTTATTTGCGTTTTAATTTGCAACCAAAATCAATTAAAATAGCGTTTTAGTATTAAGCCTGTAAAAGCTTCACTACAGGATAGCAAAGGAAAATTAAGATGACTTATGTCGTTACCGAAAACTGCATTCAATGTAAATTTACTGATTGCGTAGATGTATGCCCAGTAGATTGTTTCGTTGAGGGCCCGAACTTCTTGGCCATCAATCCAGATGAGTGTATAGATTGTACGTTATGTGTAGCTGAGTGCCCTGCTGAAGCTATTTTTGCAGAGGATGATGTACCAGCAGACCAGCAAGAATTTATCGCGTTGAACGCGCGTCTAGCAGAACTGTGGCCTGCCATTACAGCACGCAAGCCTGCGCTGGAAAATGCTGAAGCCATGAATGGTGTTCAAGGCAAACGTAAACTCTTAGTTGAATAATGATTCAATTACAAATAAAAAAGGAGGCTTTGCCTCCTTTTTTATTTTAGTCTGCCGACACTCATGACTTCAGCGCTTAAATACTTGCAGCACTACGCACCTGATCTACAAAATAAGATCCGGCAATTGCACGCGCAAAACCTGCTGGGTGAATACATTACGCAACGTTATCCGCAAAACCATACGATACAAACCGATAAAGCACTCTATCAGTACGCTAACGAGATTAAACAAGCGTTCTTGCGCAATACGCCACTGCTAGACAAAGTACATTACGATAATCAATTGGGTATACAACATCATGCGCTGGGTTTAAATACTGCAATATCGCGCGTGCAAGGTGGGAAATTAAAAGCCAAGAAAGAAGTGAGAATATCTTCATTTTTTAAAGCGGCACCCGCAGATTTTTTACGGATGATAGTGGTGCACGAATTGGCACACTTAAAAGAGCGTAATCATGACAAAGCGTTTTACCAGTTATGCCGTCATATGGAACCAAACTATCACCAGTTAGAGTTTGATTGCCGGGTATATCTGCTCTGGAAAAGTCAGGCGGCTATTGAGTCAGTGGCCGAGCCTGTCTTAACAGACCCGGATTAGTTTGTTTACACAGATTTTTTGCAGCAGATGCTATCTACGCTGAGTTTACCGCTGCCGGCAAAGGCAAAATACAGAAATATAAAGCTATATAGAGCAGCCAACTCACCGTTATTAAGGATAGGTAAAGGACCTTCTGGCGCATGCGCCATAAAATAAGCGACTGCCATCTGGCCAGATAAAATAAAAGCAACAGGTCGGGTAAATAAGCCAATCAATATCATCGCACCGCCGACCAACTCTAAAATACCTGCAACACCCATTAGAGACATAAGAGGCACGCCATCCCCAAACATTTCGAGATGCGGCACACCTAATAACTTAGCAGAGCCATGCTGCAGAAAAAGAAAGCCTGTGACAATCCGCAATATGCCTAAAACATAGGGCGTCCATTTGGTACATTGTTCAGCTTTAAACATGTCTACTCCTTAGGATGTAAATGAAAAACTTATACTAGCTTATTTGTTTTTACTGCGTCCATAATTTACTTCTAAAAATCATTAGCCAGCCTAGTGCTAAATAGGCTGCCATTGCCCAGGCAAGCCCCACGGGTGCATACCAGACTAATGGCACAATTAAGCCAGCTGATACTGTTGATAACAGCATTTGCATAAATGCCTGCCCAGAAGCAGCCGTGCCACGTATCTTAGGATGTCTGTCCAAAGAGGCCAGCGCCAGTACTGGCATGGCTAAAGCCATCCCAATATTGAATAATGCAATGGGCAGAATATTTAAAAATGGACTGACAGGGAATGTATAACAAATCAGCAAATTTAATAGTACGATAAATGTCATCCAGGCATAAGCAAACTTAACCACTTGCTGATAACTAAATCTCCCGGCCGCATATTTAGCTAGATAAGAGCCAATAATCATTCCACATACCGTAGGGATAAACATCCAGCCAAACTGATGCGCACTTAAGCCCAAGTGCTTTAGCAAAAATATAGGGCTAGCGAGTACATATATGAAAAACGCTGAGAAATTAGCGGCGGACGCCAAAACGATATAACGGAACTCTTTATCACCGAAGATCTGTTTATAGCTGGTAATCACTTGGTTCACAGACAGGGGTAAGCGCTTTTCTACAGGCATGGTTTCGGGCAGATACTTCATAGCAGCCATCAAACTCAAGAACGCATATAGCGCCAGAAATAGAAAGATAAACTGCCAGTTAATGCCTAATAAAAGTCCGCCAATAATAGGTGCCACGGCTGGGGCAATGCCGAAGAGCATTTGCACCGTGGCCATCACGCGTTGCGCCTGTGGCCCCTCGAATAAGTCACGCACCATGGCACGTGCTACCGTATTCCCCGCCCCGCCACTTGCTCCCTGTAATGCACGGAAAAACCATAAAGTTTCAACATTGGGCGCAAACGCACAGCCTATACTGGCCAATATAAAAATACTGAGGCCCCATTTGATGGTAGTAAGTCGGCCGATCGCATCAGAAATCGCACCATGAAACAGCGTCATCAATGCATAAGGTAGCAAATAAAAAGTCAGGCTTTGTTGAATATGCACATCTCTGGCATTTAGATTTTCCCCCATGACTTGGAAAGCAGGCAAATAAGTGTCTATTGCAAAAGGTGCCAATGCAGCCAAAGAAGCTAATACAAAGGAAAGTATGAGAGGTGAGCTTGTTATTTTTTGCATAGTGGATTGTACCAAAAATAAAAAGCGCAGCTTGTAGCTGCGCTTATTAAAGACTGTCTACAAAATAGTCATTATGGCAGTGCGTGAAACTCCTCCACTCGCTCGGTCGACTCACCGCTGGCATACTTTTTAGAGTTTTTGTCAGTTCTGAAAATGATTGGTTGAGAAGCCAACACTGGATTTTTTGAGTCCTCAATGGCTTTTTCAATCAGGTGATGATTGGGTGATAGCGAGCAAACCGGGTCGGCACTTTCTGCATCGCCTGTCAGTAAAAATGCCTGACAACGGCAGCCTGCTAAATCGTTTAATTTTTCCGGACAAGTGACGCAAGGTCCTTTCATCCAATCAGTACCGCGATATTTATTAAATGCCGGAGAGTCTTTCCATGCCCATTCCAGGCCCTTATCACGCACATTCGGAAATTGCATATTGGGCAGCACACGCGCCGAGTGACAAGGCAATACATCGCCGTTAGCAGTTACAATCATGAACACTTCACCCCAACCGTTCATGCATTTTTTTGGGCGATTTGAGAAATAGTCTGGCACCACGAAGAAAATCTTCATTTTGTTCCCTACTTTTTCACGGAACTCGTTGGTGATTTTCTCAGCGTAATCAATTTGCTCTTTCAGCGGCATGAGCTGGTTACGATTCACCAAAGACCACCCGTAGTATTGGGTGTTAGCCAATTCAACGTAATCAGCACCTAAGGCTTCCGCCATCTCCAGAATTTCTTTGATATGACCGATGTTATAACGGTGAATCACCACATTTAACACCATCGGATAACCATGATTTTTAATCATGGCCGCCACTTTTTTCTTCAGTTCAAAAGTACGCGTGTTGGTAATGAAATTATTGATTTCTTCAGTAATGTCGTGCATTGAAAGCTGTATATGATCCAGACCGCCATCTTTGAATGCCTGGATACGCTTTTCGGTGAGTCCTACGCCAGAGGTAATCAGATTGCTGTAATAGCCTAATTTTTTCGCTTCTATAACGATATCTTCAATATCGTCTCTCAATAAAGGCTCACCACCAGAAATGCCAAGCTGCAATGCACCCAGCTTGCGTGCATCACGCAGCGCCTGTATCCATTGTTCAGTGGTTAATTCATTCTGGGTATGTTTATCGTAATCGGTTGGGTTATAGCAAAATGCACAATGCAGGGGACAGCGATAAGTAACCTCCGCCAGCAGCCATAATGGTTGGGTATGCGTAATATTCGCGGCCACGCCATTGTTCTGCGCTTGAGACTGAATCTCTTTTTGTACAACTGACTCACCTAAGGATGTCTGTGTCATTTTGCTACTCCTAATTAAGGCTAATGAATGCTTAACGCTAATTTTTTGGTTAAATTTAATTAAGCTTTCTAAGCCAAGCCTTTCCAACGGCCAAATCAAACATGCCCATAATGTCATCCTCGATGCCTACTGCATCCGGGAATGTCGCTTTCAGATCGGCAACGATATCGCCAACTGTCGCTTTGCCATCTACACGCTTGATTACTTCACCTGCGCCGCCATGAAGTTTGACCATGCCTTCCGGGAAAAGTATCACATAACTTTGCTGTGCTTCTTCCCATTGGAAGCGGTGGTGTAATGCAATTGCGTAAATGTCGGAAGCTTGTATGTTATTGTCCATGTTCAAGTTCTATTCAAAATTAATGACAGGCTGACGCAAGTAATCGCGGCCTTCAACTTTAATATCAGTCGAAGCGAGCATGATGGAATCGGCAATTGCCCAAAGTACATTAAGCTTGAACTGCAAGATATCCAATGCTTTTAACTGCATCTCACGGCTGGTACTGAAATAATCCAGTGTCACGCTCAAGCCCTGCTCCACATCGCGCCGCGCTTCTGTAAGACGTTTCTTGAAGTAGCTTAAACCTTCCTCCTTGATCCACGGATACATGGTCGGCCAGGAGCTAATGCGCTGCTGATGAATATGGGGTGCAAACAGTTCGGTTAAGCTGGAACAGACTGACTCTTGCCAGGAACGCTGTTTGGCAAAATTGATATAGGCATCTACTGCGAAACGTACGCCTGGGCTGACCATCTTAAGGGAAGTCACATCTTCACGACTTAAGCCTACGGCTTGCCCTAGCTGGATCCATGCTTCGATCCCGCCAATCTGAGCAGGTTTTCCATCAACACCATCTACGCCATCATGATCGGTAATGCGCACGATCCATTCTTTGCGAATCTCTTTGTCGGGGCAATTAGAAAGAATCGCTGCGTCTTTCATGGGAATGGCGATCTGATAATAAAAACGGTTAGCAACCCAAGATTGCAGCTGCTCTTTGGTTAATTTACCTTCATACATCATCACGTGAAACGGATGATAGATATGATAACCACGCCCTTTTTCGCGTAGTTTTTCCTCGAACTCTTCTCTAGACCACGGTTTTAATTGTTCAGTCATATGCGTCTCACTTAAAGAATAATGTCCATGCCATCGTAAGCGACTTCAATGCCATGACGGCCTAACTCCGCCCGTTCTGCAGAATCTTCACGCAGAATCGGGTTAGTATTATTAATATGAATCAGCACCTTGCGTACTTCTTTGCCATCCTTAGGCCCAAACTCATCCAACTTCTCAATCATGCCACCCTCGCCCGATTGTGGATTATGGCCAATGCTGCGGGCGGTTTTGGTCATCAAGCCCATATCGATCATTTCAGTATTCGTCCAGAACGTACCATCGACCATGATGCAATCTGCTTGACTCATGAGTTCCGGCAAGTGCGGCTCAATCTCTCCCAAACCAGGGGAGTACCAGCACTTCTTACCGGTACTGATCTCTTCAATCAGTACACCTATGGTATCGCCTGGGTGGGGATCATTGCGGTGTGGTGAATATGGTGGCGCCGCACTCTTCAATGCAACAGCTGTAAATTTGAGGTTTGGTACATTAGGAATGGTAAAACTCTGCTTACCATCAATCGGCACATCATGACGGTTAATACCGCAGTAATGACCTAAAATATTCAATACCTGGTTACCTGAGGTTAAGTCTTCATACACCATATTGGTACAGTAAATCTCACGCTTTACTTGGCCTTCGCGCAGCATAAAGAGTCCGGTGGTATGGTCAATCTGTGCATCTATGAGAACAATCGCCTGGATGCCGGTATCACGGATATTACGGCCAGGCTGTAGCGGTGCAAAATCCTGGATCTGTTGCAACACATCGGGCGAAGCATTGAACAATACCCAGTTGACACCATCACCACTTACACAAATCGATGACTGCGTCCGTTTAGTCGCTTTAATTGTTTTTTTTCTTAATCCATCACAATTGAAACAGTTACAGTTCCATTGTGGGAAGCCACCGCCTGCTGCGGCACCTAATACGTGAATGTGCATATTTTTTTACCGATTAACTAACTGAAAGAACCCGAATTTTACTCTCTTAAAACTTAAACTGCGTTAAGTAAACTTAACCGATCTTCATATCTACCCATTACTTACTGTTATAACAAAAGCTTGCTTAAATTATTTCTAAAAATTATTCCTAGACAGCTTTTTTCTTATAAAAAAAGGCTGTCTTGCGGCAGCCTTTTTTCACAATTAGCACAACTTAATTCAAGTTTTGGCTAATTATTTGTTCATTACGTACATTGTTACTTCAAAGCCAAAACGCATTTCTGTAGCAGCTGGTTTAGTCCACATATTAAATTTCCTTTTAAGTAAGTTAGTAAGTCCGTTGTATTTATTACTGCGTCACAACGTGAAACGAATTGTGCGCGCAATCGGTAGTTTGCAACATGGCAAAGATAACCATAAAAGCCTAAGTAAATTCATGATGGCACTATGGTGAAAGCGATGACTAAACATCATCTTCAAGGCGCTTCTGACGTCGGATGCGTACTGCGTTAGCTAAACTTTGTAACACGTCAACCGTATCATCCCAACCCAAACAAGCATCCGTTATCGACTTACCATATTCTAAGGTACATCCAGGCGTATGCTCTTGACGACCTTCGTTTAAATGAGACTCGATCATGACGCCCATAATCCGTGACTCGCCTAAAGCAATTTGCTGGGCTATATCTTTCGCTACTTCTATTTGCAAACGATATTGCTTTTGGCTATTGGCATGACTGCAATCCACCATTAATCTAGGCGCCAGCCCTGCAGTTGCCAGACTCTCACATGCGGCATTTACACTTTTTGCATCGTAATTAGGTGTTTTACCACCCCGTAGAATCACATGGCAATCTTCATTACCGCTGGTAGCAAAGATTGCAGATTGCCCTTCTTTCGTCACTGAAAGAAAATGATGTGGGCTAGAGGCCGTTTTGATGGCATCTATCGCTACGCGTACACTACCATCAGTACCGTTTTTAAAACCAACTGGGCAGGATAAGCCAGATGCCAATTCTCGGTGAATTTGTGATTCGGTTGTGCGGGCTCCGATTGCACCCCAGCTTACTAGGTCAGCAGTATATTGCGGCGTAATCATATCCAAGAACTCAATCCCGGCGGGCATCCCCAGCTCATTCACATCGAGCAGGAATTTACGCGCACGCTCCAAGCCTTCATTAATATGGTAGCTACCGTCCAGATGCGGGTCATTAATCAGGCCCTTCCAGCCTACGGTGGTACGTGGCTTTTCAAAATAAACGCGCATCACAATCAACAAATCCGCTGCAAGTGTATTACGCACTTCGAGCAAACGGCGTGCATACTCCATACCAGCAGTGGTGTCATGAATCGAACATGGCCCCACGATGACCAATAAACGATCATCAGCTTGATGCAGAATATGGTGTATCCCATTACGTGTGTTTAAAATATTTTGCGTGGTTGCAGCACTTTCTTTCAAACGGCCCAGTAGCTCCATAGGCGTAATAAGCGTCTTGATCTCGCGCACGCGGACATCATCTGTCGCCAGCTTTTCGTAGGTCATTGCATTCGATTTTTCATTAATATTCATCATGCATTATTCGTAGGGTTTAATATGGTTTGCAACACTTCCAGAAAACGGGCATTTTCGTTAAACAAGCCTATGCTGACACGCAAATATTCAGGCATGCCGTAATTAGCAATTGGTCTCACGATCACACCATTCTGTAATAGTTTATGGTTCACATCCGCAGCATTGGTCACTTTAAAGCTCACGAAGTTTGCATAAGAAGTTATATACTCCAAACCCAGCTTTTTAAAGCCTTGTGTGAGTTGGGCCATGCCTGCCTGGTTAAGTGCATAACTCCGTGCCACAAAATCTTCATCGGCCAACGAGGCAATCGCTGCGGCTTGTGCAATCGAGTTGACATTAAATGGTTGGCGTACGCGGTTCATCATGGCGGCAATGTCAGCATGCATCATACCAAAACCTACGCGTAACCCAGCGAGCCCGTAGGCTTTGGAAAAAGTGCGTGAAATAATCAAATTGTTAAACTCACTCAACCACGTAATTGCCTCGGATTTATGCGCTGCTGGTAAATACTCATCGTAAGCTTCATCCAGTACCACCAGCACCTGGTCTGGCACCTGTTTTAAGAAGGCATACAGCGCATCCTTAGCTAATAAGGTACCAGTAGGATTGTTCGGGTTCGCCACGAAAACCATGCGGGTCTTAGCATTAATTGCGGCCAGCATGGCAGTCAGGTCGTGTCCATAATCTTTAGCGGGCACAGTAATACCTGTCGCGCCAGTAGCTTGCGTTACTAGTGGATACACGGCAAATGCATGTTCTGCATAAATAGCTTCTGCACCCACAGTTAAGAATGCACGCGCCGCCAACTCAAGAATATCATTTGAGCCATTACCAAACACAATTTGCTCAGGTGCTACCTGGAACCTATGACTGACTGCATCACGCAAGGCATAACTATTGCCATCCGGATAGCGCGAAATGTCGAATAAAGCTTCCTGAATAGCAAACTCAGCTTTAGGACTAATGCCTAATGGATTTTCATTAGAAGCGAGTTTGATTATATTTTCAGGTAACAAGCCCATCTCACGTGCGAGCTCGGTGATCGGTTTACCCCCCTGATAAGGGGCAATTGCACGGATATATTCAGGCGCTAAATTTGTCATGGATGCAATGCTTGTAACGTTCATATGGTTAATAAAAAAAACGGCTTTCGCCGGGAAAAAATAAAAGCTATTTTATCATGCCTATGAAGGATATAAATTAATCGCCCAGAATATCAGATTATGCGATTTTAATGCCTGATTTATCGCTAAGTTTGACCTGGTACATTGCGCGATCAGCTTTTGCAATCACTTCCAGTGCAGTTGCTCCGGGATATGGAAAAAGACAGATACCAATACTGGCTGATAAATCATAAGCTAATGATTCATTATCAATAAAGTATGGCCTATTGATTTGACTCAATAATTTATTGCCAAATATTTTGGCAAGTTCTTCACTTTTAATATCTCTCGCCAGCACGAAAAACTCATCCCCTGCAAGTCGGGATACTGTGTCTGCTGCGCGAATACTGGACTTCAGCCTGGAAGCAACTTCGATAAGCACGATATCACCTGTGCCATGTCCATAGGTATCATTGATATCCTTAAAGTTGTCTAGGTCAATAAAGAAGGCTGCCGACAACTGGTTATTGCGCCTGGATTCCAGTATTGCCTGGTTAATCCGATCCATCAGTAATACTCTATTAGGTAAGTCAGTCAGGCTGTCATGGGTAGCGCGTTCACGTTGCACGTAACGTTCCCTGTCCAGCTCTTTTTCACGTAGGAATAATGCACGGTCACGTTTTTCTGCAATATAACTGGAGAATACCGAGACGCCAAACACGGATAAAAGGATGAATAGATAGCCAAATATTTCCACGTCACTATAAGTAAAGATACTAATGAACGCGATAGCAGAGATACAGACGATACTCAAAGTGCAATAAAAAGCATACTTAAAATTCAAGATATAAAAAGCGTGTATCCAAAAAATCATAAGCAGCAAGCCTGAGAAATAATAAGGAAACACGCTTTGTTGAATCAGCGCCATCTTCCACAGTAGACCAATTGCCGAGAAAAGAAAAATAAAGGTCAGAATCTGTTGTGTATAGCGTTTAAATGCCCTTAGAAAAGTAATGCCAAATACGATTAAAATCGTGAATGTTGTGACAGTGCGGATAACAGTGATTTGACTTAGTGCAGTCTTGGCAACCAATAGAAAATCGAGTATGCCGTACATTTCGTACATCATAGCGCCGAGCAATAGGGCCAAACGTGCTTGAGATAATAACCGGGGAAAAGTGTGATGCTTGTAATGGGCTTCTAAACGTGAGTTTTTGAAGGTCAGTGAATATTCGCTCCAACGGCTGTTGCTTAAAATAGATTCACTGAGGGGCATCGTCAATGCTAACTATGTTTTTGATGGTCTATCATAAAAGCGCTACAGGGTAAGAACCTAACAACTTTAAAAATGAAGCTTTATTATTAATTTCGCCGATAGCAGCCAATACCTTCTTATCCTGGTAATGCCCTTCAATATCAACAAAGAACATATATTCCCACAGACCGGTTTTGGAGGGGCGTGTTTCTAATTTCGTCATACTGATCCCATATTGCGCCAGTGGGTCTAACAAATCAAGCATTGCCCCCGGCACATTTTTCGTTGCCATGACTAATGAAGTTTTATCTTTGCCTGAAGGTGCGACTTCATGCTGGGACAACACCAGGAAACGTGTTGTATTTTTCGCATCATCCTCAATATTTTCGTTGAGAATTTCAAGTTGGAATAATTCAGCAGCACGCTTACTGGCAATGGCTGCAGTGTTTTCTTGGAGAGCTGCCAGTCTTGCCGCTTCAGCATTACTGATCACGGATTCGCGCTCCACGTGCGGCATATTTTTGTTGAGCCATTCATGACATTGCGCTAATGATTGTGCGTGAGAATAGACTTTAGTAACGCGTTTAGGATCAGTTTGCTTGGAAAGCAGATTGTGGTGAACAGCTAATTCAATTTCACCACAGATTTTCAGATTGGTCTGCATCAGCAAGTCCAGCGTGCGCCCTACTGCGCCCTCTGTAGAGTTTTCTACAGGCACTACGCCATAATTGGCTTTACCTGACTCTACTTGCCTGAATACTTCATCTATAGAACTGCATTGTATGGGTGCTGATAATCCGCCAAATTGCTTATAGGCAGCCTCTTCACTGAATGTACCTAGCGGACCTAGAAAAGCAACTGACAACTCTTTTTCGAGTGCACGGCAATTGGACATAATGCTTCTGAATATCTGCGTTATCGCTTCGGCTGGCAGGGGTCCATTATTAAGTTCAGTCAAGCGTCGCAACACTTGTGCTTCACGTTCAGGACGATAGATCACGCCATCATCTTTTAAACCACCAATTTCGTGCGCAAGCTGTGCACGGCGGCTAACGAGCTTCAACATCTCGTTATCGAGCGCATCAATCTCATTACGGCAGGACTGTAACTTAGCCGTTTTTTCCTGCGCTACAGACTCATTAGGTAAAGAATTATTGGGATCACTCATGTGTTAATGACTGCTTTCGAAAGCTTTCATATAGTTAACCAAGGCCTGCACGCCTTCAATTGGCATCGCATTGTAAATTGAAGCACGCATACCTCCCACCAAACGATGGCCCTTTAATTGCAATAAGCCGTTTTCATCTGCGCCCTTCAGGAAAGCCGCATTCAAGCTTTCGTCTTGCAAATAAAACGGGATATTCATGCGCGAACGATTTTTTAAAGCCACTTTATTGGCATAGAAATCCGTGCTGTCGATATAATCATAAAGCAATTTGGCTTTAGCAATGTTTTTCTGTTCGATTGCCGTTACACCGCCTTGTGCCTGTAGCCACTCGAATACCAGCCCGGCAATATAAATGCTGTAGGTCGGCGGCGTATTGATCATGGAATGATGTTCTACCTGGGTTTTCCAATTAAATACGGCAGGCGTTAGTTTAGACGCACGATTCAACAGATCTTCTCGGACAATCACGATACATAAGCCAGCAGGCCCGATGTTTTTTTGTGCGCCGCCATAAATGACCCCGTACTCACTCACGTTAATATTGCGTGACAGGATATGAGACGACATATCAGCCACAATAGGCACATCCCCTGTATTAGGCAAACCATCAAATTCCACACCGCTCATGGTTTCGTTGGTACAGATATGCAAATAAGCAGCATCTCTATTCAACTTCCAGCCGGCAAAATCCGGCACATAGGTATAGTGGTCGGCTTCACTGCTTGCAACTACATTAATAGTACCGTAGGCACTGGCATCATCTACGCTGCGCTTACTCCAACCACCAGTCACCGCATAATCTGCCGATTTTCCCGCCAATAAATTCAGTGGGATCATGGCGTTTTCAGCAATGGCTCCGCCTTGCAGGAACAACACTTTATAGTTGGACGGAATATTGATTAAACTACGTAAATCCGCTTCGGTCTTTTCCAGGATGCTGGTAAATTCTTTACCGCGATGTGACATCTCCATGACGCTCATGCCTGAACCGCGCCAATCAAGCATTTCAGCTTGGGCTTGTTCAAGCACTGGTTTTGGCAATACCGCCGGTCCTGCAGAAAAATTATAAATTTGCGTCATACTTTTATTCTTATAAGTTACTCTTGCTCTTGCTCGTCTGTCTCAACGATTTTTTCAAGGCCAGACAATTTTTCGCCTTCGCCTAGATTGATCAGCGTCACCCCTTGAGTCGCACGGCCAAGTTCACGGATTTCTTTGACGCGCGTTCTAATCAGCACGCCACCAGTCGTGATAAGCATGATTTCATCTTCTTCATTCACAAGTTTTGCAGCAACTACTAAACCATTCCGCTCACTAATCGCAATAGCTTTAACGCCTTGCGTACCGCGGCCAGAATGACGGAAGTCAGCCAATACCGTACGTTTGCCGTAACCATTTTCTGTCGCTACTAATACGGTTTGCTGATCACTATCTGCAATCAACAAGGACAACACTTGTTGTTTCGCTGCGAGCTTCATGCCGCGCACACCGCGTGTCGCACGGCCCATAGGACGCACACCATTTTTTTCATCGTTTTCGGTGAACCAAACGGCTTTACCGCCATTAGAAACAAGCACAATGTCGTTAGAACCATTGGTGATTTCTGCACCAATCAAGTAATCACCCTCATCCAGATTAATTGCGATAATGCCGGATTTACGCGGGTTGGCGAATTCGCTTAACGCTGTTTTCTTCACAGTACCTTGTGCGGTAGCCATAAAGATGAAGTGATTGTCATCGAATTCTTTCACGGAAAGAATCGCATTGATTTTTTCGCCCTCTTCCAATGGGAACAAGTTCACGATCGGTTTGCCACGGCCAATACGGCTGCCCTGTGGCACTTCGTAAACTTTCAACCAGTACACGCGACCACGGCTTGAGAAGCACAAGATGTAATCATGGGTATTAGCCACGAACATCTTATCGATGAAATCATCTTCCTTAGTCGGTGCGGCCTGTTTACCACGGCCACCGCGGCGTTGTGCACGATACTCATCCAGTGGCTGAGATTTCACATAACCGGTGTGCGATAAGGTTACGACCACATCTTGCGGGGTGATGAGGTCTTCCAAAGACAAATCCTGCGCATTGACGACAATTTCACTACGACGCTTATCACCAAATTGCTTGCGAATCTCGGTTAACTCATCCGTAATGATGGTCGTCACACGGCTAGGCGTCGCTAAAATATCCAGCAAGTCTGCAATGATATCCATCACCTCTTTGTACTCTGAAACAACCTTATCTTGCTCAAGCCCGGTTAAGCGTTGTAAACGCATTTGCAGGATTTCCTGCGCTTGTGTTTCTGATAATCGGTAGCCATTAGGGGTTAAACCGAAGTCAATACTTAAGCCTTCAGGACGTGAAGCCTCCATAGCGGCACGTTTTAGCATCTCTTCTACGACGGGTGAATGCCATACCTTAGCCATCAAGGATTTCTTCGCTTCTGGTGGCGTTGGTGCGGCTTTGATAAGCGCAATCATCTCGTCCACGTTGGCCAATGCTACAGCCAAACCTTCTAACACATGACCACGATCGCGCGCTTTCTTAAGCTCAAACACCGTACGGCGTGTAATGACTTCACGACGATGACGCAGGAATGCTTCGAGCATCTGTTTCAAGTTCAGCAAGCGTGGCTGGCCATCTAGTAACGCAACCATATTCATACCAAAGGTATCTTGTAGCTGCGTTTGCTTATAGAGGTTATTCAGGATGACTTCTGGGATCTCGCCGCGCTTGAGTTCGATCACCACGCGCATGCCAGATTTATCAGACTCATCGCGCAAGTCGGAAATACCCTCGATTTTTTTCTCGTTAACGAGCTCTGCGATTTTTTCTACAAAAGTCTTTTTATTGACTTGATACGGGAGCTCATCGACGATCAATGCTTGGCGGCCGCCACGTTCAAGGTCTTCCACATGAGTACGGCCACGCATCACTACTCGACCACGGCCGGTTCGGTAACCTTCCTTAACGCCTACCGTGCCGTAAATGATACCGGCCGTTGGGAAGTCAGGCGCCGGAACCAATTCAATCAGCTCCTCAACACCCATTTCGGGGTTTTTCAATAAGGCAAAACAGGCATCCAACACTTCATTCAGGTTATGCGGAGGAATGTTGGTCGCCATACCCACAGCAATGCCTGAGCTGCCGTTGATAAGTAAGTTAGGAATACGCGCAGGCATAATGAGTGGCTCGTGTTCAGAACCGTCATAGTTAGGCCCAAAATCGACCGTTTCCTTATCGATATCCGCTAACAACTCGTGGGCGATTTTCGACATACGGATTTCCGTATAACGCATCGCTGCTGCATTGTCGCCATCAACAGATCCGAAGTTACCTTGGCCGTCCACCAGCATATAGCGTAAGGAGAAATCCTGCGCCATCCGTACGATGGTGTCATATACCGCTGTATCGCCATGTGGGTGGTACTTACCGATCACATCCCCAACGATACGGGCTGATTTTTTATAAGGTTTGTTGTAGTCATTCGACAACTCATGCATCGCAAAAAGCACGCGGCGATGCACAGGTTTTAAACCATCCCGAACATCTGGTAATGCGCGGCCAACGATCACGCTCATCGCATAATCAAGGTAGGAACGGCGCATCTCATCTTCGAGACTAATTGGCAGGGTTTCTTTAGCGAATTGGTTGCTGTCTTGACTCATGTTTTGACTGACTTTTAGAAGTTTTTATATGAGGCAAATTCTAGCATGTTTAACCTGCTAATGAGCAGATTTAATGAGCTTCTCAACCGGTTTTCCCAGTTAAGAAGCTTCATGGTTTTTTTGACTTAACTGCTTAAAAAACTAAGATCGTTTTTGATGTCTTCGATATGCTCCAAGCCTACCGCTATACGCACCAATCCATCACCGATTCCGGCCACGGTTCTAGCCTCGGCAGAGACACGGCTATGGGTAGTCGTCGCAGGATGTGTAATCGTACTTTTGGCATCACCCAGATTTGCGGTAATCGAAATCATTTGCGTGGCATCAATCAATTGCCATGCAGCTTCTTTACCACCTTTAACGTCGAAAGATACGATCGCACCACCCGTTTTTTGCTGACGCATTGCCAATGCATGCTGTGGGTGTGAGTCTAAGCCAGGGTAATACACACGGCTGATTTTTGGCTGCTGCTCCAACCATTGTGCTAAAGCAAGTGCGTTGCGGGAATGCGCATCCATGCGGATATGCAGCGTTTCTAAACCTTTTAGGAATACCCAAGCGTTAAACGCACTCATGGTAGGGCCAGCTGTACGTAAAAATCCATATACCGGCTCCAACACATCTTTTTTACCCAGCACCGCGCCGCCTAAACACCGACCGTGACCATCAATATACTTCGTTGCGGAATGAATAATGATATCCGCACCTAAATCCAGCGGCTTTTGTAACGCCGGTGTACAAAAGCAATTGTCGACGGCTAATAATGCCCCTGCCTGATGCGCAATGGCGGCAAGTTCTGAAATATCACACACCTCAGTCAAAGGATTCGATGGTGTTTCTACAAAAAATAATTTGGTATTAGGCTGTACTGCATTCTTCCAAGCTACGGGATCAGTGAGCGAAACAAAAGTCACCTGCAAGCCCCAGCGCGCGAGGATATTACTGAATAGTTGTACGCTAGTTCCGAAAATACTTCGGGAAGCAATAACATGATCACCAGCTGAACATAAACCCATAACGCATGCCAAAATAGCAGACATGCCACTGGCTGTTGCTACGCATGATTCTGCACCTTCTAATGCCGCCAGCTTGTTTTGGAACATAGTGACCGTTGGGTTTGTAAAGCGTGAATATATATTGCCAGGCTCTTGCCCCCCAAATCTTGCAGCAGCCTGGGCGGCATTTTCAAACACAAAACTTGAAGTTAGAAAAATGGCCTCGGAATTCTCACCGAAAGCCGTATGTTCACTTCCAGCCCGCACTGACAGAGTTTCCGGTTGCCAATCTTCAATGTTTATTTTTTTCATAAAAATCCAATAGTTAAATTAATTACTTAATCTTAATAGTTAAGTAAAATTTCGCTGAGGGTATTAAAAAACCCGTTTAAGCGATTAAGCTAAAACGGGTTCTTTTTTACTCGCTTTAGCTGTATTTATAATGCGCCCGCAAGCTGAGTGTGGCCTTGATTAATGTTGGCAAACTCAAATCAGCGCAAATTAATAGTATGCTTATCAAGCATAACCGTCAAGCTTCGACGGCTTCATCTTCCTCATTGTTTGCCACAAGATTTAAATCCATTTGCGTTATGGAATTAGCTGGTTTATCTTTTTTATTGATATCACCACGCGCAGATTCAATGCGTGCCAAGTAAGCTTCATCAATGTCACCTGTTACATATTTACCATCAAAACAGGAACAATCAAATACGTCCATACTTGGATTACTTAAACCGATATCCCGTACCAAGGCGTCCAAATCTTGATAAATCAAGCCATCCGCGCCAATCTCTTTACAGATTTCGTCATCGGTACGGCCAGTAGCTAGCAATTCATCACGACTAGGCATGTCAATGCCATACACATTGGGAAAACGTACCGGCGGTGCCGCCGATGCAAAGTAAACTTTGTTCGCACCTGCATCGCGTGCCATCTGTACGATTTGCTGGGAAGTTGTACCGCGCACGATAGAGTCATCTACCAGCAATACATTCTTGCCTTTAAACTCGATACCGATCGGGTTTAATTTCTGACGAACGGATTTTTTACGTAACGCCTGGCCCGGCATAATAAAAGTTCGGCCGATATAACGATTTTTAATGAAGCCTTCGCGGTAATCCAGTCCCAGCGTAATAGCCAGCTGCAGCGCACTTGGACGGCTGGTGTCCGGAATTGGAATCACCACATCGATTTTTTTATCTGACCATTCACGTTTAATTTTTTCCGCTAAACTGCTGCCCATATCAAGGCGCGTTTGATACACGGAAACACCATCGATTACAGAGTCAGGACGCGCCAAGTAAACATATTCAAAAATACAAGGCGTGAGTTTTGGGTTTTCCGCACATTGACGTGAATATAAATTGCCATCCATATCAATAAAAATTGCTTCACCCGGTGCTACATCACGCAGTAATTTAAAGCCCAGCACATCAAGTGCTACACTTTCTGAAGCCACGATGTATTCAGTACCTTTTTCAGTTTCAGCTTTACCAATCACCAATGGGCGGATGCCATGCGGATCTCTAAAGGCCAACAAGCCAAAATTTGCGATCATAGCCATCACCGCATAAGCGCCCTTACAACGCTTATGCACGCCGGCTACCGCATCGAATGCCATGTCGGTATTCAGCACTGCGTTTTGTGAAGTACGTTCTATTTCATGCGCCAATACGTTCAACAACACTTCAGAATCAGAAGTCGTATTGATATGGCGTAAGTCCTGTCTGAACATTTCAGATTTCAATTGCTCAGAATTGGTTAAGTTGCCGTTGTGTCCCAACACAATGCCAAAAGGTGAATTCACATAGAAAGGCTGGGCTTCAGCTGCGGATGAAGTACCCGCCGTTGGATAACGCACATGCGCGATACCCGCATTACCTACTAGACTGCGCATATGGCGGGTTTGGAACACATCCTTAACCAAACCATTATTTTTATGCATAAAGAAGGTATTACCATCGCAAGTCACAATGCCAGCAGCATCCTGCCCACGATGTTGCAACACCAGCAAACCATCATATAACAGTTGGTTAACCGGATTTTTACCTACAATACCTATGATTCCACACATGAAATAGCCAGCCTTAAATAATAAATTCTGTAATGTAGATGCGCATGCGGACATAAAATTCAAGTATGTCCACGATCAATTTAGTCATAGCTCACCTCTTTAGCAACACTTGCCGGCATCCACGGCAATATTGCCAACACCATTGCCTCAAATGGCGCACTAAACATGGCATTACGCCAGCGCGCATCTTTGGGTGCTTCTGTTAATCCAGCCAATAATACCAGCACACCAACGATTAGCACGCCTCTTGCTAAGCCAAATATGGCGCCAAATAGTCGGTTCAGCCAATTGAGACCAATTTTTTTTATGATAGCGGACAATGCAATTGAAAGCAGACTCGCTACCAGCAGTGTAGCCAAGAATAACACCAAAAAAGCTGCCAAAATACGCAGTGCTTCTGTAGGAATATTAGTGGGCATCATCGGTATTAATTGATCAACATAGGTTCTGGCGACATAGAAAGCGGCTACCCAGCCCAAAATCGATAATACTTCACGTACAAGCCCACGCATAATGCTCAAAATAATTGAAAGGCCAATAATTGTCAGTACTGCGTAATCAAACACTGTCATGAATGAAACCGATCAGTTGCTTATTAAAATCAATGACATTAATTATTAATTACTAATGACCATACCTGACAGGCCGGCCGATTTAATCGTAGTTAAGGCATCCGATGCTTCTTGGCGCGTCACAAATTGCCCCGCGCGCAAACGTATTTTTTGTCCGTTAGGCGTCGAGATTTTTTCGGTATACGAACTAATTCCCGCTTGCTTGAGTTTGTCTTGCAACTGCTTTACATTAGCCGCATCAGAAAAAACACCTACTTGGACAGTAAATCCGGTTGTTTTTTTAGTACTATCAACGGGTTTTGATTCAGGTTTAACTTGCTCAGGCTTGGTCGTGTCAGTTTTGGCGCTAATAGTAGCCTGGCTTTTAACTTGAGGTTTAATATTAGCCTCTGCCTGCTTAGCGGCTAAGTTTTCAATTTCGGTTTCGGTTTTTTCTTCAGTCATTAAAGCCGGTACTTCAACTGTAGTTTCCGGTACAGTAGGTGTTATAGCTGAGTTGAAGGGTTCGACTTGCTCTGTCGGCATGGTAATTTTAATCGACTCTTGGGTAGCCTGGTTCGCCCGATCCTGCAATATCCTAGGTAAGATAATAATCATCAATAACACAAGCGCAATAGCGCCTACAAGGCGGCGACGTGCTCTTTTTTTTAAGATGAGGGCCTGTTCGTTAGGTAAGTCAGGTGGCATTACTACTTCCTCTGAAATTATTGCGTAGTTTGAGCGAATGCTTGCATCACATTCGAAACAGTAAAAAATGAACCGAACACGACTATTTTATCATTTTCCCCAGCATCAATACAGGCTTGCGCATATGCATTGGCTGCATTATCGAACGATAGGCAACGTGCTAGAGGGGCTGATTGAGCAATGCAGGCTTTCAAAGTTTGCGCTGGAGCGCCACGTGGGTGATCAATATCAGCCACATACCAACTATCAATTTCTTGCTGGACTGCGGCTATAACGCCAGGAATATCTTTATCTCCCAGCATGGCAAATACTGCAATGGTTTTACTGGAAGACTTGGAACAGGTATGTAGATTTTCTGCTAATGCTCTTGCAGCATGGGGATTATGCGCCACATCTAAAATAACCCAAGGCTTAAGTGAAATAGTCTGGAAGCGCCCCGCCACAGTCGTCGCCTGCATTGCTTTTGCCATTGCTGCTACTGGTACTGTCCGTTTATTTTGCAAAGACTCTACAGCTGCAATCGCACAAGCAGCATTATCTAGTTGATAATGTCCTTGTAAGGCAGGCAGTGGCAGCTCATATTGGAGTAGACCCTGATTGACGAATTGCCACCCACCCGCTGTTAAGTGATGTCCAAAATCTAAGTCGATAAGTTTAAAATCTGCTTGAATGCTGGAGGCATAGCTTAAAAGGCTTTCAGGTGGAGTGTGATCTCCGCATATTGCTGGCACATGTGATCGATAAACCCCGGCCTTCTCAAAGCCGATTTTCTCCCGGGTATCGCCTAAGAACTCCATATGATCCAAATCAATGCTGGTCACGATGGCGCAGTCCGGTTCAAATGCATTTACAGCATCCAATCTGCCACCCAAGCCGATCTCTAATATCGCGATATCAACTTTTGACTGCATAAAATGCCAGATGGCAGCCAATGTGCCCACTTCAAAATAGGTCAATGCCACAGGGTAATCTACGTCCCTGGTTCTAGCTGCATCAATCGCAGTAAAAGCTTTACAGAGGGTTTCGTCGTTAACTTCTTTCCCATTCACTTTAACCCGCTCGTTATAGCGAACTAGATGGGGCGAAGTATAGCAACCGACCTTGTAGCCGGCCTCACGATATATATTCTCCAGCATGGCGCATGTGGAGCCTTTGCCATTGGTTCCTGCTACAGTGATGATGGTAAAGCTTGGGTGAAGACTTAAACGTTCTATAATTTGGTTAACGCGCTCCAAACCCATGGCAATGGATTTTGGATGCAAACCTTCTATATAAGCGAGCCAGTCATTAAGATTTCTGGCTTCAGGGGCTTTTAACATCTAGCTATACGCTTACCGCTAATCCGAATAAGTCAACCAATTAAGCAACCGCTGGCATGCGCATTAAGTTTGCAAGTAACAAGGCTAATTTATTACGCATTTCTCGACGATCAATAATCATATCGATAGCGCCGTGCTCCAATAAAAATTCAGCCCGTTGGAAGCCATCTGGCAACGTTTCCCGCACGGTCTGCTCAATGACGCGTGGTCCTGCAAACCCGATTAGCGCTTGGGGTTCAGCCACAATCAAGTCACCTAACATAGCAAAGCTCGCTGAAACACCACCCATTGTAGGATCAGTTAATACGGAAATATACGGTAAACCCGCTTTGCTGAGCTGCGTCAAAGCAGCACTGGTTTTGGCCATTTGCATTAAAGAAAGCAAGCCCTCCTGCATCCTCGCACCGCCACTGGCCGAGATACAAACAAAAGCGGTTTTATTATCAATGGCTGCTTGTACACCCCGCGCAAAGCGCTCACCTACTACTGACCCCATGGAGCCACCCATGTACTTGAATTCAAATACAGCCACAACCACAGGCACTGCTTTGATGCTGCCTTGCATTACGATTAAAGCATCCTTTTCACCTACCGCTTTTTCAGACTCTTTGATGCGGTCTGCGTAACTTTTGCTGTCTTTGAATTTCAGTGGGTCCATGGGATGGATATTGGCGCCGATTTCAAACTGGCCTTCAGGATCCAGCAACTGCACTAAACGCGCACGTGCGCCAATACGGTTGTGATAGCCGCATTTTGGGCAGACCTCTGAGTTGTCTTCTAGATCTTTACGATACAGCACGGATTGACAAGATGTGCACTTGCTCCACAAACCTTCGGGTACAGTTTTCTTATCGGCACCTACCACACGTTTAATTTTTTGCGGAATTTTGTCTAGCCAGCTCATTGTTTATCCTTTATCGCCTGTAAATGTTAACGCTGCTTGAGCGTATTTACTAAATTAACTATTCGCTGAATCTACAGCCGTTTTGAGTTCTGTCATCAATGTTGCCACATTTTGCAGCAAACTATCCTCATTGGAGGCTTCAATCACTTGCACCATGCGGCTTCCCACAACGACTGCATCGGCAATTTTAGCTGTGGCCTTGGCAGTTGCTGCATCACGTATACCAAAACCAACCCCTACAGGTAAATTTGTTTTTTCGCGAATAGAAGCCACACGCTTGGAAACCTCTTCAATATCGAGATTGGCAGCGCCAGTTACCCCTTTAAGAGACACATAATACAAAAAACCACTGGCCTGATTCACAATCAAATCCACACGTTTTGGCTCTGTAGTTGGTGCCAACAAAAACACAGGGTCGATATCGCGCTTACGTAACTCTTGTACAAAACTCCCACACTCTTCAGGTGGGTAGTCGACCGTAATCACACCATCTACATCTGCCGCCTTAGCCCGATCAGCAAAGGCAACGGGCCCGATAGCCTCAATTGGATTAGCATAACCCATTAAAATAATAGGCGTTTGCTGATCTGTCTTACGAAACGTTTTCACCATGTCTAATACTGCAGTTAAGCCAACTTTGTGCACCAATGCACGCTCGCTAGCACGCTGAATGACTGGTCCATCCGCCATTGGGTCAGAGAATGGCACACCAAGCTCAATCATGTCAGCACCATGTTTTACTAATGTGTGCATGAGGTCTACAGTATATTTAGGGTGTGGATCACCTGCAGTAATATAAGGAATTAATGCCTTTTTGCCATGTTGTTTTAATTGTGCGAAAGTCGATTGGATACGGGACATGATGGAATCAGTTATTTTAAGTTAGTTGTACTGTTAGTTGAAAATGTTAATCTCTAAACAAAACTAAGGTGTAAGCGAAAAATCCATCGTGATGCATATGCGTTATATGTAAACAATTATTTTTCGAAACAACACAGTATTGTAATGAGGCTTGCATTTATAGCGTGATGTTTGCAAGTTTAGCCACAGTATTGATATCTTTATCACCGCGACCTGATAAATTAACCAACAATATTTGATCTTTACTCATGGTCCTGGCCATTTTTTCGGCGTGAGCCAACGCATGACTAGATTCTAGCGCAGGAATAATGCCTTCAGTGCGGCATAAACTATGAAAAGCAGCCATGGCTTCATCGTCAGTAATGGCTACATATTCCGCGCGTTTAATATCTTTTAACCACGCATGCTCGGGCCCTACGCCTGGGTAATCTAAGCCGGCAGATACGGAATGCGTCTCGATGATTTGACCATCGGCATCTTGCATCAGGTAAGTACGGTTACCGTGTAACACACCGATGGGACTATTCGCAGTTAGTGGTGCCGCATGCATGCCGGTTTCCAAACCATGACCAGCAGCCTCAACACCAATCAGGCGCACATTCGGCACATCGATATAAGGATAGAAAATGCCCATGGCGTTTGAACCGCCACCGACACAAGCAATAACTGCATCAGGCTGGCGACCAATCATTTCCTGCATCTGCTGTTTCGATTCAATACCGATCACCGCCTGGAAGTCGCGCACCATCATCGGGTATGGATGTGGCCCGGCCACAGTGCCGATAATGTAGAACGTATTATGCACATTGGTCACCCAATCGCGCATAGCCTCATTCAAGGCATCTTTTAGCGTTTTTGAACCGCTTTCTACCGGCACTACAGTTGCGCCCAATAATTTCATACGGAACACATTAGGCGCCTGGCGTTTAACATCTTCAGAGCCCATATAAACAACGCACTCTAATCCCAAGCGTGCAGCAATTGTAGCTGTCGCAACCCCATGCTGGCCTGCACCTGTTTCCGCGATTACGCGCGGTTTACCCATGCGTTTAGCCAGTAAGGCCTGGCCAACCGTGTTATTCACTTTGTGCGCGCCAGTATGGTTTAAGTCTTCACGTTTAAGGTAAATCTGCGCACCACCGACTTTATCTGACCAACGTTTTGCATGATAAATTGGGCTTGGACGGCCAACAAAATGTTTTAAGTCATGTGCATACTCTGCTAAAAATTCCGGATCATGGCGATACCTCTCATACATGACACGCAGTTCATCAAGCGCTTCTACTAACGTTTCAGCAACAAAAGTACCACCAAATTGTCCAAAATGACCACGTTCATCCGGCATATCATACAGCTGCATACTAATTCTCCACTTGCCCTACATTTAAACGTTCAACTTGTTGCATGAAAGCAGCAATTTTTGCTGCATCCTTAATTCCTTTAGCACTTTCTACACCACCACTAATATCTACGGCATAAGGTTTCACGGTTTGAATGGCCAAGCTTACATTTTCTGCTTTTAAGCCACCCGCCAGAATAATGGGTTTATCAATATTGTGTGGTATTAACTTCCAGTCAAAAACCTGTCCAGTCCCGCCTACCATACCTTCAGTGAAGGTATCCAATAGCAATGCTTTAGCATCCGGGAAATCAGCTGCGTATTGTACCAAATTTGTATCCGGCTTCACCCTTACCGCCTTGATAAATGGAAGTTTATAAGGGGTGCAGTCAGCTTGCTTTTCATCTCCATGAAACTGGATTAAATCCAGCTCAACATTTGTAATAACTTCTTGGATAAAAGATGGATTGGCATTTACGAACAAGCCAACTACGCTCACAAATGGCGGAACGCTCCGGGCAATTTCCGCGGCTTGCTGAATCGTAACATTTCGCGGACTTGCTTCATAAAACACCAGGCCAATCGCATCTGCACCATGCTTAATGGCGACAAATGCATCTGTTACATTGGTAATGCCACAAATTTTAACTCTAGTTCTCAAGGCGTGTTCCGATGAATTACGGTGTTCACAAAAACGCTATTGTACCGCTTAAATGATGATTTTTAAGGTTTGGTTATTGGATTGCGGCAAGCCCCATTTTGCTTCGTAGCCTACTCCTGTTAGATAGAGACCAGCAGGGGAAAATGTTGGAGGAGAAACAGTACGATCCTTGAGCTGCAATAATGTGTGAATATACCCAGGTGAGCAAGTCCCTTTGCCAACGTATATCAAAGCGCCGACCATGTTACGTACTTGATGCTGTAGAAATGCATTGGCTGTGAAATTAAAAATAAAATAACGATCTACTTGTATGACTTCTGCCTTCTGCATGTGTCGAACTGGCGATTTTGCTTGGCATTCTGACGCTCGGAAAGCACTGAAATCATGCTCACCCTGCAGGTAAGTTACGGCTTGTGCCATCGCCGCAAAATCAAGTGGCAAGTGGAACCAGCCAGCTCTTTCTGCCATTAATGCTGATGCAACCGGCGCGTTATAAAGTAAATATTGATAGCTACGAGAAAATGCAGAAAATCGGGCATGGAACTCTTGATCAACCAGCTGCGCCCACTCCACACGCACAGTAGCAGGCAGGTGGGCATTTACGCCACGAATCCATGCTGAAATTGGACGATGGACTCCAGTCTCAAAATGCACTACTTGCGCAAGTGCATGAACGCCAGTATCAGTACGCCCAGCGGCATGCACACGAATCGGATGCTGTGCAATGCATGCAAGCGCACGTTCCAAGGCATCTTGTACCGTAGCGCCACTCGGCTGACTTTGCCATCCGAAGTAGCGTGCGCCATCATAGCTTAATCCCAGCGCAATTTTCATTGCGGCACACTATACGAATGCTGCTGTATCATACCTATTGCGACGGTTAATTCCATAATTGCTCTAGCTTTCTAACGGAACAGAATAACTCAATGACATATTAAGTATCAAACAAAAAAGCCGAGCATAGCTCGGCTTCGAAAATATTAGCTGGATTAAGATAAAGTAGCCAATAAGTCTTTTGCTTTTGCTTGTTGCTGAGGGCCACCGTCTTTAAGCACCTCTTCCAATAACTCACGTGCGCCTTCTTTGTCATCCATATCCAGGTAAGCGGCAACCAAATCAAGCTTAATATCTACATCTGCAGACTCTGGCACAGCAAGCTCACCTAAATTATCTTCTACTGAGGGCAGGTCAGGCACTGACTCAGGCTGAGGTGCATCATTTAATTCCAAGCTGATACTCGATAGATCGAAACTATTGGCAGGCTCTATGGGCCCCTCATCCTCTAGCGCTGGCAAATCAAAAGAAATTTCCTCTATATCTGAGTGCTCCGGTTCCGTCGAACTCAGCTCAAAGGATAAATCATTGATAGTATTGCCGCCCATCGGGTCATTTTCTGACGCTTCTGGCAAACTGAAATCCATATTAAAGCTTTCATCTGGGTTAGATTCAGTTGGCGCAGCTGGCATCTCAAAGGAAGGGGCTTCAAAACTTATTTCATTACTTTCCGGCATATTAAAAGCGGTCAAATTATCCATGGTTTTCATGGATTCATCTTCTGCCGGGGTGTCGATATTAAGATCAAAACTGCCTAAGTCGAAATCCATGCTGTTATCAGTTGCACTAGATTTAACCACTTCAGACTCTACAGCGGAAGCGTCCCCGGTCGTAAGCTCAGGCTCAAAACTACCAAGGTCAAACGATAACTCTGAATCTTCAGGAGCAGTCGTAAAGCTCTGCATTACAGCGTCACCGGCATCATCTGCTTTTACAGCAGGCGCAAACTCATCCTCTGCGTCTAGAGAGAAATCCAAATCTGCATCTGCTTTAACTGGAATATCTGCAAAATCAGCGGCATTCAATTTTTGTGTTGCAGCTGCAGCAGTAGCCACCGCATTGCCTACATCATACAAAGGATTTTCTGGCTCCATTGTATGGCCGATTTCAGCCACTTTGACCCAGGTTGGGTCAGCAGCACCAAGTGTAGTGTAAAGCTCACCTGCAATCGCTTCGAACGCCGAAGTATCTTTTCGTGCTGCGTACATTTCGAGTAGTTTCAGATGCAGTTCATAACGTTTCGGCTCTTTAGATATTGCGTCCTTTAATATTTCTTCGGCCTGCGCGTCGCGCCCATAAGCCATATAAACCTCAGCCTCAGCAATCGGATCGACATCATTAGTATCAATCATGCTTCCATCCGCACTTTGTGCAAAGTCTGTCAGGAAAGAAGTGTCCGATGTGCTTGCCGTACCGGTGGTATTGCCAAAAACGGTATTGGCGCGCAAACCACCAGAAGTAAGAATGCCACGCTCGAAACTATCAAGATCACGCCGACGTTTGCTACGCAAGAACATCCAAACTCCACCAAGCAAAGCAATACCAGCCATTGCCGCCAATACCGTTAAATCAATGAAGTTACTGATAGTAGACAAGAACCCTTCTTCAGGTTCAGGCGTAGCTTCTGGAGCTAGCACCACTTTATTAGGTTTGACAGGAACCGGCGTTTCAGCGGGTTTTACGGGTTCAGTTGCTGCTACAGTCGGCGTCTCTGCTGGGTTTGTTGGTTTGGTGGCATCAGCTTGCGTAGCTTCAGTTGCAGGCACTGGCGCAACGCTTACAGGTGGAGTAGGAACAGGAGGCTGGTTGGCAGTGGCTTCAGCATTTTTTTGTGCATCTGTCATGGCTTGGTTTTTCAGTGCCAATAACTTTTGCATATCTTGAATTTGCTTCTCTAATGCAGCAGTACGCTCTTGCGCTTCTTTCAGGGATTTCTCACGCGCTGTGGTTTCCTCTTGAAGCGCAACTATTTTTGCTTCAAACTCTTTAGTAGAGTTTTTAGCAGCATTAGTCGCGTCTTTATCACCCGCGGAGAGTTTTACCACATCCTGAGGCCCTGATTTAATTGGGGCTGCCTTATCTTCTGCGGCTCCTATTTTACCTGAAGAAGCTTGTTTTTGTTCAGGCTCAGCCGATGCTGGCGTTTCCGTCACAACCCCTGCAAGGCTGTTTCGATATGCCGTCCAATTATCTGAATGCACTTTAACAGTTTGTCTTGCCTCTTTGGGTGTAATACCAATCAGCACATCTTTACTGGGCACACGAATAATCTGGCCAACTTTTAGTCGATTAATGTTATCACCGGAAAATGCGGATTTATTATGTTCGTACAAGCCAACAAGCATTTGATCCAGGCTGACACCTTCTACTTGCATTTGTTTAGCGATCGACCCTAACGTATCACCACGTTGTGTCTTAATTTCGTCTGCATTAGTAGTGTCGGCAACATTATCTTCGGCAGCTATCGCATTTTTGCGCGATTTTTTGGTTTTTTTGCCGGTCTGGGTAGATTCTGAAGTATAAGGCGGTGGTGCTATATTGCTTGAGCCGCTTGTCGTAGCTGGCGCAATGGTCATTGGTAGGGTGTTATCTGGTGCCTGCTTATAACCTGGAGGATCCAACAATACGGTATATTCACGTTGCAGGCGTCCTGAAGCCCAGTCTACTTGGATCAGCATATCCAGATAAGGATCACTAATCGGCAAGGTAGAACGTAATCTTAAAATGGGGGAACCAGAGGTGTTTTTAGTAACTTCGACTTGAATGTTGCTATGGATTCCAAGCCTGGTAACACCTTGTGCGGCATAAGCCTCTTCAGAAGCAACTGCTGCGACTAGTGTTGAAAGCTCTTCTGGAGTAACGGATAGAAGTTCAATTTCAGCTTTAAGTGGTTCACCTAAACCTGAATTGACATTTAGCTTGCCCAAACCCGCGGCATAGCCAGAAAATGGCATGAAAGCCAAACACACTGCCAATGTAATTTGCTTTATTTTTGATTTATGCACAATCCCTACCCTTAATCAAACTAATGTTGCATTATCAAATTAACATCAAATAGTTAGGTATGCAAGCTCATAATACACATTATGTTCAACTGCTATGTAATTGTTGCTTCTGCCTGTTGTCATTTTTGCAACAGCCTAAAAACCTATGTTCTATTTTTCTATTAAAATCCGCAACATACGGCGTAGCGGCTCTGCAGCGCCCCAAAGTAACTGGTCACCCACTGTAAACGCGGATAAATAGTCATTTCCCATATTTAACTTACGTAAGCGTCCCACCGGAGTAGTTAATGTACCAGTCACGGCGGCGGGTGTCAGTTCTCGCATGCTGGCCTCACGTTCGTTTGGAACTACTTTAGCCCATGGATTAGCTTCGGACAGCATTTGACTAATTTCATCTAGCGGCACATCTTTTTTAAGTTTAATTGTGAGTGCTTGACTGTGGCAACGCATTGCACCAATACGCACACATAAACCATCGATATGAATCGGATTTGCTTCACGGCCCAATATTTTATTGGTCTCTACGCCACCTTTCCACTCCTCTTTGCTTTGCCCGTTACCCAAGTCTTTATCAATCCACGGAATCAAGCTGCCTGCCAAAGGCACACCAAAATGCGCTTTCGGGAAGCGTTCGTCACGCAAAGTACCCGCGACTTCACGGTCAATATCCAAGATGGCTGAAGCGGGGTCAGATAGCAGTTCATTCGCCACGCGATGCGCCTCACCCATTTGCTTGAGCAATTCGCGCATATTCTGCGCACCTGCGCCTGAGGCCGCCTGATAAGTCATGGAAGTTGCCCATTCAACCAAGTCTGCTTTGAATAAACCATTTAATGCCATCAGCATCAATGAAACCGTGCAGTTACCCCCTACCCAGTTATTATTACCTTTGGCATACGCATCTTGAATGACGTGCATATTAACCGGGTCTAAAATAATAACCGCTTCTTTTTCCATACGTAATGTTGAGGCTGCATCAATCCAGTGACCTTTCCAGCCAACTTTTCTTAATTGTGGAAAAATTTCGCTGGTGTAATCACCGCCTTGGCAAGAGATAATTGCATCCATCGCTTGAAGGTCTGCGATATTTTTGGCGTCTTTAAGCGGCGCTGATTCTTTGCCGACATTTGGGGCTTTGCCACCGATCTGGGACGTAGTGAAGAATTGCGGCTCGATGAGCGCAAAATCATTCTCTTCCATCATGCGCTGCATGAGAACTGAACCTACCATGCCCCGCCAACCTACGAATCCAACCTTTAACATATTCATCCCGACTATCTTATCGTTTTATTTAATTATTGGAGTGCCGCAACTACTGCATCACCCATGGCATTGCAGCCAACCTTTTTACAGCCTTCGGTTGCAATATCTGCAGTTCTATACCCTTGTGCCAATGTTTTTTTAACTGCATTTTCAATTTTAAGCGCATTCGCTTCATCATTGAATGTGTAGCGTAACATCATGGCGGCCGACAATATGGTGGCTAACGGGTTTGCAATATCCTTACCAGCAATATCCGGCGCTGATCCATGGCTAGGCTCGTACATGCCTTTGTTATTTGCATCTAGCGAAGCTGATGGCAACATGCCGATAGAACCTGTTAGCATAGAAGCTTCATCAGAGAGAATATCTCCGAAGATATTGCCGGTGACCATGACATCAAACTGTTTAGGGGCACGTATCAATTGCATCGCCGCATTATCCACATACATATGGCTCAACTCGACTTCAGGATACTCTGCTGATAACTCGATCATCACTTGACGCCATAATTCTGTAGTTTCCAGCACATTGGCTTTATCGACCGAACAAACTTTCTTATTACGTTTCATGGCAATATCAAATGCCACGCGACCGATACGGCGAATCTCAGATTCGGTATAGCGCATGGTGTTAATGCCTTCACGCTCACCGTTTTCTAGCGTGCTGATGCCACGTGGCTGACCGAAATAGATGTCGCCAGTCAGTTCACGGATAATCATCAAATCCAAGCCAGAAACCACTTCTGGTTTTAAGGTAGATGCATCGGCCAATTCCGGATATAACAAAGCTGGGCGAAGATTTGCAAACAGGTTAAGTTCTTTACGGATACGCAACAAGCCACGCTCCGGACGTAGATGACGTTCCAATTTATCGTATTTCCAATCGCCCACTGCACCCAACAATACCGCATCAGATTCTTTAGCTAATTTCAAAGTCGCATCCGGAAGCGGATCACCCGCAGCCTCATAACCCGCACCACCAATTGGTGCTTCTGTCATTTCTAAATTCAGGTTCAGCGCTTTTAGGATTTTAACAGCTTGTGCAACGATTTCCGGCCCGATGCCATCACCAGGCAATACTGCGATTTTCATGAAATACTTTCTTTACTTAATTTTTAATTGAAAAGCCAAGGTTGCACTTGCTTGTGTTTAACCTCAAAAGCTTTGATCTTATCCTGTTGTTGCATGGTTAAGCCAATATCATCCAGGCCGTTAAGCAAATTATGTTTACGCACACCATCAACTTCAAAACGATAAGCCTTGCCACCGGGCGTCGTCACGGTTTGCACAGCAAGATCTATATTTAGCTTATAACCTTCAGTTTCAGCGACCTCATTGAATAAGCTATCAACATCCTGCGCACTTAATACGATTGGCAGCATGCCATTCTTAAAGCAATTATTAAAAAAGATATCCGCGAAGCTGGAAGCGATAATTGCCCTGAAGCCATAATCTTCCAATGCCCAAGGGGCATGTTCACGGCTTGATCCGCAACCAAAGTTTTCCCGTGTCAGCAAAATACTAGCGCCCTGATAACGTGGCTGATTGAGTACAAAATCCGGGTTAATCTGGCGTTTGCTGTTATCCATGCCAGGCTCACCATGATCAAGATAGCGCCACTCATCAAATGCATTCGGGCCAAAACCCGCACGTTTAATGGACTTCAGGAATTGCTTCGGGATGATGGCATCCGTATCAACGTTAGCACGATCTAATGGGGCAACAAGCCCAACGAGTTGATTAAATGGCTTCATTAATTATTAGGGGCTTTTTCAATTTTATCGCCAATTTTTTTAACATCTTTACCAAAGCCGTGCCATGTATTGCAACCCGATAACACCAATGCGAAGCCTAACACTGCCAATACAAATAACTTATTCATTTATTACTCCTATGATTACTAATCAGAATTAAACAAATTGCCTAACGTCAACAAAGTGCCCTGCAACTGCCGCTGCTGCAGCCATTTCCGGGCTTACCAAGTGCGTACGTCCGCCCTGTCCTTGGCGGCCTTCAAAATTACGGTTTGAAGTAGATGCACAACGCTCCCCTGGCTCCAAACGGTCTGCATTCATCGCCAGACACATTGAGCAACCTGGCTCACGCCACTCAAAACCGGCTTCAATAAAAATCTTGTCCAAGCCTTCTAACTCCGCTTGCGCTTTTACCAAACCGGAACCTGGAACTACTAAAGCCAATTTCACATTTGAAGCGACATGTTTGCCTTTAGCCACTGCCGCCGCCGCACGCAAATCTTCAATGCGCGAATTTGTGCAGGAACCAATGAAAACCTTATCAATATTAATTTCATCAATAGGCGTATTGGGCGTAAGGCCCATGTAAGCGTAAGCCCTTTCCCAGTCGGATCGCTGTACATCGTTTTTAGCCAAATCCAGGCTAGGTACTTTGCCATCTACTCCTACCACCATTTCCGGTGATGTGCCCCAGGTAACTTGGGGCTGAATTTCAGCCGCATTCAATGTGACCACTTGGTCAAATTGAGCATCTTTGTCACTATGCAAGGTTTTCCAGTAAGTTACTGCGGCATCCCACTGATCAGCTTTAGGGGCAAACGGGCGGCCTTTGACGTAATCAATGGTGGTGTCATCAACCGCCACCATGCCAGCGCGTGCACCTGCTTCAATAGCCATATTGCACAAGGTCATGCGGCCTTCCATGCTTAATGCACGAATCGCAGAGCCAGCAAATTCAATCGCATAACCATTACCGCCGGCAGTACCGATTTTGCCGATAATTGCGAGCGCAATGTCTTTTGCAGTGACGCCATGGCCCAACTTACCATTCACCTGCACTTGCATGGTTTTAGATTTCTTTTGTACAAGACATTGCGTAGCCAATACATGCTCTACTTCAGATGTGCCGATACCATGCGCTAACGCACCGAATGCACCATGCGTACTGGTATGGGAATCACCACAAACGACGGTCATACCCGGCAAGGTAGCACCTTGCTCCGGGCCGATTACATGCACGATGCCTTGCCGCATATCATTCATCTTGAATTCCGTAACGCCATGCTCAGCACAATTTTCGTCCAAGGTCTGTACTTGTAAGCGAGAAATCGGATCGCTGATGCCCGCTACGCCAGAACTTCTGTCTGTGGTAGGTACATTATGATCGGGTACAGCCAGGATGGAGTTCACGCGCCACACTTTGCGATTGGCAAGTTTCAGGCCTTCAAAGGCTTGTGGACTGGTGACTTCATGCACCAAATGACGGTCGATATAAATCAGCGCGGTGCCGTTTTCTTCATGCACCACGTGGGAATCGAACAATTTATCGTAAAGCGTATTTGCCATAAAATCTCTTTAAAGAGCGATTCGCTATGTCGCGGGTTGGCTATGACCGCTTCGCTTAATATTCGCTAAGCTCGTGTTAGCCTTCACTGCAACTTCGTTGTCGCTCAATCCTTGCCTATACAAAACATATGTCTTCGTCTTTCGCTTCGTGGCTTTTGCGCCTTATCTCTATCTCAGCGATTTTTTAACGTTTACATATAATTAATCGCGAAAATTACCAAACTGCAACGGGAAGTCCGTCACACTCTTTTTCACAAATGCAATCGCATCTTGCAAAATATCGCGCTTGGCGCCATTCACCCGAACCGTATCACCTTGAATGCTGGCTTGTACTTTCATACCAGAATCTTTAATCAGCTTGGTGATCCGTTTAGCCAAGTCACTATCAATCCCTGCGCGGATTTTCATTTCCTGCTTTACTTTATTGCCAGAAATTTTCTGCACATCTTTATGATCCAGACGTTTGGAAGAGTCCGGCTCTTTTTTCTCCATTGCAGGCAGCAAAATGTCTTTCACCTGATCCAGCTGAAAATCGTTATCACCGAATATAGTAATAATGCTGTCTTTTTCGTTAAGCTCAACCTTGGCGGATGAGCCTTTAAAATCGTAACGATTGGTGATTTGCTTGCCCGCGGTATCAATAGCGTTCTTTAAAGCAACCATATCCACTTCAGATGAAATATCAAAACTTGGCATTCATTTCTCCTTTTTACATCAATTCACCAAGAAATTGGGCGATAACCAAGCGTCAGAACGCAAATATGCCTAGTATCGCGAATGATGACAATATAGCTATCACACAATTAGTGTGAAAGAGTTATTCAAAATGACAAACGTAGTCTAATGTCTCTAGTGCTTCGATCTCAAAGGAAGAGTTACCGGGCACCGTAAATTTCTCACCTGCAGTATAAGTTTTCCACTCAGCCTCACCATTTAAACGTACTCTACACGTGCCCGCATTAATCTCCATAAGTTCAGGAGCTGCCGTATTGAACGTAAGCAAGCTCGGGAAAATAACGCCTATTGTGCTACGGGTACCATTAGGAAACATCACTGTGTGGCTGACACATTTACCGTCAAAATACACATTGGCTTTTTTCTTTACACTGACATTGTCAAATTGCGCCATTTACTTAAACTCTCGTAAAAATCAAAGCGCTATTATCGCAGAAAAGACCCACCTAACCAAGAAGCTACAAGGCATGGGATTTTACAAAAGAATTGCAATACTATTTATTGGAAGACTATGTGCTAATTAACTTTAAAAGTTCTCTTAACAGATATGAAACGGGTAAAAAAAGTCCTGACTTTAATCAGGACTTTTGGATAATACTTAAGTGGATATATCGATCTAAGTCAGTGCTGTGAAAGCTTTTTTCAGTTCTTCACCTACGAATGCCTGGGCAGCTTTCGCTTCGTCTAACACTGCCGCCATACCAAAAAACTCGTGCGTCACGCCTTCATAGTGCTGGTATGCTACTGGCACGCCATCATTTTTCAACCTGTCAGCAAAGTCTTTACCTTCACTCATCAGTGGGTCAATTTCCGCAGTGATTAATGTAGTCGGTGGCAAGCCTTTTAAAGATTTAGCTTTATTCGGCAGCGCATAGGGATTATTGGCATCACTTTGTTGATGAACATAGTGTTTAAAGAACCACTTCATCATTTCCAGATCAAGCGGTTTAGCATTGGCATTCAAAGCATAAGAACTGTTACCCATCTTATTATCCACCACTGGATAAATCAGTAGCTGATGAACCGGCATAGTTTCCTTATGATCCCTTGCCATTAGGGATACTACAGCAGCTAAATTACCACCTGCACTTTCGCCTGCAACGGCAATGCGTTTAGGATCACCATTTATTTGAGTGGCATTTTTTACTACCCACTTATAGGCCGCATAAGCTTCATTTGGTTGGTTGGGAAATTTATACTCAGGTGCGCGATGGTAATCCACAGAAACGACAATCGCATCAGCTGCATTCACTAACGCTCTAATTGACGACTCATATACTTTAGTGTCTGCGATGACAAAACCACCCCCATGGAAATACACAATGACAGGAAATGGTCCATGGCCATTCGGCATATAAATATTGAGGGGAATTTCTCCGATAGGCCCTGGTATTTTTAAATGCAGAATACTAGCCACGGCTTGCGGATTTAAGAGCTCGCCTTGATTTTGCAGCAGAGTAACTACAGCATCAGTTGGCGTAGGCTGTAACCTGGCTTCTGACGGACTTAAATTAGGGATGGGTTTTCCATTTAAGGAAGCTAATGCGTCTAAAACTGCTTGCATTTCGGGATTAGCTTCAGGCGGCTTGGCCGCTTTGAACTTTTTATGGGTACTTTCAGCATGGGCTAGAAAGCTTAATCCAAACGATACGATTGCAAGCGGTAAAACAAATTTCTTAAATTTCATGCGCTAAACACCTTAAAAGTTAATGTCAGATTGCTACATTAAGCTTTAAGCTAAAGGCTGCTTGTCAGTACCTTACTTAAATATACGTAGGAAATAATTTACCAAGCGATCAAACCATCATCTTCGATATAAGGTGCTGGGGTATTGCCTACATAGGTAATTTCAGAAATTTCTTTTTTAGCAGAACCAGTTACTTCGTTGTTCACATAGAAGTTATTTTGAGCATTTTCGGTGTGAGATAGAAGATTGGTGAGGTTAGTAATGATTTGCATAATGGTCTCCTTATTAAGTTGGGAGCATTTTAAATAAGGATAGATTTGTGCAATATCAGATAATACTGATTGGTGTGTAGGATTAAGATTACAAGTAACATGATGTCTAAAAAACAGCCATCTTATCCATATAACCCCTAAAAATAATGTGAAAACCATCTCTTCTTTAACAATTAAACACAAACCAATGACGACAGTTGCCAGCGGTCGCTTAAGTCACGTTACAAATTTTCAATAATTAAGGCTAAGCGTTGATCCGCTAGAAAGGAACTTAATCCACCACGGTAAATCATTCTTAAATACCGCTAGAACAATTTCATTGAACTACCCTTTTTTAACTGGGAGATTCAGATGGCTGAATTCAATCCGTCGCGACGAAAGTTTATTCAAAGCACTGCAGTGACCAGCGGAGCAGTTATCGTCGGGCGGTTAGTGCCTGAAGCTGATGCCAAATCTGTTCTCCAGCCCTCTCAGTTAACTAAAGAGCCTGCAAACGTTAATGTGTTGCTCCGCGTTAACGGTAGCGAACACCAGTTGATGGTGGATCCGCGCACCACCCTACTCGACGCATTGCGCGAACGATTGCACCTGACAGGCACTAAGAAAGGCTGTGATCAAGGCCAGTGCGGCGCCTGTACTGTGATTGTAGATGGACGACGGATCGCCTCATGCCTTACTTTGGCCGTGATGCAAGAAGGTCACGATATCATCACCATTGAAGGCTTGGGAACACCGACAAATCTTCATCCCATGCAAGCGGCTTTCATTAAACATGACGGTTATCAATGCGGCTTTTGTACCCCCGGCCAAATTTGCTCTGCTGTTGCGATGCTAGATGAAGTAAAAACAGGTATCCCCAGTCATGTAACTGCCGATTTGATTCAACCTCCAGAAATGACCACTATCGAGTTCCGTGAACGCATGAGCGGTAATATCTGCCGTTGCGGGGCCTACTCTAATATTCAAGAAGCGATTGCTGAAGTTGCGGGAGGCCGGACATGAAAGCGTTTACATACGAGAGAGCCACCACCCCCGCTGAAGCTGCATCAGCAGCCGCTCATGCTAATGGCACAAAATTTATCGCCGGCGGCACCAATCTGCTCGATTTGATGAAGCTGCAGATCGAAACGCCGACTCATCTAATCGATATCAATGACCTAGGTTTAGACAGGATCGAGCCGATAACAGGCGGAGGACTACGGATTGGCGCATTGGTGCGCAATACAGACCTTGCAGCCAATGAACATGTGCGGCGTGACTATGCGGTGCTTTCAAGAGCATTGTTAGCAGGTGCATCCGGCCAGTTACGCAATCAGGCAACCACGGCAGGCAACCTACTCCAGCGCACGCGGTGCCCTTATTTCTACGATACCAATCAGCCGTGTAACAAAAGAGAACCTGGCAGCGGATGTGGCGCATTGGGTGGATACAGCCGGCACCATGCCATCGTCGGAGTAAGCGATGCTTGTATCGCCACGCACCCAAGTGACATGGCCGTTGCGATGCGGATACTTGATGCGACAGTCGAAACCGTTCAGCCCAATGGTTTAACCCGTACCATCCCGATTGTTGAATTGCATCGGCTACCAGGTAATACGCCACATATTGAACATACGCTCGTACCCGGTGAATTAATTACTGCTGTCACACTGCCCAAGCCGGTTGGCGGCACCCAAATTTATCGCAAAGTGCGTGATCGCGCTTCTTACGCATTCGCACTAGTGTCTGTTGCGGCCATCATTCAGCGCGATGGCACCGGCAGAGTGGCACTGGGTGGCGTCGCACACAAACCGTGGCGCGTAGAAGCAGCCGAACGTAAGATGCCTCGCGGGGCCAAGGCCGTGACCAAAGAGCTTCTTTCCAGTGCGCGTACGACACATGACAACGCATTTAAGGTTCAACTAGTGGAGCGTACGCTTGCCTCCGTTCTTAACGAAGCGCTCAATGAAACGAAAGTTTAACCATGAAATTCGATACTCCTGCCACTAGCAATCCCATTGACCAGCTTAAGGTTGTCGGCCAACCTGTTTCTCGCATCGATGGACCATTAAAAACAACAGGCACTGCTCCTTATGCCTATGACCGTTATGACGTCGTACCTAACCAAGCTTATGGATACGTGCTAGGTTCGGCCATTGCGAAGGGCCGTATCGTTTCAATGAATCTAGCTGCAGCCAAGGCTTCTCCGGGTGTAATCACTATTGTTACCGCGGAGAATGCTGGAAAGCTAGCCAAAGGTAATCTCAACACGGCATTGTTGTTAGGCGGGCCGGAAATCCAACATTATCATCAAGCTGTCGCCGTTGTAGTGGCTGAGACATTTGAGCAAGCGCGTGCAGCAGCGCATCTTATCCATGTTAACTATGCCCGCGCTAAGGGACTCTTCGATTTGACTTCAGAAAAACCCAAGGGGACTCCAAAAGACGTTTTTGGTGCAGCTGGAGAAACTTCGGTCGGCAATTTCGACAAAGCATTCTCAGCAGCCCCAGTGCGATTGGATAAGACTTATTCCACAGCGCATGAATCGCACTCAATGCTTGAGCCGCACGCAACAGTTGCTGCCTGGGATGGCGATCAGCTAACACTTTGGACTTCAAATCAAATGATTGATTGGGGTGTGAGCGATATGGCCTTAACGTTAAGTATTCCTAAAGAAAAAATTCGCCTCATCTCATCTTACATCGGTGGCGGCTTTGGGGCAAAACTCTTTCTGCGTACTGATGCATTAATGGCTGCGCTTGCCGCACGTGCTGCACGACGACCTGTTAAGGTAGCTTTGCAGCGTGCCTTAGTTCCCAACAATACAGTGCATCGGTCAGCGACTATCCAGCGCATAAAAATTGGTGCGGCCCGCGATGGTCAGATTACTGCGATAGGCCATGAAAGCTGGTCAGGCAACCTGCCCGGCGGCGGAGCAGAAGCAGGTGCTGTACAGACGCGGGCACTTTACGCCGGGGCTAACCGTATGACATCCAACCGTGTGGCTACCCTCGATTTGCCTGAAGCAAATGCAATGCGCGCGCCCAATGAAGCACCAGGATTGGCAGCACTGGAGATCGCTATAGATGAAATGGCAGAAAAGCTGGGCATGGACCCAATCGAATTCCGCATCAAAAATGACACTCAAGTAGTACCTGATTCGCCACCCAAACCTGCGTCAAACGATCCGCAATCTGAGAAACCGCAGGATCAGGAGAAGCATAATCCTCATCCACCTTTCTCTATACGTCAACTGACACAATGCTTCCAAGTGGGTGCCGAGCGTTTTGGGTGGAATAAGCGTAATACCAAACCTGGGCTAGTGCGAGATGGGCGCTGGCTGGTTGGCATGGGCGTGGCATCCGCTTTCCGCGATAATATCGTCGCTAAGTCAGCCGCAAGGGTAAAACTCGACAAAAGAGGTCATGTGACTGTTGAAACTGATATGACTGATATTGGCACAGGCAGTTATACGATTATTGCTCAGACTGCCGCCGAGATGATGGGGGTACCACTAGAGAAGGTCACGGTACGTCTTGGAGATTCCAGCTTTCCCGTATCTGCTGGCTCGGGTGGGCAATGGGGTGGAAACAGCTCAACATCAGGGGTCTATGCCGCCTGCGTCAAGCTGCGCGAAGCTGTCGCACAAGAGGCTAAAACCCAACTGGCTAAGACACAGCAAGCCGACTTCAATATTAACGATGCCATCTTCGCTGATGGGCAAATTCGCAGTGGATCACATAGCATCTCGCTCGGTGAACTGGCAGGTAGCAAGGGCTTGGTTGCAGAAGATACCATCGAATTTGGTGATCTCGACAAGCGCTACCATCAGTCCACCTTCGGTGCGCACTTTGTGGAGGTAGGCGTTGATGCTGCAACGGGCGAAACGCGCGTGCGGCGCATGCTTGCCGTCTGCGCTGCTGGGCGCATACTTAATCCTAAGACAGCGCGCAGCCAAGTGATCGGTGCCATGACTATGGGTGTGGGCGCTGCGTTGATGGAATCACTAGAGGTGGACAAACGTTTTGGCTATTTCGTCAACCATGATCTTGCTGGCTATGAAGTGCCCGTGCATGCCGACATTCCCCATCAAGAAGTCATTTTCCTTGATGAAACTGACCCCATCTCTTCGCCTATGAAAGCAAAAGGTGTGGGCGAACTAGGCATATGCGGTGCCGCAGCTGCAGTTGCCAATGCAATTTACAACGCTACCGGCGTTAGGGTACGTGATTACCCAATTACCCTCGACAAACTAATCGCAAAAATGCCCACTAGAGTTTAGTTGAGTTGGAAAACAAAAAAACCACCCGAAGGTGGTTTGTTTGTTTGGTGGAGCTGGGGGGAATCGAACCCCCGTCCGCAAGCCCTCCACAGACAGTTCTACATACTTAGCCTGGTTGTTTGATTTAATCTTGCATGCACCAACCGACAAGCGACTGCAAGACGAGTTACCTTAAGGTTAATGAAGTATTAAGTAACCCAATACAACACGTATCCCGTGTATATGACGCTGCGATGGTTTTTAAGGCCACCCACCCCACGGGAGAGATGGTGCAGCGTCCAGCCGGTCTTAAGCGGCTAGAGCGTAAGTTTCGTCGTTTGCGACTATACTTGTTTCAGTTGTATTTACGAGGTAGCTGATCCTCGGTATGCCCTGCACTGCTTTGCAACCCACGTCGAAACCTGGTCAGCCCCAAAACAGAATTACTATTATACGCTTTATATAAGGACTGATTAACTAATTACAAGTTCTTTCATTCGTTACTTATTATGGGCCCGCATAATGCGGCCTTTTTCGCGCTCCCAATCCCGGGCTTTTTCAGTGTCGCGTTTGTCATGCTGTTTTTTACCTTTAGCTAAGCCAATTTGGACTTTAACACGGCCTTTTGAAAAATGCAGGTCAAGTGGTACCAGCGTATAACCAGCCCGTTCCACCTTACCGATTAGTTTGGAAATTTCTTCATTATGCAGCAGCAGTTTACGGGTTCGGATTGCATCAGGACGAATGTGAGTAGAGGCAGCACCTAAAGGCGTGACATGGCAGCCGATCAAATAAACTTCGCCTCGCTGGATAATGACATAAGCTTCTTTGATGTTAGCCCGGTTATCGCGGATGGCTTTCACTTCCCAACCTTCAAGGACTAGTCCGGCTTCATATTTCTCTTCTATGAAATAATCAAAAAAAGCTTTATTGTTTTGTGCAATGCTCATAAAACTGAATATTCTTGGCAAATGGCTTAAAATGAGTATTTTACTCTAGTTCATAACTGGGGTTAGTTGCAACTTACCTGTAAAACCTCAATAAACATTCTATGGTCGATGTTCATAAATCCGTATTGATTCACCACTCCGCTAGACGCATGTACGCATTGGTGGATGACGTAAAAAGTTATCCCGAATTTTTGCCGTGGTGCGGAGGCGTAGATTTACTGCAACAGGACGAAACTACAACTACCGCCAGGTTACATATTGCTTACCATGGGTTGAATCAGAACTTCACGACCGAAAATCATAAAACTTATCCTAGCCTAATGGTCATTAACTTAGTGGACGGGCCTTTCAAGCACCTGGAAGGTGTATGGCGTTTCATTGAATTAAGCGATGAGGCCTGTAAAATCGAATTTATGCTTCATTATGAATTTACCAACAGTTTTCTAGAAAAGATAATCGCTCCGGTATTCAGTCATATCGCGAATACTTTTGTGGATGGCTTTGTGGCGCGTGCAGATGTGGTTTATAAGAACCCTGAATAATGCAGAGCAATAATAAAGCTGACATTATCGTTGAAGTTGCTTATGCACTCCCGCATAAGCAACTAATCATACCTATCAAGGTGAATACGGGTACTACAGCAGAAGCAGCCATTCGGTCCTCTGGCATCCTGGAAAAATTCCCAGAGATCAATTTAGCCCACCATCAAATTGGCATATTTGGAAAACCGACGCGATTAGATATTCCCTTAAGGCATCTTGATCGTGTAGAAATTTATCGCCCGTTGATTGCTGATCCTAAAGTCATGCGTAAACAGCGGGCTGCAGATAAGAAACGGATGAAATAGCCTTATGCAATTACGCATCTCGCTAAGTCGGTATGTCACTTCTACTGAAGATGCTTATGACACTGCGCTAGAGCCTTGAAGGGCTAGTTACAAAACTTTTCCACCTCGCCCTCGGCCTCTACTCGTGCTTTACCGATATCAGCATCGCTTAAGTACTCCCTTTCCCCTTGCTCATTTACCTTAACAATCCGGCCACCTTGCTTATAGGCTTGTAAATTAGCGCGGGCTGATTTGCAGTTTTGCTCTTTTGCTTCCAATTCAGCTTGTTTGGCTTCGTTTTCTAGTTTTTCCTGTTCAGCATCTTTAGCACGCTTGGTTGTAGCCTCTTCTTTACTTAGGGGAGCCTTGTCTGCAGAGGCTTTTTCATTGGCTTTTTCAATTGCATTACCTGTTTCGCCTTCAACAGGCGCTAAGGGCTGTTGATTTGTAGGCTTTGGTATTTTTTTACCATATAAAGACTCTTGTTTGATATTAGAAGGTGGTGGCACATCGCTATAACGCACCCTGCCATCTTTATCTTTCCATTTGTAAATTTCTGCATGTGCCAATACTGGCAGCATGACGATACAAAGCAATAGAATTCGTAATTTCATTGAGCACCCCTGTATTTCTAATTCATAATAATTGAATAGTATTGCGACTTAAATGTTCCGGCAAGTATTATATTGACGTTTTAAGATCGCTTAAGTTGACGACTTAATGGGTTAATTTCATTAAGAATTCCTTCATCTGACATTATTATTAACCTGGCTCTCGCGTCGATAATCTTAAATCTGTATAATTCTGTTTTGGGTACAAGGATTTACGCATGCGTTTATTGCAACAAGCTCTCACTTTTGACGATGTTTTATTAGTGCCAGCCTACTCTAATGTGCTGCCACGCGAGGTTTCACTCGCTACACAACTTACTCGCAACATCCAGTTAAATATTCCCCTGCTCTCTGCCGCCATGGATACCGTGACTGAAGCCCCACTCGCCATCGCTCTAGCGCAAGAAGGTGGTTTAGGCTTTATTCATAAAAATATGACCGCGATCAAACAAGCGGCTCATGTGGCTCGCGTTAAACGTTTTGAATCCGGTGTGGTAAATGATCCAATCACTATCCAAAGTCATATGACAGTGCGGAATGTGCTTGAGCTCACACAAATGCATAAAATTTCTGGTTTGCCAGTGGTAGATAATGGCAAAGTCGTTGGCATTGTTACCAATCGCGATTTGCGGTTTGAAACCAATCTGGACCAACCCATTAAAAATATTATGACCCCACGCGACAGGCTGGTCACTGTGCGTGAAGGTGCGGCTAAAGAAGATGTGATCCGCTTATTACACCAGCATCGCTTAGAGCGTGTACTGGTGATTGATGATGCCGATACGCTTAAAGGCTTGATTACCGTAAAAGATATCCAAAAATCAACTGACCATCCAAATGCATGTAAAGATAGTCATGGCCGCTTAAGAGTAGGCGCTGCGGTTGGCGTAGGTGATGGTACCGAAGAGCGCGTAGCAGCATTAGCGGAAGCCGGTGTTGATGTGATTGTAGTAGATACAGCACATGGTCACTCACAAGGCGTTCTGGATCGTGTAACTTGGGTGAAGAAAAATTTCCCTAAAATTGAAGTTATCGGTGGCAATATCGCAACTGCAGGTGCAGCTTTGGCCTTAGTTGATGCCGGCGCTGATGGCGTTAAAATTGGTATTGGCCCAGGTTCTATCTGTACCACGCGCATTGTGGCTGGTGTAGGCGTTCCGCAAATCTCAGCAATTGCCAATGTAGAGAAAGCACTGGCTGGTAGTGGAGTTCCATTCATTGCTGATGGCGGTATTCGTTTTTCCGGTGATATTTCTAAAGCAATTGCAGCTGGCGCTTATAGCGTGATGCTAGGCGGCATGTTCGCCGGCACGGAAGAAGCGCCAGGCGAGATTGAACTCTATCAAGGACGTTCATACAAATCCTACCGTGGCATGGGTTCTATCGGCGCGATGCAAAAAGGCTCTTCTGATAGATACTTCCAAGACAACAACGGTAATGCGGACAAGTTAGTGCCTGAAGGGATTGAGGGCCGGGTGCCATACAAAGGCAGCGTGCTTGCCGTCATTCACCAACTCATGGGTGGTTTACGCGCCTCAATGGGTTATGTCGGTGCAAGTACGATTGCGGAAATGCGCGAGCGTGCCGAGTTTGTGCAGATCACCTCAGCCGGTATGCGTGAATCACACGTGCATGACGTACAGATCACCAAAGAAGCACCTAACTACCGCATTGATAACTAAAATAACCCACGATGTTTGCAAAATACGGCTTACGCCGTATTTTGCTTTTTATAGCTAGCGAAATTACGCCATGTCCCATTCAAAAATCCTTATTCTCGACTTTGGCTCTCAAGTCACTCAACTCATCGCGCGCCGTGTGCGCGAAGCGCATGTCTATTGCGAAATTCACCCTTGCGATGTAACAGATGAGTTTGTGCGTAACTTTGGCGCTGACGGTATCATTCTTTCTGGTAGCCATGCCAGTGTATATGAAGAGGAAACGGACAAAGCGCCGCAAGCCGTATTCGAATTAAAAGTACCAGTGCTAGGCATTTGCTACGGCATGCAAACCATGGCCCAGCAGCTCGGTGGCAAAGTAGAAGCCGGCACCAAGCGTGAATTCGGTTTTGCAGAAGTTCGCGCACGCGGCCACTCAGCGCTGTTCAAGGATATTCAGGATCGCACTAATAACGAAGGTCACGGCTTGCTGGAAGTCTGGATGAGCCACGGCGATAAAGTGACAGAACTACCTAGCGGCTTCAAGGTGATCGCCAGCAATGACACTACCCCGATTGCGGCAATGGCGGATGAATCACGCCATTACTATGGTGTTCAGTTCCACCCTGAAGTCACCCATACCAAGCAAGGTCAGGCCATGCTTAATCGCTTTGTACTGGATATTTGTGGGGCGAAACCGGACTGGATCATGGGCGACTATATCGAAGAAGCAGTCGCCAAGATCAAAGCGCAAGTTGGCGATGAAGAAGTCATCCTGGGTTTATCTGGCGGTGTAGATTCCAGCGTTGCCGCCGCACTCATTCACCGCGCGATTGGTGACCAACTCACCTGCGTATTCGTAGACCATGGTTTGCTCCGACTGAATGAAGGCAAAATGGTCATGGAAATGTTTGCCGGCCGTTTACACGTCAAGGTCATCCATGTCGATGCCACCGCACAGTTCATGGGGCATTTGGAAGGCGTGAGCGACCCGGAAGCCAAGCGTAAAATCATTGGCCGCGAATTTGTGGAAGTATTCCAGGTTGAAGCCAAAAAACTCAAAAATGCTAAATTTCTGGCGCAAGGTACGATCTATCCAGATGTCATTGAATCCGGAGGCGCTAAAACCAAGAAAGCGGTCACCATCAAGAGCCATCATAATGTCGGCGGATTACCAGCGACTTTAGGGCTTAAATTACTGGAACCATTACGCGACCTCTTTAAAGATGAAGTACGTGAGCTAGGTGTGGCTTTGGGTTTGCCGCATGACATGGTGTACCGCCACCCTTTCCCAGGGCCTGGCCTGGGCGTACGTATTCTCGGAGCAGTGAATAAAGAGTTTGCCGATTTATTACGTCTGGCAGACGCTATTTTTATTGAAGAGTTACGTGCAAGCGGCTGGTATGAAAAGACTTCTCAAGCTTTTACTGTGTTCCTGCCAGTTAAGTCTGTTGGCGTGATGGGCGATGGGCGGACTTATGATTATGTTGTGGCTTTACGTGCAGTAGTCACCAGCGATTTCATGACCGCACATTGGGCAGAACTGCCTTATGACTTGTTAGGCAAAGTATCTAATCGCATCATTAATGAAGTGCGCGGCATTAACCGAGTGGTTTATGACATTTCAGGAAAACCGCCAGCGACCATCGAATGGGAATAATTTAAGCTGCTTGTGTGAGCTATGGTAATATTGATTAATAATTAAAGACTTAGACTAATAGTTTGTTTTTAAAGGGCTGGAATATTATGAAATCGACTTTATTTATCATCACGTTTTCAGCATTATTTTTAGCCGCATGTGCCACACCTGACAAGCACAATACCAGTATTCAACCGCAAAGAATTATTGAAGCGGTTAACAGCAAATACCCCGCAGAGCGTATTAACTTAATCTATATAGGCTCGCCTGAGGGTTGTTTAGCACCGAAGCTTGCTGTAAAAGAAGTTGAAAAAGGAATTGATGCTGGGAAAGTCACCGCAATCGAAGCGGCTTTGATGATCAAGACTTCAACGGTGATTATTTCAGGCGTAAATGATGCATTAAATGCTGCAACGCTCAGCAAAGCTTTAACCAATAATAAGCAAAAAATAGCAGGCGCTAAGGTGATATACGTCGGTGGCAATAAAAGCCATAACAGCTTGAGCCAGTTAGCCAGTGAAGCCAACGTTAGCATTGAATTCATGGAATTGCCGGGCTAATTAAACTGCAACCATGCCGGAAAATGAGCCGAGCTTGCTCGGCTTAACTTTTTAATTACAGCTACTTTAAGCAGGACCAACGTTCAAAATGAGTCGGGCTTTCGTTAAAGAAAATGATTTAGAGCACGCTGGAATTGATGTTCCAGAGCGTCCAGTAAGTGCGCATCCTAATTATGTAACACCAGCCGGATTACAGCTGTTAGAAGCGGAAGCGGACCGTCTGGAAAATGAGCGTTTGGCACAGAAACAGCTGCAGCTGACTGAGCCGTTGGCGCGGCAGAAAATAGCGATGATAGACCGCGATTTGCGGTATATCGCAGCGAGGTTAGCCAGCGCCATTTTGGTAGAACATGATGCCAGCGAGAAAACTACGGTGCTGTTCGGAGCTAAAGTCACAGTGGAAGATGAAGAAGGCGCTCTGCAGACATTTACCATAGTTGGCGAAGATGAAGCTGACATGGCATCCAATAAGGTCAGTTATATCTCGCCCATTGCTAAAGCGCTAATTGGGCGGAAAGTGGGCGATACCGTTGAATGGCAACGGCCCATAGGCAATATGCAATTAACCATTACCGCCATTGAATAATGGCTATTTAAATAAAAGTATTATATAAAGTTTAGAAGTTAGAAAGCACATTCATGCATCAGAACACATTGCCAAACGGCAGCATGCCGGTACACCAAGCCATTGAAAGCCGCCGGTCCATCAAGCACTATGATATTCATCACAAGCTGTCCGACGCTGAAATTAAGCAACTGTTATCGCTGGCCATGCTATCGCCTACCGCTTTCAATATTCAGAACTGGCGGTTTGTTGTAGTGACGGACCCGGTCTTGCGCCAGCAAATCCGTGCTGTGAGCTGGAACCAAGCCCAAGTGGAAGAGGCTTCTCTACTTATTGTGCTAACTGCTGATTTGAATGCCTGGGAAAAGCAACCTGAACGCTATTGGCAGCACGCCCCTAAAGCAGTAGCCGATATTCTGGTACCAGCTATCGGTGGCTATTATCAGAACAATCCTCAAGTCCAACGTGATGAGGCCATGCGCTCATGCGGTATGGCAGCCATGGCTATCATGCTCGCTGCCAAGGAGATGGGCTATGACACATGCCCAATGGATGGCTTTGATTTTGATGCCGTGGCCAAGTTGCTTAACTTACCTGCGGATCATACTCCAGCCATGTTTGTCACTGTGGGCAAAGGCATCCAAGCCGCATGGCCGCGTGGAGGTCAGTTGGCCATGGATGAAGTGGTTATTCAGAACAAATTCGCTTAACCCTTTGATTAGACCAAATATCAAAATAATTTAACCCCGCATTTGCAAGAAAATTTAAGGACTCACCTGTGTTAATCAGTAATAACATCACCATGCAATTCGGCGCCAAGCCCCTATTCGAAAACGTATCCGTTAAATTCGGCGATAACAATCGCTATGGCTTGATTGGCGCCAACGGCTGTGGCAAATCCACTTATATGAAGATTCTGGCCCGCGTATTAGAGCCGACTTCCGGCAATATCTCGCTGGATAATCACGAGCGCATGGCCTTCCTGCGTCAGGACCAGTTTGCTTACGAAGACCAGCGCGTACTCGATGTGGTAATGATGGGACACGAGCAGATGTGGAACGCCAGCGTGGAAAAGAACGCAATCTACGAAAACCTGGAAGCGACGGAAGAAGATTACATGCGCGCTGCCGAGCTGGAAGCGGTGTATGCCGAATATGACGGGTATACCGCGGAAGCCCGTGCCGGCGAGCTATTACTAGGTGTGGGCATTCCTATTGAACAACATAATGGCCCGATGAGTGCAGTGGCTCCTGGCTGGAAACTGCGTGTATTACTGGTACAGGCCTTGTTCGCAAATCCGGATATTTTGTTACTTGATGAGCCGACCAACAACTTGGATATCAATACGATTCGTTGGCTGGAAGATGTATTAAATAACCGCAACTGCACCATGGTCATCATTTCGCATGACCGCCACTTTTTGAACCAAGTCTGTACGCATACCTGCGACATGGATTACGGTAAGCTCACTATCTATCCAGGCAACTATGATGATTACATGGAAGCCTCTACCCAAGCGCGCGCGCAGCAGGCTAAGGATAATGCAAAAGCTAAACAGCAAATTGCCGACCTGCAAGATTTCGTCCGCCGCTTCTCGGCCAATGCGTCTAAAGCCAAACAGGCCACCAGTCGCGCTAAGCAGATCGACAAAATCAAGATTGAAGAATTTAAACCATCCAGCCGTCAATATCCATTTATCCGCTTTGAATATGACGAAAGAGAAAAACTGCACCGCAATGCGGTTGAATTGAAAAAACTCAGCCACGGCTTTGATGACCGTATATTATTCAATGATATCGACATGATGTTTGAAGCAGGTGAGAAAGTGGCGATTATTGGCGAAAACGGGGTTGGTAAAACCACATTTTTACGTTGCCTCGCACGTGATCTAGAGCCAAAACATGGTGAAGTGAAATGGGCTGAGAAAGCCAACATAGGCTACTTTGCTCAAGATCACGAATACGAATTTGAAGAAGGTGAAGAGCTGTTTGAGTGGATGTCGCGTTTCACCCAACAAGGCGACGATGACCAGACTGTACGCAGCATGCTGGGCCGTCTACTCTTCTCCGGTGAAGATACTAAAAAATCTGTGAAAGTGCTATCAGGGGGCGAAAAAGGCCGCATGCTGTACGGCAAACTTATGCTGGCAAAAACCAATGTACTATTAATGGATGAACCGACCAACCATATGGACATGGAGTCGATCGAGGCGCTGAATACCGCTCTTGATAAATACAAAGGTACTTTATTTTTCGTCAGTCATGACCGTGAGTTTGTAAGCTCGATTGCAACGCGTATCCTTGAAATTAAGCCAAATGAAATTGTTGATTTTACCGGTAATTATGAGGATTACTTAGCCAGTCAGGGTGTCGAGTAAATTTATCCCTAGCTTAGAATTCCATGAGTACAATAAGTACATCAAGTACTTACTCATGGCTCTAGCCCACTTAGAAGTGTTCGTCGTGGCTAGTTAACACTGCTAATAGTGTTTATATTCGAGTGAATTTTAGGCAATAAAAAACCCGGGCAACCGGGTTTTTTATTATTACTCTTTTGAAGCTCTTTTACGTTCATGTTCTAGCAAATAGCGCTTACGGATACGAATATTTTTTGGCGTAATCTCAACCAACTCATCATCATCAATAAACTCTACAGCTGATTCTAATGACAATGCGATTGGCGTAATCAAACGCACCGCTTCATCTGTACCTGAAGAACGAATATTCGTCAGTTGCTTACCTTTAATAGGGTTAACAATGAGGTCGTTATCGCGGCTGTGGATACCGATAACCATGCCTTCATATAGCTTGTCGCCTGGTACAGCAAACATTTTGCCGCGATCTTGCAGTTTCCATAACGCATATGCTACCGCTTCACCGTGCTCTGCTGAGATCAACACACCGTTACGGCGGCCTGGCATATCCGGTTTAATCGGGCCATATTCATCAAATATATGCGACATCAAACCTGTACCCCGTGTCATGGTCAAAAACTCACCTTGGAAGCCAATCAAGCCACGTGCTGGAATTTTGTACTCTAAACGTGTACGGCCATTACCGTCAGATTCCATATTCTGCATTTCACCACGACGACGACCTAACTCCTCCATTACTACACCTTGATTCTCATCTTCAAGGTCTACTGTCAGAATCTCATACGGCTCACACTTCACGCCATCGATCTCACGGTACACTACTTTTGGTTTACCAACCGCCAACTCGAAACCTTCGCGACGCATGTTTTCTAATAGAATCGTCAAATGCAATTCACCACGGCCAGACACACGGAATACATCGGTATCTTCGGTTTCTTCAACACGCAAGGCCACGTTAACTAACAATTCTTTCGTTAAACGATCACGAATTTGACGTGAGGTAATAAACTTACCTTCAGTACCGGCTAATGGTGAAGAGTTCACCATGAAGTCCATAGTCAATGTAGGCTCATCTACACCCATTACTTCCAAACCCACTGGATTATCACGGTCAGCAATAGTAAAGCCGATGCCGATATTATCAATACCGGAAATAATAATAATGTCACCTGCTTCAGCTTCATCGACTGGCACGCGCTCTAAACCCACAAAGCCAAGTACTTGGTTGATCTTGCCTTGGCCAACTAGTTTATCGCCATTCATTACGGCAACCGCTTGGCCTGTTTTGATACGGCCATTCACCACACGGCCAACGCCTAGGCGACCCGTGTAAGTTGAATAATCCAAGGCGGAAATTTGCATTTGCAATGGCGCATCGCTTTTGCCTGCAGGTGGAGCCACATGTTTCAAGATGGTCTCAAACAGTGGGCGCATGTTGTCAGAAGTCTCTTTCATATCCAACATGGCAAAACCGTTCAAAGCTGAGGCATACACTACCGGGAAATCCAATTGCTCATCTGTTGCGCCTAAGTTAGCGAACAAATCAAAGGTGTGGTTAATCACCCAATCTGTACGCGCGCCTGGACGGTCTACTTTATTGATCACGACGATCGGTTTCAAACCTAAGGCCAAGGCTTTTTTGGTGACGAAACGCGTTTGCGGCATTGGGCCTTCAACTGCATCCACCAATAACACTACGCCATCAACCATCCCTAATACGCGCTCTACTTCACCACCAAAGTCCGCATGGCCTGGTGTGTCTACAATATTGATCTTGGTACCTTCATATATCACTGAAGTATTTTTTGCCAAAATAGTAATGCCGCGCTCTTTCTCTAAATCATTAGAGTCCATGACACGTTCAGTCACGGCTTGGTAAGCTGCGAACGTACCGGATTGTTGTAGAAGCTTATCTACCATGGTGGTTTTACCATGGTCAACGTGGGCGATAATTGCGATATTTCTTAAGTTGCGAGACATGTGTGCTGCCAGTTCATTGGAAAGGCGGCGATTTTAACACACTAAAGCCTTAATTAAATTAGCCTAGTGATTTTTAATTTGACATTCCAGTTTAAACGGTTATACTGCGCGCTTCGTTCGCAACTCGTTGTATTTAAGTTGCTTGAATCATTGCCCTGACCCTACTGTTGCTCGTGAAGTTTTGAAGCAACTATCAAGAAATCGAAATATTGATTTTTACTGGTTAGCGGCTGTGCCCGTGCGCTAGTAAAGACGATATGTGTAGATTAAATCTCTACTCGGTTAGCATCAATCAAAACCAAATATCTCGCGTTTATATTGCTTATGTTCATACACTATTTAAGTGTCTGTTCAAATGATATGCCCGTATTTGCTTAGCGCCCTTTTTGTTACTTTTGAAAGGGACTATTTTGTCTTTTGAATCATTAAACCTGAATCCTGCCATCCTCCGTGCTATTGAAGAGTCTGGCTATACCACTCCTACCGCCATCCAAGCACAAGCAATCCCTGAAGTGATTGCCGGCCATGATTTGATGGCCTCTGCACAAACCGGCACAGGTAAAACGGCTGCTTTTATGTTGCCTGCACTAAATCTATTAGCTACACCGCACGAATCTAAAAGCCGCGGCCCACGTATCCTGGTGTTAACCCCAACGCGTGAATTGGCTGCACAAGTAAACGAAGCTGCCCGTAAATACGGTAAGTTCTTGCGTGCCCGTACTGTAAGTATCGTAGGTGGCATGCCTTACCCGCTGCAAAACAAATTGTTATCACAACCTTTAGATATCTTGGTGGCAACCCCAGGTCGTCTGCTGGACCATATGGAACGGGGCCGTATTGATCTTTCACGTTTACAAATGTTGATTCTTGATGAAGCGGACCGTATGTTGGATATGGGCTTCTTGCCTGATGTTGAACGTATCTGCAGCCAATTAAGTGCTGAACGTCAAACCTTGCTGTTCTCAGCGACTTTAGATGGTGACATTGGCCGTATCGCGCGCCAGATCCTCAAAAACCCAAAAACAATTCAAGTAGCAGCTCAACGTGAAAAACACGCGAACATTGAACAACGTTTGCATTACGTTGACGACATGACGCATAAAAATAAACTCCTTGAGCATCTGTTAATTGCACCTGAAGTCAACCAAGTCATCATCTTTACTTCCACTAAACGTCATGCAGACGTATTGGCTGAAGACTTATATGCCGCTGGTCACAAAACCGCGGCCTTACATGGCGACATGACCCAAGGCGCACGTAACCGCACATTGACTAAACTCCGTCACGGCGATGTAAAAGTATTGGTGGCAACTGATGTTGCTGCACGCGGTATCGACGTACACGGCATTACTCACGTCATCAATTACGATTTGCCAAAATTCGCTGAAGACTATGTACACCGTATTGGTCGTACTGGCCGTGCGGGTAATACCGGTATTGCGATTTCATTCGCATCAAATATGGATCGCCATATCTTGCGCAAAATCGAACAATTTACTGGTAACACCATGGCACCGGCTGTGGTTGAGGGTTTCGAACCAAAACGTGCGATCAAAATGGATGGTCCTGGCGGCAGTCGTCGTGATGGCCATAAACCTGGCAGCCGTGGTGGTTTCAAACCACGTGATGACCGTAGCAGCAGCTTTAGCCGTGATAACCGTGGCGACCGCCCGGGCTTCAACGAAAGCCGCGGCAACCGTGATTCAGCACCGCGTGATGGAAATAGCGGCCGTCCTGAGTTCAATCGTTCAGAGCGTCCAGCAGGTGACCGTCCACGTTCATTCGGCGATCGTCCTAATGCTGGTGGTGACCGCAGTCGCGGTGAACGCTCAAGCGCCCCTGCCAGTGCAGCGCCTAACCGCAGCTTTGGCGACAGCGTAGCGTTCGGTAAAAAACCGTATGCACGTGATGGCCAAACTTCTGGACGTAATGATTCACGTGGCGACAATCGTGGCAATGACAACCGTGTATTAAGTGCACGCTACGAAGGCCGTACAGACGCGCCACGTGGTGACCGCGCTGCTACACCGGCACGTCGTGATGGTGTTAAAGCAGATACAGGCCGTCCACAAGTGCGCAGCGAAGGCAGAAGCGCACCACGCACTAACGGTGATCGCAGCTTCGGCGCGAATACTGGCGGTAGCAGTGCACCTCGTCGTCCACGTAGCTTTGTATAAGGAAGTAACTTTCTAATTGAACAGTGCCCAACAAATGACAGAATCAGTAAACATTGATATCCCAGTAAATTTTGACAGCCTTGGGTTAGCGCCAGAACTTTTGAAAGCGCTCACCGAGTCTGGTTATACAACACCGACACCTATTCAGTCACAAGCAATTCCGGTTGCTTTGGCTGGCGGTGACTTAATGGCAGGCGCACAAACTGGTACAGGTAAAACTGCCGCATTTGCGCTTCCCCTGCTACAAAAGTTATTGCCGCTGGCAAGTAGCAGCGCTTCGCCTGCTAAACACCCGATACGTGCGTTGATATTAACGCCGACGCGGGAACTGGCGATCCAGGTGGAAGAAAGTATTAAGGCGTATGCAAAACATACACCCTTACGTTCTCTGGTAGTGTATGGCGGTGTGGATATCAAAACCCAGACACCGCAACTGAAAACCGGTATCGAAGTCTTGGTAGCAACACCAGGTCGTTTGTTGGATCACATTGAACAGAAAACGCTACAACTCAATCAAGTACAAGTACTGGTACTAGACGAAGCGGACAGAATGCTGGATATGGGCTTTATGCCTGACTTGAAACGCATTCTGGCCCTATTACCAAAACAACGCCAAACCTTGATGTTCTCCGCTACGTTCTCCAACGAGATCAAAAAATTAGCAGATGACTTCTTAGTGAAACCGCAATTAATTGAAGTAGCGCGTAGCAATGCTACTAACGACAATGTGACGCAAAAAGTCTATCAAGTTGAGCAAAGCAATAAAGAAGCGCTATTGATGCAGATTTTGAAAGAGGCTGACGCAAAACAAGTGATTGTGTTTACCAAAACTAAAATCACCGCCAGTCGCTTAAGTCGCAGCCTGGAACGTACCGGCATCGCTGCCGACGCGATTCATGGTGACAAGACTCAGCAAGAGCGTATCAAAGCATTAGATGCTTTCAAAGCGGGTTCAGTGACAGCATTGATCGCGACGGATGTAGCGGCGCGCGGCTTGGATATTACTGATTTGCCAATGGTCATTAACTATGAAATCCCCAGTGCACCGGAAGATTATGTGCATCGTATTGGCCGTACAGGTCGTGCGGGGGCTTCAGGCATTGCCATTTCTTTTGTGAGTTCTGACGAAGAAAAATACCTGCTTGAAATTGAAAAACTGATCAAGCGGCAGATTCCTAAAGAAACTGTTGAAATCGTCCGTCCAAGTACCAAAACCTCAACTGCAAAACCTAAAAAATCTGCTGGGGATGATGCAAGTACTTCGCATACCACTAAACGTGTCTCACATAAAAAGAAAAGTGCAGACCCTTGGTTTGATCAGCCCTATGAGCCTAATTTGCAAAAAACCACTGCCAATTCGCGTGCTTCATTAAGCACCAACAAAGCACCGGTTGCTGCATTGCTAGGTGGATTAAAGAGTTAATAAAGTTAGATTTAGATTAATAAAAAAGGTGGCTTAGCCACCTTTTTTTTTGCGCGTTTACTTGGAGTAAATTTGGTATTAGCCGTGCTGATTACGCATAAAATCGGCCACCCCGTAAAGCTGCTCGGCCATCTTAGTCATCAGCGGTTCTTGGTAGCCCAATTGCTCCATGGCTTTAATCATGCAGTACATCCATTGGTCACGGGCCGATTCATTGATTGAAAAAGGCATGTGCCGCTGGCGCAGAAATGGATGGCCATAACGCTCAATATACAGTTGTGGCCCGCCTGTCCAGCCTGTGAGGAACATAAACAGCTTTTCACGCGCTGATGATAAATCCGCAGGATGCATGGCCCGAATAGGTTGGGCTTTCGGATCACTATCCATGATGTCATAGAACGTTTCAACGAGCTTGCGGATATTCTCTACGCCACCCGCCTCGCCGCCTAACAGTTCAAAGAAGGTGCTTTTGTTACTTCCGGGTGGTTCGATCTTGTTCAACATATTTGCTTATTAATAATTACAACTTAAGCGGTATTAAGCTTGTTTTGGCTTAACCAATTGAGCGGCTTGCTTCGCGCGCAGCCTGGCTTCAGCAACATCTTTGCCGGTAGCTAAAGCAACGCCCATACGCCGACGAGGAAATGATTCCGGCTTACCAAATAAGCGAATATCGCTATTAGGCACGGCCAACGCTTTATCAATATCTTCAAAAACCAGGCTTAAGGAATCTTGGCCACCATAAATGACGGCGCTAGCAGCAGGCTCGCGTAAACTTACATCGACAGGCAAGCCTAAAATTGCCCGTGCATGCAAATCGAATTCGCTAAAACGCTGACTCGCCATGGTGACCATACCCGTATCATGTGGACGTGGACTGACTTCGGAAAACCATACTTTATCCTGCTTCACAAATAGCTCGACGCCAAATAAACCTAGACCACCTAGGCTATCAGTCACGGCCTTCGCAATACGTTTTGATTCCGCCAGAGCTGCGGCAGTCATGGCTTGTGGTTGCCAGCTTTCTACATAATCGCCCTTTTCTTGCAAATGGCCGATAGGGTCACAGAAATACGTGGTGATTTCGCCTTGTGCATTTTTAGCACGCACCGTGAGCAAAGTAATTTCGTAATCAAAATCAATCTGCCCTTCTACAATGACGACGCCTTGGTTGACGCGCCCGCCGCTGGCTGCATAATCCCAGGCCGTTTTTACTTCATTGGCATTGGTGATACGCGATTGGCCTTTGCCTGAGGAAGACATGGTGGGTTTGATAAAACATGGGTAGCCAATACCAGCGTCAATCGCAGTCTGCAATTCAGCTTCGCTCCGGGCAAACGCATAAGGGGAAGTCGGTAAATTCAACTCTTCTGCGGCTAAACGGCGAATGCCTTCACGATTCATCGTCAATTGCACCGCTTTCACGGTAGGGATCACGGTAGCAATCTCTGCAGACTCAATATCAGCGAGCGTATTGGTATTCAGCGCTTCGATTTCCGGCACTATCAAATGCGGTTTTTCCAAGGCGATTAAGTCTCTCAATGCCTGGTCGTTGGTCATATCGATCACATGAGCACGATGCGCTACTTGGTGGCCAGGTGCATTTTTGTAACGATCTACAGCAATCACTTCAACCCCTAAACGTTGTAGTGCAATAATCACTTCTTTGCCAAGTTCGCCACTGCCTAGCAGCATGACACGAGTGGCATTAGGGCTTAAAGGGGTGCCGATTTGCATGGGAATTCTCTCAATTTCAGATAAGCGAAATGATACCATGCGGGCGATTAAGCCGTCATTTTGAAATGGCTTGGGTGGTTAATCTGGAAGCTGGAGGACTGATTAAATTTAATGCTTGATTTGATGCTTATCCATACGATAGCGCATGGTCATGCGGGTGATGCCTAACTTCCTCGCAGCCTCAGAAACGTTGTTTTTAGCCTCTGACAACGCTTGTAATAACAGGACTTTTTCAGCTTCATCCAGTTTAGTTTGTGCATTGGCGTTTGTACCTAATTGCCCATTAGAATGATGCATCACTTGAAATATTGGCAAGGCTAAATCCAATTCAGTGATATGACTCTTATGGCAGAGCAATACCGCACGGCTCACCTGATGGCGCAGTTCTCGAACATTACCAGGCCATTGATAACTTTGTATCATTTTCATGGCTTCGGTAGAGAAACTGGGGCTGGAAAGTCCATAACGTCGGGCAGTTTGTGCAGCAAAATGCTGCGCTAATAAAATGACGTCCAATTCACGCTCACGTAGTGGAGGCATGGCAATGCTCATGACATTAAGGCGGTAATATAGGTCTTGCCGAAAACGGCCTTGCACGGACATCTCATGTAAATCCCGGTTAGTGGCAACGATAAATCGCGCCGGTACCGGACGTTCTTTAGTAGAACCTAAACGCCGGACTACCCGGCGCTCCAGAACATTTAATAATTTAGCCTGTAGTAACAGCGGCAACTCGCCGATCTCATCCAAGAATAGCGTCCCGTCTTCTGCCGCTTCAATCAAACCTGGACGTGTGTTCAATGCGCCGGTAAAAGCGCCTTTTTCATGGCCGAATAACTCACTTTCAATGAGTTCAGAAGGTAATGACGCACAATCAATATGCACAAACGGCTTATCACTATTAGCACAGGATAAATGTAAAAGTCGCGCGGCTACATCTTTACCCGTACCAGTCTCGCCGCTAATCATGACTGTAGGAGGAATAGTATCGCTGGCCACCAATTGCGCGATACGCTGAATTTGCTGGCGAACAGTCTGCATAGCAGTACTATCCCCTAACAGCTCAACACCTTCCGTCGCATGCGCATTGCGCTGACGCGAATAATCCAGGCTTTCTGTTTGCACAGCCGCTGCTTGGGCTTTTTGCACTGACAACAGAAGCTCTTCCAGATCAATAGGCTTCTTAAGATAATCCACTGCACCCTGCTTCATTGCTGCTACAGCATCGCTGATCTCGCCATGTGCTGTCATAACAATCACGACTGCATTCTTGGCTACAAACTCAGGCAACATATCCAGGCCATTACCGTCTGGTAAACGCATATCTAGCAAGACGATATCCGGCTGGAATTGCTTCAGGATAGCGCGTGCATCCTGAAGGGTTTCTACATGCTCACATTCATAATCGGCTTTTTGCAAACGACGCATCACTGCCCGTGCGAACAAAGACTCATCTTCAACAATAAGCAATTTTGCCCGTTGTTTAGAAATCGGCGAGCCGAATGCCGCGTGACTCAATTGATGCGATGTTTGCAAATTAACCTCTTATCACTTATTTAATTAACATCTTTTACTAATCGACATCCACGGCGGCTGAAGCCGTTTTCTTGCCACCAAACTCATAGCGCATGCCAAACCAGCCTGCACGTGGTGCACCTGGTGCATAAAATGCTGGCGTCACTTCATTGCCAGTAAACGCGCCGGTGGATGCATCAAAGCGATGCTCACCCAGCAAGCCGCCATTGTTATATTCACGGTCAAATATATTATTTACCTTAGCAAAGAACTGCCAGCCACTATTCCCAAAGCTGTAACGTGTATCAACGTTCATCACCAGGTAACCACTGACTTTTGCGCCATCACCCTGGTAATTGTTATTTTCATTACCACGTGAATACTGGTCAGAGAATGCAAAAATGTTAGTGCCAACATTCCATGAAGGCGTTACGTCATAAGCGGCACGTAATTTAAGTTGGTGCTGCGGGATGCCTGGAATATTGTCACCTTTACCAACTTGTTGAACTTCACTGCCAGGTACGGTTTCATTCAATTCACTTGCAACTTCAAAGTCTGATTGGTAGGTCGCTTTAACAAAGCTATAGCCAAGCGACCATGTAAATTTGTCTAAACGACCATTCAATGCCGCATCAATACCTTGACGTCTAGTTCTACCCACGTTATCAAAATAGCCAGCGCCGGTGGTTGATGATGCAATAAATTGAATGTCATTAAAGTTTTGAGCACGATAAGCACTGACTGACCAACCCACATTTGGATTGATTTTGCCTCTCAAGCCACCCTCAAAAGTCTTAGCCACTACTTGGTCTAAAGGTGGATCACCTGCAAACGCATTTGGTAAACGACAGGGTTGGGCAGGATTAGCACAACCTAACTCAATCGCAGTTGGTGCACGGCTTCCTTCGTTATAGCTTGCGTAAGCTGTTAAGTCTTGGCTTGGCGTAAAGTTAACGCCAATCGCTGGATTAATCCGATTGTAGCTTTGATCACTCGTTAATGAAGTATTGAGCGCTTCAATCGGGTTGGGAATTGGATTGAGCCTGTCATCATTTTCCACTTTAGTATGGTTGTAGCGTGCAGACATCGTGACATGCCACATTGGATTCAGTGATAAGGTATCTGTTGCAAACAGGCTCCAAGTTTTACTTACCCCTTTTAAATTTACCTGTTCATCTAACTCATTAAATACTCCAGTACCATCTATACCACGTGTAGCATTTACTAAACCATATTCAGTATTTTGCCTAAAATTAGTCCTGCCATAATCGTAGCCAAAACCAGTAATGAATTGATTTCTCATCCGCATAAAATCTTGGCCAAATGTCAGCTGTGTATTGAAGCCATACCCTTTACGGTTCGAGCCAGTACGATTTATTGCACCACTACATGTGTCCTCTGAATTAACCCCAGCTAAGCAATCTGCATTGTTAGCTGCTAGCGTAGCACCATCGTCATAATCGTCATTACCATCACCATTTAGCGTACTTGTTTTAGCTAAACGATAATAAACATTGCCACTTAACTGAATGTCATCATTAAAAAAATGACTGCCATTTAAGTTAAAAAATGACAGTTTATTTTCAGTTAAGTCTGGTCTGGTTAAGATTGATTCACGGCCTTGGGCATCCAAAAAGTCTTGGGGAGCCAGACCATTACCAACCAATTTGTTATCAGCACCTGTATAGCTCAAGTTCAATGCAGTGGTTTCATTTTGCCAGCCGATTTTACCGAAAATTTGTCCAACATCTGATGGTGAGTAATCGCGCCAGCCATCTTCACTGAACACATTACCGGAAATAAAGTAATCAACCGAGCCATCTTGTGAAACACCGCCGTATTCCGCCGAGCCTGCTTTACGCCCCCAAGAACCCATATAGGCTTCAACGGCACCGCCCGGATTTGTACGGCCACTTTTGGTTTGTACAGAAAGTGCACCGCCTAAAGTATTCAAACCAAACAGTGGGTTGGAACCTGGAATAAGATTAATGCTGTTAATTGAATTCGAAGGAATCAAATCCCAATTCACCACGTCACCGAATGGCTCATTCACTCGCACACCGTCTACAAAAATTGAAAGGCCTTGAGGTGTCCCTAATAATGGTGAAGCAGCATAGCCTCGAAAAGTGACGTCGGGTTGATACGGGTTATTCTGCGTATCATTAACACTAACGCCTGTCAGGTTCTGATTGATGTAATCTGCAATGCTCAAGCTTTTTTGTTCTTCAAGTTGTTCGGCTTTAATAGACTGCACGTTTGCTGGAATTTGCTCGAGTGGTAAACCTACACCCGCCAGCGGGGTTGTGCTAATCACTTCGATTTTTTTGGTTTCAATAACCTGGCCTTGATCGGCAGCATTCGCGAATTGCGCATTGGCCAGCATCGCTAATACGGCAGCGCATGTTGCTTTAAGAACAAATTGTGGTGTGTTGCTCATATTTTTCCCTGAGACGAAAGTATTAATTGGAATTGAATTGCTTTGTATGCATATCGAATACTAAGTGAGCAAAATATATTCCAACAATTTGGCTGTGATTCGCCTCTATAAATACATTAATAAATAATGACTTAAGCTCATTCTATCGGGAAAACGATGTTAATGAAATGTAAATTTGGTTGTTTATAACCAAAATGGTGGTTATAAACAACCGATTAAATACTATTCAAAAGCTGGCGTGGTGATAAATTCAGCGGCTTCCTGAAACCGACCCAAGCTGCGACTGGGATTAGGATAGATGCTGCCAACATGGTCAGCAGTGCTAACGAAAGATTGAATTGAAAGGGTATATCAAGGATTCTACTACTCAGGTAATAGGCCATGGCATTTGAAATAATCGTCGCGACTAAAGCTGCAATGAAGCCAATACATGCAAATTCCGCCAGATAGGCAAAATAGACCTGTTGACGGGAAGCTCCAAACACGCGCATCAAAGTGGCCTCCTGAATACGTTCTTGCTGGGTAGCCACCAGTGCCGCATACAATACTGCCGCTCCGGAAATTAGGCTGAAAGCAAACACGTATTCAATCGTGTCGCTCATCCTTTGCATGATGTTTCGCACCTGTGTCATCAATGCCGCAACATCAATCACCGTCAGATTCGGATATGTGCGTACCAGCTTATTTAGCGTCGCATTGGCCTCCATAGGTAAATGGAAGCTGCTGATGTAATTCGCCGGATATTGTTCAAGTAAGCCCGGTGGCGTGACGGCAAAAAAGTTGGCGCGCATGGTATCCCACTCCACTTTGCGGATACTAGTTACCGTCAGTTTCAATGGCTGGCCGGCGATATCAAAGACCAGCTGGTCGCCCAATTTAATGTTTAAAGTTTTGGCTAAATCCTGCTCCAGCGACAAATAAGGCTTGCCATGATCAGCTTCCGTCCACCATTTACCTGAGAGCAACTTGTTGTCTGTTTGCATCTTCGCCGCCCAAGATAAATTAAATTCACGCTCTGCTAAGCGCTTGGCACGTTCATCCTCCCATTGCATGGCGCTAATAGCTTGTTCGTTTTTGCTGACTAGCCGACCACGCACCATGGGGAACACTGTGTTATTTGCAATGCCGGCCTCTTTAAAAAATTGACTCACGCCGCTGACCTGCTCCGGCTGAATGTTGATAATAAAACGATTCGGCGCATCAGCTGGTAAAGAAGCTTGCCAGTTACGAATCAAATCACTGCGGATTAAGGCGAGCAGCATCAGCACCATCAAGCCCATGCTGAAACCTATCATCTGAACTGTCGACAAACCGAAGCGGCGTTTGATGCCTTGCACACCCAGTTTGATAGCATTTAATTGCGGGTTTTGTGGGGTTAAGGCAAATAGTTTTGCAATTAACATGGTCATTACATAGGCTAGCCCGGTGATCAAGATGCAAATTGCGATTAAAGCCATGATTGTGGAAACGGCAATCTTAATATTATTAGCCTGCCAAAAAACCATGATACTCAACACTAAAACAGCCGGTAAAAACCGCGCTAATGCTGACAATGGTTGAATCAAAGTTTCGCGCCGCAGAATATTAATGGCGGTTAATGTACGCATTTGCCACATATGCGGCAGCACTACAGCAGCCATCATGGCAATACTCGCTACCAGGCCGGAGATAATGGGCAGGAAAGAAGTGTTCGGCAAACTCTCCAAAAACAAGCTACTGGCAAGTTGGGCCAAACCTAGTTGCGCAAAAAACCCCAAGGTCACACCGACTAAAGCACTCAATGCAGCAATGAGCAAAGTTTGAATCGTGAGCACTTGCAACACGGTATTTTGCGAAGCGCCGAAACAGCGCATCAAGGCAAAAGTATCCAGGCTCTGTTTGATGTAAGGCAAGCTCGCTAACAGCATGGCGGCCATCGCCAACACTACGCTGATCATGGCCGACAGTCCCAAGAACTGCTGCGCTTTATCTAATGCGGATTTAATTTCCGGGCGTGCGTTACGCACATCCTGTATTTTTTCGCCCCGGCCTAATTTAGCCTGCGTTTCTTCATAAAAACGTTGGATATCAAGCACATCCCCGGCGAGTAATAATTGGTACTTCACACGGCTTCCGTATTGAATCAGCTTGGTGGAGTCCAAATCACTGGCGTTCATCATGACTCGCGGAGCAAAGCCAAACATATCACCACCGCGGGAAGGTTCGCGCAGCAGAATGGCGCTAATGGTGAAGCTTCGCTCCCCCAAATTAACGACATCCCCTACTTTTAAATTAAGCAACGTTGCCAACCTTGGCTCGATCCATACCTCTCCCGACTTCGGAATGCTTTTCACCACGTTGCCGGTTTCCGAAATCGTTGATCCAATCGTCAGATCTCCCCGCATAGGGAAGCCGCTTTCAACGGCTTTAATCTCTGCCAGCTGATTAGTCTCGCCATTGACCACCATGCTGGGAAACTCGTATGTACTCACGCTGCTGAGCTTTGCAGCAGAAGCCGCCGATTTATACTGAGCAGGTACTGGATGGTCTGCTTGAATCGAGAGATCTCCCCCTAATAGCATGCCACCTTGCTGATTTAAGGCAGATTCTACGCGCTGGGTAAAAAATCCCACTGCAGTAATTGCAGCGACTGCAAGTACTAATGCAAAAACCAGTACATTCAATGCGCCTGCCCGCCATAAGCTCAAAGTCTGCATCCAAGCGAGCTTAATATAAAGTTTTACGCTGCTTTTCATGCTGTAGCCAATCCATTTACAGTTTCATTCAAAACGCCGTTTTCCAGTTTAAGCTGACGATGACAGCGGTTCGCCAGATGCTCATCGTGGGTCACCAATACGAGCGTAGTACCAGCATCGGCATTCATCTTAAACAGCAACTCTATAATCATCTGACCCGTGGCATTGTCCAGGTTGCCCGTAGGCTCATCGGCAAAAAGAATGGTGGGCTGGGTCGCAAAGGCACGGGCCAACGCCACACGCTGCTGCTCGCCACCGGATAACTGTTTAGGATAATGCTGCACGCGATGCGATAAGCCTACTTTGTTCAATGCTTCTATGCTTAATGCTTTTGCATCTTTTTGGCTTTTCAGCTGTAGCGGCAACATCACATTTTCTAACGCAGTGAGTGATGGTAGCAATTGAAAAGACTGGAACACAAATCCCATGAGTTGACCTCGCACGGCAGCACGGCCATCTTCATCCAGCGTGCTAAACTTTTGCTGCTGGATTTGAACGCTTCCGGAGGTTGGCACATCCAATCCTGCAAGCAGACTCAAGAGAGTAGACTTGCCTGAACCAGAACTGCCAATAATGGCAACTTGCTCTCCTGCAGCGATATTCAGGTTTAAACCCTGTAAAATCTTAATCGTACTTTCCTGGCCGCTAATTTCATAATATAGGTTTTGCGCTTGGATCATCAGGGAAGATTGCATGAATGGTTTTCCATTTTATTTTTAATATTTAACTTCAAGATAGTGATGCTATGTTTAATCGATTTTTCATTAGTCTGCTTGGCCTTATTTTGGTTGCGTTATCTACGCCCGTCTTTGCAGCAAATCCAAAAATACTTATCTATGGCGATAGTCTTTCCGCTGCTTATGGCATTCCTCAGCAATTCGGCTGGCCCGCATTACTGCAGAAAAAGCTGAAAGATGAAGGCTATCAATATGATATCGTGAATGCCAGTATCAGCGGTGAAACCACCAGTGGCGGGCTTAGCCGCTTAAAGAAAACACTGGAAACCACACAGCCCGCGATCATCATTCTGGAGTTGGGCGCCAATGACGGGTTACGCGGATTGCCGCTAAACGCCATGACCAACAACTTGACTGCAATGATTGAGCAAATGCAAAAAACGCGTGCAAAAATTATTTTGGCTGGTATGAAAATCCCACCTAATTATGGCCCTCAATATACAACTGGTTTCGCAAATAGCTACCGTCAATTAAGCAAGCATTATCAACTTAGCTTAATTCCGTTCTTTTTAGATAATGTGGCCGCTCAGCGAGATTTATTATTGCAAGATGGCTTACATCCAAATGCCGAAGGGCAAGTCATTATGCTAAAAAACATCTGGCCGTATTTGCAGCCGCTATTAAAAAAGTAACTTTAAGCAGGCTGCCAGATAATTTCCAGCCCAGGCTCATCTTCTGCCGCTTGGAGTTCATGTGCAATGCCGATGCCGGGCACATAAGCCAGACTATCCTGCCAATAGATCAGCGGCAATTGTTCGCGTTGCCACGGCGGTATATTGGCTTCTTGCAACAAATGTTTTAAGGTGCGAGTAGGCTTAAGGGCATTGGGTTTGAAGCGCTCGCCCCCCTTACGGTTGGTAACACGTAATTTAGCTAATCCGTGCTTTACTGCGAGGCCCGTACCAGTGGTTTTATTAAAAATTAACCGGCTACGATCTGCCAATTCAATTTCAGACTCACCCTGCCACAATACGTCGTAAGTTAGCGCCTGCACGGGTTCAACCAGATAGGCACGCTGCTGATAACGTTTGATGTTTTTAGTTTCGGTCAAATCACGGACATATACCTGGATGGTGATCTTTGCATCTGGCTTTGCATCCAACAGCTGCTTAAGCATTTCCTGCAATTGATCTGCACTCGGCATGGCGATACCGTTTTTTGCCAGCCACCATCTCAAACCGTTTTTTGCACGCGCTTCGGTTAATTGGCTTAGCCCTAATAGGCATAGACTATTCGCATCCTCTAAAGGCGATATATCCAACATCGCCAGGCTATCTAGTAGCTTATTCGCTTCTGCAAGGTGCACTGCCGTGCGCGCCAGGTTTGATGTTAGCGCTGGGTAGTGTAAGGTTAACAGTGGCATCACCTCATTACGCAAAAAATTGCGTTCGAATTTGCTGTCACTATTACTTTCATCCTCGCACCAAGTTAACTTATGCTGCAGCGCATAGTCGTGTAATTCTGTACGTGAAATATCCAGTAACGGCCTGAGTAAGCCGCGAGAGCCATCTTCAGCGGCCATAGCTGCCAAACCTTTAACACCGGCGCCTCTCAACATTTGCAGTAGCAGTGTTTCTGCTTGGTCATCCTGATGATGGGCCGTTAATACAAAATCCGGTTTGAGACCATTTGAATGGTAATTAAACAGAATTTCGTAGCGCAGTCGCCGTGCCGCACTTTCAATACCTAAGCCCGAGTCTTTAGGCACTTGCACTTGTACCACTTCACATGGCACCTGAAGTTCGCGGCACTGTTCTACACAGAAATTGGCCCATGCATTTGCGTTATTACTTAAGCCGTGATGCACATGCAAGGCTTGCAATTCATAGCCGATAGTTGCTTTTGCATTTGCCAGTAAATGCAATAACACGCAGGAATCCAGTCCACCACTCAAAGCCAGCAGCAAACGCTGCTGCGGCTTTAAGCAGTCTGCTAGGAATGTATGGAGTTTTAAAGTGAGAGGATGAGGCGCCGTTGGACCGGAGCGATTATTTGCCAGGGACTTCTTTGAATTTGCCATAGCCCATTAATCGTTCATGACGCGTTACTAACAATGACTTAATAGACTTAGCCTTGAGGCGTGCTAGCTCTTCTTTCAATGCTGCCCGTAAGCTTCCCATCACCACTTCAGGCGCACGGTGTGCACCACCTAAGGGTTCTGTAACAATACGATCAACCAAGCCTAGTACTTTGAGACGATCTGCTGTAATTGCCAAAGACTCTGCTGCAACAGACGCTTTATCTGCGCTTTTATATAGAATGGAAGCACAGCCTTCCGGGGAAATGACTGAGTAAGTACCGTATTGCAGCATCAGCAATTGATCAACTACGCCTAAAGCCAGGGCACCACCAGAACCGCCCTCACCGATAATCACCCCGATAATAGGCGTTTTCAGTTCTGCCATTACATAGAGATTACGCGCAATCGCTTCGGACTGGCCACGCTCTTCAGCGCCAATGCCTGGATATGCACCTGGAGTATCAATCAATGTAATGATCGGAATACCAAATTTCTCAGCCAAGCGATAAAGTCGCAAAGCTTTACGATAACCTTCAGGGCGTGGCATACCAAAATTACGGTATTGGCGCTCTTTCACATCACGGCCTTTTTGGTGGCCTATGACCATTACTGGTTCGCCTTCAAATCTTGCCAAACCGCCGACAATAGCAGGATCATCTGAGAACGCACGGTCACCATGCAATTCTTCAAACTCTGTGAACATCCCTTGAATATAATCCAAAGTATAAGGACGTTGTGGATGGCGGGCTAATTGGGAAATTTGCCAGGCTGTTAAGTTGCCATAGATATCTTCAGAGAGCTTTTGATTCTTTTTTTGCAAGGCAGTCAGCTCACGGGATATGTCCAACTGATCATGGTCGTTATGGGCCGATTGAAGGCCTTCAATCTTGGCTTCAAGTTCTGCGATAGGTTGCTCAAAATCTAGGTAACTTATTTTCATGCGCTTAATTTCATCATATATAAATTCTGGATCATCTAAAAAATCTGGCTCAATTATATAGGATTTTTACGTTGTCACGGCTTAACCATTCAGTTAAGCCTGCAATCAATTCATCGTGTAAATCCACACGCCAGTCATTGCCCAGCATCAATTCAACTTTGCTTCGCTGGTTATGGTATTCCACTTTCACAGCACAACCTCGCTCCTCTTCCGAGGCCGTCTTGCAATAAGGTCTAAGAATCGACTTGAGCTTAACAGCGTCAGCTTGGCCATTACATGAAATCTTGAGGAAACTGGCACGACTATTCCTTAAACCGGAAAGATTGTGCATCTTTCTGGCATTTACGCGTATGCCGCCGGAAAACTCATCGTGGCTCACTCGGCCTTCCACAATAATGAGCTGGTCTTCTTTCAGTAAGTGCTGTGACTGATTCAGCAACTCACTGCCAACCACGACCTCTACGCGCGTAGTGCCATCATCAATCCCGACAATTGCCATCTTGCCACGTGCCGTCATCCGCACACGTACGCCAGCCACAATTCCTGCTAATAACTGCGGTTGCTCTTTGGGCGAGAGATTTGCCAGTGTGGTGTTGATAAAAGGACTTAAGTCTTTTTGATAGGCCCAATAAGGATGTCCACTGAAATAAAAACCCAAAGCAGCTTTTTCTTCTAATAAACGTTGCTGTTCAGTCCAGGCCGGTACATTCGGCAACACATGCACCGCACTATCAGCAGCCTCACCAAATAGGCTATTTTGCCCACTATTGGCGCTCTTCTGTTCGGCTGCACTTATAGCAAGTGCAACGCCTGCCAGCAAAGCGCTACGGCTAGGGGCCAAGCGGTCAAATGCACCGGCACGGATTAAAGATTCGATCACGCGACGGTTAACTTTGCGCAAATCCAGGCGATTGCAGAAATCAAATAAATCTTTAAAAGGTCCATCCTGGCGGCGGGCCTGAAGGATGACTTCAATCGCAGCCCAGCCTGTGCCTTTAACAGCACCTAATCCATATAAAATCTGCTTATTGCTAATCGGCGTAAATTTAAACTCACTCAAGTTTACGTCCGGTGGTAACACTTCTACTTGATTGGGTGCACAATCGTTATAAAAGATATGCACACTGTCAGTGTTATTCATGTCAGCCGACATGGTGGCTGCGAGAAAGGCGGCTGGGTAATGCGCTTTCAGATACGCAGTATGATAGGCAACCAGCGCATAGGCCGCCGCGTGGGATTTATTGAAACCATACCCGGCAAATTTTTCCAGCAAATCGAATAGTTCGCTGGCCTGACGTTCAGTCATGTCATTCTTGACTGCACCCTCGGTAAAGATTTTGCGCTGGGCATCCATCTCTTCTTTTTTCTTCTTACCCATGGCGCGGCGCAACAGATCGGCACCACCAAGACTATAACCGGCGACGACTTGCGCAATCTGCATTACCTGCTCTTGGTACACCGCAATCCCATAGGTTTCTTTGAGGATAGGTTCGGTCAATGGGTGTGGATATTCGACGCGTTGTTTACCGTGCTTACGGCGGCAGAAATCCGGGATCAGGTCCATCGGACCCGGGCGGTATAAAGCCACCAAAGCAATAATGTCCTCAAAACAATCCGGCATCGCTTGTTTGAGCATGTCCTTCATACCGCGCGACTCTAGTTGGAACACCGCAGTAGTGTTAGCCGTTTTAAGCAGCTGGAAAGTGGCTTTATCATTCAGTGGCAATGTGTCAAAAGACAATGGCGGTAAGTTTGCGTCTGCACGTTGTCTATTCGCGTTGACTAACGCCATATCTAAAATCGTGAGGGTACGCAAACCTAAAAAGTCGAACTTAACGAGGCCGACAGCTTCAACATCGTCTTTATCGTATTGACTCACCAGACTGCCGCCATCTGGCTGGCAATAGATCGGTGAAAAGTCTGAGATCTTGCCCGGTGATATAAGCACACCCCCCGCATGCATACCGACGTTTCGAACCAAGCCTTCCAGCCTTAACGCCAACTCAAGCAGCTCATGCACTTCTTCTTCGTTAGCCCGGCGTTCAGCCATTTGCGGTTCTTTGACCAGGGCATCGGATAAAGTAATACCCAACTCGAGCGGAATCAATTTAGCGATGCCATCCACAAAATTAAATGGCAAATCCAGCACACGGCCCACATCGCGGATCACCGCTTTCGCAGCCATGGTACCGAAGGTAGCGATTTGCGCTACCGCATCCATGCCGTATTTTTGCTTAACGTAATCGATAACACGATCGCGTCCTTCCTGGCAAAAGTCGATGTCGAAGTCGGGCATGGATACCCGATCCGGATTCAGGAAGCGTTCAAACAATAAATTGTATTCAAGCGGATCAAGATCAGTAATACCCAGGCTGTACGCAACGACAGAGCCTGCACCGGAACCGCGACCCGGGCCAACGGGAACACCATTGTTCTTGGCCCAATTGATAAAGTCGGCAACAATCAAAAAGTAACCTGCAAACCCCATCTGGTTAATGACTTGGGTTTCAAAATCTAGCCTGTCACTATAAGTAGGCCTTTTGACCGCACGTATATTTTCATCGGGATATAGAACGGTTAATCGCTCTTCTAACCCTTTTCTTGCAGCTGCAATCAGGTAGTCATTGAGACTTTCGTTATTAGGCGTGGGGAAATTAGGCAGGTAATTTTTGCCTAAAGTAAGCATTAAGTTGCAGCGTTTGGCAATTTCTACACTGTTTTGCAATGCTTCCGGCATGTCTGCAAATAACGCTGCCATTTGCGCTTGCGTTTTAAAATATTGTTCAGTGGTGAAATTCTTGGGTCGACGACTGTCGGCGAGAATATACCCTTCTGCAATACAGGTGCGGGCTTCATGCGCCCGGAAATCATCAGGCGTCGTGAATTGAATAGGATGTGTCGCTACCACAGGTAACGTCAGTACATTGGCTAAGGCACGTATGTGTTGTATATAGATTTCTTCAGTGGATTTACTGCCTTCTGCCGCCACACGCTGCACTTCTAAATAATAACGATCAGGAAAAAGTACTTGCCATGCACTTGCCAGTTTGCGGGCTAAACCCATGTTGTTTTGTAAACATGCCTGTCCAACATCGCCTGCAACACCGCCAGAAATGAGTAGTAGACCTTCTGTACCGCATTCCTCAAACCATTCGCGTTTGAATTCTGCGCGCCCGCGATATTGATTATTGAGAAAGGCGCGACTTAACAACTGACATAGCAATAAATAACCGGCATGCGATTGACAGAGTAACAATAGGCGGCTTGGCTGGTCACGATTAAGCGCGTTTTCCAGCCAGATATCGCAACCGATAATAGGCTTGATGCCTTTAGCCCGGGCTGATTTATAAAACTTGATTGCCCCAAAAAGATTGCTCAGGTCAGTGAGCGCCAATGCTGGCATGCAATCATTCATGGCGTGACTAACATAATCATCAATGCGGACAATCCCATCCACAATCGAGTACTCGCTATGGCAACGCAGGTGAACGAATTGAGGTGATTCTAAAGGGGATGTGATAGCAGACGACATAAGGCAAATTTTACCTTATTGAAGCAATGAATACGTAAATTTGACAGACAAAATTGGTAGCCATTCCGGCTACCAAAGTAGTTATTTATTCAGCAATGCATTAACTTGTTGAATAAGCTCATCATCTTGCACAGGTTTACCCAAGAAAGCATTAACGCCCAACTGACTAGCAACGTTACGGTGTTTTTCAGCAGTACGGGAGCTAATGACAATGAGTGGCACTTTTGAAGTTTTGACATTATCACGTACATGTCGTGAAAACTCGAATCCATCCATACGTGGCATTTCAATATCAGTCAAAATGATATCTGGCGTATGTAGCTGCAGCTTCTGAATCGCGTCCATTCCATCATTAGCAGTAATGACCTCAAAATCTTCCCGCTCCAGCAAACGTGATAATACTTTACGCATGGTAAGCGAATCATCCACCACCAATGCCACACGTTTAGTTTCTTCAACCACAGGCGCAAAAGTAGTCACTTTTACGGCGCCGATTGACAATACCTCGCGGTTAGCCAACTGTACCGGATTGATGACCAATACGATTGCACCATCCCCTAGTACAGTAGCGCCAATCATGCCCGGCACATGTGTCAACTGTGTACCGATGACCTTCATCACAACCTCTTGGTTACCGATAATGTCATCCACGTGAACTGCAGTCCGATAAGTACCACTACGTAACAACAGCACAGGTGTATAAATATGGTGCTCGGCAATATGGTCTACATCTCCGATCAGCTTGGCCAGGAAATGCAGCGGATATTCACGCTCGGCCCAATCGATACGATGTGTTTGATAGGCTTTTAATAGATCAGGCTGTTTCAATTTCTGTACTTGTTCGACCATCACAGATGGGATCGCAAAAGTTTTATTAGCGATGCGCACCATTACCACTTGTGCCACAGACAAAGTCACCGGCAAGTAGATATTAAACATAGCGCCCATGCCAACGACGTTACTTACATCGATACGGCCACCGAGTGCGGCAATATCGCTTCGTACAGCATCCAGGCCTACACCGCGACCAGCAATTTGCGATACAGAATCGGCAGTAGAAAAACCAGCCTCAAAAATTACCGCCATGAGGGCTTGATCCGATAACTCTTGATCCGCAGTAAACATGCCATTATCAATGGCTTTCTGCCTGACTTTGTTTAGATTAATTCCCGACCCGTCATCAGTGATCACTAAGGTGATCTCATCGTTTTCCGTACTAATTTTGAGCTTGATATGACCGACTTCAGGCTTACCTAAACGCTTGCGCTCTTCTGGAGATTCCAGGCCATGCGCCACAGCATTGCGCAGCAGATGTTCCAGCGGTGCGCCCATTTTATCCAGAACGCCGCGATCCATTTCCGTACCTTCACCTTCAACGGTCATCTCCACGCGCTTATTTAATTCACGCGCAGTCTGGCGCACAATACGTTGCAAACGCTCAGAGATGGTAGAGAAAGGCAACATACGTACGCCCATTAGGCCTTGTTGCAATTCACGGTTCATGCGGTTCTGTTGCTGCAATGCAGCGTCAGTCTGGTCCAAATTGAGTAACAATCCGTGTTGAATTGTAGCCACGTCGTTTACGCTCTCGGCCATCATACGGGTCAGCTCTTGCAAACGTGTGAATCGGTCGAACTCAAGCGGGTCAAAAGCTTCATTAGCTTCTTGCAGCAAGCTCATACGTGATTGAAGTTGGGTTTCAGCCTCAATTTCAAGTTCACGCAGATAACTACGAAGCCGGGTAATACTATCCGTTAAATCTGAAGAGGACTGCTTGAAGTTCTGCATTTCACGATCCATCCGTGAACGCATAATAGACACTTCACCAGCTTCATTGATGAGTCGGTCCAGCACGTCCGCTCGCATACGCAAGAATTGTGCTTTACGGTCTGTAGACCGCGTAGGCGCAGTGACTTTAGCCGGCGTACCGATACTCGGCGCATTGACTTTAACATCCCCGGAAACGTCTTCCAGCATATAGCCAATGCGGTCAAACTCTACAAACATCTCATCAAAGTCATCAAGCGTGACTTTATGTTTAAGCGCACGAATTACGCGGTCTTCCATATTATGGACGCTGTCGCCAATATTCGTTTGCCCAGCCATCCGTGCGCTACCTTTAAGCGTATGAAGTGCACGTTGCAAGGAATCTGGAAATTCTGCTTCCTGGGGACTTGAACGCCATGCGCGCAAATCACGTCCAACTTGCGGTACAAGTTCGCGGGCTTCTTCCAGGAAAAGGCCCAGCAACTCTCTGTCTACAGCTTGCTCAGTTATTGAATCGTCCATAACGCGCTCTTCGACAGGACTTTCGACAGGCATCTCTTCAATGGTCGATGATGGCAATTCAGCTGGTGCTTGTGAAATCGGCGCAGGCTCAGAAATAACAGCTTCTGAAGATATCATGTCTGATAGTTTAGGTTGATCTACAGCCTCAACTACTGATTCAGCTTTTGCTTTTGCTCTTCGGCCTGGTTTTTTAGCATCAATAACCGCAGCTTCGGCTTTTTGCGTAGCGACAGCTTGCATGTTCTCTGTTGACTCACTTAAAGCGATGATCAATGCACGTGCGGATTTAGGATTTTTAAGCGCTTTGGCCTTTTCCAAGCCATCTTCCAGTGCTTTCACGACATTGGCATATAGCGTGACGTGTTGCTCAGTCCAGGCACTGGTGTGTTCATCCAGCCACCGTTCTAATGCGCGCGCTAATTCACCAATTTGCTTAAATCCAGCTGCTAATGCGTTACTGCCTAAAGTATGTGCTGCCCGACGACTCTCTGTTGTAGGCAACTCATCAATACCTGCTTGGAGTGAAGCCTGCGCTTCAATCAATGTTTGCAAATGCTGCTGCGCCTCATTGATGAAAATATTAAAAAAGGCTTTACTTAATTTGCGAGTGCCGCCAATTAATACTTCTTCTTTTTGAGCTGGAATCGCTACGCCATCAGTATCTTGTTCAAGGGCAGCAGCTTCTTGCAGAAATAACACCGGAGACAGCGTCACCATTTGGTCACTTTGCAAACGGTCTACCCAGCCGGAAAATTCAGCACTGACTTTCTCAATAAACGCCAATTGTGCAGGCGTAGGAGATAATTTTCGCTCCATGAGTATGTTCAATAACTTCTCTACTGACCAGGCTACTTCACCCATGCCGGAGAGGCCAACTGTACGCCCACTTCCTTTTAGGGTGTGATAGGCGCGCCGTACTTCTATAAGCGCCTCACTGTCAGTCGCATTTACCCGTAATGTTTGTTGATACTGGGCAAGTGTAGCTAATACTTCTTCGGCCTCGGTTAAGAAAATGTCTTGTAATTCCGGATCAAGTGCAATGTCGGTAACAGTTTCTGCACCGGACTCTATACTTGCAGCGACCTCTGGTTCGTTTTCTTCAATTGTCGGAGTTTTAAACGTGACATATTCAATGACTTCATCATCCATATTCTGCTGCATGTCAATTTCAGCAAAGTCATCCATGCTAATTTCGTTAACTTCCGGGGCTACATGGGCTTCAATAACCACGTCTGCTTCTGGTGTTTCGTCCTGGGTTAAACCAAGTAAAACAGCATTTTGTTCTAAGCGTTGCAATGCACCGGTCAGGGCTTTTTCAGACTCAACACGGGTATTCGGTAATTCTTCGGCATAAATACCCAACATACTCAAGCTCTCAGCAACGAGTTCGAACTGTGAGCTATCTAATTGTTGGGCATCTTGTTTGAAATGCTCTGCATAAAGTGCACTTAACCGCGCGATCGCTTTAGGAACGGCCAATTCAAGCATATCAAACGCTGCAGCTACTTGTTGTAAAGGTTTTGCAACTTCATCCAATACCGCAGCACTTGCTTGATCACGGAAGAAGGTATCCAAAGATTTTTCAACTATTTGTAAGGCTTGCAGGATCTGTTTAGCAACAGCATCAACTACGCTTGCATCCAACTTATTGGTTGAGAATGCATCGACAGCCGGCATTAATTGAGTACCCTCCATCATGGACTGCAAGCGGGAAACTTGTGTATTAATTTTTTGATGTGCTTCCGCATCTAATTGCTGATAATGCTCACCTATATATTCCAGCAAATTCAAGGCTGCGGCAATTTCAATCAATACAGAGTCATTGATTTTCGAATGATCCGTTTGCAACGCTTGTGCTGTAGCTAAGAGTGTAGAAAAAAGTTTTACTACATGCTGATTATTAAGGTTGGTTTGTACAGAAGACGCATTATTCAGCTTCTCGACAAAGCCTTCCAAATCATGGCTGTAGGTTGGGCTAATACTGGCCCATAAATCTTTTAAATGTGGCAGCTCTGCATTAAGTTGCGCTAAAGCCGCACGCTCTACTGCAGCAGATACCGCATGGGTTTCATTTAAGCGATCCTGGGGTAATAACTCATCCAACTCAAAAGCATCTTTCACATGCGAAATGGCTTCTGAACTTCGATCACTAATGGCTACGTAATACAACACTTCTCGTAATAACTGGGATGGCGCTTTGGTGTCGCCAATTGACATATTGCGTAGCTGCTGGTCTAGTCTACGGCATAGTTTCTTAGCCCCTGTGTGTTGGGCAATTTTCTCTTGTGCCAATGCATCATTAAAAGCTGTTGCCGCCCACCATAAGGTCCTCTGTGCATTTTTTTGTTGCACTTGCTGTACATTTTGAATGGCCTGTCCCATGCGATGGAGGGCTTCACTATCCTTAGTGCGTAGCCAGTCCAGTAAAGACTTCTGAAAATTAGCCCGTTGTTCTGCAATGAAAATCGGAACGGCACTCTCATCAATGGGGTTTGAAGGTAAGTTCTTAGGTGCACTATTGGACGTATCAGGGAAGAAAAGATCACTTTCCTCCAACGTTTCGCCTTGTGCTTCAACTAAAGGCTTCAAACTTGGGTATAAACGTGTGGGTACATCCGGCATGCCATTCAAAAGCTCTTGCAAATATTGGCCCAATGTTTCCACGGCATGCATCACATCTGTCATGATGGATTCAGTGACAGGAATAATTTGTTTTTCTAACTTACTGGTGATTTTTTCGATTTCAGAACAAAAGCGTTTGCAACCTTCCAGACCCACCATATCCAGTGCACCACTAACTTGATATAAGTGTGTCTCAGTAAACCGTAATGACGCAAAGTCTTCCGGTTTATCCAATACAGCTTGGTAACTTGCCAATACTTTTTTCAGTGATTGATCAATTTCGTCTTTTACCCAAGACAATGGGCCAGTATCAAATGCTTCAGGCATTTTGCTCTCCCATTTTGTGTGACGATATTCTCATACGGTATCTAGTATCCCATCGCACAATGTGTGTGCGATTGCTAAGATTAAAGTTTAAAACCAGCAACAGAATCGCGCAGCTCTTCCGCTAGTGAAGTGAGCTGACCGACTGATTCCGCGGTCAATTTAGTACCTTGGGTAGTTTGCGTTGTAATTTCCTGAATCATCTGCATGTTTTTCGAAACCGTCGTGGCGGATTCGGTCTGTGCATTGGTTGCTGCAGAAATAGACTGAATCAAGCGTGCCAGGTTAGTGGTAACCGTTTCAATCTCGGTCAGCGCCTGACCCGCAGCATCCGCAACACGGGCACCCTCAACTACACCCTCTGTAGATTTCTCCATCGCAGAAACCGCGCCGTGCGTATCGGTCTGAATCGTCTTCACAATCGCACTAATCTGTTTCGTCGCTTCAGATGAACGTTCCGCCAAGCGCTGAACCTCCTCCGCAACCACCGTAAAGCCTCGACCTGCTTCACCCGCTGACGCTGCCTGAATCGCCGCATTCAACGCTAGAATATTGGTTTGTTCGGTAATGTCAGAAATCAGTTCCACGATCTCACTAATCTCTTGCGAGCTTTCACCCAAACGCTTGATTCGTTTAGAAGTTTCCTGAATCTGTGTACGAATCTCGTTCATCCCCGCAATGGTATTTTGTACCGCTTGTGAACCTTGGTTTGCAGCTTGCAGTGAGCGTTGCGCAACCTGTGAAGCCTGTGCCGCATTGCTAGAAACTTGCAGAATCGAACGCGTCATGTCGGTAACCGCGTCGGTTGTTTGGGTAATCTGTGCAGATTGAGTTTCTGCCGCAGTGAGCAACTGTTCAGAAGTTCCTTGCGCGACTGATGTCGCTGACGTTACCTGGTCCGTCGCCCGGTTAATCTCCACTACCAGGTCTCGCAAGCTGTCGATCGTATAGTTAATGGAGTCGGCAATAGCGCCAGTAATGTTGTCACGCACTTGCGCTTTTACCGTTAAGTCACCGTCCGCCAAGTCACCCATCTCATCCAATAGTTGTAAAACCGCTTCTTGGTTATCTTGACCTTCTTGGGCTAACTGTTCAGTCAAAGCAACAGATTGAACCGTTTGTTTTTTACCGTAGAAATACATCAGCAGCAATAACACCAAACCCAATAACAGCAACCCTAATAATACTAATGTGATAAAACTGGTTTGAGATTCAATTAACTGTTTATTTTCTTGCGCAATTGCAGTCGTAAACGCGTTTCCTGTCTGCTTTGTAACTTCAAAAGCTGCCGTTAAATCTGACAATGGCGCAGAAGCTGCAACTGTACCCAGTGGTAAAGCAGGAATATAACGTTTATTAGCCACCTGGAAAAAGTTATCACCAGCGTTAATCACAGCTTCTAACGGACCCTTCAAACGCTCGTTATCCAGATTTTTACGCCAGTATTCTGCGCGGGCTTTAAACTCAGCCTCGTTTCTAGCCGCGTTCTCTAAAGCCTTGTCACGCTTGATATTATTAAAGTTGGTAGAAGCAACATATGCCTCATTATAGGAAGCGAAAGCATCCAAGGGAAACATCGGCGGTGGCGTAGTATCTGCTGTTAAATCTTGGTATTCCTGGAGCGTCTGGTAGATTGGACCGTTTACCCGCACCTGATTAATAACCCAGAAACTCAACAAGGCAAACAAAATAAACGCCACAATCTGCAAGAATAGTTGGCGATAACCCGCTGTCAAGCTATTGGTTTCTGACGTGGTCGAACTAGCAGATTTGCTTCTCAAATTATTAAAAAAATTGCCTATTTGTAACGGCAAGCTTTTTACAGTTGCTAGAGTTAATGCCATTTTGAGCCCCAATTCACAGAATTATTGTTACTACACATGCTTTTAAAAATTACTTTACTAGATACCATTGATACTTCTATCAACATAAACATTCATTAACCAAGTGTTGGTTGGATGAACCCTTTATCGTGCAAGAGCTTTTCAAAATCCATCTCTAACCACTCGTTATTATCCGCATCCAAATAAAAATTTTTAGTATAAAGCGCCTCGGCTTCACTGTTACTTGCTTGCAATTGCATTGTGTCAACGCTACGCAAACCCACTAGGCCACCAATCATTAATGCCACCTGTGTGGTGGTCTCTGAATTTAATAATAAAATGCGGTTACTGGTAGATCTTGGTGTAGGCGCCATATGTAAAAACTGGGCTAAATCGGAGACGTTATATAAATTACCACGAATATTCGCCACGCCCAAGAACCAAGGCTCGGTTAACGGCACGACTTGCATAGGCGGTACCGGAATCACTTCACGCACCTCATTTAGATTAACCAGCATGCGCTTACCGCCGACTAAAATCCCCAGCCTTGAAGCGGAAACAGTATCACCTTGAGTTGCAACCTCTTTCAGCCTTAACAGGATTGCTTCTTGGAATTCACGTAAGTTGGAGTTCTTAGCCACGATTATTCAATCTTTAATATTATGGTAATGCTAGCCTAGCGTTTTGATCAAAGCTAGAAGATCAGCGCCCACTACCGGCTTGGTCACGCACGCCTTAGCGCCCATTTTCATTGCCCATGCCAAGTCTGTTGCTTGAGATTTACCTGTACACAAAATGACCGGAATATGTGAGGTGGCTGCATCTTTAGTCAATGTGCGTGTTACTTGAAACCCAGTAAGGCCAGGCATTACTACATCCATTAACACCAGATCCGGAGGATTAGAGGCTACTTTAGCGAGGCACTCTTCCCCACTTTCCGCTCCAGTTACAGTAAAACCAGCTGTTTCTAATAATTCGGTTAAAAAGAATCGATCCGTTGCTGAATCATCTACCACTAAAATATTTTGTATTGCCATATTATTCTGCCTCTTGTTGATTAGCTTTACCCGCAGCGGCGTAAGTTTGCACCGCGTCTAATAAGGTTTCTTGGGTAAAAGGTTTAGTTAGGTATTGATCTGAGCCTACCATACGACCGCGAGCGCGATCAAATAAGCCATCCTTACTTGACAGCATGATGACAGGAGTGGATTTATAACGCGCATTGCGTTTAATGAGTGAGCAAGTCTGATAACCATCTAATCTCGGCATCATAATATCCACAAAAATGACGTCAGGGTGTTCATTGGATATCTTGGCTAGCGCATCAAAGCCATCTTCAGCCAAGATGACTTCACAGCCTGAGTTTTTCAAGAAAATCTCCGCACTACGACGTATCGTATTGCTGTCATCAATGACCATTACCTTCACTGAGGCTAGCTGCTCCAAACTCAATTTACCCGGATTTAGCTGTTCTTGGCTCACCAGCAAGCTCCTTTATATTTATATGCAACAAATATTTTTTACATTTTGTAGCATTTATTAAGGCTCATTTTATCTACAGACTTGGTGAATAAGCAATACTATTTAAAATAATATTAAAAATTAGAGAAAAATGAATATTATTTATTTCAATCACCCATTCGGGTAGTCTATAATAAATTTCACAATTATAAGAAAAATCGTTATATTCCTAAAAAAACATTAACTAGCTGTAAACCCAGCCCTAACCCAAAGGATTTGTATGATAGTTAGACAAGAGTCATTAACGGCTAAGATGACATTGAAGGACCTGCCAGCCGCATCTCCTCTTCCTACAGCTAGTTTGGTGTTGGTATTTGGTTCGGTTAAGCGCTTTGGTGAAGCCAAGCTACAAAGCGTATTAAAAGGCCGCTACCCTACCGCACAAATTATTGGCTGTTCCACATCGGGGGAGATCACCGCTGCTGGCGTTTTTGATGATAGTTTGCAAATTACCGCAATTCTGTGGGAAAAAACGGTTCAGCGAGTGACGCACACCAAGATGTCTGGCATGCAAAATTCTTTTGAAACTGCAGCCGGTTTAGCTAAGCAACTTAAATCCGATACTTTGAAAGCGGTTTTAGTTTATTCAGACGGCTTAAATGTGAATGGCTCCGAACTATTGGAGGGTTTCAAAAGCGTACTGGGTGAAATCCCAGTCATGGGCGGTATGGCGGGAGACGGTTTTGGATTCAGTAAAACCGTACAGCTTTTTAACGACACCATTTCCGATGGATTAGTTATTGCCGTAGGTTTATATGGGAATAGTTTGATTGCAGCAACGGGCGTAGGCCGAGGATGGAAACCTTATGGTCCGCCACGTAAAGTGACTAAGTCCGAGAAAAACGTGGTGCTAGAGTTAGATGGCAAACCTGCCCTGCCTTTATACAAAATGTATATTGGCGACCACTCTTCCAAAGGGTTACCCGGTAGCGGACTAAAATTCCCGTTCGCCATCATTGAAGAAGGTAAACGCGATATTGAAAAAATTCGCACCCTATTAGCTATTAACAACGATACCAATAGCCTGACGTTCGCCGGTAACGTAGCCGAAGGTGAAACCGTACGTTTCTGCCAATCGACACATGATCGTCTGGTTGAAGGTGCGGGCGATGCTGCGCACTTGGTGGCTGATCATGCCAGCACTAACCAAACTGGTTTAGCCGTCTGCGTAAGCTGTGTGGGCCGCAAAGGCGTCATGGCAGAGCAAGTCGTGGATGAAGTTAAACTGGTACAACAAATTTTAGGTGCGCAAACGGCATTGACTGGGTTCTACTCCTACGGTGAGTTTGCACCGCGCCCAGACACTAACGATAGCGTATTGCACAACCAAACCATGACCATTGGCTATTTGAGCGAAAACTTACTCGCTTAAGCATAAAAAGCCCATACGGACTATAAGACGCCCGATGCAAATCGGGCGTTTTTGTTTTATGATAGCTTAGTTAGACATCAATACTGAACCACACGAAAAAAGGAAACAATCATGACCAACTCAGTCACTTTAAAAGGCAATCCAGTCGAACTCTCAGGCATTCTTCCAAATGTGGGAGAAAAAGCCCCGGATTTCACATTAGTGGATAAAGCGTTGCAAGACGTATCATTAGATTCATTTGATGGCAAGCGTAAAGTGCTTAACATTTTCCCTAGCGTGGATACACCAACCTGTGCCATGTCTGTCCGGGCTTTTAATAAGCACGCCAGTAGCCTGGAAAACACTGTTGTATTGAATATTTCTGCTGACCTGCCATTTGCACAAACACGCTTCTGTGCTGCTGAAGGCCTGGAAAACGTACAAAATCTATCCGTTATGCGTGGTCGTGATTTCCTGAAAACTTACGGTTTATTGATCCACACAAGCAAATTGGCCGGTTTGGCTGCACGTGCCGTGATTGTGCTGGATGAGAATAACATCATCAAGTATATTGAAGTGGTCAGTGAAATCGCTAACGAACCTAACTATGAAGCCGCTTTAGCAGCTTTGAAATAACAGTTAATGGTGATAAAAAAGCCCGGCATTCCGGGCTTTTTTAATTGGTAACGATAAATAATGCGAATGAAATATTCTTACTGGTAATCTGTGTATTTATTATTTTTGCCGCGCGCTTTTTCTACCGGATATTTCTCGCCATTTAGCGCAATCTTTTCATTGGCCGCCGCGATGAGGTCAATATCCAACACTTGCGATAACCTCAGCAAATAAACAAAAGTATCCGCAAGCTCATGACTCACCTGCAGGCGTTTCTCTGCGGTTAACTGCCGACTTTCAACTTCCGTATCCCACTGAAAGTGTTCCACTAGCTCAGCCGCTTCCACAATCATCGCCATCGCCAGGTTTTTGGGTGAGTGGAATCGTGACCAATCGCGGTCATCCACAAATTGCTGAAGCTTTGCTTTCAATGCATCCAAAGAATCGGTCATGATCACCTCTTAACTATTTTCGGTTACTGCCCGCTACCATTTTGATTTCGAACAACCGGCATTCCAGCGGACCGTTGAATAAAGGCGTGCGCTTGCTAGGAGTGAGACGCATAAGTTTTGGCATACGTAAATCATTAGTCAAGAAATAGGTATTCCAGCCAGCAAACTTCTTCTTCAAAGCCTCGCCCATTTTCGGATACAGCATAGCAAGCTCTTCGTCTTCGCCAATACGCACGCCATAAGGTGGATTTGCTACCAGCACGCCATGGTCCGCTGGCGGTATCGCGTTAGTCATATCTACCTGTGCTAATTGAACGGCTTCAAGCAATCCTGCCGCTTCCAGATTCTGTTTGCTCACGCGCACGGCGCGCAAATCCACGTCAGAGCCGTAGATTTTCTGGAATGAAGTCGGCTTAACTTCTTTTTCAGCCTTGCTTCGGATTTTCTTCCAGGTATCAGATTCAAACGTGCGCAGTTTTTCAAAGCCAAAACTACGCTTAAGACCCGGTGCTATATTCAATGCCACCATTGCAGCTTCCAGTAAAAATGTGCCGCTGCCGCACATCGGGTCAAGCAAGGGCTGACCAGGTTGCCAGCCGGTTAACTTCAAGATACCTGCGGCCAGGTTCTCCCGTAAAGGGGCTTCAATGCTGGCACCGCGATTGCCGCGCTGGTATAACGCGGCGCCAGAAGTATCCAGGTAATATTGATATTCATCTGCCGTTAAGTAGGCATGAATGCGCACCGCCGGGTTTTTGGTATCAATATAAGGGCGGCTGCCTACGGCTTGGCGGAATTTATCACACACCGCATCCTTGATTTTTAAAGTCGCAAACTCCAGGCTTTTCAATGGACATTTCACGCCTGTAACTTTCACCATAAAATCATGCTTCACATCAAACCACTGCGACCAGTTAAGCTTGTAGGCGGCATTAAACAAATCTTCCTCATTAAGGTATTTGCCCCGCGCGACTTGCCACATAATGCGTGTTGCAATACGGGAATGCAGGTTCGCGGCATAGCAAATACTCCAATCGCCATCAAAGCTTACACCGCCATCCGTTGCCTTAACAGACTTTGCACCGACTTGTTCCAGTTCATCCGTCAGTAAAAGTTCTAGGCCTCGTGGGCAGGTTGCAAAATATCTGTTTGGGGCCATGGCTTATGTCGCTTTACTTAATGATTAATCGTCTTGTCAGAAGACAGGAAAATTCGGTTTTGGGTACTGTGATTATGTTCAGTCAATCGTTCTACAAATTGTAGAAACTCTATTTTATGGCTTTTTTCCAGCAGTTTGGCACGCTCACGCAAGCTTGCAATCCGTAGATCTGCCGGCGCACGGTTAAAGCCAAATACGGCGATGTTACCTGGCTTACCCGTAGGCAGTATCAATACCCTGCCTGCGAAGCTATGTTCGATACGTTGCAGGTAAATGTCAAAGTTCTTGTCACTACCCCACAGGTTAATCGCTAATAAGCCATCGCCCTTGAGTACATTGGCACACTGATCGAAAAAGGCTTGGCTGCAAAAATCAGGCGGTATGCCGTTGCTATCAAACGCATCAATCAACAACACATCTGCATCATGGCTATGCTCAGCCAGATACTGCAAGCCATCCCCCTCAATTACTTCCAGCCGGTGATCGTTTTCAGGCACATGAAACTGGCTGCGTGCTATCTGGATAATCCTGGTATTGATCTCGATGACCTTAGTCGTGACCTCCGGGCAGTAAGCATGGATATATTTCGGCAGAGAACCGCCACCCAGGCCTATCGCCAGCACTTTTTTAACTTGGGCATTGAACAACAAAAAACACATCATGCCACGCGTGTAAGCAAGCTCCAAGGCATTTGGGTCGCGAATACGCATAGCACTTTGGACGGTTACAGAACCTAGGTGCAAAGAACGGATGCCATCGGCCTCACTGACTTCGATGGCTTCAGTGTTAAATGCTTTCATAAGGTGCTTGGCAACGCGAAACATCAGACAGCTTCCTGCTGCTCATTATCTACCAACGCTTCTTCCAGAGTCTCCACTAGCACCGATACTGCAGGTTCCTCTAGCACACCGATATATTTAGTGCGCAGCTCCATCAACAACGTATCAACCTCTTGGACTTGCAAGCTTACACGGGTTCCCGCTTTAAGTTCAGGCAAGCCATAGACTTTGGTGATGTATGGCACATCATCCAAACGAACCAAGTTATCACGCCAGACAAAGCCATGTACCGTTTCAACGGCTTCTTGTATCAGGTATTGCAAACACCAAAAGCGTTCCATACGCGTTTGAAACTCATTGTATGCAATATACGCTTGCTCAAAGTTACGCATATGCCCAACCAACACATCACTATTCTGGGCATAGGCGGGTAATGTGCCTTGCACTACACTAATAAGCTGACGCTGATTGATCAGGTCTACCGCACGGCGTAGAGGCGAAGTACTCCAAGCATACTGCGCCACGCCCAAGCCTTGATGTGGTTCCGCCTTAGTGGTCATGAATACTTTGCCACCGGTCTGGGCGCGGTATAAGCCAGGCACCTCATGCGCCGCAAGCAGTGCACCCCATTGGTTATTGGCTTCAATCATAAGCTCGGCTACCAGCTTATCCATCGGGGCACCGCGACGGCGGCCGGTGATACTAACTTTTCCGTCATTCACATAAAAGTTGTAATCGACCTGGATGGGTTTATTCGGGTCGTATTTGCCGCGGGCTTTTTCCAGTGATTCTGCCAGCTGAAAAAGAAATAATAATCTTGCCCAGTAAGGATGGCCGCTATCTGATTCCAATGTATGTTCATTAAAGAACGGCTCTAACTCATCGTGGCGCAGATTATCTGCAATCTTAATCAACTCGACTTTGGTGTCACGCTGCGTGATGGTCAAGTCAGCTTGCACAGTTAAATACAGTGAAAGTACCGGCTTGATCTCACCAGCATCCAGGCTGTAAGGCCTGATAGCTGTCTCTGGCAACATGGTAATCTTGTTACCAGGCATATAAACGGTAGATAGGCGCTTCATGACTTCGGCATCTAAAACACTATCCACCGGAATACCCAAGGCAGGCGCAGCAATATGAATGCCGACTTGCGTGGTGCCATCCGTCATTGTTTTAATGGAAAAAGCATCATCTATTTCCGTGGTGGTGCTGTCATCAATGCTGAACGCTTCTACATCAGCCAACACTAAATCCGCTGGGCTAACTGCAAGATCGATCGATGGAAAGTCAGTGCCTTTGGCAAAATATTCACGTAAAAACGCACCCAGGTGGAAATCATGTGTGGAGGGAATCGCCCCACAAGCTTGTAACAACTTAAGGTGACTTATATGTAGCTCATTTGCGGCTGTGTCCAGCGTTTTATATTCAAACGAATTTTTATCCGGCTCATATAACAGCATATCGAGCTTCTGCATAAGCTCTTCCGGCATTTGATGCGCTTTGAGCTGCTCAACATAGCTCGCCATTTTTTCTGCGAGTAAGCGTTTTTTCTCCAAGCCGGCCAATGCGGCTTTCAGGATTTCGGCTGGCGCTGCTTTATAGCGGCCTTTACCTTTGCGGTTAAAGTAAACAGGCGCACTATGAAGCTTTGTAGCAATCGCTGCTGCTTCTACGGGGGTAGGTTTGCGTCCGTAGTAATCCGCTGCAAATTCTTCGAAACCAAATTCAGATTCGCCACAGCATTCCCATAGAAAATCAAGCTCTAAGGTTGCAGCTTCGGCATTGGCAGCTTCGAGAAATCCTGCAAGCGGCACTTCAAATCGCATCAGTACATTGCTGCTCTTGATCTTGCTGCGCTTGCCACTCGCGGATTCTACCTGCAAGGAGCTTGGCGATTCGCTCATGATAGAGGCAACCTTAAAAGCGCCATCTTCTTCAAAAAATACGTTCATTATTCACTTATAATTGCATGGATGTAGCTGCATGATGTTAATTGCATGGTGTCAATTGCAAGAGATTCTTGTTGACTAACCCCCACAGCAGCCAGTCATCCAAAATTGACGAGCAGTAATCCGGCATTTTACCTTGAATTACCTTAACTCAATATAAATGGCAAAAGCTTGCTAAAAACAAACCCTAAATAGATTCAGAAAAAAATGGATAAACGTATTCCTGTCACATTACTCACCGGCTTTTTAGGAAGCGGTAAAACTACATTGCTGAACAAGCTGCTGCATCATCCATCCATGAAAGATACCGCCGTCATCATTAATGAGCTGGGCGATGCAGGACTGGATCAGGTGTTTGCCAATACGTCCTTGGCGCAGAATATCGAGAATGAACATATCGCCGACAACACGGTATTGCTGAGTTCCGGCTGCTTGTGCTGTACGCTTAAAAATGAGCTGGCAGACACCATGCGCGACCTGTTCTTCAAACGCGCGCTGAAGGCGATTCCGGAATTTAAGCGGCTGGTGATTGAAACAACCGGCATGGCAGATCCTGGCCCGATCTTGGCAAACCTCATGAATGAGCCTGTCATTGAATCGACCTATCGGCTGGATGCTGTCGTGGTCACTGTGGATAGCGTTTATGGGTTACAACAACTCAATGAGAACCCTGAGGCATTGAAACAAGCCGCGGTCGCGGATGTATTGTTGCTCACGAAAACAGATCTAGCTACCAGCGAACAAATTAATGCCCTGAAAGAGAAACTCATTAGCATCAATCCCGGTGCAACACAGCACAAAGTGCTTAATGGCGAACTGGACCCGGCTTTTGTCATCGATGTCGGTCTGTTTGACATCGCAACCAAGGCTCCGGAACCACAGCGCTGGCTGCGCGCGCCTTACAAGCCGGCCCTGCCTAAAGGCACTTTGCCGCAAAAAGCGCATGCGGATGATATTGTCAGCTTTACCGTGACCATGCCGCAACCACTTAAATGGGCGGATTTAAAACCGCATCTACTGAAATTCTGCCAGACGCATGGCAAGAACCTGTTGCGCCTGAAAGGCATCATTTACGCAGAAGACCAGTCTGCACCGCTAGCGATCCATGCCGTGCACTTCACACCCTACCCGCCCACCTTGCTGGAAGGCTGGCAAGAAGATGAACCGGTTTCGCGGATCGTCATTATCGGCAAAGGCCTGGACGAACTTGAAGTCAGGAAAGCACTCATACGGCTTTAGACTTATTTACCCACATACAGAACTGACTTAATTAATGACAACACAGCTAAAGCGGTTCGGGATATTGATATTAGCGATGGCCATGCCATTACTCATCAGTGCATGTGCTACAACCCCTAAAGCCAACCCAGTAGTACAGTATCAATGTGAGCGTGGCACGCAACTTAGTGTTGTGTTTAATCACACTTATGTTTCCGTGGTAAGAGGCGGCAGAAACAGCATGCATCGCGTTGAAAAAAGAACTACCGGCGCTTCGGTGACCTTGGCTGATGGTACTTCGCTTGAACTTCCCGCGCAAAAAGTAACTTCCGGATTTTCAATGAGCAACGGCAAATATACCCTGAGGGGTAAGGACAGTGAAGCTAGCTGGTCAGTAGGTAGAATGGCTGCGGAAAATTGCACTTCTGTGCCGCTTTAGAATCTCTTTTCTTTTTACACAGCCAAACTTTAATAACTTCCATCCTAGTATATAACTTTGAGACCTTAATCCCAGCTTAGAGCCCCACCGGTCTGGTATTCGGTGACGCGCGTTTCAAAGAAGTTTTTCTCTTTCTTCAAATCGATCATCTCGCTCATCCATGGGAATGGGTTGGTCGCACCGGGATACAAGACATCTAAACCGATTTGCTGGCAACGGCGGTTGGCAATAAAACGTAGGTATTCCTTGAACATTGTGGCATTCAAACCCAATACACCGCGCGGCATGGTGGCTTCGGCGTAGCGGTATTCCAGCTCAACGCCTTGCTGTATCAAGCCTTTGATCTCTTCACGGAAAGCGGCTGTCCACAGATGCGGATTCTCCAGTTTGATGGTGTTAATGACATCGATACCGAAATTGCAATGCATGGATTCATCGCGCAGGATGTATTGATACTGTTCCGCCGCGCCTTGCATCTTGTTCTGGCGACCTAATGCAAGAATCTGCACAAAGCCGACATAGAAAAATAAGCCTTCCATGATGCAGGCGAACACAATGAGTGAACGTAATAATTGCTGGTCTGCTTCCGGCGTACCAGTTTTGAATGCCGGGTCGGTTAAGGTGTTAATGAATGGGATCAAGAAATCATCCTTATCCTTGATGCTCGCCACCTCTTGATAGGCATTAAATACTTCGCTTTCATCCAGCCCCAGGCTTTCAACAATATATTGATACGCATGGGTATGGATGGCTTCTTCAAAACCCTGACGCAGCAAATACTGGCGTGCCTCCGGGGCGGTGATATGGCGGTACGTACCCAGCACGATATTATTCGCCGCCAGAGAATCGGCGGTCGTGAAAAACCCCAAATTGCGCTTGACGATCAGGCGCTCATCATCTGTCAGCGCGGTACTGTCTTTCCATTGGGCAATGTCGCGACTCATGGACACTTCCTGCGGCATCCAGTGGTTGGCACAGCCCGCCAGATATTTATCCCATGCCCAGTGGTATTTGAAGGGAACCAGTTGATTCACATCCGTCTGGCCGTTAATCATGCGCTTGTCTGAGGCGTTTACACGGCCTGAGATGGATGGTTGATTAGCGGCTGCTGTTGCGGCTGTGGGTGTTGGAGAAGCTGTTGCTACCGGCGCCAGTTTGGGGGCAGCTGGCTCTGTATAAACTTCATCTTCAAATGAAAGCATGTTTTTTCCTTAATTCTTTGTTATCATTTTTAGAAAATTAAAAGTTCTAAGCGAGACCAGGCGTGAGAAAAATTTTAGAGCGCGGCATACATTAAGTATGTAAGCGGTAAAATTTTGATCACAACGCCGTATCGCAACGAAGTTTTATTTTTCCTTAAGTTAGTAAGCTCGCAGACGCTTGCTTATTGGCAAGATTCGCATTCAGGGTTGTCAATTGAACACATCTTCGGTGCCGGTTCTGGTGCTGCTGAAACCGCATTTAACTCACCACCGCTACCTGTCGATTTCTCAGCCGCAGTTGCCCCTAATGAACGCAGGTAGTACGTCGTTTTCAAGCCGCGTTGCCAAGCCAATAGGTAGGTATCGTTCAGTTTTTTACCCGATGGCACCGCAAAATATAGGTTGAGCGATTGCGCCTGGTCGATCCATTTCTGGCGACGCGCTGCTGCTTCAATCAACCAGCTTGGATCAACGTCAAACGCCGTCGCGTACAGTGCTTTCAGGTCCGCCGGTACACGTTCGATTGGCGCTAAAGAGCCATCGAAATATTTGAGGTCGGATACCATCACGGTATCCCATAAGCCTCGCGCTTTCAGGTCATTTACGAGTTGTTCATTCACAATTGTGAATTCACCAGATAAATTAGACTTCACATAGAGGTTCTGATATTCCGGCTCAATACTGGCTGATACACCCACGATGTTGGAAATAGTTGCTGTCGGTGCAATCGCTACGCAGTTAGAGTTACGCATGCCGACCTTTTGAATACGGTTACGCAAAGCATCCCAATCCAGCGTTTGGCTTCTATCCACTTCCACATGGCCGCCCCGCTCGCTTAGCAACAAATCTAGCGTATCTAATGGCAAAATGCCCTGATCCCATAGACTGCCTTTAAAGCTTGAGTAAGGACCGCGTTCCTCTGCCAACACGGTTGAAGCCCAATAAGCGTTGTAGCAAACCATTTCCATGGCACGGTCGGCGAACTCAACCGCTTCCATACTTGCATAAGGAATGCGCATTGCATGTAAGCAATTCTGGAAGCCCATAATGCCCATCCCCACCGGCCGGTGGCGGGTATTAGAGTTACGCGCCTTACCTACCGGATAGAAATTGATATCCACCACGTTGTCCAGCATGCGCATGCCGACTTTGATTGTGGCTTGCAACTTGGCGTTATCCAATACTAAATTGCCGTTCACTTCTGTTAAATGTTGTAACAAATTCACAGAACCTAAGTTACATACAGCGATTTCAGTATCAGATGTATTCAGTGTAATTTCTGTACACAAATTGGAACTGTGTACTACACCCACATGCTGCTGCGGTGAGCGAATGTTGCATGGGTCTTTGAAGGTAATCCACGGATGGCCAGTTTCGAACAGCATGGAAAGCATCTTGCGCCACATCTGCATAGCAGGTACACGCTTGAACAGCTTGATATCACCGCTATCAGCACGGCGCTCATATTCCACATATGCCGCTTCAAAGGCTTTACCGTATTTGTCATGCAAGTCTGGCACGTCTGATGGCGAAAATAATGTCCAGTCGCCAGCTTCAGTCACGCGGCGCATGAATAAATCTGGAATCCAATGTGCGGTGTTCATGTCATGCGTACGGCGACGGTCATCACCGGTGTTTTTACGCAGGTCTAAAAACTCTTCAATATCAAGATGCCAGGTTTCAAGGTAGCCGCATACAGCACCTTTACGCTTGCCGCCCTGGTTCACTGCTACTGCAGTGTCATTGACTACTTTCAGGAATGGGATGACGCCCTGGCTTTTACCATTAGTACCTTTGATGCGCGCACCCAATGAACGCACCGGCGTCCAATCGTTACCCAAACCACCTGCGTATTTTTGCAGCAAAGCATTTTCTTTAATGCCTTGGTAGATGCCGTCTAAGTCGTCACTCACGGTAGTGAGGTAGCAGGATGAAAGCTGTGAATGCAATGTCCCAGCATTGAATAAAGTCGGCGTTGAGCTCATAAAATCGAATGTGCTCAATACGTTATAGAACTCGATTGCACGGGTTTCCCGGTCAATCTCATTAATCGCCAAGCCCATCGCCACACGCATAAAGAAGATTTGCGGCAACTCGATACGGCGTTCTTCAATATGCAGGAAGTAGCGGTCATACAAAGTTTGAATACCTAAATAACCAAATTGGAAATCGCGCTCTTTAACCAAAGCCGCAGCCAACTTATCTAAGTCAAATTGTGCTAAACGTGGATCTAGCAGATCAGCGGCGATACCAATTTTGATATAACGTGGGAAGTATTCTACATAATGTGCATCCATTTCCGCATGGCTTACACGCTCGCCAAGCACTTCGGCACGCACCAGATCCAACTGCAAACGCGCAGTGACGTAGTTGTAAGCTGGCTCCGTTTCAATCAGGCTACGTGCAGATAGAATCAGCGCCTTGTACACTTCACTGAATGGAATCCCGTCATATAAATCGCGTACTGCTTGCTCAACCACAAGGTTTACATTGACCTCATTACCCAAATTCAGGCATGCCTCAGCCACCATGTCATTCAGTTGATTGATATTGAGCGGGAATAATTTGCCATCGATATTCACATTCAAAGTATGGCTAGGTTCAATGGTCGTGGCTTTTTCTGCGGCGCGCTCAGCATTGCGTTTTTCACGGTAAAGTACATAAGCCCTTGCGACATCGTGGTTGCCGTTACGCATCAGCGCGAGTTCAACCTGGTCCTGGATATCTTCGATATGGATCGAACCACCGGCCGGCAGGCGGCGCATCAAGGCGTTATTCACGAGCTGGCTTAAGGTATTCACTTGATCACGCACGCGCTGTGAAGCAGCACTCTGCTGACCTTCCACGGCCAGGAACGCCTTGGTGATGGCCACCGAAATTTTGTCGAGATTGAATGCGACTGCAGCGCCGTTCCGGCGAATCACCTGCAACATAGGAGAGAGTGTAGATTGTGCTGAATCAGCATTTAATGCATTGTTGGATAGTACTCTTGCGTCATCCATTTGGTTTTCCCTTTTAATAAAGGGCAGGTACGCTTTATGTCGCAAATGCTTTCAATTAAAGAAACTTAAATAAATTCAAGTAACTTAAATCAAAGCCTGCTTAGTAAAGACCAGCATTGCGGAGTGATTTTACATAGCCACTCCATCTGCCGAGGACACCCCGCCTCAAACGTTATAAAAATTACTTTTGCATGCAAAGTTAAAGCACACAGAAAATGCTACGGCAGGTCTTCTGGCTTTCAGGTCCTCATCATTTTGTTAGCCTTCCCGGACATTATGTTCAGTGGCAATTAGTCACAAAATGACTCGCTGATTACAGCTGCGGGGGCAGCCCCGGAATTGAAGTTTATTGAGTAACAACCTCGCACCGGATTCCCTTTTATCTTAACTTCCGATTGAAAGTTAAGAACCGTATGCAGGTACTATAACGCACTTCAAAACATAATTTCAAGCATAAAAAACACAATATATAGATAATTATTCACATTAAAAATCTACCTATATGTTTATTAAGCATAATTTGAATTATTAAAAATTAAGCCAGTCAACAACTGAGTTAAAATTTAGATGAAATATCAGCCAAGACTTAAAGTTGTAAAGGACACCATTATTAAAACTAAAACTATATCGCTATGGATTTTGACTATTGTTCTTATCCTTATCACTGCAATTTACTATTTTCGCCTGGAGGCATTAGGCTGGTATTTCTGGCATGCAAATAAGCCTGCGGATGGCTTGGAGTTAAAAAACTACCAAGTTGAGATGGATGGCTTACCCATCATAGGTTTGGAGAATGCGTCAGGCCTAACATTTAACACAGAGCGCAATACGCTATTTACCGTGCTTAATAAAGAATCTCAAATTATAGAAGTTGATGTGAACGGCAAGGTCTTGCGCAAAATCAACGTGACGGGCGTAGATGATATGGAAGGCATTACCCATCTCTCAGATAATCGTTATGTGATTGCCGATGAGCGCGATAACCGCTTGCTTGAAGTGACGATTGATGACGATGCAACTCAACTTAATGCTACACACTCGAAGAAATTAAGATTGGGTATTAATCCATCCGGCAATAAAAACTTTGAAGGCGTTTCTTGGGACGATAACAATAATCGCCTTTTGGTCGCTAAAGAACGAGACCCCAAATATATCCTATCTGTTACAGGCTTTTTCAATGCACCGGAAGGGCTGCCACTTGATATCCAAATCAAACAAGTAGAAGCCTTTGATGCTGCTATACGCTGGTCACTACGCGATCTGTCTTCGGTGACCTACCATAGCGAAACCGGTCACTTATTACTGTTAAGTGACGAATCGCGCCTCATTAAAGAATACGATGAAGCAGGCAAAGCTATCGGTGCCTTGGCTTTATGGCGCGGCTTTCATGGCTTGAAACACCATGTACCGCAAGCAGAAGGTATTGCCGTAGGACCAGATGGGCGCATTTATATTATGAGTGAGCCTAACCTGCTGTACGTGTTTAAACCCAAAAATCTTTAGTCTTAAACCCAAAAACTTTAGTGCTAGAACGAAAAACGGTGCAAATGATTTCGCACCGTTTTTTGATTATCCTTATTAACTAAGCGGCCTGCAATTCACCCCGCAATCGCTTGGCTACATTCACCATATTTTGCAGTGCTAGCCTGGTTTCTTCCCATCCACGGGTTTTAAGGCCGCAATCCGGATTTACCCAGATGCGCTCAGGCGGAATCACTGAGAAAGCGCGCTTCAACAGCTTTTCCATCGATTCTTCAGCCGGCACACGTGGCGAATGAATATCATAGACGCCTGGCCCTATGTCGTTTGGGTAGTTAAAGCTACCAAATCCCTCTAACAATTCCATTGCAGACCGGGATGTTTCAATGGTGATCACGTCAGCATCCATGGCAGCGATTGCCGGCAAAATGTCATTGAATTCGGCGTAGCACATATGGGTGTGGACCTGCGTATCATCGTGCGCCACACTGGCGGAAAGTTTAAAGGCACGTACGGCCCAGGCCAGGTAATGGGCCCAGGCGGCTTTCTGTAAAGGCAAGCCTTCACGTAGCGCCGGCTCGTCAATCTGGATGATGCCGATGCCCGCTTGTTGCAGGTCATCCACTTCATCTCGAATGGCTAGCGCAAGCTGCAAAGCAGTAGTTTCACGCAGCTGGTCATCGCGAACAAATGACCATTGCAACATTGTGATAGGGCCGGTCAACATGCCCTTTACCGGCCGTGTTGATAGTGATTGTGCAAACTTAGCCGTTGCCACTGTCATGGCTGCCGGACGGTACACATCACCGTAAATGATAGGCGGTTTAACACAACGTGAACCATAGCTTTGTACCCAGCCATTTTGGGTGAATGCATAGCCTGCGAGCTGTTCCCCAAAAAATTCAACCATGTCATTGCGTTCCGCTTCCCCATGTACCAGCACATCCAGACCTAAGTCCTCTTGCGCCTTGATGGCATATGCGATGTGGGTCGCCATGTCTTCGTCATATTGTCGTTGATCTATACTACCTTTCTTATAAGCAGCTCGGCTGGCCCGGATGTCCGGGGTTTGTGGAAACGAGCCTATCGTGGTGGTTGGTAGCAAAGGCAGGTTTAATTTTGTCTTTTGTTTAGCTTGCCGCACTTTAAAAGCTGAAGCTCTTTCATCGTTAACAGCATTAAGCTTGGCAAGCCGCTCTTTGACTGCGGCATCATGCACCTTCAAATTGCTACGCCTTGAAGTTATTGCAGCACGCGATTCAGCCAATGCATCTGAGACAGACGCTAAGCCCTGGTTTAAAGCTTTGGCTAAAATTTTAAGCTCAATCAGTTTTTCATCCGCAAAGGCCAACCAGGATTTAACCTCAGGATCAAGCCCATTTTCAAAAGCCAACGTTACCGGCGTGTGCAGTAAAGAACAGCTAGGCGCGATCCACAAACGCTCCCCTAACCTATGAGTCCAGGGTGACAACAGCGCCAGAGTGTTATCAAGGTCATTGCGCCACACATTCCGCCCATCGATCACGCCGGCAGATAAAACCCAATGGCTAGGAATTGCATTTACCCATGGGCCAAGCTGTTCCGGCGCCCGCACTAAATCGATGTGAATGCCGTCTACCGGCAGACCGGTAATGAATGCCTGATAACGCGACACATTGGCAAAGTAAGTAGTAAGCAGCAATTTAGGCCGCTGTATCCTGAAGTAGGCATAGGCATGATCAAACGCTTTCAGCCAGGCATCGTCCAGATCCAAAGCAAGAATAGGCTCATCTATTTGCACCCACTCCACATTTTTGGCGGTAAGCTCCTGTAATAAATAGGCATATTGCTCGGCCAACGGTGCTAATAGCGCGAGTTTATCCACCCCTCGGGCTTTACTAAGGTATAAAAAGCTCACTGGTCCGAGCAACACAGGCTTGATATTAGGAGAAAGCTTCTGCGCTTCCTCAACCTGCAATAAAAAGTCATGTGCATTAATAGTAAATGCCGTTTCAGCATCCAATTCTGGCACTAAATAATGATAGTTTGTATCCAGCCATTTGGTCATTTCCATCGCGGGTTGCTCAAGGTTGCCGCGTGCAAATGCAAAATACTTGTTTTCCGGGATGACGTTTTGTTCACCAAACGGATTTTTATTAAACCGTTTGGGCGTGGCATTGAATAACACGCTGTGATCCAACACATGGTCATACAGTGAAAAATCATGCGTGGTAATAAAGGCCAGTTCTGCATCTAATTGTTTTTGCCAATGGGTTTTACGCAAAGCGCGGGCAGTGCTGTGTAAAGCATCTCCTGATATTTCTTTGCGCCAGAAAGATTCTAATGCGAACTTAAGCTCGCGATTGGCGCCCACGCGTGGATAACCTAAAACATGGGCTTTTATTTTTGTAGTGATGTTACTTTTAATAGTCATACTTATCTCTTTACTCAATCAAGATGCGCATTTTCCTTTGTTGAAAAATTTTAATAAAGCGAAAGTTTTTATGATAGATTTGAATTTAATTCATATTGGTTAAAACACATGTTAGAAATCCGCCACCTTAGATCTCTCAAAGCCATCGCCGAAACCGGTAAGTTAGGATTAGCCGCAGAGCGTGTATTCTTAACGCAGTCTGCGCTCTCCCATCAAATACGCGCGATTGAGCAGCACTATGACATCACGTTATTTAAGCGCGGCAACCAAGGCTTGCGGTTTACTCCTGCTGGCCAACGATTATTGGAGCTTGCCAATGTACTTCTGCCGCAATTAGAGAAAGCTGAACGCGATTTGATCCGCATGAAAAGCGACCAATCCGGTGAGCTACGTATCGTATTGGAATGCCACACTTGCTTTGACTGGCTGACACCAGTAATGGATGCTTTTAGGCGTGCTTGGCCCGAAGTGGAGATTGATCTGGTGGCGGGTTTTCATAGTGATCCTTGGCACCTGATCAATGAAGGCAAAGCTGATGTGGTGATTGGCGGCTTGCCGGGGGATGGCTTTGAAAAACGCGAGCCCCTGAGCCATATACCCTTATTCAAATTTGAGATCATGGGTGTGTTGCCGGTGGACCACGCGCTCAAAAATCAGGCGCGTTTGAACGCAGAGGATTTTAGCCAGAAAACGCTGATCACCTACCCGGTTCCGGAAGAGCGTATCGACCTGATTAGGCAAATACTAAAACCGGCCCATATCGAATTCACTCGCCGAACCGCTGAACTCACCATTGCCATCATGCAACTGGTGGCCAGCCGCCGGGGGTTGGCGGCTCTACCGAGCTGGGGCATACAAAGTTATGTAGAGCATAATTATGTTTTGGCAAAACCTATTGGCAGCAAGGGACTGTGGTCGAAACTATATGCGATAGGCAGCGAAGATATGATGACAAAACCTTACGCCAAGGATTTAGCACGCATCGTGCGGGACGTATGTGCAGATAAATTAAAAGGCATAAAACTATTGTAAAAGCTTACGTACTAATGGATATGCGCCCCTCATTCATAAGCTCTTCAATTTTCCTGGCAATCACCTTAGTCACATTATTGGCTTGTGACAAAAAAGAGGAATTACCTACTGAACCACCACTTCCGACTACGCAATCAATCCCAGCCGAAATAAGCGACTCTTCCTCTAAAGACAAACAATCCAAAGTGAATCCGGCAGGATTCAACGGTTTTGGACCAGCAAGATTTGGCGGTAACGAAGAAGATATCCGCATATCGTGGGGCCGACCGCTTAAAGCCAGTAAACCCGCCAAGGGCATGAGTTGCTATTATCTTTATAGCGATACCATGCCGCAGCAGCGAGGCGTGAGTTTCATGCTGGAAGATGGCCGTTTTGTACGTTACGATGTACATGACCCACGACAAACTGCACCTGGTAATATCGTCGTCGGCGACTCTACTTCCGCCATCATGCAAGCTTATGCCGGGCATGTGCACAATCAGCCGCATAAATATATTGAAGGTGCCCATACCTTGATTGTCACACCACCGCAGGATACCCAGGCACGCCTCATTTTTGAAACCGATGCAAATGATAAAGTAATCGAATGGCGCGTAGGTGTGCCGCCGCAAGTTTATTACGTGGAAGGCTGCAGTTAAACCGTAGAACTTACAATGCAGCATTACATTTTTAGGCCTTTTAATTCAGCCTTAAGAAAGCCGGTAATTGGTTCCAAAAAACTCCACCATCAGAAACTCTTCTAAAGCGCTATTATCCTCAGGCCGTGCAGATAAAGTGATGACCTTACCTAAACGATGTGAATCCCATGGAAAATCGCCTTGATAGCTTTCGCGAATGAAGCCGATGATGCGTTTAACCATGAGCAACCTAACGTCCTGTCCGGAAGTTGCTTCCACTTCAAAATACTGCCTTTTGGTATTGCTTAAGTTATTCACCCAGCCATTAAATGAAAATGTAGCGCGGCGGTTATCCAAACTGGTCAGTGTAAACGTGCCCCCTGCTCCGCCTGTGAGGTTTTTAGCAATGCGCTGATCGCGCAGCTCCTCTTCGCTCGGGCCATTTTCGCGTGCCACCGCTTCAGCATTTTGGCGCGCTGCTTCGGACTCAGGTGTTTGCCGGGCGGCTTGCCGGGCTTTGACATAAGCCAGCATATCGGTCGGCGGTGCAGGACTATCTTGAGGTTTAGGCGGCGTAGGCTTTGGCGACTCTGCCACTTCCGGCACAGAAAATACTGGCGGTTTCTCGATGGATTTAGGTTGTGTCATGACTCTAGGTGGTTTAACCGGCTGCGGTTTCGCTTTAGGCGGTTCTTTCACAGGCTCAGGAGCGACTTCAGTAACCACCTCTGGCGTTGGTTCTGGTGTAGGTGGCGTGGGCGGCGCAAGGCTTACCTCAATCGTTGTAGGGGCGGTCGTTTCAGGTGCATCAAACTCGATCTTAGGGATTACCAGCATGAACAAAATGGCATGCAGCAATATTGAAAATACAAAAGCCAATAATGTATTGCGGCTGATATTGATACGGATCAGCCGGTCGCCACGGACGGCAGGCGGTATGGATATTTCAGTTTCGGGAAATATTTTGATTTCGGAAGGTTTAATAGGATCGAGTTTCATTGCCGCAAATGGCTAATCACTAACGCTTGATATCATGCCAGATTTTTTCCAGACGCTTAATCGAGACTGGAAAAGGCGTCTTAAGTTCTTGGGCAAATAAAGACACCCGCAGTTCTTCAACAAGCCATCTAAAGTTAAGCAGTTCTGGTGTTAGCTTATCCAGCTGGCGTTGCTTTTCCATTTCATCAGTCCAATTTTTCCATAGCAGCCCAACACTGGCGGCATTTTTACCATCCCGATCTGGATTGGCCGGCTGCTTCTCGATTCTTAAGCGCAAAGCTTTTAAATAGCGTGGAATATGTTGTAAGTATTCCCATGGCGTTTGGCTGAAAGTATGCGGATGTACCAATAATTGAATTTGCTGTTCAACATCTCGTTTCAATCGGTTTACAGTAGCAGGCATCTTGGCTTGCTGAGCAGTTAAAAGCTGATACTCAGCTGCAATGGCTTGCACTATCCTGACCAAGGCTTGCGTCACGGCTGGCAGTCGGGTCCTGGCGCGTTGTTTAAGTTTCATGAAATCTGCGTTGGTATATGGCAAATCATCCTCACCAATAAATGCACGGTCGGCGATCGCGGTTAACATGTCTTCTCGCAGATCATCCGGCGACATGATACTTCTGAGCTGTAGCGCATACTGGTTAAAGTTGGGCAAACTCTTTTCCAGTTGCTTCATCTGCTCTTTAAGTTCCAGCCGCATCAACCGGCTGACACCTTTGCGATGGTTGATCTGGGCTTCGTTCTCAGTATCAAATAAACGCACAGCGACATTGTCGATATTGTCTTCCAGTGCCGGATAACCGGTAACTTTCAAACCATCGCGCTCAAAACTCAAGGTCTGGGGCAAGTCGCCAAAGTCCCATTGTTTCAACCCCGTCTTTTCAATATCTGGAGAGGTGTTGCGGAACGTGAGCTGGGCCGCCGAACCCAGTTGTTTTTTCAATGCGTTCCAGTCTCGCCCCATGGCAAGCTCGCGACCCGCATCATCTACCACGCTAAAATTCATTAACAGGTGTGGTGGTGATACTTCACTCCAATCATCCATGTCGATTTTAAGGGTCGTCACACGTTGGATATGCGCGGCTAGTATTTCTTTGAGGCTGCCAACTCCTATTGCATTATCATGTAGAAATTGCGTTACGAATTCCGGCACCGGGACACATACTCGGCGGAAGGCTTTAGGCAGCGCTTTGATGAGATACGTCAATTTCTCACGCAACATCCCCGGCACCAGCCATTCGGTTTGCACAGGGTTAAGCTGGTTTAATAATGCCAATGGGATGGTAGCCGTCACGCCATCCAAAGCATGACCAGGCTCAAAACGGTATTTAAGCGGTATCTCCACGCCATCCAGCACCATCTTTTCGGGGAACTGCACTTCAGTGATGGCATCTGCGCCATGTCGCATCAAATCATTACGGGTGAGATATAAGAGTTTAGGCTGCGTCTTTTCAGCCTCTTCACGCCATTTTTCAAAGCTGGCAGCATTAAAAATATCCGCTGGAACCTTGCTATCATAAAAAGCGAATAACTGGTGTTCATCAACCAGCACATCCTGCCGGCGCGCTTTATGCTCCAACTCTTCCACTTCCGCAATCAGTCGCTCATTTGCAATGAAAAATGGCGCTCGTGTATCAAATTCTCCATTGGCCAGCGCTTCGCGAATGAATATTTCACGCGATTCCACAGGGTTAATGGGCCCGTAATGGACGCGTCGCTTAGGGATGATAGTTAAACCATACAAACTGACACGCTCCCAAGCATTGACCATACCCATCTTGCGATCCCAGCGCGGGTCAGAGTAATGGCTTTCTGTTAGTCCTCTTGCCAGCGGTTCAATCCAGTCCGGTTCTATCTTCGCCACGCAGCGTGCATAGAGCTTGGTGGTATCCACCAGCTCAGCTGCTATTACCCATTTAGGTCTAGTTTTCTTGAGTGTAGAACCGGGTGCAATGTGAAAACGGATACCGCGCGCACCGGCGTAAGAGTCACTATCGCCATCTTTAAAGCCGATATTACCTAACAAGCCGGCTAGCAAAGCTTTATGAATCTGCTCATAGCTGGCTTCTTTTTCATTAAGCTTGAATTCCATTTCATCAGTAATCTGCTTGATCTGCCCATGCAACTCGCGCCATTCTTTCAGACGTAAAAATGACAGGAAATTGCTGTGGCATTGGTTGAGCAAATCTTTATTAGATTTTTTAGTTTTTAACGCGTTATCGAAGAAATCCCATAGCTTGAGGTAACTCATAAAATCTGAGCCCTCACCTGCGAACTTGGCATGCGCCTGATCTGCCGCTTCACGTTTATCCATCGGCCGTTCGCGCGGGTCTTGAATACTTAACACACTCGCGATGATCAAAATCTCATTCAGGCAGCTTTCACGCTTGGCCGCCAGAATCATGCGTCCCACACGCGGATCTAATGGCAATCTAGCAAGCTGCAAACCCGTTTCAGTGATGCGGCGCTGCGCATCTACAGCGCCTAGTTCTTGCAGGAGTAAATAACCATCCGCCACCAACCTGGAACTGGGCGCTTCAATAAATGGGAAGTCGACCACATCACCCAAACGCAAAGCTGCCATGCGCAAAATCACACTGGCCAGTGAACTACGTAATATCTCAGGTTCGGTAAATTCCGGACGGCCTTCAAAATCCAGTTCAGAATACAAGCGTACGCATATTCCGTTCGAGACTCGTCCACAACGCCCTGCGCGCTGCTTGGCGGCGGCTTGACTGATCTTCTCGATTTGCAGTTGTTCAACTTTGGCACGCGGGCTATAGCGGTTTACCCTGGCCAGGCCTGCATCAATCACATACTTAATGCCTGGCACAGTCAGCGAAGTTTCCGCAACGTTAGTCGCTAATACAATCCGACGCGAGCTGTGACTTTTGAAAATTTTCTGCTGGTCTTCAATGCTTAAGCGTGCGAACAAAGGTAGCACTTCGATATGCTTGAGCTTGGCTGAACGCCCCTGATATTTGCGTAAGTGGTCTGCCACATCGCGAATTTCGCGCTCGCCTGGCAAGAACACCAGGATATCGCCATCGCCTTGACGTAGCAGGTCATCTGCCGCATCCATAATGGCTTCCTCTATGGCTTCTTCTTCATCATCTTCTTCCAACCAACGCGCTTCTGTTTTGGCTTTGCGCGCAATGCCAAAAATGGTCTCGTCATCTACATCAAATTGCGCATTGTCAGTTTCAGCGATTTCTTTAGCACGAAAGCCCGCTTTACCTAAGGGACGATAACGAATCTCAACCGGATAAGTACGGCCGGAAACTTCAATCACGGGGGCACCGTTAAAATGCTGTGAGAACCGGTCTGCATCAATGGTGGCTGAGGTGACGATGATTTTCAGATCTGGACGCTTAGGTAATAATTGCTTGAGATAGCCCAGCAGGAAATCAATATTCAGGCTTCGTTCATGTGCCTCGTCAATAATGATAGTGTCATAGGCATTAAGAAATTTGTCGCCCTGTGTTTCTGCAAGCAAGATACCGTCTGTCATGAGCTTGATATAACTGGACTCGGACAGCTTATCGTTGAAACGGACTTTGTAACCTACCACTTCACCAAGAGGGCTGTTCAACTCTTGTGCAATGCGAGAAGCCACTGAACGTGCCGCAATACGCCTAGGCTGCGTATGGCCGATCAAACCGGAAACACCTCGGCCTAATTCAAGGCAGATTTTCGGTAGCTGCGTGGTTTTACCAGAGCCGGTTTCACCGCAGACAATAACAACCTGATTATGTGCTATCGCCTTTGCGATATCGTCTTTTTTACCGCTTACGGGTAGTTCTAAGGGATATTCCGGCTTTGGTAAATTGGCAAGTCTCGCAGCATATTTGGTCTGGGAACTGCGTATTTTTTGCGCAATCTCGTTTAATGACTTTTCAACGGGTTTGCTTTGTTCAGCTAATGCTCTTGCCTGATTCAAGCGATTTCTTAGGGAAAAGCGGTCTGCCAGCATGCAAGTAGGCAGCTGCTTTAATAGCAGCGGTATTTGCTGCGCTGGTTCTTTTTCTGGATTTCTCTCTGGATTTTTTTCCAGACTCTTGGCCGGATTTTTTTCAGGATTTTGCGTGGAATTCATATGGTGGGAATTTTATCACGCCACGCCGCTAGGCATTCGCTTACTGATGAGGTGCGTGCACCTAAAGACTCATCAATTTCTTGTGCAGTCTTCAACGCCGGTATTGCCGCCTTTGAACTCCGGTTCAAAATAAAATTTATGGAAGGTCCATTGGCCTTTGGCATTTTTGGTCATTTTGGCAATACCCGTGCCATAGTCTTTAGTGGATTGATCGGTTAACGCAAAATGCATGGCCACATGATTACCATTTGCTGCAGCATGGCCTAAATATGTGCCATAGCCTGGTACTTCGAGTTTGAAATCGTAGCTGGCATAACTCTCATTACTATGTTCAGGTTTCAAAGTCATGGTGACTGTACCGGTGTATTTGCCTTCATGGGCATCGTCACCTGTACAGGTATATACGCCACTGTAATCTTTATACGCTACAGGCGAGGTCTTAGCAGCAGAGGCTGTATTGATAGTAAATGCTGTAATGGCCAGAAAAGCGAATATTGCGTACTTCATTGACTTCCTTTCAAGATTATTCATTTTGTAAAATGTAGATCAAACAGCAAAACGAGAGCGCATGTCTTCCAAGTTAAATTCATGCAAAATATGGGCGATACGTTCCGCAGCATTTTTGCGTTTCTGACCGGTACGTTTTGCGATAATCAGTTCGTTTTTCATGGAATGTTCCCAACCGACCAGCTCGGTCACTGTGACTTGATAGCCTGCCGCTTCAAGCTGCAAACAGCGCAACACATTAGTGATCTGGCTACCGAACTCGCGTGTATGGATGGGATGACGCCAAATTTCAGATAATGGGGTTTTACCAAAACTCTCATTCTTATGCTTGCGTAGTACTTCTGCGACTTCGGCCTGACAGCAAGGCACCAAAACCATGTAATCGGCCTCTTTCTTCAAGCCAAACCGGATTGCGTCATCTGTTGCCGTATTACAAGCATGCAAAGCCGTCACAATATCCACGTGCGCAGGAAGTGCTGCCGACTGCATTGACTCTTCTACCGAAAGATGTTCAAACGCCATACGCTCAAAATGCAAATCCACTGCTAACTGTTTGGATTTCACCACCAAGTCCGCACGCGTCTCGATGCCTATTACACTGCCAGCAGCATGCTGCTTTACAAATAAATCATACAAAATAAACCCTAAGTAGGACTTGCCAGCCCCATGATCTACTAGCAATGGCGCTGGATTTTTAGCCATGACATCTTTTAACAGTGGCTCGATGAACTGGTAAAGGTGATAGACCTGTTTAAGCTTGCGGCGACTATCCTGATTAAGCTTGCCATCACGTGTGAGGATATGCAGCGCTTTTAAGAGGTCAACAGACTGGTTTGGGTTAATTTCTGGAATTTGCATAATGGTATTTTAAGGCAAAAATATTAGTTAACCTTGGATTCCTCCCGTGTTACAGATAAAAACTTAGGGAAAGCTTCAGGATGTTAAAATGCTGATAGTAATTACGACTTGATCCCGTTTCAAAATCAAAAAAGACGAGAAGGTGAGTCGAAGACAGTACGCTATATACGGCGAGCCAGAAATTGGCTTTTCCGTGGAATATATGCGCTAAAGCGCATTATTCACACGCCAAGGCGCAGCAACAAAGTATTTTTTGTATTTTCAAACGGAGTAAAGATGGCGATTCAATGGTATCCGGGTCATATGACCCAAGCACGCAAAAAAGCTGAAGAGACGATGGAGTTCGTCGACATCGTGATCGAGGTACTAGATGCGCGCGTTCCGGCTGCCAGCCATAATCCCATGATTGACGAGATGCGCTTATTCCGCCAGCGCCCACAATTGAAAATTTTAAATAAGGCAGATCTTGCAGACCCGAAAGCGACACAAGACTGGCTGAATTACTTTAATCGCCAGCCCAATACCAAGGCAGTTGCCCTTTCCTGCAAAAAACCCGGTGAGGCGAATAAAATTCCTAAACTGTGTTTAGGCCTTACTCCACACCGTGGCACACATTTAAAACCGCTCCGTATGCTCATCATGGGCATTCCCAATGTGGGCAAATCAACACTGATGAACGCACTACTGAATCGTCGCGTGGCAAAAGTCGGAGATGAACCTGCTGTGACCAAAAGCCAGCAACGGTTTGATTTATCTGAAACCATGAGCATTATCGACACGCCGGGCATGATGTGGCCAAAAATCCAATATGAATCAGATGGATATATGCTTGCAGCTAGCCATGCGATTGGTCGGAATGCAGTGATCGATGAAGATGTTGCATTATTTTTAGCAGATAATTTATTGAAAAATTATCCTGCTTTAATTAATACTCGCTATAAGCTGGATGCAATGAAACTAGATGTGTTGCAAATGGATGGTGTAGATTTATTAGAAGCGATTGCAAAACGTCGTTCCTATAAACGCCATGATGGCTTGTGGGACACAGAAAAAACTGCGATAGCCTTTTTAACAGACTATCGCAGCGGGGCAATCGGTAGAATCAGCCTGGAAACGCCTGACAGTAGAAATATCATGATTGAACATGAGCAATCCCCACCTGCAGATAACATTACCGATAATGAATCAGACCACTTGTAGCGTGCATTGATTTAAACCAAAGCCATTCTCTTCTTCTTGTTTTTTCGTATTCTTGTTATTTACTTACTGCTATATTCAAGTTTCCCCTTAAAGCTCCTTTTAATTAAGTTAGTATTTAGGCAAACTATGTCATATCATTATTATTTATAAGACTAGTATTTATACTAGGTGGGGATAGTGATTGCCTACCCATTCGGGTTAATATTAAATCGGTGTAATGTACTTATTTTTCATATAGAAAATTAAGAATGAGGTATCCGTTTGAAATATGATCAATTTACTGGCCTTTTAGAGGCAACTAATGAGCAAAATTGGTCAGACACTGTTTTTTCAATGGCAAAAAACATTGGCTTCGAGCAAACATTATTTGCAGTATTAAAATCTAAAGATGAACCCATCGAAAATGCTTTTTTGCGAAGCAACTACTCTAAAGATTGGCGCAGCACTTACGATAATCAAGGGTTAGGTTACGTAGATCCTACCGTAACCCATTGTCTTAAAAGTAATATCCCATTGCTATGGACACCCGATTGCTTTAAGAAACCAGATCAACAGAACATGTATGAAGAAGCGACCAGCTATGGTCTAAAGACTGGCATCATATTTCCGATTCACGGGCCGAATGGCGAGTTCGGCATGATGAGTTTTGTATCGGAGCACCTAGATAATCCAGCGACACAAAAAGATATGGTGCAATCCATGCCTGCTTTAGCGATTATTCGGGATTATGTTTTTGAATCCTCCAAGAAATTTTTAAATTACCACACACCAGAAACGCAAATTGCACTAACCCCCCGGGAGAATGAAGTAATTCACTGGTCGGTTGCAGGCAAATCTTCCTGGGAAATTTCCAAAATCCTTAACTGTTCAGAATCCACAATTAATTTCCACTTAAGCAATATTCGTCAAAAATTCAATGTCAACACCAAACAGCAGGCAATCATCAAGGCTTTAAAGCTCGGCATTATTCAGTTATAGCCACATTAAACATTGTATTTCTGCGCGCATGTAGCAGATCCCTTTCCTTCACTACGCCCTCCATATAAAGCCTAATTAGAATCTTGACGGGCGATGGAATTTCCATACCCTGTTCGAACCTACTACCCCTGGATTGCGTTACGCCAAAGCGCTTCCAAAACCTAGTCTGACTCTCACGACGTATCTTCCTTAGTCCACGTAAAGCTTCCGGACTTAACGATACATTCTGTGAATTATCTTTGCTCATATTTGCATCCTTAACAATAAAAAATAATATTTTTTTGAGTTCATCATTTTTTATCATCCACGATTCATTGAACAACCTAGCAACTCTTACAGTTACAAAAATATGCAATAAGCATAATTATTTATGCCTCCTGGGTAATCAATCTAAAGGGGTATAAACCATGTTAAAGATTAGAATTGCGAAAAGAAAACATTTCAAAAGTGAAGATTTATGGGCGATGCATAAATTAAGAGCTCGGGTATTTAAAGAACGCATGGGTTGGGAAGTGCCAGTGTTAAGCGGTATGGAAATTGATGGTTACGATGCGATTGATCCGACCTACATGCTGGTGAAAGAACGCACTGGTGAGGTCAAAGGCTGTTGGAGAATTTTACCGACTGAAGGACCATACATGCTTAAAGATTCATTTCCGGAGTTATTGAATGGTGAAGCCGCACCGGAAGATAAAAGTATTTGGGAATTAAGTCGATTTGCGATTGAAACCGACGGTAATACAGGCTTTGGCTTCACGCATTTAACGGTTGAATGTATTCGGGAAATGATGGCGTTTGGGCAAAAAAATGCCATACAGCAGTATGTCACCGTTACGACTACGGCAGTAGAGCGTTTGTTAAAACGCGCAGGCTGTGTGGTCACTCGCCTCGCTCCGCCTTTGGTGATTGGGGTAGAAACTGCCGTTGCATTGTATATGGATGTAGATAAGACTTATGCTGCACTGTCTATGGATATCGCTGCTTAATATGTGTGGTCTGGCATTAATCACAGATAATGGATATAAGCGTGAAATATAAGTTTGCTTATATCCATTACGGTGAGTATTGCCAATAAACTTAACCGGTAGATTTCTTAAGTTGCTTGCTGAATTCAATATCTAATTTGCTTAACTTCTTAGGCGTCTGGGCACCATAACCATTCGTAAACGTAACAAAATCATCAAGTTGCATAGGCGAACATAAGCGCTCAGACTCTCCATTACCTTTCATCAAGGCTAAAGAGAAAAGGCCATTACCACTGATTACCAATGAGTAATAAGCATTCTCAGACCGTCGTTTCAGGCGTTCAACAGCCCCGCTGGCTTTAGTAGATCTCAAATAATCACCTTAATTGTTCTGGCATTGGTTCATCGAAATTTGCACTTGCGTACAGCTTGGCTTTGTTGCAGGTGTTAAAAAGCTTTTTTTCCAATGGCTAGCAAAGGCTTTCACTTTTTCAGCAGTATTTCTACTCTGATCTTGTTGGACAGCAGCACTCATACTTTCATCTCGTTGAGCAGCGGGCGGATTATACTTTTTAATAGCACTCTTTTCACTTCCCGGTGATTTAGGTGCTGGCTCACGTACCACTTCTGATGAAGAAAACTGCGCTTGTTCGCGAGTCTGCTTTTCTGAATTAACGACTGTATTCTTTATCGGGGTGGCTTGCTCTTTCGTTGCAGTATTGGTTGCAGCTTTAGGCAATGGAGTATCTCCAGATGATGTAATCACCATCTTTTTTTCAGTCTCAGCATCAACGCTTGGTACATATGATTTCGGTACATAGGATGAGGATTGTTTGGATGTTCCTAAAGATATATCAATATTATTGTTTTCATTGAATGCAGGTTTAAGTATTAATACATACCAACCTCCCAAAAACAATAATACACAAGTTATCAACGCAATCACAAGATGTGATGGCTTTACAATATTTTTAAGTAACCCAGCCGCTTCGGTTTCATTTTCTGGGGTGCTAAATAAGCCTTCCGGCATACTCTCATCTCCTGCTTTTGACTTAATTGAATACACTTCGTGTTCGCGGACATGTTTATCTTGTTTAATTCCCGAATAAGTAAACATATCGGTAATTTCATGGGTTAAACGCGAAGTCACTTCAAAATAAGAGCGGGAAACTAAAATTTGGTTCTCATCGGCAAAGCTCATTATCCGCTGGGCTACATTAATCCCGTCGCCAATAATATTGGGTCGGTCATTAATGTCATTTACCACTCGGACCGAACCCAAGTTGATGCCAATTCTTAGCCGGATATTACGGTTATTGGTTTTATTAAATTCTAAAATCCCATCTCGTATTGTCAGCGCTACAAAAAGCGCTTCTTCCGGCGATCCCATCAACGTAATCGCCGCACCATCGCCTGTGTCTAAAATAATGCGGTCAGTCTGCGCCACGTTCTGAATGGCCTCATTAATTAAACCGTTAAATAAATTTTTGTCATCAATTTGTTCAGAAACGGGCTTTTTTGAATGGTCGATAATATCCAAAAAAACGATGCTGCAAATGGACGTTTTATTAAGTCTATCTGTCATGGAAATGGAGGGAAATTATTGATTTTTATTATTATATTGAAAGAAAAAATCTATCGATATCATAACCTTAGTTTATGCATTAAGCATATTTTTGTAAGATAATATTTACAAATAAATGTATTAGCTAGTTTGAAGTTAAAACGCTAAAATCCTGCCTTGCGTTACTGAGCAAGTCTTTTTGCTCAGCCTATCTTTTGTTAGTCCAATCTTTTGTTAGCCGAGCATGTTGAATACCCTTAACTCGCCGCAACGCGAGGCCGTAAAATACCTGGATGGTCCCTTACTCGTTTTAGCCGGCGCCGGTAGTGGCAAAACACGCGTGATCACGCAGAAGATCAATTACCTGATCGATGAAGCAGGCTATGCGCCAAAAGAAATTGCTGCGATCACTTTTACCAATAAAGCTGCGCTGGAAATGCGTGAGCGTGTGGCGAAGTTGATGCAGGGCAAAAGTACCAAAGGGCTGACAATTGCTACATTTCACTCCTTAGGCCTGCAAATGCTGCGAGCTGAAGCAGCCTTGTTAGGATACAAACCGCAATTCTCCATTCTGGATTCCTCCGATAGTTTCAAGATTGTTGCCGACATCCTAGCGACTACCGATAAACAATTACTGCGCAAAACCCAATGGCAGATTTCGGCCTGGAAGAACGCTTTTATCAATGCCGACCAGGCCAAGGCGCAAGCGGATGAAGAGCTCACTCATGCCGCAGCCAAGGTGTACCAGCTATACCAGCAAACGCTCAAGGCTTACCAAGCCGTGGATTTTGATGACCTGATCAAGTTACCGGTGGAGTTATTTGAGCAGCATGACGAAGCGCTCAATCGCTGGCAGCGCAAGCTGCAATATTTGCTCATCGATGAATATCAGGATACCAATGCCTGCCAATATAAACTGGTGAAAATGCTCACCGGTGTTCGGGGACAATTTACCGCTGTAGGGGATGACGACCAGGCAATTTATGGCTGGCGTGGGGCTGATGTGGAAAACCTGCGTCAGCTGACGACAGATTTCAGCAAACTCAAAGTAATCAAGCTGGAACAAAACTACCGCTCCACTGTGCGCATTTTGCGTGCTGCCAACCAAGTCATCAGCAACAATCCTAAATTGTTCGAGAAGAAACTCTGGAGTGAACTAGGTACGGGTGATTTGATTCAGGTGTCAGCAGCACTCAGCGAAGAACACGAAGCAGAATCAGTGATCATGAAGTTGCAGGCGCATAAATTTGAGCATCGCACCTACCATAAAGATTACGCCATCCTATATCGCGGCAATCACCAGGCACGCATTTTCGAGCAGCAGTTACGTAACCACAAAATCCCCTATACCATCTCCGGCGGCCAATCTTTTTTCGATAAAGCCGAGATTAAAGACATTGTCAGTTATCTGCGACTGATTGCGAATGAAGACGATGATCCGGCATTTATCCGCGCAGCAACCACGCCAAAACGCGGTATCGGCAACACTACTTTAGAGCGTCTTGGTGAGTTTGCCAGTGCGCATAAGATATCGCTATTTGCCGCAGCCTTTGAAAGCGGTTTTCAAAGTGACGTTGGCCACCGGCAGCTAGAAGACTTATTAAACTTCTGCCAATACATCAACAAGTTGCAGGCACGTGCTGTGCGCGATCCAGCCGGGGAAGTGTTGAACGACCTATTGACCACGATTCAGTACGAAGCCTTTTTATATGACTCTGAAGAACCGCGTGCCGCGGAAAGTAAATGGACCAATGTGATGGATTTCATTGGCTGGCTCACCAAAAAAGGCGAAGGTAGCACTGAGTTCGGCAACGAAACCGAAAACAAGAACCTGCTGGAACTCACGCAAATGGTGTCCCTCATGAGCATGCTGGAAGGCCGCGAAGATGGCGAACCGGATGCGGTCAAGCTTTCTACACTACATGCCGCAAAAGGGTTGGAGTTCGGCCATGTATTCCTGATTGGTTGTGAAGAAGGTATCTTGCCGCATCGCGAGAGCATCGATAATGATCAGATCGAAGAAGAGCGGCGCCTCATGTATGTGGGCATTACGCGGGCGCAGAAATCGCTTAACATCTCCTGGTGCAAAAAACGTAAGCGCGCCGGCGAGGTCCAAATGTGTGAACCTAGCCGCTTTATTAATGAGCTTCCGGGTGATGATGTGCGTCACTTTGGCAACCCGTTCAACGATCCGGATCAGGCACTCGCCAGTAAAGAGCACGGGAAAGCGCGCATGGCCAATATCCGCGCCATGCTGAGTAAAAATATAGCTGAATGACGCCCTTAAGAAACTAGTAACGCTCACCCAATATTTGAATTGGTTTAACTGAAAACCAGCTAACTTTAAAACGAAACAGAAAGTAATGCATGCCTTACATCACCTTAGATAACGCCAGTTTGGCTTTCGGTCATCATGCCCTGCTCGATCACACAGCTTTTCAGCTGGATGCAGGCGAACGCGTAGGTTTGATCGGACGTAACGGGGCTGGCAAATCGAGCTTGCTCAAGGCCATTGCCGGCACTATCAAGCTCGATGAAGGCGTGGTCTGGCGTGCGCCTAGTGCGCGTGTGGTGTACGTGCCACAAGAACCTGAACTGGATGCCACGCATACGGTATTTGAAGCCGTGGCAGAAGGTCTGGGCAGTTTGCAGCAGACCATCATCGATTATCACGCCGTAACGCATGATATGGGTATGCCAGATGCAGACATTGATGCGCTGATGACCAAAATGCAGGAATTGCAACATGACCTGGATGCGCAGAATGGTTGGGCGGCACAATCCCGTGTAGAAACGGTACTAAGCCGTTTGAAACTGGATGCTGATGCTTTGGTTTCGACCTTGTCTGGCGGTTGGCGAAAACGCGTGGCTTTGGGGCGAGCACTGGTGGCTGAACCTGAAGTGTTATTACTGGACGAACCTACCAACCACCTGGATCTGGAAGCCATCGAATGGCTGGAAGACTTGCTTTTGAGCTTTAACGGTAGTGTGTTGTTTATTACCCATGATCGCCGCTTTTTGGATAGGTTAGCTACGCGCATCACTGAATTAGACAGAGGCAAACTCACAGACTTTGTCGGCAACTTTACCCAATACCAAATCAAGAAAGAAGAACTGCTGGCGGTTGAAGAAACGCACTCAGCCAAATTTGACAAAATCCTCGCACAAGAAGAAGTTTGGATCAGGCAAGGCATTAAAGCGCGCCGCACCCGCAATGAAGGCCGAGTACGTCGGCTTGAGTCATTACGCTTGGAACGTGCCGCCCGTCGTGAGCGCCAAGGCAATGTAAAACTGAATCTAGATGCCGGTGAGCGTAGCGGTAAATTAGTAGCAGAACTCGACAATGTGACGAAGGCCTATGGCGGTCGAACATTAATTAACGGATTTAGTACACGCATACTACGCGGCGATAAAATTGGTTTGCTGGGCCCGAATGGTGTCGGTAAAACCACCCTGCTCAAATTGATTTTAGGCGAGATCGAAGCAGACAGCGGTGACATTCAACGTGGCACCAAAATCAATGTTGCTTATTTTGACCAGATGCGCGAACAGTTGAATGAAGAAGCCACGCTTGCCGACACCATTAGCCCAGGGTCAGATTTTGTTGAGATTGGCAATGAACGCAAGCACGTCATCAGCTATTTGGAAGATTTCCTGTTTCCGCCGCAACGTTCACGCTCACCTGTGAAATCGCTCTCGGGTGGCGAGCGTAACCGTTTATTGCTTGCCCGCCTGTTTGCCCGCCCGGCCAACGTACTGGTATTGGACGAGCCAACTAATGATCTGGACATTGATACGTTGGAACTCTTGGAAAGCCTGCTACAGGAATTCAATGGGACTTTATTCCTTGTGAGCCATGACCGGGCTTTTCTGGAAAACACCGTGACCCAAGTCATTGCCTTTGAAGGCAATGGCGTACTCACGGAATTTGGTGGTGGTTACGACGATTGGCAACGCTTTACTCAACAGCGTACTTTGGAAAACAATCAGAAAGAAACCGTTAAGTCTAAAACTAACATGAGTACCAATGGGACTAACAGTAAAGAGACCAGTACGAGTAAGCCTGTCGCAAAGTTAAGTTTTAAAGAACAAAAAGAGCTAGAGTCAATTCCTGCTGAAATTGATGCTTACGAAGTTGAACAGCAAAGTATTCATACACAATTAGCCGATGGAGCGCTTTACAAGCACAAAACAGAAACGGCGAGTAAACTACAAGCTAGATTACAAGAAATCGACATTGCATTAGAAGTGTTATTAGCCCGCTGGGAAATGCTAGAATCTAAAAAAACATAGGACACCAACCCCACAGAAGGTGATTAACTCATTATATTTATGGAACAATATTACTAACTTGCATACTTACTCAGTAATAATGAGTTAATTATGAAGCTTGCTCAGAACAATAAGCAATCAATTGCAAATGACAATGGCTTGTTCATACTCATTTGCGGGACGCTTGTATTACTTCTCTCTTCTGCTGCCCTGTTAGGCTGGATATTTGACCTGCCAGTACTCACTAGGGGCAAGTCCAATTGGGTACCCACCGTATTTAATACTGCAGTCTGCTGTTTCTTAGGCGGTTTTGCTATCCTCCTTACGTTCCTCCTGCCTGTACAGCAAGCCTCTAAGGGGCTGCGGCTGATTGCAGCTATCATTTTATTGATCAGTTCACTTAGCTTATTAGAAGTCATATCTGGTCTGGATCTAAAACTGGACCTTGCAGATATGCACCGATCACTGCAAGCGGAACATATCTATCCAGGCCGTATGCCACCCCTGACATCCGCAGCCCTACTCTCATTCGGCTTAGGCTTGCTGGTATACAGCTTCAAAACCAATCGAATCCAACATCGCAAACAAATCATCCAGATCTTCGCCACGATTGCCGGCCTCTTAGGCTGGATGGGGTTTTTCGATTACTGGATTAATATGGAATACCTTTACAACTGGACCGGCAACGTCAGGATGGCCATCCCGGCATCGATTTCAATCATTCTGCTTGGCTTTGGCTTGTTCAATATGTCCAAGCTTGAAAATGACGAAGAGGAAAATAATCCGCTTTCCAGTAATGTTCGCAAGGTATATATCACTGCCGCACTCGCGTTAACCATTATATGTACTCTCACCGGGGTATCTACCTTTGCCATATTTGCCCAGCGGACCAACGACATAATTTCCGGCCATTTAAAACAGATGGCAAACGATCGTTTGTTTTTCTTTCAGAAAAGCCTACGCTCCCGTACCGAGTATGCGCATTTACTGAGCACTTCGCCTCAACTTTCCGCTGTTGTGAGTGAGTTGAATAAAATGCCAAAAAACTTGCGCCTCAAAAACAGGCTGATTTCATTAAGCCACAACTTACGTTCTGATGAAGTGACGGCGATCGCATATGAGGGTATAAGCGGCGAATTATGGCCAGGCTCCGGCCAGCTTTCCAATTATGACGCTTTTGAAGTGATGTTTCATGGCGACCATAAAGGCGTGCTGTTATGGGACTCTGGCTACAAGCTGCGCTCACGCATTGCCATGCATTTGAATGGGGTATTGGTCGGCTATATCTGGATTGAGCAACGGCTCCAATCCATCAATGCCTTGCGTGAAAGCACCATCATCCAAAACAGTAGCCGCGACATGGTGGTGTGCAGTGCTGAAGGCACAGTCTTGAATTGCTTTCCATCCAGCATTGTAGAAAAACCTTTCCGCATACAAAAGTTTTACCAAAAGCACAGAATTCCCATGAGCCGTGCTTTAGATTTAAAGGAAACCGGTCTCATCAATACGATAGATTACAAAGGTGACCGTGTGCTAGCAGCCTACGGACCCATTGGAAACACCGGCCTGGGCATGGTCATTAAGATGGATATCGCCGAAATTTATAGCCCGATTAAAGAGCAATTTCATAGAGCCGCATGGTTCATTTTTGGGTTACTAGGTCTAGGATTGTGGTTTATCCATCGTAACCTGGTGCCCCTGATCAGGAATATTGACAGTGCACGCCGGCAAGCGGAACGAGAAAAAATAAGGTTCGTGGCCGCAACGGAAGGTAGTTTTGATAGCTTCTATATTTTCGATTCTGTACGGGATGAAAATCATCAAATCATTGATTTCCGGTGTAGTTATATCAACCAACGTGGTGGCGATTTAATTTCCAGGAAACCAGAAGAATTTATCAATACGCTATTGCTTCAAGAACTTCCCTTTACACGGGGGCCTATGTACTTTGATCGATTTAAACAGGTAATCGATACCGGGATTTCGATTAACGACGAACTGAAATTAGATAAGGCATCGATTGCTGCCTCATGGATTGCGCGCCAAATCGTCAAACTGGGCGATGGGGTGGCTGTGACCTTACGCGATATCAGCGAGCAGAAAAAAAATGAAAGCCATATGCACCATGTTGCCATGCATGATGTGCTCACTAACCTGCCAAACCGCGCCCTATTTGATGACCGCATCAACACTGCCATGAAACAAGCAAAGCGCGACAATACGCAAATGGCGATTGCATTGATCGATATCGATTACTTTAAGAAAGTAAATGATACTTTTGGTCATCACGTAGGTGATGCATTACTAAAAGAGTTTGCTGCCCGCATTAGTGTAAACATTCGGCCGTCGGACACACTAGCCCGCTTGGGAGGCGATGAATTTGCACTTATATTGCCAAATACAGACCATCCGAAAGAATCAAGTATTGTCTTGATGAAGTTGTTTAAGGTGCTGCAATCACCTATCCAGGCAACTGGCTATAAATTACAGGTTGGCATAAGTGTCGGTATCGCGGCTTATCCAAAGGATGGCACAGACTTGAATGTATTAATACGGCATGCTGATGAAGCTATGTATAACGCTAAGGCAGCAGGCAGGAATAATTTCCAGATTTATGAAGCGAAAAATCGTTAGGAGTACTTATGAAGAAGCTTTTTTATATTGATTACCCCCAGGAATCTTTCGAGGGTCAAATGCACCGTTATCGTTGCGCCCACTGCAAAGTGGAAACAACCACTATTAATGGCAGGCTGGAAGGTCATTTACCTAGCTGCGAATATCGTATCCAGTTAGAAAAAATCGGGCACGAAGCCCAAGGTGACTGTGCAACCACCACACTGACCAATGCAGACGACTTCGATTGAACGTAATCTAAGCCCCCACTGACATTTCTAGGTCAGTCTTTGTAGGCGATTGACCGATATCTTATAACATCGCTAAGGGGTACTATGCGTAATGCATAACTCGATGTATAGGTACTTCCCAAACCATGTCTTCTAAAGAAATGCTTGAATTACCTACTGTAGGCAACCATTACGTACAACTCTACCAAGAAGCTACGCAGTTGTCAGATGCTGTCTGTCATTTCATCGCAGATAGGCTCACGGATCAAGAGGGCATAATCATTGTTGCAACGTCCCTCCATACCGATATTTTCTGTACCTCACTTACTTTTAGAGGTTACGATCCTAACGAGCTCATAAAAAAAGGACAGTTAACCCTTTTAGATGCTCATACCCTGTTAGCTTCATTTATGGTGAACGGTATGCCCAACGCACAACTGTTCTTGGACGCAGTAAGCCCAATATTCCGAAAAGTCTTCAGCCGATTCTCAAGCGCCAGAGTTTACGGCGAGATGGTGAATATTCTATGGAAGAATGAAGAAAAAGAATCCGCCATCCAGCTTGAAATGCTATGGAATGCGCTTTTAAAAGACTATAACTTTTCGCTCTTGTGTGCGTATGAAATTGATAACTTGAATCATGCAAATTACACTGAAGCATTAGATTGCATATGTACGACTCACACCCATTTGCTGTCTCCGCAAGAATCGAATCAATTTGAAAAAGTCATTTTAGATGCCAGTAAAGAAGTGACTAGTGTCGATATGTCCAGCATGATTTATAGCAATAGCAAGTTAGGGCACCCCACCACACTGATGCCAGCGGCTCAGGCTTCACTCTTTCATTTAAGTAAAACCATGCCTTTGGAATTGGAAAAGATTCTCGATAAAGTTAAGGTAGATTTAGCGCACACGCCAACGTAATGCCGCAATTGCAAGCAAACATTAGAATGAATTAAGTTCAATTGATTTAAAAATTTAACAATTTTGTCATCTGCAGGCTGTACATTCACTACAAATTACCAGGTAGATGAAAATGCAGCCATATATTCACGACCTTCAAGAACTCCAAATCAATTGGGGTTCTACCATGACCAGATTGGCATCTTCAGTGGTCCAACTGCCAAGCCAAACGCAGCAACTCCTCCTCAAAATATTAGAACAACGACAACTAAAGGCTGTATTCCAGCCCATCGTGCATATAGCAAAAAATGAAATCTACTCTCATGAAGGTTTAATCCGCGGCCCAGAAAATACCAGCCTGCATTCCCCTTTAGCCTTATTTGAATCAGCCAGAAAGCATAATCTGGGATTTGAGATGGACATTTAAGTAGGCAGATCGTGCTCGAATCATTTGCCGCCAGCAATAATCCTTTTAAACTTTTTATCAATGTCAGTCCGGAAAGTCTGATTGAGCCGCGCTCCTGTAAGGGTGCTACCTTGGCATATATTCAGAAGTTGGGCTTGAACCCTACCAATGTCATCATAGAACTTACTGAAAGCTCACCCACTTATGATTATGATTTGCTACGCAAAGCGACGGACCATTATCGTAGCCTCGGATTTGAAATCGCCATTGATGACTTAGGCGAAGGCTTTTCCAGCCTGCGTTTATGGTCTGAGCTGTCGCCTGAGTATGTCAAGATAGATAAACACTTCATCACAGGTATTGACCAAAGCCCGGTTAAGCTGGAATTCGTCCGCTCCATCGCGCAAATTGCCAAAAATTGTGGCTCCAAGGTCATTGCAGAAGGGATTGAAACGCAAGCACAGTTAACCATTCTTAAAGACTTGGATATTACTTATGGCCAAGGCTTCTTTCTGGGTAAACCCCAAGCTGCGCCTTTAAAGTACCTTGACCCTGACTTAAAGCGGATTCTTGATAAGAAGAGTATTACCGTACAACCTTGCTAGTTCACTTCAATTCAAAAAAACAATGGCTTGGAAAAGCTTACTGTGCATATCACACCCGCCTCATCTAAAACCACTGTAGATGACATCTACAAGCTATTTGAAGAAACGCCGCATTTGTACTTATTCCAGTGGTTGATGATGACACACCACTAGGTCTTATCAGTCGATACAATATTTCCCATCAGTTATCCCGTCAGTACGCACGCGAGATTTACGGTAAAAAATCCTGCATGGTGTTTACCGATAAAAAAGCCTTGATTGTAGAGAAATGTATGAGCCTGCAGGCCATCAGTAACTTGATTACCGGCATGGAACCGCATCATTTAACGACCGGCTTTATCGTTACCGATCAGGGACGTTATATCGGCGTGAGTAGCGGTCATGCTTTATTGCGTGAAATTACCGAAATGCAGATTATTGCCGCGCGATACGCCAACCCATTGACCCTGCTTCCGGGCAATGTGCCTATCAATGAGCACATGGATCGCCTGATCGATAACGGCATCACATTCTGGGCCTGCTACTGCGACTTGGATAACTTCAAACCATTTAATGATAAGTACGGTTTCAGGCGTGGAGATGAAATCATTCAATACACTGGAAAGCTATTGCAAGAAAGTGCACAGCCGGCCATCGATTTTGTCGGCCATGTCGGCGGAGATGATTTTATTATTTTGTTTCAAAGTGAAGACTGGGAAACACGCTGTCGTGCAATCTTGGACGCACTAGCTGTTGAATTGCCTAAATTTTATGATAAAAAAGATCGATTAAATGGTGGCATTCAATCCAAAGACCGCCAAGGTAACAAAGTATTTAATCCATTTATAACCATGTCGATTGGCGTAGTTAGAATTGATAACGCCCCCATGATGACCCATCACAACATTTCAGCGAGTATTTGCAAAGCAAAGAAACAAGCAAAAGCAATCGCGGGCAATAGTCTATTTGTTGAGCGCAGAAAAGTAGATACCAGGAATGCTGCTTAAACATTGCTTAACTCAAGCTAAAACATGCTTCTTAGCCCATTATTTTAAAAGATTCTCTCCCATCAAATAGGCTTCAAAAGGTTCGCTTGCTAAAGGCTGACTGAATAAATACCCTTGGAACAGATTGCATCCGCTCTTATACAAAAACTCTCTCTGACTTTCAGTTTCTACCCCTTCGGCAATGACTTCAAGCCCTAAGCTTTGGGCTAAGCCAATGATACTAAATGCAATCGTCGCATCATTCGCATCTTCTAAAATATCTCTCACAAACGATCGGTCAATTTTCAGCTGGTCTAAAGGCATCAGTTTTAAATAAGACAAAGATGAGTAGCCCGTGCCAAAATCATCCAGTGAAAAACAAATCTCTTTTTCTTTAAGCCTGTGCATTTTTTGGATAATGTCATCCAAATTCTCTGCAAATAGGCTTTCTGTCAGCTCTAATTTAAGCTTATTAGGGTTAACGTCTGTTCGATCCAATATACCGAACACCTGGTCAACAAAATCAGTTTGGCGGAACTGACGCACACTGACGTTTACAGCCAGGGTCAATTTAGCTGTCTTATCCTGCTTTGCCCACTCGGCTAATTTAGTACAAGCGGTTTCTAAGACCCAATAACCAATGGGCAAGATCATCCTGGTTTCTTCCGCAATCGGGATAAACATTGCGGGCGACACCATGCCGCGATCTGGATGATGCCAACGCAATAGCGCTTCTGCCCCAACAATAACGCCTTCATCGTTTACTTGCGGTTGGTAATGTAATGAAAGTTGATTTTTGATCAGGCTTTGACGTAAATCCGTTTCCAAAGATACTTTTGAAGTCACTTCCGACTGCATGGTTGGATCAAAAAAGCGCAATGCGTTACGGCCCATCGCCTTGGCTTGGTACATTGCCAAATCTGCATGTTTAAGCAATTCACTCACAGTTCTTTCATGGTCAGAAAATAAAGTAATGCCGATACTTGCAGAGCTTTGATGCTCATATTCACCCAGGGAAAGCGGCTGGTTCAAACTATTCAAAACTTTCTCGGCAATTGTTTTGGTAATCAATGCGGCATCCGTGAGGGATGGACTGAGATTCTCCAGCATGATCACGAATTCATCCCCTCCAAATCTGGCCACGCTATCGGTAGCTCGCACACAAGTTTTTAAACGTTCGCCAATTCTAATTAACAATAAATCGCCAATATCGTGACCCAAAGTATCATTTAACGATTTGAAATTATCCAAATCAATAAAGAGCAATGCGCCATATAAGTGATTCCGCGCACATGAGTTCAATGCGTGCTTCAATCGATCCAGCAACAAAGTCCGATTCGGTAATTTGGTGAGTGGATCATAAAACGCAAGGTGCTGGATTTTATCGGCAGCGGCTTTCCGCTCTGTGATATTGGTGTTAATGGTAAAGACGGATTGCATTAACCCCTCATCATCATAAACCAGGGTCCAATGGCTCTCTACCATCAACTTCTCGATAAATTTGGTATGTTGTTCAATTTCACCATTCCATTCACCGTTTTTCAAAAGCTTTTCCATGGCAATATTAAAATGGGTGGGGTCGGGGTACAACAACGACTCAATAGGTGTTCCAATCGCCTCTTCTTTAGTCCAGCCATATAAGCGCTCCGCGCCCAAATTCCAGAAATGCACCCGATTATCTAAATCACGCACAATAATTGCATCCTGGGCTTTATCCAATAATGAAGCTTGCTCCCGCATATGCCGGTCGGAATACAAGCGGTTTAACTCTGCACCTGCTCTGGCAGCAAATATTTTTATTAATGAACTCACGAAACTGGATTCATGATTAAGTGTATTGAACATCACCACGATCAGACCTATAACCATCCCGCTGGGGTCTGTTAAGCGGTGTCCGATACAGCTTTGAATGCCTAATCTGCTTAGCGCCGGTAGGCGCTTTAAAAACCCTAGATCGGTTAAAACTAAACTGTCTTTATCACTAAGTTGCGCATAAGACTCCGGGTCTAGCACCATACTCAACTCTTCAAATGCAGCTCCGTCTTTAACCGTAGCAAGTGTTTGAAGCAAAGGTGTATCCGTGTATTGTAACTTAGCCACAAAGCCTAGATCCGCACTCGTAGCTTCACACATATTCTTAGTAAGTTGCAGGAAAAACTGTTGATCCATTGAAGCAGATACACTGGCAGCCATTTTATATAGCGCCACATGAAATCGCTGGTTTTCTTCCTGCGCGCGGATATTCATTATGCCAAAAGCTAAATCATCAGCTAATTCTTGCAATAACTTGATTTCACTATCCATTATTTCTATCTGCGTTTTTGCATACATGGCAATGACACCAAACACACTATCATCGTGCAGGAGGGGCAGACATATCACCCCTTTGTAGCCACTCTTAAGCGCAGCTGCAGCCCAAGGAGCAAAGCTAGCATCGGTCAAGGCATCTTCAATGACAATGGCTTTCCCCTCACGTATAGCCCGCGCTGCCGGTCCTCTACCGACATCCACATTATCTGCCCAAGACAATTTGATTTTTTTAAGATAAGAAGCGTTGCCGGAATGGGCTATGGGTTTAATGGTTTTTTCAGCGTCCTCAAAGGAATAGCCCACCCACGCCAAGTCATAACCACCCACTTTTACAATCAAGTCACAAACATCTTTTAATAACTGAGATTCACTTTCTGCGCGGATTAACAGCTCCACTGATGAGCTCAATAGGCGCAAGGCACGATTTACTTTTGCCAGTTCAATTTCAGATTTTTTACGATCAGTGACATCCTGACCGGAGATGAGCAAGTAAGCGAGCGCTCCATGTTCATCGCGAATGGGGGATAGCACGAATTCGGTTTGTCGACGCTCTCCGCTTGCTATAAAGTAATCAGACGCGCCATGAGTGATTTCACCACTTAAACCTTTTTGTACGATAGCGTGCATCTCTGCAACAACTTTAGGGTCCTTATTCCACCAACTGGTTTCCCACAGTTTCTTACCCACTTCTTCTTCACGCTGATAACCGCTAGCATTCAAAGCGAGGTCATTAATGTCAATCACCGTGCCATCCGCTTCAGCCAAACCTTGAAATATATACGATTGATTAAAGATTGCAGCTAATTTGGTTTCACTTTTGGCCAATGCAACATCTTTGGCTTTTTGTTCCGTCACATCCCGCATCGCCACTACTGCACCAAGCTTTTTACCATCTGCTTTAAGAATAGGCTGCCCGTTGCACTTCACAACGCGTGGAGGTTTATTTCTAGGATAAATGACCAATTCTTCATCTACGACTTTTTCACCACGGTAAGCCCGAAATAAAGGGATCTGCTCAATGGGCATCCGCGTCTTCCCATCTGCTAGATACAAGTCATAGTGTTCCGCCCACTCTTCAGGCGGCAATTTTTCTTCGATTAAGCCATGAATCTCTCTTGTAGTGCGGTTAAACAGCGATAACTTTCCGTTTTCATCACAGGCCACAATCCCTTCATTTAAATTTTCTAATAGCGCACGTAAAAATTCCCGTTCTTTTTCTAGCCGTTCTGATTGTAAAGTGAGCTTCTGATTGATGAGATCACGCTCTTGCGACAATTGCTCCAGAACATGTCTTTGACGTCGGGTCTCAAGCAACATCACCACTTGCGCAGCCAAAGTTTTAAGCGCCTCAAACTGGATGTTGGTTAATTCGCGCGGGCGATAATCCTTAACGGCTAATGCACCCAAGGCCTGTCCGTTAGGAGAGATTAAAGGAATGCCTGCATAAAACCGAATATACGGCTCCCCTATCACCATCGGGTTTGAAGAGAAATGGGAATCTAATAAAGTATCTGGAACGGTGCAAATATCTTTTGCATCCATCGCTTTTATACAAAAAGCAATCTGTTGCTTATGTTCCTCTTTCAAACCAACTGAGGATTTACACCATGCCCGATCGCTGTTGATTAAAGTCACCGTTGCGATGGGTGTTTCACAAATATTCGCTATTAGCTGGGTAATGTTATCGAAATCACTTTCAGTCGCTTTGTTCAAAATAGAATACGATTGCAACTCTTCTAACCTAGCTTGCTCAGCTTTATTTGTCTTCATACGTAGCCTGAAAATGTAAATTGAAAGTATTAAGTCATTGTGATTTAAATTTATTAAATTCCCTTAATTTTCAAGATACTGAGGAAATCTTTTTAATTTTCAGATTAGAGGAACAATAAGCAAGTTGGTTGCACTAGAATTGAGAGCAGTTCCCATTACTAACTTGAAAGCTTCCTTTAATAAGAAAACTATTTAGACAAATACAATATAGACCTCAATTTGTATTGCTACCAACTTTAGTGAGTAAGTTTTGGAGATTCTTGAAATTAATTATGTTTATTGCATATCCTTTAGCCAAGTGAAGTTAATGCTTCAGGTGATCCATCATCGTGTTAATAATGCATGCCCGATTTCTGTTTCATTTCAAAATCCTGGGTGCCTTCCAGTAAATGCATCGCTTTACCGTAGGGATCGCCAACAACGATACTGTCCTCTATAAAACTTTTGCTTACTAGGCTTTCGTCATCCAGGTAGCCGTCATAACGCAAGCCCAATAGATCGGAAATCGTATAGATAAAGTCGGCATTGTCATATTGGCGGTTCAATATGTCAGGATCCTTGAGTTTATCCGCAAGCGGCCAGTGGCTAGAATGCCAGACTATAAAAGGCACTGCGTACATGGGATAAGTAGGCCGGCCTTCATTCCTGCCTTTGAAGTCATGACTTTTGGAGTCATAGACATCTTCACCATGATCTGAAAAATAAACTAGCAAACTGTTTTGATTGGTTTTTTTAAGGCGATCAATTAATTTATACACGATGTGGTCGTTATAGCGAATGGCATTATCGTATTCATTAATGGTCTGAATTTTTTCTGGCGATAAACCTTGGATAAGATGGCTAGCATCTTTGAAATGGGCAAAACTTTCCGGGTAACGGTGGGAATATTTCATATGTGTGCCAAGTAAATGCACCACGATCAGTTTCTTTTCATCAGGCTGATTAAGCTGCCGTAAATAAGGCTCTAGCACTTTTTCATCAAAGCTATATGCATTTTGGCTTCGTGCATTATTAAGAAAGATTTGCACATTAGCTTGTTTGGCAAAAGTGGTGAGCATAGTATTTCTGGCCGTGAGTGTCTGCTGATTACTGATCCAGTAAGACTGGTATCCTGCTTGTTTAAGCATGGCAATCACCGAAGGCTTGGTCTTGTACCAGTCAGGATGTTCCTGATCGGCAAACGTCAGGACCTGCTCCAAACTTTCGATGGTATTAGGACGCGACGAGAACACATTACTGAATACCGTTAACTCATCTTTGATGCTGCCGAGCTGCGGATTCGTATCCCGGGGATAACCGTACAGTCCCATATGCACACGCGTGGTCGATTCGCCAATGACGATAACGACAGTGGTCGGTAGCTTTTTCTGCGTTTCGGTCAAATGCTGAAGGGGAGGAATCTTTTTGAAGTTAAGGAGATTCCGCTCCACTTCTGCAAGCTCCTTCCGGTAATCTCTGTAACCCAGGACCAGTTGCCATGGCGGTGCGACACTCAAATGACGGTCTATGCTTTTTTGCGCTGCATGCAAATCTTGCTTTACCAGCGCTTTGTACATAGGCGATAAAAATATGATGAGAAACAAGGTGAGGCTGGCCGCATAAGCATATCGCCGTGAAATGGTAAGCGGTTTTATTTTTGTCCAGATGAATATCGGTATGGCAGTAAAAATAATAAACCCGGCCAGTACTGACCACGAGACATAATTCTGGAAATATTCAGCAGACTCAGACTTATTGGATTCAAAAATGATGAACATCAAACTATGCGTCAACTCTTGCCGGTAAATCAGGAAATAGCCGACCCCAGGTAAGGCAAACAACCAGATGAGGGTAGCAAGCATGCCTGATATCGGTTTGGCGTAGCGCGGAAACAATAGCAGCGGTATTAACCATAAACCTGCTGTAATCGTCGTGTCCTTAAAACCTTCAAAGCTTACGTAGCCCATAACGGCTAGAAGCAACTGGGTAATGCTGGTGAGATACCAAAACAACAGATAAGACCAGAGCACTGGCTTTTCAGCCTTGGATTCAAATAATGAGGTCATAGATGGTTTTCCAGAAAATGTAGTGTTAAGTAGAAAATCAATTGTTTAAAAGGGACAATTTAAGGTTTTTATTTTTGGCCAATAACTGATGCTCGTTCTTGCAAAGATGGGAATCGATTTCATAGGTCGCAAGCAAGGTACAAAATAAATCATCGTGGCTGAGCGGTGCATGCGCATAAGGCTTGATATCAGTCAGCTGATAATCAAAGTTTTTGCCAAACCAAGTAATGACCGGAATATGGGTTTGTTCTGCAGGGGCAATCAGGTATGGCGCGGCATGCAAGTAAATGCCATGCTCGCCCAGCGATTCCCCATGATCAGCCACATATAGCATGGCCGTTTCGTGGTTTGCATCGTACTTTTTCAGGAAACGGATCACTTCAGATAAAAAATAATCCGTATACAGGATGGCATTATCGTAAGCATTGTCGATTTCTTCCTGAGAACAATCCCTTAACTCCCCGGTTTGGCAGGCAGGCGTGAATCGCTCGAAGGCTTTCGGATAGCGCCGGTAATATTCAGGGCCATGATTGCCCATTTGATGCAATACGATAAGGATGTCTTTCTCTGAATGGCTTTGGATAAATTGATCCAGCCCACTCAACATGCCAACATCCCTGCATTCACTGTCGCAAACCGGATTGAGTGTTGGGGTTTTGAAGTCTTCGTATTGAATTCGGGTCGCTACTCCTTTGGAATCGGAATTGTTATCCCGCCATAACACTTCAATATCATTTCTTTTCAATATGTCTAAGACATTCTCTTGTTCCAGCGCTTTTTCTTTATCGTAATTTTTGCGGCCCAATGATGAAAACATACAGGGCACCGATACGCCGGTAGAGGTTCCACAAGAAGCCACATCGCTAAAGCTGACTAAATTTTCTTTAGCCAGTAAGGGATTGGTGAGTTTTTTATAACCGTTCAGGGAAAAACGATCTGCTCTCGCAGTTTCACCGACCACCATGATGACCAATTCTTTTTTACTCGTTGGCGGATCTAATAAATTTGCCTGGTCATCAATGTGATGTAAGGGGCCGCTGGCGGAAATGCCCATCTGCTGGTGTACATACTTGATCATGGAGTAAACCGGATAGGTGGGATTTGCGTAAAAGCGGACGATTCTGTGCTCACGTATGAAGGAACTGTAATCAGCCGTAAATGGCAGGACCAATAGCACGATCGCAATCACACACAAACCAAATGCCCTTAATCTTGATACTAACTCTTTTTTAAAGCTTGTCGATGCAGGGCAATATCTAAGGACCAGCCACGCTGGAATCACCCCGAAAAAAATCGTTCTGATGATCAGGTTTATGGTGATCAGGCTTTCAGATTCGCTCAGATTCGTTTGCATGACGTTATCTATCATGACCGTATCGATGAGAATCCCTAGGTGATCCATGTAATAAGCGGATTGGGAGGATAGAATTAGAAAGAATGCTAATACCCAGCGTGTTGCATTTCCGAAAGACAGCAATAGCAGAAACATCGCTGTTAAAGCCGTAAAGAATAAGGCTAAAGAAATTAGGAAAGGTATGTTACAAAAGTTAAGCGGATAGACGCTCAAAATGCCATGCCAAAGGGAAGCATTTCCGGTCAACATAATAAATACCGCGACCAACCATATGATCTGTGTCTGCGACCATTTGCTGAAGGGGTTATCAATAAATTGTTGGCTTAAAGTGATAGGTTTCATCGTTATATTTCTTTTAAATAAAACAAAAGAGCACAAGAGTTAGGCGTTACAAGGCAAGATTAAAAATAGGGATAGATCGCCACACTTAACGAGTTATTAAGCAATGATTGAATCCACCCTATATCTTCATCTCCTTAGGTTACGCACCATGTAATTACAGAATCATTTTGACGTAAGCATCAATGCCAGCCGCCACCTAATGCACGATAGAGATTCACCATGGCACTCATCTGCTTCTGCTTGGTTTCGATGAGCTCACTTTTCGCCTCCAGCGCTTCCCGCTGGGTTAACAGAATCTCCAGGTATTCAGCCCTTGCTGATTTAAATAGCTGGTTAGCTACCTCCACCGATTCCGTTAACACCCCTACTTGCTTAGTTTTGAGCTGGTAGTTTTTTTCCAAATTATCGATATTGGATAACTGGTTAGCTACTTCGCCATAGGCATTGATAATAGTCTGCTCATACTCAAACGCTGCTTGCACCTGCTTGGCGTTAGCATTCTTGTATACAGCCGTAATGGCATTCCGATTCACCAATGGCGCTACTACATCGCCCGCCAACGAGTACATTAAAGATTCCGGTGTACTAAACAAATATTTTGGGTTAAATGCCTGGAAGCCCAAGCCGGCCTTAATCGAGAAAGAAGGATAAAAGTTGGCCTTTGCTACCTGGATATTCAGGTCAGCCGCAGCTAGCTCTAGCTCCGCTTTGCGGATATCAGGTCGATGTTGCAGCAATTGTGACGGCAAACCGGTTTGGATTAACTTAGCTTGCGCATCCATAAAACCTGTAGAAGATCTTTGAATAGGCTGGGGTGTACGGCCTAACAAAAAGTTGATACGGTTTTCAAGCTCTATTTGCTGTTGCCGGAGTAGGTATTCCTTGCTTTCATTCTTTTTAACCTCAGCTTCAAAGCGTTTCACTGCCAAGGAAGTTGCACGTGCATATTGCTGCAGTTCCCGCGTGACCCCCAAGGCATTTTGCTGGATTTTGATATTTTGCTTAAGGTTATCCAACTGATTATCGACGGCAATCAACTCGTAATAACTATTGGCGACTTCTGCTACCAAGTTAGTCACAAGGAAGTTTTTACCTTCAATCGAAGCCAGGTATTCCATGTTGGCCACTTTGGTAGCATTCCTGAGTTTTTTCCAAACATCTAACTCCCAGGACGAAAATAGCCCGAATTGATAATTTGCCAGCGGGTCTGGGAAAGACTTCCCTTCCTTGATATCCAGGTTTTCTTCCACTGCGCCGTTGCGGGTATATAGCCCGACCTTACCTAACTCTGCACCAGCACCAAAACTTACAAATGGCTTGTACTCCCCTTTGCGAGCTTCTACTTCGTTAGCCGCCATGCTGATACGCTGCATGAGGATATTCACCTCTTTGTTATTGGCAATGGCCTGATCGACCAGTACCAGCAACTGAGGGTCATCAAAAAAGTCTTTCCAGTTAATGTCGGCAGAATTCTCATCCTCCCGAACCTGTTGATTGAAGTGCTCGGGTAGCTTGGTTTCTGCTTTCTTGGTATTCAATAATGGAATTGAACACGCTTGCATCATGAGCGCCATGATGAGGATCAATCCATAGTGCATTTTATTCATCATGATTATCGTTCCTGTTGTAATGGTATATCTCAGTTAATGGTTTGAATTCTTCATTTTTAATCAATGCTCTGCCTTGTTCCATACGGGCAAAGATGTAGTACAACCCTGGAATCAGGATCACGCCGAACACGGTACCAAACAGCATGCCGCCCAACGCAGACGTTCCGATGGTGCGGTTACCTACTGCGCCCGCACCTGTTGCAACCACTAAAGGAATCAAGCCCGCAATAAAGGCAAAGGAAGTCATTAAAATAGGTCTGAACCGCGCTTTGGCACCTTCAATCGCTGCTTCAGCAATCGTCATGCCTTGCTCATGTTTCTGTACAGCGAATTCCACAATCAATACTGCGTTTTTACCAAGCAGACCGACTAGCATCACGAGTCCCAGCTGAGCGTAAATATCATTTGCTAATCCTAAGCCCTTTAGCAGTAAAAACGTGCCGAATACACCGGCTGGCAAGGACAGGATGACGGCTAAAGGCAGCAGGAAGCTTTCATATTGCGCCGCTAATACCATGTAAACGAACACAAGCACCACGGCAAAGATAATGATGGCTTCGTTACCGCGTTTAGCTTCATCGAAAGACAAGCCTTCCCAGCCAATGTCGTAACCATGCGGTAATGTTGCAGTGGCCACTTGCTGTACCGCTTTGATTGCGTCATCTGTGGTGTAACCTTTTGCTGGCGTAGCACGAATAGTGGCGGAGTTGTACAGGTTGTAACGCGTGATCTCGTTTGGACCCTGCTTTTTCTTCATCTTCATGAAAGATGAATAAGGCACCATTTCACCCTCTTCATTTTTCACGTAGTAATTGAGGATATCGGTCGGATAGCGACGGAATTCCGGACTTGCCTGAACGTACACCTTGAAGAAATTGTTGAAGCGGATAAAGCCTTGCTCATAGGTACTGCCGATGAGGATATTAAGGTTATCCATGGCTTTACCGATGGAAACGCCTTTTTGCATAGCGGCTTTGTTGTCGATTTCCAATTCATACTGCGGATAGTTGGCAGCATAGAACGTGAACAAACCAGTCAGCTCTTTGCGCTTGCCTAAAGCCTCCATGAAATCCTGGTTGATCTTGTCGAACTCGTGGTAGTCAGTGCCATTCGTTTTGTCTAGCAGGCGCAACGCCAAGCCTGACGCGGCACCATAGCCCGGCACTGCGGGTGGCTCGAAAAATTCGACAATCGCACCGAAGTTCTTGGTTTCCGCTTCAAGTTCTTCAATGATTTCATGCACGGATTTATCGCGTTTCGACCAGTCCTTGAGGTTGATCAAACAAGTACCGGCGTTTGAACCGCGGCCTTCCGTGAGGATCTCGTAACCGGCCAATGAAGACACAGATGCGATGCCGTCGATTTTTTCCGCAGCTTGCTGCAGGGCACGGGCCACCTTGTTCGTGGCTTCCAGTGTACTGCCAGGCGGCGTCTGGATAATGGCGTAGATCTGGCCCTGGTCCTCACCCGGAATAAAGCCGGCGGGCAATGTTTCGTTGAGCAGGAGTGTACCGATTGCAAAGGCAACTAACACAATAGTCGTGACCAGTCTTAACGTGACAATTTTGTTCAGTAGATTGGTATAACGACCGGTCAGGCGCTCAAACCAGCGGTTGAAGCAATTGATGAAGAAACTGATGGGCGTTGTTTTTTTCGTTTGGCCATGGTTGTTTTTGAGCAACATGGCACATAACACCGGTGTGAGTGAAAGGGCCACAATGCCGGAAATCACGATAGAGGATGCCATAGTGATGGAGAACTGCCGGTAGAATACACCCACCGGTCCGGTCATAAACGCCACTGGAACAAACACTGCCGTCATCACCAAAGTAATGGCCACAATGGCTCCGCCGATTTCACCCAAAACCAATTGCGTGGCTTTGTAAGGGTTGATTTGCGCATCCTCTTCCATTTTGGCATGCACGGCTTCTACCACCACAATCGCATTGTCCACTACGATACCGATGGCAAGCACCAACGCAAACAACGTAATGAGATTGATAGTAATACCGAACATCTGCATACAAAAGAATGTGCCAATCAATGATACCGGCACAGCCAGGATCGGGATGAGCGTTGAGCGCCAATCCCCCAGGAACACATATACAACAAGCGCTACGAGCAAGAATGCTTCCACCAAGGTATGCAGCACTTTATCAATCGACGCATCGAGGAACTTAGAGACATCATAGTCAACCTCATAAGCCATACCTGCTGGAAATGAAGCCTCCAGTTCTTTCATTTTTGCTTTTACTTCATCAATCACTTCACTGGCATTGCTGCCATAGTTTTGCTTCAGGATGATGGCGGAAGAGGGATAGCCGTCTTTATTGGAATAGATATCGAAGAACTCGCTACCTAATTCAATTTTAGCCAGGTCTTTCAGTTTTAGAATTTCACCTGAAGAATCTGCCCTGATGATAATGTCGCCATATTGTTCAGGTTTGTTGTAACGGCCTTGATAGACCAGGACATATTCCTTGGATTGCGCGGCGATGCCAGAGCTTTGGCCTAACCGGCCTGGCCGTCCGATAATGCTCTGCTCACCGATTGCTTTCATGACTTCATCGATGGAAATTTTATAAGCACGCATGCGGTCAGGGTTCAGCCAGATACGCATTGCATATTGACGGCTACCGAGGATTTTTGCACTGGCGATGCCATTTACCCGTTGGATTTCAGGGATGACATTAACGTTGGCATAGTTGAACAAAAATTTCTCGTCGGCATTTTTATCCTTGCTGTACAAATTGATGTACATGAGCATGCTAGGTTGCACACGCTCAACCACAACGCCTTCCAGTTGCACGAGTTCCGGGAGTCGGCTCATTACTTGGTCTATCCGCGATTTCACGTTGACCATGGCTTGATTAGGATCGGTACCTAATCCGAAAATCACCTGAATGGTGGCTTCGCCGGCACTGGTCGCATCAGACACGATGTATTTCATGCCAGGCACGCCGTTAATAGCCCGTTCGATAGTGATTAAGGACGACTGCACCAGCACATCGGCACTGGCGCCTGGATAAGCCAATGAGACGATTACGCGAGGGGGTGCAATATCGGGGAATTGTGAAGTGGGCAACGAACGTATTGATAAGAACCCCAGAAACACGATAATTAGGGATAGCACAATGGCCATCACCGGCCTTTTGATGAAAATATTAAACATAGGAGCCTTTCACTATTCTGCGTGCAGATCGAGTTGTGAAAGCACCTTTTCTGGCGGATGATAATCTAAGTCGATCTTCTGTCCCGGATGAACTTTACGCAAACCTTCGATGAGGATCCGATCCTCGGCTTTGAGCCCGCTCTTAACGATAAACACATGGGGTAGTTCTGCGGCGACATTGATCAGGCGTTGTTCCAGACGATTATCTTTAGCTACTACATACACATAGGTTTTATCTAGAATCTCATAAGTCGCTTTTTGCGGGATCAGCAATGCATTTTTATAGGGAATATCGATGAGGATATTGCCTGTTTCCCCATGCCTGAGTAATTGTTTTGGATTTGGAAAAACCGCTCGAAATTCGATATTGCCGGTTTTGTTATCAAAATCAGCTTCTATGGTTTCGATCACACCTGCTTGGTCAAATACTGAGCCATTTGCCATTTTTAGCTTAACATTCACAGGCGATTGCGCGGCTTTATTGAGCTTGTAATCCAGATATTCGGATTCTGGCACGTTGAAGTACACCCACATTTTGCTGATGTCGGATAATGTAGTTAACAAGTCCCCTTCCGCTACCAAGCTACCGTTGCGGACATTCAGGTGGTCCATCATGCCGCCAAAGGGCGCATTGATATTAGTGAAATTTAAATGGGTTTGTGCGAGTCTTACTTCCGCTTCGGCTTTATCTAGTTTTGCACGAGCTAATGCCAACTCGTTGAGGGAGACAATGTTTTTATCCGCCAGGGCTTTAGTGTTCTGGTACTCAATGCGTACCATTTCGGCTTCGGCTTTGGACTTTAGTAAATCGACTTCATAAAGATTGGGCATGATCTTGAACATGCGTTGGCCTTTGCTGACCATCTGACCTTCATCAACAAAAATGTCTTGAAGGTATCCTCGTTCCAGCGCTCGCATTTCAATATGTTTGAACGCATGAATTTGGCTGACATATTCCTTAACAATGGTAGTGTCTTTGATCAGCGGTCTGGAGACCTCGAGTTTGGATAACGCTTCCTGCGGCTCTTTCGATGGCCCACAGCCATTCAAAAGGAGTGCTAGTAAGCTTATTGTTGCAAATAATTTAAGGTTTGGATTCATAGTCAATCATTCAAAAAGATAGAGAGTGCCGGAAAATCCGACGGTCTTTTTAGTGTGATGTTGTGCGACATAGCGTGTGATAAGCGCATGAATACCCGTGCTAGCTATTAGTGATGTGGGCAATGAAGGGCTTATTACAAGATTATGTTTGAATCGCATGTTGTGGTATCTGCAACATGCAGTTCTTAGCTACAACAAGATAAATACCGTGATCAAGCCAGCCAAAACATGGCTTGGCGAAAGCTGGTATTGATTGAACTAGTGTGCTGGAGGCGAACGGGGTCGGATGTGATACAGGAAGGTGAGACGAGGTACAACTTCTTTACGGTAATGCAGTGAGATAATAAAAATGCCTGTGAACACAAGCATTAAATCAGTGAGAAAAGTGCCTAAATAAGTATCCGGTAAAACAGGCTCAGAATCACCCCATGACTCTTGGACTTCGAAAACAAGCACTTGAGGCGTGCTGTCAGAAATTGGCGTGCTATCAAAAAATGGCGAAATAAATGCAAACCCAATAACAGCCACCAGGGCCGTTATGAAAGCCATTTTTATTTGTAAAATAGCGGAATTATGTTCTGACTTCATAGGGTTATCTTTAAATCAAGCTTAACGTTATCGCTAATCAACTATGACAAGTCCCGGATTGTATTTGAAATAAATTATCTCCACAACGCTATAGCCTTAGACTTTTAAATGAAATTAATAAGTTTGATGATCAATAAAAACTTGGTGCCCTCGACACGAATCGAACGTGTGACCCTCCCCTTAGGAGGGCTAATACCTACCGCATGGAATATAGCATACAAGTCAATTGTGGCGTAACTTGTACAATTTACTCTACGCTGGCCTACCAATTAACGGGTTGTTAAATCGCTCTGCTTCTTCATAAAATGGTACTGGCGCACGTTTGAAATTATCCATTGAATGCGTGGGTATGCCAAACAATCTTACAGCCTTGAACCATGCAAAGGCGCGAAACCCTACCATGCCATCATTGACTAGGCGCAGATAGAACCATTGATCGGCTTCGTCCTTATAGGTTGATGGCAATATCCTCTGGCCCATGAGCTTATACAGTACATCGTGACCAAGAGAGGCGCATACGCTGTCTAACGTGTCTATCGTTGGTCCGGAAGCGCCATCCCAGCAGAATCCAGCCTTAACTTTTACTTGCCCATTCGGATAAAAATAAATAAAGCCATATTCACCGTGGTAGCCAGGTGGCGTTATTTCAAACCAGAAGTCAGACTGTAATTGCTTGCTATCGCCTACATCAGTGTAGAAGGCATATTTGCTTATCATACCTTGCAGCCTTCCGCATGCACCTCTACTTCATGGCCTATTCTTGTATATTGAACTTGCTCACATGCGCTAGATGGCATCCATTGGACAATAGAGCACCCTGCCAGCAATGAAGCTAGCATTAGACAGATCATTTTCATGGTCAAGCCTCGTTAGTTGAACTTGCAGATTTGCTATGAAGTGTAGGTAAAACGCCCCTGCCTAATGTGCCTACTGGCATACGGTAGCCAGCAACACGGCTAGTTTCAAACGGCGCAATTGATACAGCATTGCCTTGATTGCCACCTAATACCATGAGTCGATAGTTTTCATCCCTGCCGACTACGAAGCCAACATGACCGCCGCCTTTGCGTGAAAAGACCACGATGCAACCATAGCAAGGCGAAGTAATCTCTACGCCCCAATTGAGCCAATCTAAAGCCCTGTACCAGTGTTTAGGAATGGGATAGCCAGCCGTCTTTAGGCAATGCGCAGCGAATGTTCCACACCATGGAGTCTCATCTTCAGACCACCATGACTTCAAATTTGATAGCCATGATTTAATAGTCAGGTTTGTGTCTTTTCCGACAATCTCTTTTAGCCCAATATGCTTACGGGCTTCATCTATCCATTTAGTCATCATTGGCCTCCACATCTATGCCAACTTCGCTTTCTTCATAATCAAAAACAATAGTTCCACGACTGCAAACAATGGTCATGGTCATATCTTCTTCACTGATAGTGATGCCTTCTATTGTTTGGCCTAGCATGGCCTCGCATGCTTTTACTGGATCAGTAATCTTCATAATGTCGGCTTCACTGGTTTGAATAAATGCTCACGGTATGAGCCAATGTATATTTCGCGCTCCTCCCAAAACCACACGCTGACTATATCGCCATCCTTGTACCAACAAGCATGACCTAGTGATAACTTGTCAAATGCTGTGGCCTCGTAAGCGAAGTCTTTGCCGAACGGATGATGCTTCTTATCTATCTTGCATGGCTTAACTGTGAGGATGATGCTGTAATCATGATTTTCGTAAATAAGCTGGTCAACGGTTTCGGCGTGAGCAGTGGGCAATAAAAAAGCCGCTAATGCGGCTATGGTGATTTTGTTCATGATGCCTTTCCGTTCACGTATCGTGAACATAGGTAAATATTGAACAGCTAGTAATGCTTTTTATGTACGTTTAAAAGTATCAGGGTATTCAGAGGCTAAACCATCTCCGCATACCTTTACTTTGTAGGCTTTATGAAATTCAACATCTCCATTTTCGTTGCTACGCCTATAGACTCCTGAGTTCATAATTGCCTGTCCGTGAGCTATGGCAGCATCCATCGTTTTCACTTCGTATTGGTAATACCCATGTGCTACATAAACTTTGATTTTGTACATGATCGCCCTTTATGAGATACCTACGAATTTAGTTGGCTCACCTGCTGTATTTGTCCTTACGCCCCTGAACCATGAGCCGCAATCTTTACATTGGAATCTTTGATATTTGTTTGTAGCTGTCATGGCATAGCCTCGACGCTGGTATTTGATACTTGCGCAATTAGGGCAACATAAGCCATCTTCATACACGCCATGATTGGCATGTCCTTTAATCCACGGCTTTAGCTTGTCATATACCTTCTCTAGTAATACAACATCGTTTTTGTTGTACTCCTCCATCATTTCCCAAGCCTCTGCATTCTTTGCCATACATTGAATCCATAACTCATGCCCAATGTGCTTAGTCTTTTTACCAAGCCCCAATTGTTGGGAAACATAATCAAGCTTGTTAGAGGGGAATCTGAACTGTGAACGGGCCGTTCTTAATAGGTCAATTTGCTTGTAAGGTGCTGGCGGCGTTAAGCCATGCATTAGAAATTCTTTGTTCAGCGTTGGCATGTCGAACTTAGTGCCGTTGTAATGAACAATGGCGTCCGCTTCATCTAGCATCTTATGAATACGCTGAATCATTGATCTTGGCTTAACTTTGTTAATACCGGAGAAAATAACGTCCTCCTCTCCGTACCACTTAGCCGCCCAGCAAAGCACATAACCGCTATCTATAATTTGTGGTAATCCTACGTTTTGTTGCCATAACCCCCATACGTGTACTAGATTTGGTGCGGTTTCAATATCCAACAATAGGATTTTCATTGATTAATTTTCCGGATTGAATTTCTTAGTGAAGTAATTCTCTAGCAAGCCAATTGAACGACTACCCATGTGACCACTAATCCCTACTAATGCCGCTGTTAGTAATGGCGGAAAATTGGCTAATTCTGCAAGCCAAAATGTCATCATCCCTGCAAAGGCTGATGTGACTATTTCACCAATCAATTCCATGAAGTTGAATGGTCTAGCCACACCTTGTTTTCTCTTAGCCATGAAGCTAACAACACCGCCCCAAGCCGATAAGCCCACCACCCATAAGTAAGTGATAAACTCATAATTAAATGGCGTTTTGGGCGGTTGAATGTCCATCTTTTTACTTTCAATAGGCGTTAAAAAAGCCGCACTAGGCGGCTTGGGATATTACTTTTTAAGCTTTGCTCGCTCCGCTGCAGCTTGCGCATCCAAGTCTTTAGTGAACTGTGGTGCATCGGCTTTGCTGGCGATATATTCACGGATAGCACGGATAGATTTAATGTCTATTTCCGCAAGCTTGGTAATGATGGGTGCGTTTTCTTGCTCTTTCGTTGGCAAAGGCTGTATGTTCAATGCGTCATACTCTGATTTGCTGATTGGCAGCCATGATTTATTTGGCTCAGCATCATCATTCAATTGATAAAAACCTTCTTTACTGTCTTTGTAATATTTCATTATGAAACCCTCGATATTGTGAAGCCCATGTCCGCAGTAGAAGATGCGACACCGCTGGTATGTGCGCGTATAACATCACCAGCTTTTAGATAAGTTGTAACAGAACAGCTAGCCCGAAATCCCGCTGCCGATGTCGTTCCTTCTGCTATACGGTCAGTTGCGGTAATTGAGCCAATAGCTGTTGTCAATTGGGTTGAATTTAGGGATATTCCTAAATCACCACCGCCAGTGAAGTTGTCAAAGAAACTCATGGCGTAAATGCCTGGCGTATTGATCGTAAATGACCCGCCTAATGTTACTGAGTCGGCATAAGTAATATCTGTGCCTTGATTGACCCTGACATTTAAGAATCTACGGATGGCTGTGTTTGTTGAACCGTAGTTTGCCGTTGTATCTACACGCACGGTTGAGTTTTGTGATATGACATTAGTAGCTTCACCACCAGCGCCTTGAATGCGGCTAGGTGCAGTTGCATAGGTGCCTGCTGTAGCTTGCGTGTAATCAATGTAACCGACTACGCGATAAGCTACGCTTGCTCTCGCAGTAGTTGAGTAGATAGTAGAGATAGAGTCGGCCCCACCAGCCCCACCCTCTGCTGTTGTGGAAATCAGAGTGCTTTCATCAAGATTGTTGCCACCTGACATATTGACTGCGGCTAATTCCATAGTGCCAGCATTGTTAATCGCTAAGACAGCTAACCGAGTTGGAACAGCACTAGTTGAACCTAATGTTGATCCACTAGAGATTACAAGGCTAATTGCTGCGGCGTTGCTGACTGTTGTCACTGTGCCGCTGCCTAATGTGTTAGCGCGGAAGTCTAATGTCGTTGGGTTAAGTGTTATTAAAAGACCGTTAGCTGGTGCGCCACCTGTGCCGTTTACTGATGCTGTGATTGGTTGGATTTTCCCAGATGCCGTTGAGGTTGTAACAGCGTTACCGTCTTTGGGGTCTATAAAAACTTTAAATGTAGTGGTAGTAACCGCCTCAATGTAAAGCTTGTCTCCGGCCTCTGTCGTGTATGTTTGATCCCCTTGAACATCAATATTAGCGTTGTCAGTAACAATCGTGCCTGCTGCTGGGTAGACTCTGCGCCATTGCCCTGGCATTGTTGCTGCTGGGAAATTAGTAATGGTAGGTGTGCCTGTCCAATCCTGAATCTGTGCGGTAGAAGCCCACAATGGTGTAGTGGTGGCGGTGGCTGCAACTGTTGCGCGTGAAGATTCAACAATAGAGGGTATTGATGGGTTAGCAGGAGTTAACAGCCCAAGCTGAACACTAGATAGGCCAGAGTCAAGTGGAGTTGAATCCATAACTACCGTGACAGTGGTTAATGCTCCAAATACAGCCGAGAAGATAGTGCCATATGCTACACCAGCAGTTATCAGAACTTTAATTCTGCGCTTGTTTTGAAAAGCTGATGTTTGGTCACCAGGCAAAGTGAATTGCGTTGCTGAAACGTAAGTAGGCACAACGCCAGAATCAATCCATTGATCTACAGAAATGGATGCATCATTCACCCCTGTTACATCGTCAATATCCCATATAGGGCTTGCAGGCGGGTCTGAATCTGTAGATGCAGTGAATACAACTTTGTAGCTCAATCCTTCCGTTAACCAAATAGGCTGTGAAGGCTCACCACGACTGTCTAAGATGATTGGATTGGTCTGCGGAATCAACCCGGCTTCATCTGCATAAGTAGTTTGTTTGGTGCTAGAACCTGCTGCGTAGAAGAACAACTTTGCGCCATTAGCTGGAATACCATTGATGAATTGCGCATTGTTTCCAATTGGACTTAACTTTGCCATTACGTTTCCTTTGGGCAATAAAAAAGCCACCCGTTTAGGTGGCTTGTGTGTGTTTTATTTGTGGTATATTTATGAAATGGAAATTAACCCAATTGCCTTGGGCGGTGTAATCGTTTTCTTAATCATCGCCTTCCTCAACCGCCGCTAATCCGTAAAAGCTAGCTAATGGGGCTTTCTCGCCTTTAACTTTAGGCTTGGGAAGTGCTATGGCCTTAGATTGATTCAATGCTTTGCGTGAACCTACTGCCACACTAATATCTTGTGCTGGCTCAGCAACCAACTTCGCACCAAACGGAATCTTGCGAATCAATGGGCTATTCGCCAATCTATCCAGTACCGCTGTTAATGCGCCCGTAGTGTTAGAGTTATTCACCGCAGCACCTGTAGGCTGAAACTTCTCATAGCTCGACACACGGCCTAATGTTTTGAGCATGTCCAAATCCTGTTCGGTAAAGAACAGCTTGAGCTTGTCATCACCAATCGCTTTTAAGGCTTTGTTGTAAGCATCTGGTGAGAAATTAGCCACTTCATCAGCTTTTCCATTAACTGCACGTGATTTAAGGTAATTGGCAATCTGCCCACGAATTGCAGTGGTTGCTTCTGGATTGTCTTTCAATGAATCGCGCAAGGCTTTAACTTGGGAAATATTGGCTTTCTCGCCACTACCTAAAATGAACTTTTGCACGAATTTATCAGGTTCAACACCATCACGCACCGCTTGCAGTGCAGGATTACGCTCAACCATTTGCATATAGGCTCTATTAGCTGCTCTAGCCCTGTTAAAAGCCTCTATCGCTTCTTTGCCTTGTCCATTTACCAAAGCTGTATTATCTAAAGCCTCACGCACCTTGCTGAGTGCCAATCTTTCTGCTGGGTCGTTAGAACTGCGTTGCAATGCGCCAATGTTGGTTTTTAGCTGTTCAGCGACATCAACCGTTAGAGGCGTTTCACCTTGCGCGATAGAATTAAGTTTATTCCGCACATCGCTAGGCAATTTTCCACCTAGCAACGCTTCATCTAACGCATCGTTGGCTTTCTGTGTGAAATCGCGTGGATTCAGTAAGGCACTCCGGCCTTCTGTGTTGCGGGCTTGCTCGTAGAACTTGCCAATTACTTTTTTAGTCGCAGCGTCTTTAACATTGAGAGTTTCAATGATTTTATTAGAAGCGGTTACCGCGTCATCATCAGAGCCGAACTTACCTAATCCATCCATGAGTTTTAAATCGTTCTCACGTTGGATAGTTGATAGTTTTTGTGCGGCAGGATCTGTGCTGTTTGCACCAATCTTGGCTAAGTTACGTTCTTGCGTAATGGTTGCAGGATTAAGCGTTAAATTGCCACTCATAGGCGTTAAGCCTGTTTTCTGGTAATCAGCTAAACGGCCTACTGCTGCATCGTCTAGATTAGGGCTAACTTTCAAAGCTTTCTGGACTTCTAGCGTTAAGGCGTTTTTGACATCATCGCTAAGATTGGCAGTGTTTATTCCAGCTTTCTCTAATGCATCTAATGGATTGATTTGGCTATTAGGCTTAGTCAATGACCTAACCACATTAGCGCCAGTGTTAGCTAAACCAGCAGCACCTAAACCACCTAATACAGATGCAGCGATTTGACCGCCTACTCCCGCACCGGATTCTTTAGCTGTTTGACCAGCTACGCCAGAGCCTACAGCGCCAGCGATTTGCTGTTTAGGTGCAGCAGATAGGAAGCGTGTGATAGTCTGCATTGCAGGGCTTGCTACCTTGTTTAATTTACCAGCCGCACCTAATACACCGCCAGCACCAGCCGCAGCTTTACCGCCAGCAGATATGATACGTTCCATTGATGTTTCAGGTTTTGGAAGTCCGACAAAGTCAGCGGCATTACGACCTGCACCACTGATGGCTTCTATGCCTTGATTAATAGTCTGGTCATCGTTGCCTGTGATCTTATCGGCAAGCATTCCACCTAAACCAGCAGGCGTGAAGTTACTTGCAGTTTTAGCTAAGCCAGCAATACCTCCAACAGTTTCTGGGATAGCTTCCATACCAACACGAGCAGTTAAGCCTACAGCGCGTGGGATACGCTCTAACATGCTTGGCTGTTCTGTCTCTACTGGCGCTTGGTATTTCTCCCAAGGTTTAGCTTCTTGGGCAGGCATTGCAGGCGTTTCACTTGCGTACTTTTCCCAAGGTTTCATCTATTTTTTCTTCCATGATTTAGGGTCTGATGGATTGCCGCCAATAAATATGTAGTCACCGTCTACTGTGCCTTTTTTAGGGGCTTTAGGCATGGCTGCATTTTTTGGAAGGATTTGATTGGATTGTTGACCAGCGCTATTTGGAGTTACTCTTTCACCAGATGTAGCAGCTATACCAGACATAATGCGGCTTAATTCGCTGGCTTGCTTATCCAAGGCATCATTGCTTGTGATAGCGCCTTTCATTGAACGTGGGTCTGTAATAACGCTAGTTAATATCTCCAAGTCGGGGCCATTCAATACACCTAGGTTATAAGCCTCTTTTGCTTGCAACATCATATTGTTGTATTTTGTGCCCATTGCCGCACGTTTATCAGGGTTTAATCCGTCTAGCTTTTTCCAGTTGGCTAGGTCAGCCTGATACTCAGCAATTGCGCCTTGCAGGTTACGTGTGCCTGTAATTTGCTTTTGATTGGTTTCTGGCAACTTGTCGCCAGGACCACCAGGGATAGCCTGTAATGAACCATCTGGATTCCAGCGATAACCTGCTGGCGGTTTTTGAGCTTGCCCACTCGCTGATATAACGGCATTCCCACGACTATTCTCACGATTCAATGCGCCTTCTGAGCGTGTTCGTTGATCTGTTAATAATGCGTCAGGAGTCAGTGTCTTATTGAGGTTAAATTTTCCATAATTAGGATTAGTCACCGGATTAACGTCAACAATCTGAATCTTGCCGCCTAAATCAACACGCTCATATTTAGGTGTATTTTGCTCTAGGAACTTATCAGCGTTTACCATTTGGCTTTTTTGCCAGTTAGGGTCGAATTGAGGTGGTGCAGACTTAACTAAATCAGCAGCGCCTAATTGTTCGGCTTCTTGCTTGAATGCTTGATAACCACCTTCGTCCTGAATAGTCGCTAAGCGGTTTTTAAGATACGTGATAGTCGCGGTCTTATTCTCAATGTTTGCCTTTTGCTCTTCACGCTTCATCTTAGATGCTTCTGAATCGCGTTTAGTAAAGCCTTCCTGCGTTTTTAACGCTTGCTCTGGTGCTACACCATATAACTCAGTCAAAAGGCGCTTCTCGTTGAGTCTAGGCGCACCTGTCTCATCAGTTTCAATTGCCCCGCGATATACATTCTTGATAGCATCAGCCTCTTGATCTGTCCGTTGCTGTCTAGCAATATCGGATTTGTATTTTTCTTGCTGTAAGCGAGAATTCTGCATGTCCAGTTCATAGGCGCGTGAACGATCTACAGCCCCGTAGACTTCTGCTAAGTTTAAGTATTGTCTTGCCATATTGATTCCTTAGCTTAAATACCAGGGTTTAGATGAGCCGCCAGCATAAGTAGGCGCTGTGCTTGAATAGCCGCCAGATGGCACAGTTGAAGATCCTGTAACAGGCTTATTACGCTCATAAGCATAGATGCCATTAGCTATTGCGCTCTGGAACATATTGGATTGATTGTCAGCGTTTTGTTGATACATGCCAGCTAGATTGTTTCCTAGATTGCTTTGAATCTGGCTGTTATTGTTTGCCGCATTTTGTCCTGCATTAATGCCAGCGCCAGCCGCTTGCAAGCCTTGTCCAGACGCACCAGATAGGAAGCTGAATGTACGCGCTTTAGTGGCTGCATCACGGTTGAATGCGTTGCTGAACTCGTTGGATGCATAGTCCTGGTTATAACGGTCTAATGCTTTGAGCGCTGCGCCTGAATTAAAACCGCCTCTAGCTGCTAATGCACGATTGATGCCTTTTTCGCCCTCTGCTTGCCTGAACTCATAGCCAGGATCTTTAACAAAATCTTCATTGGTGAATGATTTTAATAAGCCGCCATCCCCGCGAGAGCCTGGGTTCTTGGCAAGATAGTCTTCTCTGCCGGACTCCCATTGCTGCAACGCATCGTTATACATCTTCTTGGCACGAACGGTCTGCCCTGCTACGTTTGAATTGCGCCCGTAATCTTTGCCATACTTGCGAAAATGTTCATCACGCAGTTGATCTTCAAAGTCTTGCAATTCAGGGCGTTTAGCATAGCCTTCTGGCTCCGCAACGCCTAGCAATTCTGCCAGTTTACGTGAAGCGCCTCTCCCTAAATCTGTATAGGGGTCAACCAGCTCCATTGCTTGCCTACGCGCTTGCTCTTGCGAGAATTGCGCTTTAGCCGCGGCATCTTTTGCCGAACGTTCAGCTTTCTTAGAGCCCCCACCAAACAATGAACCGCCCACTACACTAAGTGCGGTAATCCCTACAGCGCCCCATGTCACAATAATTCTCCTTCAATCAGATTGTTTGTTAATGCCTCGTAACTAGGGGCGATGACCTCTTCTTCGATGTCTGCTAAATCAGCCTCGCAGTTGCCTTTTGTGAGGTGTATCGTTGTCCAAATGGTGTCCTCAACGGCTATCACAGCGCGCTTTAAACCTACTTCGCTAATGAAAGTGCAAGGCGCTTCCAGATACTTAGTGCCGAACTCGGTTGAGACTGAAACCTTGCCTTTTGAGATGATGTTCAAATGCTCATGGCGATGAATCTTGCCGATGATTAACGTCCCTTTAGGAATGGTCATTTCACGGGCGTATGTGCAGCAGCCGTACTTCTCGTCTATGGGCGTGAAATAGTGCTTCACGGTGCAGTCGGGTAACGTATCCTCAATTTCACCCTTGGCAATCATCTCTTTCATGCCTGCTTCAACCTTCTGGATGCTTTCCCGGAACTGCTTTGTTAGTGCGTTCATACCACTACTCCCGCACTATTCACCCAAGCTGTGCCGTTGTAGTTGATTTGATAACCTAGCGTTCTATCGAAGTACGGCATTCCCGTATAAAGGCGCTTAGTCGGCCTATTAGCCGTTGTGCCGCTTTGTTGCAGTCCAGCAATGGCAAAGTAAGCATCAGAAAAGAACTCAAGCCATTCAGGGCTTGCCATCATTTGGTTGAGCTGTTCACGCGTTAATGGTGAGCGTGTAGGTGGTGGTCTAATCATGTAACCTCTTGTGTTATAATTACTTTGTCGGTCGCTGGAGAGCGGGCAAGTAGTCGCTGCTTATACCAGTGACTAGCCGACACCACTCACTCAAATATCGTATAAGGATGCTAAAAATGCTTACACAAGCACGCTTAAAAGAATTGCTTCACTACAGCCCAGATACAGGCTTATTCACACGAAAATCAACCGTTGGCGGCAAACTAATAGGAAGTTCAGCGGGTGCTCATGACACCTCTGGCCATTTGCAAATAAAGATAGACTCGCGGTTGTATCTAGCTCACCGTCTGGCTTGGTTATTTGTGCATGGCAATCTTCCAGCCAAACAAATCGATCACATAAATGGCATCAGAGATGACAACCGCTTTGAAAACCTTCGTGAAGCATCTTTCAAGCAGAATATGCAGAATCAAAAGAAACCGAGGACAACTAACTCAACTGGCTTTCTAGGAGTTTCTTTTCATAAACCAAACTCTTTATATAGAGCCCAAATCTGCCATAACAAAAAGGTGCTGCACCTTGGGTACCATCGAACACCTGAAGAAGCCCATCAAGCATATTTGGCTGCAAAGAGAAATCTTCACGAATTCAATACTTTGTAGTTAAGTGCCACCAGTTCTGTAATTAACACTGGCTCCCAGGATTACCCTTTTTACTGGATCGGTAATCCTGAAACGAAAGACCCAATCTCTTGATTGGCCTAGCCTGCGCCAGATAGCCCGTTGTTTGAATTCTCCTTGAGCGCCCATATCTGACCATTGCTCTGTGCCGTAGGTATGCCCACCGTCTTTAGAGATACTTAGCATGACTTGCGGGTTATCACCCTGACCACTTGCCACGCCCACACCTGTTTCCATGTCTAATTGGACTTTATCTACGGTAATGCGGCGGTCATCTTGTGAGATGTGACGTGAGGTAATCTCAAAGGCGATCTCATCGCCGTTGTCGGTCACTGAATCAGGATTAAGGCGGTATAAGTTGCCGTTCTCGAAGTCGGTTACCATGATTTTGTCTAGGTAGTTAACACCCATTTCTGCACGATGGCGGCCTATGTCTTTACTCTGTACCCGTGACCAGCAATTTGATAAGCCGTCATATAACCAAGAGGCATCAGCGGTCGGGAAATTGACCTGTAGCATTGGATGACCGCCAAGCATGTAAGCGATGGTTGAGCAATCAGCTACAGATGAATAGCCGTTAATGATGTATTCAAGCTCTGGATTTGAAATGCGTTGTGGCAAATTGCCATTCATCCGCGCAACGATGACTTCACCCATCCTGTTTTTAGCGAGGAAAGCTAATGTGTTGTCGTACTTGCAAATCGAATTCTTAGCAGCGCATCCCCACTCTGTAGAGCCGCCAGATATGCGAGAGAAAGGGAAGTCAACGCCACCAGAATTAGTCCAAAATTCGGTTGATACAGAGCCGAACAGGTATAACGTGGAGTTATCCACCCATACCGAAATTAGATTGTCAGGGTTAGATTCAGCACTGGCAAAGTCGAGTGCATCCCAAGCCAAGCCATTGTTAATGTCTGAAACGTAGAAAAGCGATGTATTAGGCTTGTTGATAATGAAATAACCATCTTGCCAAGTGATAGTCTCTGCGCCTGGATAATCCACGTCTGTGATCTGTACGAAGGCATCTGTCGCGAATGTGTAGATGTAGCCTAATACGCCATCGGTCAGCATTAACTGCGTACCGTTATCCCACATATAGACTTTGCCTGTGGTCGTTCCTATCGTGCCTTTAGCGGTCTTTACACCAGCGTTATTGACTTGGTAGAACGTGCCGCGATGCACCACATACAAGAAGTCTGTACGCTGATAAATGCCACGGATAGGCGTGTCACCGAACGAGGTGAATAAATCAAGCCCTGGCGTTCCGTAGATAGCGACACGCGCCCTGTCATCACCTGGTTGCACCTCTAAATAGCAGTTAAGCCGATCTTGTGCTGTGACGTTGAGGCTTTTGCCGTACTGGCTAACACCGAATAGATTCAGTTCAGGCATCTATACACCTGAAATAATGTTATAGCGCGTTGTAGAAGCTACTCCGTCAGGCATACGCATGGTCTTGATCTGCGTATTGATGACTTTAAGTGCGCGTTTAGTTTGTCTGGCGAATAGCACGACATTGGCGTTAGGTTGCAAGCCAAATGTTGCGCATAGCATTAATGCAAGATTCCAACGGATAGCACCTTCATACTCAGGCGGTAATGAAACCGTGTCATATATCGTTGTATATATCGGCATCGGTACGCGCATGGTCAACACGATTGAGCCAGTATTAGGGCTAGGCCAAATGAATAACTGGCCTTGTGGTGAATCTGGGCGGTAGTAGAAAGCACTTGGTGCGCCTTGCAATACTTTCACGCCGATGTCTTGATAATCCTCAAACGAATGCAGAGGGATTAAAGGCGTAGAAACACCGTTATCTAGCCAGTAAGCTGCATCAATCGTGTAAGGCCGTTCGATGTTCAGGTTGCCAGATGGCCCAACTGTGTAGGAAAGCGCACCTGTAGCGGTAATCGTTTCTTGCTTTTGGCAATAGACGGTAAGCGATTGAGTGCGCCACATCGCCAGCATCTGGTTGAGCGTGGACAAAGCATCTTGTGCTTCATCGTCAGTAGGTGTTTCTCGCCCACCGATTGCGCCAATGTCTTTAAGCGACTGTTTGATAATGTCGTAGAGGACAGCCATTATTTTTTGCCTTTAGATGGGTTTTTCTCTTGAGGCTCGGCTAATGATTTGTAGCCATCTTTGCGCAGTTCAGCTTCTTCATCAGCATTGAATACAACATCAGATTTACCATCTAAACCGCCTTTGTATAAGACTTTTGGGTATTCATTGAACATGGTGAACCTCAATAGAAAAACCCCCTTTCGGGGGCTTGTTTAAACGTTAAAGCCTGCTTGGGTTGAGTCTGGCCTGACCAACAGGAACTTGTAGGTTTCTGCGGCTGTAGGCGTGATGCCTGCGGCAGTGTTATTGCTGAAAGTGATACCGATAGTATTTGCTGCTGTTACGCGAATACCAGCGATACCCAAACCAGCTTGTGAAGATGGTTTGTTTACTTCGCCCAATAGGTCTGTTGATAAAACGCCTGGAACAGTGAAAGTCTGTTCGGCGGTTGTGTTTGCGGCTACTAGTGCAGGAGTAAGCGCGACCGAAACCACGCCTATACTCTGCACATTGCCAGTGATAACTCCAGCCATGTGCAGACTCCTTAGTTAGATAAGATACGTGCTGCTAATTGAGCGCGGATAGTTTTGTAGCCATACAGAACGTCGATACGGCATGGGATGGTGTCAGTGCCAATCGCATATTGACGAGCAATACGCATAGATACACCGTCCATCACTTCACGAGCGCCCCAAGCACCGTATTTGCTTACATCTTCCAAGTCAGCAGATACGAATGTGAATGCATCTTTGTGATAAGCCATAGAAGGTTTATACACAGCAGAAGCGCCGCCTACTTTGGTTAATGCAGCACCGTTAGGCATACCGCCAGCAGTCACGTTTTGACGGCCACCAGTAGTGTAGATAGCAGGCGCAAAACTCAAGCTACCAGCACCGCCAGCGTAATCAGCAGTTACAACGAATTGTTGCAAGTTGCCTGTGTCTACTTTTGACTCTGGATGCACACGGTTACAACCTACTACAGTAAACACATCACCTTTTTTGAAGGTTGTAGCACCTACTGCAACTGTCACGGCTGTTGAGCCGTTGGTTGTCACTGCGCCATTGACTGTGTAAGTCGTAGCGGAAGCGGCTGTACCTGTGGTTTGTGAGGCTAACAATGTGTTTTCGTAGATGTCACCGAAGCCAGCAGTGCGGCCTACCATACCTTCACGGTATTGTTTAGCAATCTCGCCTGAGTCTTGAAATAAGCCTTTTAATCCGTCAACCAAGTCTAGGTTGTCTTGCGTATTCAATAACAGAGTACGGTTAGAGCTAGGAGCTAAAGCATCAGTCAGCAATTTACGTGCGCCCAACACTTTGTTAAGTGTGATGGCTGAACCTACGTTGTTAACTGCTTGGTACACATCCAAAGCCATTGATAATGCGTCAGCTTCGATGTTTGCAGCTAAAACAGACATTGCTGGCTCTAAGATACGCTCTGAGAAGTCTTGCAAGCTCAGAGTTAACTCAGATGTAGTGAAAGTCGTATCAACACCTTTTTGCGTAGCAACTGAAAGTGTTGTTGAGATTTCGCTTGTTGTCTGTGTTGAAAGCGTTGCACCTGTACGCACTGTATATTCGTTAGGTAAACGAATTTTCAAGTCTGTACCGATTTTTGCACCGTCTTTAGCAAAAGAGCTATCGTATTGACGGTTAATAGAGCCGATGAAGTTAAGTTTTTGGTGCAGGATACGCAAGGCTTCGCGTGTGACTGCGGTTGGAGTGAGTATACTGTTGGACATTATTCATTTCCTTTAATTAATTGGTTTGTTTTAACACCAACATCTGTTACCATTAATCACTCACACAAAGGGATGAACATATGCTTTCAGTTATGCATGACGGTATTGAATACCGCTTCTACAATCACTTACTTGCCGCGTCCTCTTGTGGAAAGTTTCTTAGGAAATTGATACCTCTTGCACCCACCATCAGAAAAGATGGCTATGCAACGGTAGGCAGGCAATTACTTGCCCACAGGGTTGTGGCTAGCGTATGGCTCAACAAACCTGACAACGCCACTTTGGTTCACCATATCAACCATAACAAAGCCGACAATCGCGCTATTAATCTTGAGTGGGTATCACCCAAGGAACACGTTGCAGACCGTCATCACGGCATTAGCAAAGGACATAAAATGTCCGATGCTGGTAAACAAAGATTGAGAGAATTTCGCACTGGGATAAAACTATCCGATGCGACAAAACAAAAGCAGCGTGAAGCTAACTTGCGTTTAGGTATAAAACCACCGCCCAGGGCTAAAGGATCTAAATGCACTGAGGATGCTATTGACAAAATGCGGCTCAATAGTCCAAATGCATCTAAATGCTCTGTGGATGGGGTCGTTTACAATTCGTACTCAGAAGCCTCTAGGGCAACTGGCGTTCTTCCTCACACCATAAGAAAACGGTGCCTATCTAAGAACTTTAATGATTACAAAATACTGGCGTAACTAACGCCCCCTGGCTTGCTTATTACGACGTGCCATCCATTCTTCAATGGGCAGATCATCGGTAATTGCAGAGTCATTGCTAGCCTTACCTGTCGAAACAGGGGTTATAGGCTCCGGGGCTTTGCTTATTTGTTTTTTAGGCTGTGCGTTGAGTTTCTCCTCAAGCTTGCCAATCTCTTTTGCTTGCGCGTAAGCGGGTAATCGTGCAATCCGTTCAGCTTCTTCTGGCGTTTTGCCCAAGTGATACACAATGTCCTGTGAGTTGTCGGCTTCAAGCAAAGCACCTAACATGGCTTGGGAAAACTTCAACCCTTTGGTTCTGAGTAGCTCGCCTGTACTTTCAGCGACTTCCTCAAAATCTGGATATTTGTTTACTCCCTTTTCCATCAAAGCCTCTTCTAATTCGGCTTTACGGGCTTGCTCTGTTTGCTGTGTGCGTTGATTTTCCTGTTCACGTTGTTGCTTACGCTCTTCTGCCAATTCCTGCTTGACTTCGTAACGGGCAACGGCTTTCAGGTAGTCGCTGTAATCAGCAAAATCCTCTTCTCGCGGTGCATCCTGTACTTCTTGTTTAGCTGCTACTTCTTGCATTACCTTGGCGCGGGTTTCTGCTTCAATCCGTGCCTTTTCGATCTTACGTTCATAGCGATTTCTAATCTCAGCGGCTTTGGCATTGATCTGGGCTTGTACTTCTTCCTCAGTGAATGTCTTGGGCGCTGCTGCCTCTTCTTTCGCTGGTTCATCAGTAGGCGTATCTGTGGACTCAGGCGCTACACTTGGCTCTGTAGCTGGAGCTTCTACTGCGGGTGCATCACCATCCCCAAAATGAAACGTATGCATAAATGGAAATAGCATTGCTTGTAATAACTTACTCATTTAATACTCCCTTAGGGACTCGATGAAAGCCCACCGATAGGCAATAAAAAAGGCCACCGAAGTGACCTTAGTTTTAATTCTGTTAAATTATTCTGGCATTAAAAAACCCGCCGGAGCGGGTTCTGGTGTTTCTTCTACTATCTGTTCTGGCGGTTCTGGTGCAATCATTTGAATCAACTGCGCTACTGCTGCCTTCAATGTTTCAACTTCACCAGGGTCAATCACTTCCTGCTGTTGCAATGCGCTTAACTCAACCTGCAAGCGTTTAGTGTCAGCCTCAAATTGTTTGATCTCCAGCTCACGGGCTTTCAGTGCAATCTCGCCGTCTTTTTCGTTGGCTTCTTGGCTAGCCTCAAGCATCGCTTGTTCAGCTTTATCTAGCTGCATCTGTAGCTGTTTAATCACTTCATCCGCTTGCTTCTTAATAGCGGTGACTTCTGCATTCTCGCCTTCTTGTTCTTTCAACTCAGGCGGTAAAGTTTTAGCCCAACGCTCTGCAAGCTCTTCTGCCATTGGGAAGTCAGCAGACTTGAATACGATGTCACCTGCAATATCCATAACTTTAGGATTGCGAGAGGCAAGCTCATTGAGTGCATCGAATGCTTCTTGTCTGCGTGTTGTGTAAGATGGGCCAACAGATACCGCTACGTCATAACGTCCCACGTTAGGATTGAATATTTCTTGTAGCCCTTCTGGCGTTTTGCGCTTCTCGTAAGACTTGTCCATATTAGGGTCAATCTTGACCATATTCTCGCTGTTATCTTCACCGAGAATACGCACAATACGTTCTGTATCGTAAATCTTCGGGATCAGGTCAACGAGTATTTTGCCAGTGTATTTAATCGCTCTAGCCACGTTATCTGTGAAGTGGAAAGTGGCAGTGTCACCCTTGCGTTGTAATGCGTTTAAAGCCTTGCCAGACTGAGCAGATGGGTTATTCCCAAACTGTGCGTCATACTGACCTGAACTCATGTTCAATTCATTGCTGGCGACTTGCATACCTTGCAGAAATAACTGAGAAGGTGCAGGCGGGGCCATGCGTTGCGGCATTGGCAAAGGATTGCCCGCTTCATCCACATGATTGTATGGAATATACGGCAAGTTTTCTGTGTTTGCCCTATCCCAATATTTCTCAAATCCTTCAATCGCATCATTAGCTGCAATGATTGGTGTCTTAGTCTGCAAAGCACCGTACTCAACTGATGCACTGGAATTATAGTTATACATCCGTTGTGCATCTTTCATTGGCCTTGTGTGGCCTTTGCGGTCTAGCTTTCCGTCGATCTCTTTCTCTTCGCCAATCACACGGACGATAGGGATGTATTTACCTAGCCAATCCTTGCGGTCTAATACCTTGTTACCAGCGATTAAGTACCATTTAACAGCATTGGTGCGTAGTTCACGCTTCTTGACTTCTTTAGTCATTACGCCAGCTTCTAAACGATCAATAACGTCTTTCTCTAGCTCTGATTTCTTGAACGTCTGCCCATCTTCCAGCGCGTATAGCGTGTCTTTCTTATCTTCCATGCGGAAATATTCAGCCACACGGATAGAGTCTGCTTTAATCCAGTTTGTACCAGTGTTGATAGACCAGTCAATCGGGTCGCAATCAGGGTAATCGCGCTCAAATTCTTCTTTGGGCATATCCTTAAAGATAAAGCCACGTTTAGCGTCTGAACCGTCTGGTTTCTGTATGCGTGAATCAAGCAACACATTCAACGGGTTCTTGATAGGCTCAATGTAGATTTCTTGGTCAAAGCTATCGTCAGAAGCGTAGTCTGTAATAACACGCCAATAGCCGATACCCGCATCAACGGCAAAGTCATTCGCCATATCATAGGCTGTCTCTGCGTCAGAGTTAGATTCAATATGACGAATCACGCCATTGAAGAACTTGGCAGTTTCTTTGTCTGCGCCATTGTCTACTGGATAAACACGCACTGAAGGCTTGTTCTGACGCGCCTCGTTAGTAATCTGACGGTTGTGTATCTTGACCTTGTTAATCGTTAAGCATGGGCGCTTGTTAAGCTCACGGTCTTTAACATACGAAGCATCCCACTGAAACTTGTTGTCAGGATCGCCATTGGCAAAACGCAAATCCATCTTCCACGCTTCACGGGAATCGGACTCATACTCATAGTCTTGTTCAAACTCTTTGTGAGCTTGCTCAATGAGCTTTTCATCCTCTGTGCGTTTTAGTTTATCTGCCATTTGGTTTCCTACCCCATCCAGCTATTGCCGCTGTTAAGGTCATAAGTAAGGGTTCTTGCAACTGTGTCGGTCTTTGGTTTCTTCTGTGCTCGTCTAGCGCCTTCGCATGCGTATCTAAGGGCATCAATCACATGATTGTCCTTGTCATTCAGCACTGGCATGATTAGGTTAGTAAGCGGGTCAATCTTGTAGCTGTATAGCGTGAGTTCATCAATCGTATGCTTGCAGCGTGGGTGTACAATGATGTCAAAGCTCTTAAGGAACTCGACACCTTCCTCTAATGACTTCGGCCCTTTAACTGCTGGCATGATCTTAGGGAAGCCATTCTTTTGCATGTGGCTGATGGTTTCAGGTCTCGCACTATCAGCAGTAATAGGCCAGCTTTCGCTATCTGGCACTGTCATGAACAACGCTGGTGTATCTGTAATCTCACATCCAACACGGTAAGCCTCGTAAGGCACGTATAGCTTGCGGCCTACGATGTAACACTGGACCAACACTGTCGGGTCAACTGCAAAGCCCCAATCAGCGCCTTGCCTAATAAGAGCTGTAGGGTCTACTTCAAACTCTTCAACCTTCCAGTTTTTGAATACTCGCGCTTCACTGTTCTGTTTATATTGGCCTAGCCATACCCATGCGTATTTGTCTGGGTCTCTTGCTCTATCGAACTCCATTTCCTCACGCAATACGTCAGGGAGGAAAGGATTGTCTAAATAGTTAGCCTGAACAACAATTGCGTCCTTAGGTGGATTCTCACCTCTTAGCAACTGATCGATTGGGTCTGTCTCATTCTCAGGGTTCCAGTCAAACCATAACTGCGAACCATCCTTGCGAATTGTCGGCCTAAGTAGCGTTAGGCTCTTATCACTGGCTCTTTGTGCTTCTGTGAACCATGCTCTATCAAATCCCTCAAGAGACTTAATGGAGTCGGCTGTATGGTTCTGCATACCCTCAAAGATGGTCACCCCCCCATGCTTGGATAATATGCGTCTATCCTGCACATCAAAGTAAGCGCCAGCGTTAAAAGCGGCAATCTTCTCTTCTAGCAACTTCTTTACTGAAAACTCTAATGACTTAAGCGTCTCACGCAAACATACAAAGTCATACTTGTCCGTTACGTTCTCTTCTAGCCATAAGTCACCAAAGTTATGTGACTTTCCTGATCCTCGCCCCCCATGTGCGCCTTTGTAACGTGCTGGCTCAAGTAATGGGAGAAAGACCTCAGGAGTCTTTATCTGTAGGCTTGACAATTACGCGCTCAATCCTAGTAAATGCTAATGGGTTATCTTCTTGTCCGCCCAAGTCAATAGCTTGGCGTGCCTTACCATCTAAACGATCGGTCACAAACTCTAATGCGCGTTGATCGCCATCTGCTACTTTGTCCATCAAAGCCTCTAAACCTTTACGCAAGCGTTTATGATCTTCTTGTAACAAAATACGCTCTAATAACTTCTCTACGGTGCGGCCTTTTGCGGCCGCTTGGTTACCTTCTTCAAACTTAGCCATGGTTATTTCCGTAACGGCTCGGTAACGCTTTGATTTTTTTGTTGTTCTTTAGCGTCTTTGTACTCTTGCTTGTGATTAGCTTGCATATCTAACAATGTAGATTGCAAATTCATACCAAGCGACAGAATGATGGCGTTTAATCCTTCGCCACCTTTTACTCTATCTAAAATTACTTTTAATTGATCCTGCTGCATATTGCTTCCTTTCGGAACTAAGTGATAAGCACTTATACTTTTAAACTAACTTGATTGGTTTGATAGTGACTGATGATGCTAATGGCTTTGGGAATCTAGCTAGCAATAAAGGTGCTGATTGCAGTTCTTCAAAGCCGTGTGCCTGGTACATCTTGATTAATGCTGATTGCTCTATATCTTCATCGCTCTTAGGCTCTAGCAATACAGCAAATTGTTCTGTGTCTGCTTTAGCGCATATGTGGGTTAATAGTTGTTTAGCGTACCCTTGCTTGCGATGTGTCTTGCTGGTGTAAAGGTTGGTTAGCATGCACACATTGTCTAAGCCATCTAACTTAAACAGCTCTAATGTGCAGGATGCTTTGCCTAGTGCGTAATCTGTCATTTCTCGCAATCGCACACTACCTCACCACATAGCGGGCAAAGCTGGAATTCATGTTTAGGATATGTATTTAGGTTAATTGGCTTCTTGAATATCAGATCATAGCCAGCATCAAACTCTTTGGTATTAGCTTTGCTTACTAGTGAAGCTCCGGTATGTTCATTAGTAGATGCCATTTGTTTAGCCCAATAAAAAAGCCCCACTGATAATCAATGAGGCTGTGTGTTTGTTACTTAGTCTATTTAGTAATAATTGTTAAATGTAGAGTCTACTTTAACAGAGCGTATCGCAGATACAATCTCTTGATGCCTACGCTCTACGGCTTGTTCAGCTTTCCATTTTGCGAATTCTTCAGGAGACAATGCCACTTGCAATCTTTGCTCTCGATCATTATCAAGAATCGACTTCTGGATATTAAACATTAAACTTGCAATACCTAGTTGAAACATAATCGCCACCTTTCGTTAGTAGCAATATTATACAAGAGCCTTATGCAAGAGTAGCGGCTCTGACTACTAAGAGTTAATTAGTCTCTCATGCTTGCTATCTGCCTTTACGCCAGCGTACCAGCAGCAGAATCTTTAATTTTATGCTTTGTTAATCGCAAAATTAATGTTTTTAACATGCGATAAATTTAATGCGGCTTGCGTGTATTTAAGCGCTTCGTCCGCTTTTGTATCTTTAGTAATCAAAGATAATATTGTTTCAATTGCTGTATCTAACTTTTCCATAGGGTTTTATCTCCTAATTTATTGGCTTTTAAAAGGTGCCAACTTCCCTTATATGAACTTAGTGTGCGCGAACATATGTAGATTTCTCTCTAGCCGTATTGGGCATATTGCGACACTAAGAAGGATAAACACAGACACGATTCTAACGTGCTAGCTGTATACGATTGATACACCCTGCCGAATCGCTTACATTCGGAGCCTAGACTAGACGGCATCAAAAGACCGTTCACACACGATTGCTTATGCTTATCCTTCTTAATGCAACTATACTAAGACTTACTGTTTGCTAGTATAACGGGCAAAGAAAAAGCCACGTCTAAGGTGGCTAACGCTCTGCTTGAGCATAGAAAAATGATACCCTAAAATTTGAATTTGTTAACATCTATTCGTTAACACAAATATGTTAATTGAATGCAAAGTCTTTAGACTTCATCATCTCGGTTAATCTCACGTTCACTTGTGCCAGATGATAGATGCGCTCTGCCGTATCATGTGCCCATCGTATAGCGGTCTGGACAGTTACCTTATCTTCCATATCAATGTGTAAATGAGCCTTCAATGTCTGTGGTTTGTACTTAGGGAAATACACATACAGAAAGCAAGTGGCCTTCTCAATATCTCGGTCAATCTCTAACAGTAGCGCAAGATAGAATGCAGCACATAATGGGCAATTCAGATAGTCACGCTCTACCGATGCTTTGCTAGGCATGAACTGCGCTAGTATGTTCATCTGCTTACCTGTCAGATAGTGTCTGCGAGATGCTAGCCAATTGGTCATATCCACTTCGCAAAAGTCTTTGATGTGTTGATTAGTTTTTTCCATTTGTTTTCCTATATTTGTTGTTTGCGTAACTGATAACCTTCTGTTTGAACTCGTTATCGCGTATGTCGAATATATCTACCAGTGCTTTGCGCTTAGTTAGGTTCCATAGCTCGGCTGCCCTTTCATGCACAATGGATTCTTGTTCTTTATCGCTCATAGGCGTTGCTTGTCTGCATTCAAGGCTTCTGGCTTTCATCGTTAGTCGTACTCATCCCAAGGTGGATTGCCCTGCTGAACCTCAAAAACTTTGCCACACCTTTTGCATTTGTCGTTTACGTGTTCATATTCTGGGAATATCTTTTCCCACCCGTCTCGCTTAACATGAATCAATTGAGGAATTAATTTATGTATGCCAATTTTGCAAAGCCATTTCATATCCACCCCTTAAAATGCCATCGTTGAAAACGTTGAACCTATCCATGCATCACGGCGTTTAGGTGTGGTGCGTGTGTGGTGTACTGTGTCTGTTAGCTGGTGTAGTCTTGCGCCACTTGCAAGTAAAACTGATTTCTTGATGTAGCTATCAGGTGTGCGCTTTTCCATTGGCACATACATTTCCATATTCACCGTTGGCATCTTTGCGAAGTAGGTCTTTGTCATGCCTGTGATTGATTTATTCTCAATCAAGCCCATGAATCCTTGCTTACACATTTTTATACAGTCTAGGCGTGTGGTATCGGGTGCTAAATCTGCAAGGGCTGCTAATGTGCCTGGGATAGCAGCGTCATTAGCTACTGCCAGAATCTTGTTCCAGCGTTCAATGCGTTTTGTGTCGTATAGGCTTAAGTTCATGATTGGCTCTCTTTCAGTTGCTTAGTAAGTTGTTTGTATTTAACTTTGATGGCTTGTATTTCTTCTATGGTGTAGTGCTTGGGGGCGTTGTCAGCCTCTAACTGTTCAACCGCCTCGATCCCAAGTTTTGCGATAAGACCTTGTCTGTACTTAAGCTGGTTTCCGCTAAGATGGTTATTGCAGACTGAACACTGTCGGTGACAATTAAGCTCGTTGAATCTGAGATGGGGAGCGCTGCCAACACTTCTGTAATGCCCAGCGTGGTATTGTCCTGAATGAAACCTCTGACAAGATATGCAGGGCAAATCTGCATCACGTATGCGAACGTATAAGTTAAAGTGGCGTTGGGCTTCACGTAAATGCTCCTGTCTGGTTTTAATCTTGGCTAACTTCTCTTTATGCTCACGCTTGGCTTTCTTCTCACGTGCTATGGCGGCTTTTTCTGCTGACTTAATGGCATAGGCAACCTTGCATTCGTACTTCTCGCATACGGGTGATAACGCACGATATGGAACGTATTTATCGCGGCATATACGGCATGTCTTGGGCTTGATCTTTATGTCGTTGAGTTTCATGCATCCTCCGCAAACACATATTCCAAGTTATCTGCCGCCCATTGGTAGGTATAAGTAATTAAGTCTGCATACTCTGCCATCTGTGCGCTTTCTGATGGCCTTACAGCGCGATACCATTTGTTGCCTACCTTGTATTCATCCATGCCGAAATAATCCTGTTTAATCGCTTCTTTTATCTTTCCTGGCGTTTCGCCTACGTGCTTTCCGATCTCATGACACATGGCGTGAAACTTCTTGCGCTGGTCATGGCTTTTTGGGCGCTCACGGTGGCAAGTTGGGCATTTCATGCGAAAAGTCTTTCCTGTGCCGCCGCAGATTTGATACGCTTTACACTGGCCTCAAAGTAATCCTTGTCTAACTCACAAGCTGTTAGCTCAAATCCTAGGTTGTTACAGGCGATGGCGTGGCTTCCGCTGCCTAGATGGGTGTCGAGAATCTTTTGCCCCTGCTCTGCAAAGTTATCTAATATGAACTCATAGAGCCTGATTGACTTTTGCGTTGGATGAATGCGGCCTTCTGAATTAGTCTGTGCAATATTTTCGCGGAAGTAGCAGACATTCTTATCAAAGCTGGTCCATGCAATTTCTCCATCTGCGTAGCTATTGCCGTGAATGGTCTTATCCCAAAACACCATGCATCGAGTTGAATTTAGGTTGTCTAAGAAGTAATTACCGCCCCAGATAACTTGATTCTTGCTTACACGTTTAAGCTCATCAAAATACTCTTTTGAAGGAGGCTTAATATCCCAATCAGTGGCTTTGAAATATGCCTTCTCTGACTTGCTAGAGCCGTTTTTGAAATTCACTGAACCAGCTCCAATCCCATACGGCGGGTCAACAATCGCTAAGTCATAGAACTTATCAGGCGTGGCTTTTAAGAGGGTCATGCAATCCATGTTGTATAGCGTTGCATTCTTGATAATCACTGGCTCGTTCATCTAGTCAACCTTCCGGTTTCTATCGTATTTATTCTTATTTTTTGCTAATAGAACTTCCTTGTGATCCCAGAAGAAGCCGCTGAATATTCCATTTTTTCTCGAATGGTTTTTCCTTATCTTGTTAATCCATAATTTGACTTCTCTTGGGCATTTCATCCTGTTAATTCCTTCCACTTAGCCTCAGCCAATTCGTATGTCTCATATCTGCCGATAAACTTTTGCTTGTTAAACAATTCATGGCCTTCTTTACCAGCAACAATTACGTTGCAAATGGTGTAATCGCCTAATGTTTTGTATTCCATGGGTTTCATTTGCTCGTTAGCATTGATTTAATGTTTGCCATTCTTTCTTTGTGTTGCTGTTTTTGTTCAGGAGTGATTGGCGTTTCTTTCATCAGGTTTTGCAGTTTCAGTAGGTTTTTATCTAGAACTTGATTTTCTGGCGCTGGCAGAAGTGATTGCGCGAAGTCGCTACTCAATCTGCCTAGCTCTACCGCATGTTTAATGGCAATCTCGCGGCCTTCTTTGCTATGGCCTAATGACGGAAACCAGCGAGGCGCTACGCCGTTAAATTTGTTTTTATTGGTAATGCGTGTGTAAGCCTCTTTGAAAGCCATACGAGCCGCGATAGTGTCGCCCTCTAGCATCAATGGTCTGGCTGATTGCATAGCCTCAGCCATCTCATCGGTGATAACCGCGCTAGATGCTTCGTCATGGGGAAACATTGCCCAAGCTTCTTCAACTCCCAATCGACCATCAGGATTCATCATTTCAAGGATCGCCAGAATGTCAGCAGGGCGAGGAGCGAACTTGCCTGTCTTTGTGTCCTGAATGTGGCGACCAAAAGCATCACGCACTTGGCTAATGTCAAAGCGTTCTAAAGCAGCCCACCAGATACGCAAAACGTCAGTGCTTGCTTCTTGCTGGTAAATAGCCATTGATGATTTCAACAAGGCCGCGAACTCTTTTTTATCTTCTTCAATCATTTACCACCTCGCCTTCAATAATGGTTTCGTTTGTTTCGTTAAGGAATTCCTGAAAAGCTTTATCGTTGTTAGCGGCTATGCGCTCACCTTTGGTTTGGAAGCCTTTGGCAGACGCTTGCTGCTTTCTTACCCAGTTACGCCATGCCGCTTCCCAGTCGGATTTTTTAGCGTTAGCTTGATTAGCGTTAGCAACCCAATGGTCTTTAAATGTTTCCGCAATCTTTCGCACATCTAGTGCGGTAAATTCCGGTCTTTCAGACAAAGCCCATTCACCCCATGCTTTAGGTAAAGCCCAGTCTTTAGGAAGCGCTTTCCCTTTCGCTTGGTTTTGAGTTGTGGGCGCAGATGATTTTTCTGCGCTATCTACAGGATTCAGTAATGGGGAATCAGGAATCAGGTTAAGGGAATCAGCACGAGTAGTTCCGATAAAATCGGGCTTTGTTCCGTCTTGAGACAAATCATTGTTTTCATTATCTTTTTGTGTAATATCTGGAATATCACTGCCTGCTTCACGTTCGTTCTTATGTGGGTTCTGATGGCGCTCAAAATTCTCAATTTTGATGTAGCGTTTACCTTGTACGAAGTAGTACCGAATAAATCGGAACTGCTCTAGAGCGTTAAGTAACTCCTCTATATTGCATTCGTCATAAGGCAGAACTTGTGCCTTAATCTTCTTGAAGTTACATTCAATACAGCCCTTGTAATCAGCTAATGTCCATAGGCCAATAAATGCCAAACGGCCTAAAGCTGGAATTTCTGAAAGGTCAGTGTTGAGAAAGAATGCTGGTTTGATGTTGCGAGCTCTAGCCATCAGAAATCTCCCTGTAAAGCTTCAACAGCTTCATCAATCATCTGATTCATCATTGTCCAATGGCGAGATTCAAGGGCAATTTCTTTCAATGTATCCAGCTCAACGCCAGCGTTGTAAGCCGCTTCTAGTTTCTTCATTAGAACGTGAGGGTTGTGATATGAGTGGCGGTTTCTAGCAATCCCGCGGATATATGAAAGTTGTTGCTTCCATTCCGGCTGAGCCTTCAAATTGCATATACCGCCTAATTTATCGAAAGCTAATGAGCAGCTTTCTTTAGTCAGAACTCCATCTTCTTTCTTGAGGTATTTTTCTGCTATTTGCATAGCATCAAGAACAGCGTTTAAACCGAACTTAACAACCAACTTGTTTAACTGCCCTTCTCCGAACTCGTTTAGCGAATATCCTTCAATCATGGAATTCCACTGACTGACCGCTACACTTAAGGATTTCTTACTAATGGCTTGCAACTCTTTACGCCACTTAAGCATGAGCTCAAGCTGTAAACGCTTTTCGTTGAGCTCGTCTAGTTGAACCTTCTGCTTAGCGATAACAGCGTTGTCAGTTAACAGGCGATGCTTCTTGCCCATATTGCAATCAAAGCAAGATGTAATTAGGTTTGTAATATCGTTATCGCCACCCTTGCTAACTGGATGGATATGATCTACATGAAGAATCACATCAGGCGCACTGCTGCCGCAATACTGGCACTTGAAGCTATCGCGCTTGAATACTTCAAATCTAATTTTTGAGCTGAATGCTTTTCGTTTTGCGGTAGCCATAAATTAAGCTTTCAATTGCAAGGCTTCTACAGTCTTGCGGGTTAATGGGTCTTTGGTTTTCCCTACTACAACAATGTGCGTGTCTAGAAGACTGTTAATACGTGCGCTGGCTGTGCTTGTTTCAAGCTTTGCTAATGCCGCTAATGCTCTGCGTGTGTAGGTTTGTTCTGGTTTCATTACAGCGATGATCTTGCGTTGCTGGTCTTGCAGGGTTGATGAATGCTTAAGCTCTGCAAAAGCTTCTAATGATGTTTCAGTGACGTTAGTTAGCATCGCTATCACCTTTCACATTCAGCACTTCGTTTAACTGCTCTGTAGGGGTTAACCAAACCATTAGCAGGAGGAAAACGATGATTATTTCTAAGCCAATCAAAGCCCAGTTAAGTATTGTTTCAATCATTTCAAACATACGATTTCTCCTACAGGGTTTTCAGCATTAGGCTGATAGGACTAATTACTAAAGCTGTTAAATTTGCAAAACTGGCAATATTTTTGTTTAGCAATTGCATCGTTAAAAATTAAGCGGCTGCTTCAAGTTGTTCTAGCTCTGCCCTTAACGCTGCTTTGCGAAGCTCTAGCGTATCTTTTTGTAGAATGAAGCCAGTACGCATCACCTCGTATTGCATTGGCGCGTAGTTGCCGCATAACATCATTAGGTCAACGCTTTTTGAATCTGGAAAATGTGCTTTCCCTTGCATGATTCGTGAGAAATGGCCTTTATCAATTCCCAAGTTCTCGCAAACAACCTCGTTTGAATAGTTTGAAAGTTGTACACACAGACGGATTGCATCTAGTCTGTTCTTGCAATGGTTTAATAAGGCTACATCTACCATTACAGGCTCTTTCACGTTAGATAAGAAACTCATTTCTCTTTGCATACATACCTCCGTGTTGCTTTTAGTTGACAATCGTTGACTGTCCAAAACTTGCACAAAAAAACGAATCTTGTAGGATTCGCTTTATGTGCTACTTAAATTTATTTCTGCGGTCATGCCTACGATCAACCCCAGTTCTTTTGTCATTTGTAGGGTTGCCTTTCGCGTCTAAACAGGTTGGTTTCCTGAAATACAAAAGCAGCACTTGGATATGGTCGATGCCGGGGTTTTTGATTGCGCCACTTCCAATTTTTAATAGTGTTGGATATGGCACTCCGGTTTCTTCAGCAATCAAGCGCATATTGCCGCTCTGCTCTTTAAGGTTGGTTACGACAAATTCTTTAATGTTTTCCATGGCTCATTAAACCATAAAAGGTTTGATACGTCAACCACAAATGGTTTGCCAATAATAAGAAAATAATAAGTATGGTTAAGAACATAACAAGCAGGGAAGTAATAGCGGCAAACTTAAGTGCGCTTATGGGTAGAAATAAGCACAGCGAGGGGGATTTGCATCGTAAGACCGGGTTATCACAAAGCACGATCGGTAGAACGAGAAAAGCAGAAACAGCTACAACCGTGGATACTTTGGATGCATTGGCTAAGGTTTATGGATTGCAGCCATGGCAAATGCTTATTGCTGATCTGGATATAAGCAATCCACCAGTATTAAAAGCTTTAACGAAAAAAGAACAAGAGTTTTACGACAAGATGAAACAAGTTATGAAGGAATTGCAATAACAACACGGGAGTATTAAATGAAAATAATATTTGCTTTGCTAGCTGTAATCACAATTTCTAGTTGCGCAACGCATAGTGCGCCACGCTCATTAGTAAATGATTTCCATCATGCCAATTTTGCAAAAGTAGAGTCTGGTCAAATGAAGTGGTCTGATTATTACTTAGGCATATATGAAAATATTAAATCACAGCCATCGCCAACCTCTGGAAGTCAGATGCTCGTAGTGAATGGAATGATAGACAGCGCCCTAGAGTACGAGACAGGGAAAATAGATAAAGATGCTTTCATGTCTAAAAGAAGGTCAGCAAATGCAGAGCTGACGCAAATTGATGCTGACTACCAAACTAAGCTTGTTGAAATTCAGGCAAGTCGCCCTACTCCTGAGCCTTATGCATACCGCCCTTATATCCGCGATACTCGTCCTGCCCTTGAGACTTTCAAAGCCCCCAGGCAAACAAATTGCAGCACTTACAGCAACCAAACCAGCTGCACCACTTATTAGTGGCAGACCGTGGAAGATGCAAAGGCCAAGGATAGATGGGAGCGTAAGGCATGTTAGTTTATGGAATGAGCATTACCTATCAGTCGTTAAAACTAGCTGAAAAGCCGATTCGTGAAATTAGCCAAGAAGTAAATTTGCTGTCCAAAGGTGATTTTAAAATAGCCCTTAGAACGGCGGAATCTATGATGCTTTTATTTACTTCTGAAATTCCGGATTCAGACATTAAGAAAAGGATGAAAGGGTTGGCTTATGGCGAAGTGCGCTATTTGCTGTTTTCAATAAATCAAATACAAGTCGGATTTTTAGATAGCCACGTTCTTGAATGGTTGGCTTTGCGGACTCCTCGAACCAAAATAGCATAGCTATAGCAACATCATATTTATTAAATGCACATGCAAGATTAAATATAAACAACCTCAAAAGTTCAATCATGATTAACTGTCCTTAACGCCCTCATCCGAGGGCTTTTTTTTGTCTGTACGAACATCTACGGTTTACTTTAACACAAATTTGTTTATTTCAAACCTTTTATGGTTGACATAGTAAACCGTATATGGTTTAATACGTCATCGGTTAAGCAATTAAACGATGCCAATGATTCTAGTTGGAACGGTTCAGCAAAGCGCTGGCTTAGTACGGGCAGATAGAGCAAGCAAACATACGGAGAAATGAAAATGCAAACACAACAATACAACATCGGCGGTTTCGTAATTCCAGTTATTAAACGTGAGTCTTGCTATCGCGCAATGCAGTACATGAAACGTGAGCCTATCACTTGCTCATGCAGCAACTGTTTAGTTGTTAATGCTGGCATGACTAATGAACAAATCCGCTCACGTATGGATAAAGCTTATGTGCGGTAAAAGTGGATTGTTTGATATTAACGGCGCTGAAATATGCGCCGGAGATAAGTTAAAGGTAACTATAAATATCCAGCATTCAAAGCCACATACCTACGAAGCAAATGTTGTGTTTTACAAGGGCGCTTTTAGATTTAAGAACGATAGAGAGTGTTTTCAATCTTGTGTTGGAGATGTTTCTCATAACGTAGATTTAGAAATTATTGAATAGAAGTAGAAGGTGCACTAACTCCTCCAGAGCCTTAGCAGGGCGAAAGCAAAAGTAAGTAACCCTGCATTTTTTAGGATAAGAAAATGAACATAGCCACACCAGATTTCATAGAACGTAAGACACAAGTCTCAGCACCTATTCGCAAGCCTTACGCAAGCGAAGTGGCTAACGACATTGTTAACAACGTGCGAACTGCATATGACTTTAGTGATTGGGCATCTTTCGATGATGACAAGCAAGCGCAATGTTTCCGTGAGCTAGTAGCAGAAGTGGCTGATTCTGCGCACATTGAAGTAGGCGCACGAGTTAAAGAATATCTGGAAGCCGTGTTTAAGGTTTATGCGATTAAAGAAGGCTATCCAGAATGATTAATGACACTACTGACTATGTTGTGAGGAATGCGTGATGACACCTGTAGAAAAGTTGCTTGAATCAGTTGCATGGGAGCCTCTTGACAATAACGGCGCAGAAACTGATTTGCCTCACGCAACACATTCGGGAGTATTGGAAATTAATGGACTCAAGCTTAGATGCTACACCCTGAACGATGGCAGAAGGATATTCGATGCCGAAGATATAAATGCCCTGCTTGATGGTAGAGATCCTGACTTTGAGAGTCCGCATGATGCTGGTCAAGACCTTAACTCTAATGACAATAAAGAGGCCACAAAGTGAACATGACTAACCCTTACAAGTGGGCAATAGCAATCATCCTTTGCATGAGCATAGCCCAAACATATTTTATTAATGACGATATAGCGCAGGATGCGGTGATTAGGGAGAAGGCGAAATGAGAGATTATGCGCGAATTGATACCAGCGAGAAACCAGACTTAGCAAACAAGATTTGCCAGTCTTTAGGATTAGCTGGCGGCTTAACAGTAGTAGCTCTAATTATTTTGGTAGCAGCATCATGAGAATTCTGCTTTCAATAGCAGGGGTAATAGTAAACACAATATTACTTGCAATGATGGATTTATCAGGCTGGCAGATGGTGGGAGTTTTCATGGTTTGTCTGATAGTGATTCTGCAAACTTTGTTTACATCAAGCCCTAAAACAGATGATGGCAAGTATTGCGAATACGAAGGTTAATTTAACTATGGCGGCATAGTCTCGCCAGAAAGGTTTCAGATGAGTAACGCACTGCAAGAAATAGTTTTATCAACGCGAGATACATTCGCATCACGTTTATCAGATAAAAGCATTAGCTTTGAAGCTGAATCTGGCTTCGCCATGCAAGCATTGGCTACTGATTATGCAATGAAAACTGCGCTTGGTAACAAGCAATCTGTAATTGATGCGGTCACCAATATTGCAGCCATTGGCATCAGTCTAAATCCAGCTAAGAAACAAGCTTACCTAGTGCCTCGTGATGGCAAGATATGCCTAGACATTAGCTACATGGGTTTGATTGATCTAGCAGTCGCTACAGGCGCGATTAAATGGGCACAAGCCGCCATAGTATATACAAGCGACAATTTCCAGCTACGCGGCTTTGATGAAGCGCCCTTGCATACGTTTAGCCCGTTCGATAAGAACAGAGGCGAAATCATCGGTGTGTACTGCGTTGTTAAGACCGCAGATGGTGAATATCTAACGCACTCAATGCCTATCAGCGAAGTTTATGCAATCCGTGACCGTTCACAATCTTACAAGTCCGGCAAAGCTTCACCTTGGAAATCAGACGAAGGTGAAATGATTAAAAAGACTTGCATTAAGCAAGCCTACAAATACTGGCCTAAAGTTAATGAGCGTTTACAAAGTGCAATTCAATACCTAAATACTGACGGTGGCGAAGGATTGCCACAACTCACAAATCAGCCAACACGTAACCCTAACGGCAAGCAAGAACAAGTGCGAGACATTGAAAAAATTGAAGGCTTGGTTGCTACTTTGGAGGCAGCGGCAAAAGGCGGCACAGAATCATTTAAAACCACCTGGAAGGCGTTAGCAGAGAACGACAAGGCTTTGGTTGGCATTCCAGAACGTGACCGCATTAAGGCTATTGCAGATACGCACAATAAGCCAGCGGCAGTTATTGAAGGCGAATATACAAAAGAAAGCGAGGCTGTAAATGGATGAGATATTGCAGAAAAGTGAAGATTGGCATCAGCTTCGTTGCGGTAAATGGACTGGTTCAAAATTCCATGATGTTTTGGCAAAAAAGAAAGATGGCAAGCCAACGCAAAAACGTGAAGATTTAATTTGGGATATTGCGACTGAAAGAATTCAAGGCTATCAACCTAGTGGCATGACTTCATATTCTCTCAAATGGGGCAATGATAACGAACCATTAGCGAGACAAAGTTATGAAATTAAAACTGGAGAGTTTGTTGAAGAAATTGCTTTCATCAAGCACCCTAAATATGACTTTGTAGGCGTTAGTCCTGATGGCTTGATAGGTAGTGAAGGGATGATTGAAATTAAGTCGCCAAGCTCGCCAAAAGTGCATTTGCAACGCTGGATTGATGGAGTGCCAGACGAGTATGTGGCGCAATTGCAAGGAGGATTGTGGGTAACAGGTCGCAAATGGATTGATTTTATTTCATACGATGGCGACACAGATGATCGCTTTAAATTGCTAGTAATCCGCGTCTATCGTGATGAGGCATTTATTAATAATTTAGAGGATGAAATATTAAAAGCTGAATTAGAAGTACAGGCTTTAATAGTTGAACTTATGAAAAAGGTTGCCTAATGGATAAGAAAATATATTGGATATGGGGCGATATGATCGGACGATGCACCAATCCTAGTCATAAGCAATTTGCAAACTATGGCGGAAGAGGTATCGGTGTATGTGATGAATGGCGTGAATCAAAGAATTTCCTTGTTGACATGGGGCCAAGACCTGATGGCTACACTTTAGACAGGATAGACAATGACAAAGATTATTCGCCAGAAAATTGTAGATGGGCAAGCAGAGAGGTCCAGTGCCTAAATCGCAGAATATTTAAAATCAATGCTTTTGGCATTGCAGGAATTGAGCCTAGAGGTGAAAAGTTTAGAGTAAGAGTAAGGCAGCATGGAAAGATTGTAATCAATAAAACCATAGATGATTTTTTTGAGGCTTGCTGCATACGCAAAAGCTACGAGGCTCATTATATAAATCCAATGTTAAATCAACTATTAAAAAAGGTGGCGTAAATGGCGAGCGTAAACAAAGTGATTTTGGTAGGTAATTTAGGACGTGATCCTGAGGTTCGTTATATGCCTAATGGTGAGGCAGTATGCAATTTCAGTATTGCTACCACCGATAGCTGGAAAGATAAAGCCGGAGCAAAGCAGGAGCGAACTGAATGGCATTCGATAGTCATGTATCGCAAGCTTGCGGAAATCGCCGGAGAGTACCTTAAAAAAGGTGCGCCAGTATATGTAGAAGGCCGTCTGCAAACACGCAAATGGCAAACCAAAGAAGGTGCTGACAGATACACCACAGAGATTATTGCAGACAGTATGCAGATGCTTGGCGGCAAACCGAATGCAAGCCAGCAAGAACAAGGCAACGACTACGATCAAACGCCACCAGCAGATGCACCAGCTAAACCAGCGTCAGGCGGCAATAACTTTGATGATTTTGAGGATGACATACCGTTCTGAAGTACATTCTCTCCATGAGAGTAATAAAACAGTATTTGGTTAATTAGGCAAGTGAAGCGAATTGGCAATATGCCATAACAAAAGGTTATCTATGAAAAACATTGAAGTTGGTGACATTGTAAGCGTTAAGAATTGCGACTACGGCACATTCATCGTGCAGCAACTGTTACCAAACGGCTACAAAGATAAGAAATGCAGAATGGTTAAATTGCTGCATTCTTCTACGTTCAGCAACAGTGACAAAACCATATTTGAAGGCGGCGGCATGGTTAGATATTACCGATTAATAGACGTTAAATTCGTGCGGAAACCTAACGAAAAGTTGGGCGATATTAACTTCGGATTAACAATCTCGATTACGGCATAGTGCTTGCCAAGCCACACGACCTAATGACCATAAATAGATTTTGAGGGTTTTATGAAAACAATAGATGAAGAACGTAAAGAGTTTGAAGCTGATTTACAAAAACGCGTTACGCAATTAAAGCCTGAAATATTACTAGAGCGCAGAGCTGACGGTAAGTATGCAAGCCTGTTATCTCAATACTCATGGGAAGCATGGCAAGCCGCACGTAACCAAAGTAATAACGTGCCAGTAGCTAGCATTAAACAGAAAGCCAATGAATTTAAGTTCAGTGAATTAGGTTGTGACCTTCATTCCAAGATTAATTGTGCGGAGATTAGTGCCAATAAATTGATGGATATTGTGTATCAGAACGCCTATGTAGAAGGCTGGAACAATGCAACTCAAAGTAACGCTGAACCGGTTTTATACATTGCCAAAAGCCTAGTTAATAAAACGTATGCGACTTCTACAAGTGAAGCCGAAGCTAAATTATTTCTAGCTCAAAGTGGTTATAAGAACGACGGCGTTGAGGCTATTGTTATTCCACTCTACACATCACCCCAACAGAGTAACGCTTTGGAAATGGCGGCTAAGGCTATAGATGATTTGGCAAGTAGCGGAGAGAACAAAGACGATTGGACTATCACCCGCGACTTAGCTTTTTACCGTGCCGCGGAAGCTGTACGCAACCTAATCACACAGCCAGCAGAGCCTACACAGCCAGAAAGCGATGGTAAATGATGAGTAAAACTATAGAGCAGTTGGCTAAAGAGCATGGTGCAATAGTCCTTCCGACTTGGACAGAAATGTTTTTAGACGCTGGCGAAATTGTATTCAGCAACTTCGATGAGTTAGAAGCCTTCGCTAAAGCCTACGCACAGACACAGGGGCAGAGTAATTGGATTAGCGTTGATGTGAGGCTGCCTGATGTTGGAGTACAAGTTCTGGTATTCCCGAGCGATGCACTGCCTATTCGATACATGAAAAAAGATGGCGACGATGTCGTTTGGTTCTTTAGTGCTTTACCAGTAACACATTGGATGCCATTACCAGCCGCACCTATCGAAAGCGGGGTAAAGGGATGAAGCTTGCCTACTTTGTGATTGCTGCGCCATTCATTAGCGTAGTTGTTGGTTTAGGTGCTTATGTGTTTTTACACGGATGCTGTTAAGAGGATGTGTGAATACCTAAACCTTATTAGGAATAGAACCTAAAAACATTTTGGATTATACGGGCAGAGGTCTACTTAGAGATCGTGCCATAAGAAAGGGCGTTATGTTTGGAACAAATATTACCGACGACGAAATTGATTATCCGCGTGACATATTCGCCGCATTGATTATGAAAGGTAGCCCATACGCTTTTTATTTGTTTCAGTGGGTTGATTACGAGAAAGATGCTTTTCAATACAGATTAAAAATTCAGCATGACGTGAAGCTATATGACGGCACAGTAATAGAGGGTTGCTACCCAAACGCTAATAGCTTTCACGGTGGCAAAACTACAGTTAAAGACAGTGATGTTGAGTTTATCCGTATTAGTAAAAAACAGCTTGGGTACGAATACAAAGACCCGCGCAAAGCCGCCAATGAATCCGTATCAGTATAACGCCAAGCCCTGCAACCGAATGAAAATAAAGCCGTTTAGGGCTTATTAAAGAGGAATATAGAGATGGATAACTTATTACCTTGCCCGTTTTGCGGTGCAGAAGGAAGAAGATTTAAAACTACTAGCGGCTTAGAGTTGCAAAGCCATGGCGTTCAATGCACAGGCTCAACATGCCACATAGTAGGCCCACAGATGGGCAATGAACACGATGCCGCACATGCTTGGAACACACGCCAACAGCTTGCAGAGCAAACATCAGCAGAGCCGGTAGCGTGGAAACTTATTGGCACTGATGGTAAAAGATCGGCAGTTACGGATTCAATTGAGAATGTTGCAGAAGCGATAAAGCTCAATAGCGTAGGTAGAGAAATTAACGTAATCCCCCTTTACACCGCCCCACCCTCTGTAGAGGTATTGCTTGAGGCTTTGCGAGAAATCGCATTCATGGGTATGGATAATGCAGCTGGAACAGATAATTATTATTTTATTGAAAGCCAGTTAAGACTATGTGTAGCAAAAGCCGCGCTTGCATTGAACAAATACTCTAACCCTATTACCGTAAAAGAGGATTAATCGTGTTTTATCAACAACAGTTTATAGCAGGAAAATTGCATTATCGAACCAGCCCAGATGGAGAGTGGTTCCCAATTCCTCTACAACAACAAGACACCATCACCCTATCTATAACAGAGTATGAGCAGCTACTGGCTGACCAAAAGAGAATGCAATGGCTTGATGATGAGATGACACGAAATGGTTATATTAAATTTGATAGGTACGGTCTTGCATGGGTTGAAATGTTCACTATCAGCACACAGAAAATGCGGCAACAACCTAATATTAGGTCATCCATAGACCAAGCCATATCACAGGATAAGCCATGAAAACTATCAACGATATATCACTAGGCATCACTTCATTAATTGAGGATTTGCTAGAGATTAAAGAAAACGTATCTGATGAAGTGCATAAGCATTTAGAGGATATGGAGCAGTTCTTACAATATGCGATTGATTGCGCTGATAAAGCCGAAGCAGCGAAGGCAAAGGCGCATTAAGGGAGAGATTATGAAAACAGCGATATACATTGAAGATGGTGTAGTTCAGTTGGTGATTACACCAGAGAATGATTTTGAGAAGAATGCGCTTGGCAGTTTCAGCAAAGGAAATATTGACGCAACAATCATGATAGGCACTTTCTATGATTGCCAAGGTGGATGGACAAGGCATAAACATGAAGAAAATAGCTTAATCATCCGCTATCAAGAGCCTAAAGAGCTACCAAATGGCTAACTGTAAATCATGCACCCATAGTGCCGATTATCTTGATCCAGATGATAAGAAATGGAAGCTTATATGCATATCTATCCATAAAGACAATTTGGCTACAGTTGAAGGCGAGCATGAGTGTGTTGGGTATAAAGAAGATTTGGAAAAAAGGAAAATTATTAATGGAAACTCTTGATTTAGAAGCAGCTGCTAAACTTCTCTATGCCAGTGAAAGCACTGTGCTTGAATTGGTAGGAAATGGCGAATTGCCAGCAGCCAAGATTGGGCGCAAATGGGTTTTCGTTGATATTGACTTAATCGAATACATCCGCTCAAAATACACACCTAAAACTAAAGGTTCAAAATGTCACTCTACAAGCGAGGTGAAATCTGGTGGGTTTATGTCACAGTCGATGGACAGAGAGCTAGACAATCTACTCGCACCAGTGACAAAAAGAAAGCAGAAGCATTCCACGACGAACTTAAAGTTAGTCTAAGGCAAAAGAAAGAATCAGGAAAAACCTTAACAGACGCTTTTAAAATATGGCTAAAGGCCAGTGAACGAACAGCATCAGAACAATCATCATTAAGAACATTCCTAGAGTTGTATCCTAACCGCCCATTATCACACGTTGATGGTCACGCAATATTCGATGCACTAGATAGCAAATCCGCAGGAAGCTATAACAGAGTAGCTAACAATGTACGCGCAGCACTCAATATGGCACACAAACGCGGATGGTGCGATGCAATCACTATTCCCCGTAAGAAAGTCACTACTACCAAATTGCGCTTCTTATCCAAAGCTGAATGGAAGCGATTAGAGGCAGAATTACCAGATCATCTAAAGCCAATGGCACAGTTCGCTATATCTACAGGCTTGAGACAATCAAATGTATTGAATCTTAAATGGTCTAGTGTAGATATGAATCGCGCTGTGGCGTGGATTGATGCCACAGAAGCTAAAGGCAAGAAATCTATACCTGTTCCCTTATCACCATATGCAATTGGTATTTTAAAGAGCCAGGAAGGCTTAAATGATGATTACGTGTTCACTTATAAGGGCGAACCAATATCAAGCATTAAAACTTCATGGAACAAGGCTTTAATCAGAGCCAAGATAGATGTAGTTAAAGATGGAAAAGATGAGCAAGGCAGGGATAAATATAAATCTACATTTAGGTGGCATGATTTACGCCACACTTGGGCAAGCTGGCATGTACAAAATGGAACGCCTTTAGCAGTTTTAAAAGAATTAGGCGGCTGGCATGACATCTCAATGGTGATGCGATATGCCCACCTGTCACCAGATCATTTAGCTAAATATGCTGGAAATTCTGCTGTGGCGTAATTTGTACACAAATGTACATATACTCAAACAGATTGTGGCGTGTTTTAAGCGTTTATGTTAGTAAGCACTACCTCTATAACCTAGGTATATGGTGCCCTCGACACGAATCGAACGTGTGACCCTCCCCTTAGGAGGGGGATGCTCTATCCACTGAGCTACGAGGGCATTCCAAGCCTCGAATTATAACCCTTCCCTTTAGTAACTATAAACTTGATACCAGCTAAATTTCGCGATATGACTCATAGTAGGATGATTCTTACTCATTAATCAGCTTGGCAGGACTGTGATTTTTCAAGCGGAAATTGTTTAATGCATTTCCCTCATTAAATCATTGACTACCATGAAATACTGGCAAAGTTTGAAATCGCAAATGGATCATACAGCTAACCATTTGGTATCTGCCGGTACACCAGGGTATACCAGCGTCACGCTTATTTGCCTGACTGTGGTAGTAGCTATGATATTAAATTGTGTGCACAAAATATCCGGTAAGCGTTACAAAGCGTTTGAAGAGGATGAAGTCGACGCATTAAGTAAGTAGCAAAATTGTTTAGCTATTAATCGCCGCATAGTTCATGCGCGCATCTCAGCAGTAAATCACCCAAATATCCAATAGAAATACCCAATATAAGCTAGCCCGTTTATAGGCGGATAGCTGTAGAATTACATCTATTCAACTATTCTTAACCTACCAACTTTATTCGTTAGTCACTTACTTTTGAGTCAAAAAATGTCTTTAAAACTGTTCTTTTATATTGTTGTGCTAATTATTGCCGTATTAGGATATCGCAGTTATGCCAATTCAAAAAACGCACTTCACATGGGGGACGATGCCCCAAATTTCAGGCTAGAGGATATAAAAGGTAAGGACCGTACTTTAGAGGATTACGCTGGTAAATATACGGTACTGTATTTTTACCCTAAGGATGAAACACCGGGCTGCATTAAAGAAGCCTGCTTGTTTAGAGATGATTTGGCGCAGTTAGAGAAGCTAGGCGCGAACGTGGTAGGGATTAGCGTAGATACAAGCGCATCACATGCTGAGTTTGCCAAGAAATACCAGTTACCGTTCGATTTACTCTCAGACACCGATGGGCACGTAGCGGCCAGGTATCAAGCGTTGAATAATTTTTATATTCTTAAGCTGGCTAAACGGCATACTTTCTTGATTAGTCCGGATGGCAAAATTGCCAAGATTTATAGAGATGTGAATGTATCCAAACATTCCAAACAAATTATCGAAGATTTAATTGCTTTACAACATACGAACGTGACTTAAGCATTCAAATATTCGACTAATACAATTCCATCCTACATTTAGGAAAATATAGTTCTAGGTCCCTACATATTCACATGTAGTTACTATTTAATGAATTGCTAGGTTAGAAATAATCCCGCATCACTTTTCGCGGTTCGCCAGTTTTGGCGTCAATTTCCACTTCCCATTTTTGACCCTGGGCATCTACGATATCAAACTCGTAATCCCAACCGGCCGAAGGCCACCTGCGTTGATCAAGATCTGTATCTACTATGGTGCCTGGTTTGGCCGCCAATGCTTTTTCAGAGGCTTCTTGCACTGTTAATAATCCTGCTGCCTGGGAAATAGCTTGAACCTCAGCAGCGTCGTCGTCATCCGCTTGTGCACTCATTGCCGCCATCACACCTAACATCGACAAAGTGACGATTGAAGCTTTGCTTTTAGTCATCATTCTCTCCTAAGTATTGTGATTGATAGACTTTAAAGATCGGTCTAAATTCATTTTCCCGCTCTAGTGAACGGGTAATTAGATAACGCGTAATTCGTCTGCGTCTTTGTCTTCGGTAATTGAATAAATTGCTTTCCACATACTTGAAAGCGTGTCTGAAAATGAAAAGAAAAATGTTTTGCATAATGTCATGGTGTATCTCCTAAATGTTTAATTAACAATGATTAATTTACTTGCTGAGAGTTAATATTGGACTTCTCAATCAAAACTTGTATATGGTTATTGCCTATATACTCGTCAGATAATGCGTAATTCATCGGCGTCTTTATCTTCGGTAATCGAATAAATTGCTACCCACATACTTGAAAGCGTATCTGAAAGAGAAAAGAAAAATGTTTTGCATAAGGTCATGGTGTGCTCCGAAAAAATTAAAAATACCAGTTAAATTACAGCTTATTTTTATCTTGAAAAACATTTGGAATCGTTTTGATAAAAACCTTGTCCAAGTACTGTAAGCTATTATTTTAAAAAAAGATATTCCTTATATTAGGGCATTCGGGTAGATGGTTTGGTTCTTTTCGAGTAGGAGATGAAAAATGCAAAAAAAAGGCAAAAATACCACTGAAAAATCCCATATCTCTGATGATATTAGTGATTTTTATCACACTGCTTTAGACGAGGTGGTACAGCAAACTCGTAAAGGTGGCTCATTCATGAACCATTTAATGAATGAGCTAGGTGAAAATGTAAGTGCGCTTGAGTCATTAGGCAAAGATAAAGCAGCTTTGCTCAAGAATTATTTAAAACGCGACATTACAGATGCAGCGAATTATTTAAATACAAGCGGTAAAACCTTGAAGGATTGGTTAGGGTTCGACATTGCATTGATTGAAAGCAAGCTATGGCTCAATTTCTCAGAGGCAGCGGATCAAACCACATTAGAGCTTATAAAATTTCAAGAGCAAGCATCAATGCAGACTTATCGTACCGGTGAGTCAGTAGGGATTGGCACTTTGGAATGCGATAAATGTGGCGCGAAATTACATTTTCATCGCCCAGCACGCATCCCGCCCTGTGCACAATGCCATCATACAGATTTTCATCGGCTAATTAGTTAGAACTAATAGGTTTAAGTTGATTATCGCAACCATGACCTTAGGGATACGCTATACTTGCCTCACTCGAACAGCAGTCGTCACGTACACTTAAGAAGACGATAATTTGTTTACCTCACAGCCCTTTTGTTATCTGATTTCTAACGCATGAGTTCACTCGCACCATCACTACGCTTTATAAATCTGCCCTTTGCAGACATTTCCAAATCCCAGGCTAATACCATCCTAGGCGCTATTCACTTCACAGAAGCTGGGCTTGATTCTGCATTAGCTTACAACGATATCCCCAATTTAAATCTGACGGCCAAGGTGTTACAAGGGCATGAAATGGCGAGCGAGCTGTTAATTGTTGAAGACAGCGCTGTGGTTTCGGGTCGCCATGCACACATTCAATATCGCAGCAATGCCGCTTATTTGTTTGGCGTGATCACGCTGCCAGAATTTGCTGATACTGTTGATGTTTCCGGTTTGCAACTCAGCACGGAGCAAGCCTATAACGAGATCTTTGAACTCATGGCGGCTTTTGATTACCCCTATATTTACCGCTTTTGGAATTACGTTACCGATATTAATGGGGTAAATAAAAATCTGGAACGCTATTGGCAATTTAATGCCGGGCGTAAAGATGCATTTACTCGCCATGCCGTTACCATTGGGGAGCAATACCCAGCCGCATGTGCCTTAGGGTTATCTAAAGGCCCGCTAAGCATCGCTTTCTTACTAGGCCGCGATACGATACCTATCGCGATTGAAAACCCCCGACAAGTGAGCGCGTATGAATACCCTGAGCAATACGGCCCACGCACACCGAGCTTTTCGCGCGCTACTTTACTAAAGTCTTCTGATATTGCCACTTTGTTCATCTCCGGCACCGCAAGTATCGTAGGCCACGAAACCTATCACTTGAATGACCCTGCTGCACAAACCCGTGAAACCATGGTCAATTTGCAAATCGTGTTAAACCAGGCTAATCAACAGCTTGATAGACCGCTATTTAAGTTGAATGAACTGTTTTTAAGGGTGTATGTACGGAATGCCCATGACTTACCGTTGATCAAGCAAGCGATACATGACCATCTAAACGCCACTTGCAAAGCCATTTACATACTGGCGGAAATTTGCCGGCAGGATCTGTTGTTAGAGATTGAAGCAATAGCACAAGCAGATATGTCACAAGTGAACTTGACGAAAGCTGACTTAAGCTGATGATGAGCCGCCTGTCTGGACATATGATGGCGAAGTTGCTCATGCTTTACGATTATGCGGTCTTATATTTAGGCTTATTGTGGCTAGGCTTTTTAAGCCTCAGTTGGACACTCATCGCTGCCCCGCTTTATCTGGTTTTGCCCAAGCTCACTGCCATGCGCCTGGGCCGCTATGTGATTATGATAGCCTTCCGTGCCTACTTGGCCAGCTTAAGCCTTTCACAGCGTGCCAGTTTTGATTTAAAAGCGCTGGATGCATTACGTCACCAAGGCCCACTCATCCTCGCCCCTAATCACCCTAGCCTGCTGGATGCTGTCATGGTAATTTCCCGCCTGCCCAATGTCGCTTGCGTACTCAAAGCTGAGCTCATGAACAATGTTTTCCTGGGTGCAGGCGCCCGACTTGCGCGTTATATCCGCAATGAATCCATCCGCCAGATGGTGATGCAAGCCAGTGAAGATTTCAAAACCGGGGGCCAGTTATTATTATTCCCTGAAGGTACACGTACTGTGCGCCAACCGGTAAACCCACTTAAGGGTAGCATCGCGCTGATATCGGCCCAGGCCCAAGTGCCGATACAAACTATCCTCATTGAAACCAACTCGCGTTATTTGAGTAAAGGCTGGTCTTTATTCCGCAAACCCATAATGCCGGTCCGATACCATATCCGCCTGGGCAAACGCTTTGAGCCACCCGCTGATTCACATGTACTGATGCAACAGCTTGAAGAATACTTTACCCAGAACTTGCATCCTGAGTTCCAGGAAGCGCCTTTGTTAGATAACATGACACAACTTAATCACTGTGGCCTTAGAAAAAACCAATCCCGTTTAAATGCTCACAGAACGCCCTCGCCATGACTAATACTATGCCCCTTGCTGCCTCAAAAACCCACCTTGTATTAATTCCCAGCTATAACCCCGGGAGTAAAGTATTTGACACCGTGAGAAGCGCACGCGAACAGTGGAATCCGGTGTGGGTGATAGTGGATGGCAGTACCGACGGCTCGGAAGTACAGTTGAAAGCAATGGCAGCGGAAGATGCTGGGTTGCGTGTAGTGTGTTTACCGAGCAACCAGGGCAAAGGTGCGGCGGTATTGCATGGCATTAAAATGGCAGAAGCAGAAGGCTTTACCCATGTATTGACCATGGATTCAGATGGTCAGCATCCAGCTAACCTGATTGGCCGATTTATGGAAGAATCATTAAAACAGCCGGGCGCCATGATATTAGGCCAGCCGATATTTGATGCCAGCGCACCCAATATCCGCGTGCAAGGCCGTAAAATCTCCAACTGGTGGGCTAACCTGGAAACCTTGTGGGGTGGCATTGGCGATTCACTATTCGGTTTTAGGATTTACCCCATCACACCACTCATTAAAGTGATGCGCTTCCAACCCTGGATGCGTCATTTTGACTTTGACCCAGAAGCGGCAGTGCGTTTAAGCTGGCGTGGCGTTAAAGCCGTTAACATCCCTGCACCCGTACAGTATTTCACGATTAACGAAGGCGGCGTGTCGCACTTCCGCTATCTGCGAGACAATATCCTGCTGTCATGGATGTACACGCGGCTGTTTATCGGCTTTGTGTTGCGACTGCCGATATTAATTGCCAGACGCTTATTTAAAAGCTAATGTTTAAATCATCCCGCCATTAATTGAGATAACCTGACCGGTGATATAGGTCGCCTGGTCTGAAGCCAGGAAACTAATGAGATTGGCCACTTCTTCAGGAGTACCGGCTCGTTTCATAGGCACCATCTGGCTGATGGCTTCTGCATTGAAACTTGAGTTACTCATCGTAGTAGTGATAATACCGGGCGCAACTGCATTCACGGTAATACCGCGGCTAGCGACTTCCAAAGACAAGGATTTGGTAGCCGCATTGATCGCTCCTTTGGCTGCCGAGTAATTGGTTTGGCCGCGGTTACCTGTAATACCCGAGATGGATGATACGTTAATAATACGGCCCCAACGGCTACGAATCATCGCCATCATCAGCGGCTGGGTCACATTAAAAAATCCATTTACTGAAACATCAATCACGCGACTCCATTGATCAGGGCGCATGCCCGGTAATACGGCATCATCATGGATACCCGCATTATTCACCAGCACCTGGATAGGTGTATCTTCTACCAAAGCAGACAGAATTTCTGCAGCTTTTACGCCATCCGTCACATCAAATTGTAAGGTATCGGCAGTGCCACCTTGTGCTCGGATTTCTTCAGCGAGCGTAATGGCATTGGCGATATTCTGGTTTGCGTGAATATAAACATGAAAGCCATCTGCAGCCAGCCGTTTACTTATCGCCGCGCCAATTCCGCCGCAGCCACCTGTGATTAATGCTTTTTTCATCTTAATTTTTCCACTTATTTCTTCTAGTTAACATACCACTTAATTTTCCCAATGGCTAAAGCGCTAAACTCTCTGCGTTGAGCATCACTGCTGCCCGCCCTTCCAACAATAAAGTTCCGTCAGCACTTAATGTGAAGGCATAGAGCATGTTGCTCTCGCTTGCCATCAAGCAATTGGCCTTCACTTCCAAGGCACCAGCAAACGCATCCAGGCGATCTACCGCCATCTTCACACCGCGCACGCTGACCAGGTAGCCCACTTTAGGGGTTTGGATATCTGCAGGTGCCAATAATGCCCCATGTACAGCCATGGCTTGTGCGGCATATTCAATGCCGCAGGCAATACCTAAACGGCCGTGCGCTCGCAAAGGATTATCCGGGGCGCTGTGACTGTATGCTACACATGTAATTTCCTGCTCGTCCCATTGCTGCACACTATCCAGCAGGCACATCGTGCCTTGGTGTGGAATATGGCTGGCAATCCACCGATGATCAGGCGCAGCTGGTTTTAACATGGTGTGACCTCAACCAATAAGCGCAAATCTTCCAGGTAATCAATGATCACACGCTTAGATTGGGCTTGGGATTGTGCGAATGCAATAGCCTGTAGCAGCGGCAAGCTGCGTCCGCTAGGATAATGGCTACGCAAACTTTCCAACAGCGGATCTGAAAATATATCAGCCGCTTCTTGAGTGACATCCACGGAGATTTTGGCAATACTTTGAGCGGTGATTTGCGGGGTTATTACCAGGGCCATGCCAAAGTTATCCGGAATTGGCCGCTTACTATGCATGGGTTCCGGGTAAGGGGTATCGCTGGTCATCAGGATACAAGCTGTGTCATCTACCACTACTTGTGTCATGGCATCTAGCAAACCCGCGCCAAAGCTCCCGTCATATGCACACAGCACGGATGAAGTCGCCATATTCTTGGTGGCAATGCTCCAGTAACCGGCTACGGCGTTATGTACAGAATTATGAAAGCGCGTAGGCGAAATTTCCCGATCTTCCGAAGCCAGGCATTCACAAATGCTGTGGCAGTTTAGCCCGTCGCCGTTGGAAAAAGAAAATACGCTCGGTAAATCCGTTGTGAGCATGTCGGCAGTGGCTAAGGCTTCTAATGAGGTTGCCAAGCTTAGTTTAACGATATTACTGGCACGTCTGCGCTCTGCAGCAGGCAGTAACTCTGGCGCCGGAATAATGGTTTTATTGGCTTCGTAAGGTTGCGTGCCTTTCAAGATGGCACTGCTCGCTGCCCAACTAGACAAACCTGGCCCTAACAGGCCAATACCACTGATATATGCTGTAAGGACTGTCATTAGTTGCTTCCTATCTGCTTAGCCAAACCCAATACCAGGCTACAGTTGGTACCGCCAAAGCCAAAAGAGTTACTCATCACGCGTTTCAATGTTTGGGGCTTGTTTTCCAGCTGATAATTAATATTCAGTTGCGGGTCTATATGTTGCGTATTCAAACCACCGGGAATAAATGCATGTCGCAAGGCCAGCGCGCAAATAATCGCCTCAATTGCGCCCGCTGCACCTAAAGTGTGGCCGGTAGCGCCTTTGCTGGAACTACATGGCACCTGAGTGTTAAAAACTGCATTAACCGCTTTGGCTTCAGCCGCATCATTACTAGGGGTTGAAGTCCCATGCAGGTTAATGTAATCAATATCTGACGCAGTCAATGCAGCAGTTTTCAATGCTTGCTGCATCGCCATTTGTGCGCCCAATCCTTCGGGGTGCGGTGAAGACATATGATAAGCATCGCTGGATTCGCCCAAGCCAAGTAACAGGATTGAATCATCGTCCAATTGCTCGGTAGGTCGCTCTAGCAAAATAAAAGCGGCCGCTTCCCCAATGGATATTCCATCACGTTCCGCATCGCAAGGACGACAAGCCTGGGGTGATAATAAGCCCAGTGAATTAAAGCCGTACAGCGTCGTTAAACATAAAGTATCCACGCCGCCGATAACTGCCGCATCGATCACACCAGCCTCTATCATGCGCCTTGCCGTACCAAACACTTTGGCACTGGACGAACAGGCGGATGAAACCGCGAATGCCGGTCCGGTGAGATCAAAATAATGACGTGTGAAATCCGCAACGGAATAAGTATTTTGCGTTTTGGGGTAAATAAAATCTTCTGGCAGCTTTCCGGTTTCCATATCGCGGTTACGGAAAGCGATCTCTGTTTCTAAAATGCCAGAAGTACTTGTGCCAATGAATACACCAATACGGTCACGGCCATATTGCTGCGCAGCTTCCATCACCGCTTGGTCAAAGCCATCCTGCATCATGGCTAATTGCGCTAATCGATTATTGCGGCAATCATAGGCCTGCATATGGGGGGGCATTTTTACCGTATCAAGCCCTTCTACCTCGCCAATGTATGTCTGTAAATCCACTGTTTCAAAGTCACAGGGCTTGAGGGCATGCAAGCCTTGCTGGAGGGCATTGAGAGTTTCTGACAAGCCTCGCCCGATACAGCTAGTCGCCGTAAAATGTGAGAGTAATAAGGGTTTCAATTAAGTTAAACTTTCTTAATATTATTTGGGCTATGTAGGCCAGGTTTGAATTCAGTATAGCGATGTTTAAGCATAGGCAGGATGTTGTTCCGCAGCTTGCGTTAATGTCACGAATCGTAAGTTTTGTTGCTTTGCTGCTTCAATTAACGTTGGCAAAACCGCCAAAATCACTGGTACATCAGATTTTGTACGTGCCGCGTTGCCATCGTGCAGTAATAATATCGCCCCCGGCTTTAGCCCGCTAAGTAGTTTAATGCTTACCTGCTCTGGGTTTTTAACCTTGGTGTCATAGGCCCTGATAGACCAATGCGCAAGCTGCAAATTCAAGCGGGCTAATACTGGCGCTAAAAACATATTTCTTAATCCGGCAGGCGCACGGAAAAATTTAGGCACTACCCCGGTAATATCTGTGAGGGTTTGCTGGGCAGAGGCCACTTCCCGAGTAATCGCTTTGGTACCGGATAAAGAAAAATTGTGATGATGACGCTGGCTGTGGTTACCCACCTCATGACCACGCTGTACAATTTCTTTAGTTAATTCAGGGTACAGTTTTGCACGTTTGCCTATGCAAAAGAATGTTGCTTTAACTTGATAGCGGTCAAGTATTTCGAGCACTTGCGGCGTCACTTCTGGTTCGGGCCCATCGTCAATGGTCAAAGCAATTTCGTTTCGTTTCGCCGACCACTCAGGTAAGCGCGTCCAGTTGCTGCCAAGCCAATGGCTGCGCGGCAATAATCCTGTGATCGTGATCACAAGATGATTCAAAATGACCACCAGCAAAGCGTAACGCCAATATTCGGGATATAGGACCACGAAACCGAGCAGCAGGATATGCACCAGTATTGATATCCTGATTAACCAGCTTGAATGCCAAAACACTTGTTTTTGAGGCTTCATCATGCGTGTGTTAACTCAAATTCCGTATCTAAAAATCGATTCCACAAGCTTAACCAGGCTGGCCATACATGGTCACCCGGGATGGCTGTCACATGAGAAGGTGGCAACAATGCCGCCATCATGGCATGGCCTTCGGCAAAGCGGTCTTGCACCCCATAACCTAAATAAATTTTTGGGCCAATGGCATGATGTTCTTTCAGCCATTGCCAATTATGGCGCTCTGTATCGTCTTCTGCAATCACCCCGGGAGACCAATTTTGAACGCCACCTGCCGAAGCAATTTCGTTCGTGGTCATGCGATTACCGGGATAAGGCGCTAGCAAGGACATGCCGGTTAAGATACCGGGATAGTGATTAGCATACGCCATAGCCATATAACCGCCTATGGAAATACCCGCTATCCACATACGCTGATATCCAGCGTTAAGCGCTGGCACCATGATGTGCGCGTGCAAGGCCTCTACTGCCGTGGTATCGGCAATGTGACTGAAAGGCAGCTCTGGCATAATGAGATCCACTGGAAGTTGCCGGTCACGCACGGCACTGACAAAGCCCTCCTCAACAAATCCTTCAGGCTGGTGATTCGCGCCTGGCAGCATCACGATCAAGGTATTCGCTGGTTGAGGCGCTTTATCCGTTAGATAGCGCATCAGTTTTTTTGCCCAGTATTTTTAGCACTTTGACTTGCAGGTTTCTGACTGGCAAACACTGCAGAAAAAATCAGTGCCAAAATCACCCCGGGGGCCACTGTCAGCCCCATAGCTTGCAACACCGGCACAGTAGAAAAAGCCAATAAGCCAAACCCCAATACCGTTGCCACATTGGCAAACAATAATGAGGCATAGGTACGCGGAGAGATGGCCGTGCCAGCTTGTTCAGAAGGCGGATTAAAGAACAGCGCATAGTTGGAGCCGATGGCGACAATCAATAACATCCCGATCAGGTGCAGAATGATGAGTTGCTGACCAAACAGTGCCAGGCCTGCGGTCACGGTTAACACTGCAGCGGCCAGGGGAATCACGATGGCAATCACGCGCGCTGGGGAACGCAGCACTACGAGGAGCAGCACAATAATGGCGATAACACCGGCAAAAGACAACATAATGGCCTCATGCATATAAGTCGCATATAGCTTATTCGACTCCATTTTCATGTCCACGAATAAGGCATTGGGGACGCTACGTAAATGCTGGCGGACCACTTCTGCATCGATACTTTGGCCCTCCACGGCTGTGAGCGGCATGAGTGCGGCCCAACGGTCGCCTTGCTGCAATAACATCGCATCCACCGCCATCGCCATGGAAGTACCTGCTAAGGCTTTACGCTCTAAAAGCGGTAATTGACGTGCGGCTTCTACATCTACTAAAAATGGCTGGAATACTTTGGCTTTGACTGGTAAGCCCTGTAATGCTTCGTTAAGCCTAGGCTTTAATGTTGCGGCGTCAGGCAAAGCTGCTAACCGCGCTTTTTGCTGTGCCTTACTAGGTAAATAATGACTGGCTGTATCGAATGATTGCAAAGTGCCATTTTCCACTAAGCTTGCCAAAACCCGTGACACTTGCTCGGAATTTTGTAGCACTGTTTCCTGGCTGTTACCTGACACGACCACGACATAACGCACATCTGGCGCACCCATCCCTGCACGCAACCTGGTATCCAGCTGCTGGTCAGCTAAGGTAACCGGGCTTAATGCTGCCAGTTCGTTATTCCATAGCCTGTCATGATGCTGGTACACAATTGCACTCGAGGCGACTAATAAACCTATAGCCAACCAGCGAAAACGCGGAGCTAACTGGGCAACGGCCGCTAATTTAGTGCCTGCTGGTGTCACATCTGCTATTTTGAAATTGGCTGGCAGTAAATATGGCAATACAAATCGCGTCATGGCAGCGGCGGCAATCAAACCAGTGACCGAATAAAGGCCGAGTTGCGCCAGACCCGGGAACCCGGACATTAATAATGCCGCAAAGCCGAATACCGAGGTGAGTACGCCCAACCGTACTGTAGGCCAGACTTTGGTAACCCACTGTTGCCGCTGCTGATTTTGGTCTAAATTCTGACTGTTTGCATTTTCACGCTCAGATAGCATGAAAAGGTAAATTGAGTAATCAACGGCCTCGCCTATTAAGGCCGTGCCGAAACCGAGCGTAATGCCATGTACTACCCCGAAACCGAGGCTGACGGATGCAATGCCTGCTAATACACCGGTCAACACTGGCAGAAAACCTAACAATAATGCAGTGACTGAGCGATATACCGCCAGCAATAAAATGCCAATCAATATACTGCTAATGATAAAAATAACACGCACTTGGGTTTTGATTGTATCGCGTGAAACCACGGAGAACACCCCAGGCCCAGTCATCAACAGTTTGGCTTGTTGTACTTGACCGTATTTTACCTGGTCACGCTGAGCCTCATCGAATGCCTGCTGAATAGATTGCATAGCGATTTTTTGGGCATCGGTATCGGAGCCTAAGGCACGCGTTTGTAAAAGCAATAAGGCCGTCTTGCCATCGCGCGATGCCCATGCCCCTTCGACAAGGCTAGGCCGCTTGTCGGTGTTCATCTGGTCAAGGAGTTGCAGCATTTCCCCGGTGGGGTCGTGTGGCAACAATGATTTAAGCAATAACCCCGCTGGAGAAGCGATTTGGTCAATGCTCTCGCTGATAGCATCACGTAAACCGTCGACACTAAAACGGTCTGGTGTGACTGCTGGGCTTAATAAATAACGATGATTAAAAAGATATTGCTGGTCACGTTCTGTGGTGACATCTTCGCCGTTGTTAACGGTGACGAAAGCCGGATGATTACGTAGTTTTTGAGCAATCGTTTTAGAGATGGTGGCACGCGTAATCGGATCAGCTTCTTCAATACCGACCAGAATAAGGCGTGAGGCCAGACCGTCTTTTAACTGGTCCATCAACATCTGCTGTTCTACCGTCGGTTTGCTGGGTAAAAAAGCTGATAGATCAGCAGTGAAATGGCTGCGTGCAATGATGACGAGGCTGATCATAATCATCACTAACCAAATCATAACGGCTGGTTTACTTCTTTGAAGCATCGTCCGGATCATACTAAAAGCCACTTTCCAAATTTAAGCGCACTTTAGTTAGTGAGGACATTTGAGGCGGCGATAGGCGTGATCGTCATGTGTGAGCTATCACCATCTGCTTGCTGAATGACGATAGACTGTAACTGATCTGCAGCCCCAATAATATCGATGGTTTCAACAATTTTTTTCATTTTATTTTCCAGGGGCAATAAAGTCAGATGCCAGTTACTTTCATCCCCCTCCAGCGTCAGCTTGTAGGCGCGCTCCAGTGCCTTTTTGTCTCCGGCCAATGTGCCACGGATACTATCGATAAAAGCCGCCACTTCTGGGTAGCTTTGCAATGATAATGTGCGTTTTTTTCCGCGCTGCTCAACAATAAGTTTATCTTTATCAAGTACTAGGCTTTCTTTTTTGGGCTTTAAAGTACGTTTTTCCAAGTAGCTGGGGGCCGTATAGAACAACTCGCCCGATGACTCAACGGGCTGATCGAGCATGGCTATGGATTTTCTCTCAATAAAAGAGGCATGGCCGGATTTCGTACTGGCCAAAGTATTCATGAGCGCATCCAGTCCCCAAGTCGCTTCTGCGTGAGTAAGCAGCGGACTCAGCAGCAAGGGAATCAGCAAAAAATTTTGTAATACCTGTTTAAAACCTGTTGAGTAACGCATCATCGTGTTAAACCTTATTCTTATCTTTTAACGCAGCGGGAACTGTCTGCCAGTAATCAAAAAAATTAAACCAATTGTAAGGCGCTAATCTTGTGTACTGGTTCAAAAATTCTGTATATCTAAGCATGGCCGCCTGCACAGCTGCATCACGCTGGCCTCGCGGTATATCAGTGAAATCTGCCAATGTTTCAAAATGCACTTGGTAGCGGTTACCGCCCATATATAAGCCAACCATAAATACCACTGGCCGGCGCAACAGTGCTGCCATTCGGAACGGTCCTACCGGCAAGCCTGTTTCTGTACCCAATAAATTCACTGGCGCCATCGGTTCATCCCCCAGTGTGCGATCCGATAACATGCCTACCAACATGCCCTCCTCTAATCGCTTCTGCACTTGCAGCATAGAGTCAATGCGTCCTAAAGGAATGATATCCATAGAGGACTCTGGGTTAATGGCGGCTAGCATGCCATTAATTTTTTGCGCGTTATCTTCATGCATCACCATGGCTACACGTAAGCCAGGCACTTGGCGGCCGATAGCCCGCATGACTTCAAAGCTACCCAGATGTGCCCCCATCAGGAACACGCCAGTACCGGCATTTATCAGGGGAATAATTACTTCTTTGCCTTGTATATCAATGTCGAACAGGTCATAGCGACGATTAATGAGGTAGATGCGGTCGTGAATGGTGGCAGCAAACGTGAAAAAATGCTGGTAAATATCGCTTAGTTTTGCCGGGCGGCCTAAGGCGCGCGGTAAGTAATTTAATGATGCACGGCGACTATCGGGCGCAAACAAGACAAAATATAGCGCGATAAGATGCAGCACAAAGCGGCCGGCATGGCGGCCTAATTTCAAGGAAATCCAGCTCATGACGCGCAGCATTGTCGTATTACTGCGCTCTTGGGTTTTAAGCCAGACGGCTGAAGTCTTATAATCGCCGGGTTGCGTCATAGGGCTGGCGCTAACGTGAGATTGCCGCTGACAATTTGGCGTATATCATCCAATACCTCAAACGCAATGCCGCCGTTTGCCGTTTTTTGATAATGGATGATGGCTTTCTCGCCCGGCTTTAGCGGACTCAGAAACTTTACTGCGCTAATCTGCCAACTCGTGCCATTGAACTCCTGGTCTTGTTGAATGGCGTAAAGCACCTCATCCAGCAACACAACCCCGGGCACAATAGGGATCGAAGGGAAATGGCCGGCAAATGCAGGGTGGTCTAGTGGGATATCAAGCGGAATCTGTTTATTAAGCATGGCAGCGATTATGCATTGAACCCGGCACTTTGGGGGGGTGTACTAAACAATTGTTTTAATGCTTCACGGGGTAGTTTCCCTGTGGAATTACGTGGCAATGCTTTCAAAAACAATAGCGGCCGCGGTAGAAATACCGGGTCCAGGCATTGCCTCAGGGCAGCCAATAATTCCGCTTGCGTCACGCCTGGCGCTACAACACAGGCACATAAACGGGTTACATGATCATGCGTCAACTCATCAGGCATATAGAATGCACCATCGATAACGCCGTCGATACTATTCAATATATGATTCAAGTTAGCGAGCGAGTTACGCTTGCCGGCAATATTAATCAGGTCCTGGCTGCGACCATGCAAAGTAAAATGCTCTGCGTCGACAATTTCAATAAGATCGTTTAAGGACACAGTTTTTTCAATATGACCTCCTGCTGCCCAGGTTTGACCTTCCTTAACTGTTAACTGGATATCTGGCAGCAAATACCATTGATTGGTTTTAGTGCTGTTACGCGTGGCGATCTGCCCGGTTTCAGTACTGCCATAAATTTCCAGTAACGGGGTATTGAAGCGTTCTTCGATTCTTCCTGCAAGTGAATCAGACAAAGGCGCAGTCGCGGATAGCACTAAGGCCAGCGGAGGCACTTCAATTTCCGCATCAAGTAATAGTCGCAAATGAATCGGCGTTGATACCAGCACTTTTGGTGAGGGCACTTCAGAAAGCGCCTTAACAATATCGGCCGGGTAAAAAGGTTGATCGCTGTGTAGTGCATTGCCGCTTTGTAAGGGGAGCAATATGGTCGATTCAAAGCCGTACATATGTTGTGGCGGGATAGTGCCTACCAAGCAGCAACCATTTTCACCCGTTAACTTTAACCTGGCCGCTTGTGCATGAACATTTTTTACTAGTGACGCCCAATGTTTTTCATGCGGCACAGGGGTGCCTGTAGAACCAGAAGTAAAGACAATAGCTATTAATTGTGAGGCAACAATCCGGGGCACTTGCATTTGTTCATGTTCATCAAGTGTTAGCAATTTTTCCCTGGGCATTACCGGATAAAGCACTTTCGGCAGGGCAATATCGCAACTTAACTGGTCATGCAGGCAAAACACACCTTTGGAGTATTTGAGCAGTTGCTCAACCATATCCGGCGTATGGCTAGGAGGCAATAAACTGACTTTTTTACTGAGGATCGTCGCAGCTAACCCCACAGCAAAATGATAGCGATCGCGGCATACATTCAATATATATTGGTCAGCAGGTAGCAGACTGGCTAAATGCTCAACATCAGACAAGAACTGGCTTGCAGTGACCGCAGTACCATGTTGCCAGGCAATAATTTGATCAGGACGAGTATGGGATATTAATGGCAGGTGTTGCATTTTAGAGCAAGTATATTAACGCGTTGAGGACTTATTCATGTAAGTGCGCACTGCATCTAGCACATTACCTTCAGGCAGGTCAGTCAACATTTGCCGACGTACCAGATACTCCACCACAAACATCAAAGCTACTAATGGCAAAGTAACGAAATTGACGAAGATAGACCAGGTGGTTAACGGTGCATAAAAGAACAGCAAGGTTGAGATTACAATAATCATCGCAAAAAATATCACCCAAGCAATGGTCACATTGCGAGCGTACACTGCGTGATCTAAAGGCAGCTCACCTTTATTAATAATTTCCGCGAATTGAACACATAAGGGCTTATGACCAGATTGTAATGTGCGTGCGAAAGTCAATAATAACACCGACATTAATCCGATATCTTGTAACCAGAATATATAGCGGGTATTACGCATAATGAATGGCCATAAAAAACTGGCCGCTATGCAAGTGATTAATAGCAAGGCTAAGCCTTTTAGATGAGAACCTGTTTTTAATGTGACAGAAATGGCTATCAAAAAGAATGGGAATAAAGCTAAGACCGCACCAAGTACGCTCACCTGACCGGTGGCATTCACATGATGCACCAGTAAGGTATAAACAATCAGTAATACTGCAATAGCTAAGCCGCGTACAGTTTTCATGCTTGGAAGCGTTAGCCTTTGAAGTGTTTGTATTACTTGGTTTTGTGAGCGGCTATATATTCAGTCAAGCTTCGTAATGAACTGAAAATACGATGATTCTCTTCACTGTCTGCTTTTAACTGTAAGCCATAACGTTTTGACACTACCAAGGCGACTTCCAGAATATCGATGGAATCCAAACCCAAGCCATCTCCATATAAAGGGGCATCCAGTTCGATCTGCTCGGCAGTCGTATCAAGATTCAAGGCTTGCACTAATAAGTCGGCCACTTCGAGTTGTAAATTTTGAGTATTTTCTATCATGACGATCTTTTTATCTGTAGTAATGGATATGACAAATGTCGGAGTATTGCCGAACAGTATACTGGACTGACAAGATTTTCATAGGTGCGGCTTGCTTTAAGTTAAACACAAATTTCATGGTTAATTAAGGAAAGCTTTA